>JAYQML010000004.1:0-140000 GCA_038143735.1 Flavobacteriaceae bacterium
ACAAATCGGTATCAGACATCAACTCATCTGGATTGGCTTGTGCAGGAGAGACGCTGTGTTGCTCTAAGCCTTTTTGGACGAGCTGAAACGAAGCTGCCAATACAAAAATTGCTTTTTCATTTTGGTAGGCTGTCACTCTTCTAGTCGAAAAACTACCTCCATCGCGCAAGTTTTCTACCTTGTAATGAATTGGAATATTAATGTCCCCGGAAAGGATAAAATAGCCATGTAATGAATGTACAATTCGTTCTTCCGGAACAGTTCTATGTGCCGCATTTAGTGCCTGTGCGAGAACCTGACCACCATAAACACGTTTCCAAACAGTGGGGTAATTTTGTCCTTCAAAATTGAAGGAATCCATCTGCTTAAGTTTCAGTAAATCTATTAATCCTTCGGGTGTTTGCATTAATGAAAAAATATAAAAACGAAGGTACTATAAAAAAAGTGATGAATGCATTAAAACATCAACAGGCTAAGAAAGCATTTAATTTTCCACTTCATCAGGGGGCAATTCTTGCTTTGTTGACTCACTAGGAACTTCAGCAGCTTCGTCAACTTTGCCGAGTTGTACACGAATAAAGAATTCGTGTGTCGTTAAATTCATACTTGAAAGACCAGTATCCAAATAAGACTCATAAGCGTACCCAATCCCAATTGTATCAGTGATTGAAAAGAATGAAAGAATTCCCGCACTCGAATTATCACGAATTTGTATTCCAGCGCTCAATTGACTTCGATAGGTAACAAGCGCGGTAGCTTCTGTTATTAAGGGAAGCCCTTTTATCTTACGGAAGGCAATACTTGGTGCGAGGATAAAATCATTATTCACTGAAATACTTGTTCCCCCAGCCGCATATAAATGAATACGATCTTTCGCAAATATATCTTCTTGATCTGCTCGTTGAACTTCAAAAAGACGAGGTGCAGCGAAAGAAATCCAATTGTTTTTTATCGTTAAAAATGCACCTACACCGAGATTGGGCTTCAATCTGCTCATGGCTACTTTTGAAGGATCACTTAAATTGTTGTAGGTTTCCAATGAACTTAGGTCAGCATTATAAAAATTTCCTCCTCCTTTTAGACCTAAAAATAAACGAGCGTTCTCACTCAACTGAAGTTTGTAAGAAAAGTCGATAAATGCAAAGGTTTGTTGTTCAACAAATGTTTTATCTGAAATAACCGATAAACCAATCCCTACATTATCATTTCGTTCAGTATTGTAAGCAAAAGCAAAACTCTCTGGAGAGCCTTCGATCGAAGACCATTGAGATCTTGTGGCCATAGTAAAAACACTTTTTCCTTGAGAACCTACATACGCAGGGTTAACTAAACTTAGATTGAATTGTGAAAAAGCAAAAGACGGTTCTTGTTGACCGTAGATTGTCAAAGAGATAAAACTAAAAAGATAAATTGCTCTTAATCTCATTGCTATAGTGATAAATAAATCCATCCTTGATGATCGATGGTTTGATTTCCGTCTGATCGATTTGATATAAATAATTGCCTTCAGGAAGCACTTCCCCATTATATGTCCCCTCCCAATCGTTGTTATAGCCTGTTGCGCTGTAAACCAATTGTCCACTTCGACTATATACCCACAACTTACTTAAGGGATGATAATTGATGTTGATGATTCGCCACGCATCGTTAATATTGTCTCCATTAGGTGAAAGGTATTCGCTGACATAAATTTGATCATCCAAAAAAGCTTCACCATTGAATTCACTTGGTCCTAAACCATAATAAATATAGTAAATAAGTTAAAGAATGGATTTCCCAACATTTGGCCATAGTTTGCAATCATAGTGCGTTAACAGAAATTAAGGGAATAAAAAAGCCCTGCCGAATGGCAGGGCTTTTTTGCCTATACTGTATAGGGATTAGTCTACTAAACTAACATTAACCGCACTAAGACCTTTTTGAGTTTCCTCAACATCATAGCTAACCTTATCCCCTTCTGTGATTTCGTCGTTGGTGTTGTTTACGTGAACGAAAACATCTTCTCCATTATCGTTGGTGATGAATCCGAACCCTTTTGCATTGTTAAAGAACTTTACAGTTCCACTGTGATTACTCATAATTGTTATATTTGTTAAGGCACAAAGATAGGTAAACTAATTTAAATTGCTATTAATCAATTTAATAACTTTAAATTTGATAAAAGTAATGCTAACTGTCTATTAATCCGACCATACCACTCAATTAAGGATGGGTATTTATTTCAAAACGCACTACAAATTACAAATAAAAAGCTGCAGTAGGGCTTTTTGTGTGAGGAAGTAAACATAAGCTTGTATGGTTCCTTTAAATTCATTTTCCCCTTTTTTTAATTTATTTTCTTCAGCTTGTCCAAAGGGAAAGAAATCTTAGGCTAATACAAGGTATGCATTAAAGAAATGAGTTGTGATGAATAACAAGCAATAAAAAGCATAGAGAGATCAGAGAACGAAAAGAAGCAAGGTAGGTTAAAACAAGAATTCGAATAAATAAAAAAGGCCATCCAATTGGAAGACCTTTGTGTTGTTTGAGCCAACGAGCAGATTTGAACTGCCGACCTCTTCCTTACCAAGGAAACGCTCTACCCCTGAGCTACGTCGGCGTAATTGAGAGCGAGAGACCGGGTTCGAACCGGCGACATTCAGCTTGGAAGGCTGACGCTCTACCAACTGAGCTACTCCCGCTTAAATAGTGGGGAGAGCAGGATTCGAACCTGCGAAGTTAAAAACAGCAGATTTACAGTCTGCCCTCGTTGGCCGCTTGAGTATCTCCCCGATATTTTAAAGAACTAAGAGCCGATGGAGGGACTCGAACCCACGACCTGCTGATTACAAATCAGCTGCTCTAGCCAGCTGAGCTACATCGGCTTTTAAGTGCCCTTTCGAGCGGTGCAAATGTAGAAATTTATTTATTTCAATTCAAAGAAAAAAGAAAAAACTTTTACTCAAGAACGAAGAAGTTCTTTGTGGCGAATCAACATACGTTCTGCTGCTTTGACACTTAAATCAATAGACTCTTCAAAAGTCTTACATATTTTTTTTACCACAACATTCTCTCCTACAATACCAATTTTAATTTCGGCAAATTTATTAACCCTGTCAGTTGTGTTTTCCACTTTAAAAACAACATCAACACTGAGTATTTTGTCGTAGAATTGGAAGAGCTTATCAATTTTACGTTGGGTAAATTCTACTAATTTCTGATCGACAGTGAAGTTGGTAGCTTGTACATTGATTTTCATACAACAAAAGTTTAAAGATTATACTTATTTTTTTCTCCTCTGGGGTGTGCATTCTTGTAGACCGATTTGATTTGCTGCATACTACTGTGCGTATACACTTGGGTCGCTGCTAAAGAAGCATGCCCCAAAAAGATCTTTTACGGTATTCAAATCAGCACCTTGATTTAACAAATGTGTAGCAAAACTATGCCGCAACATATGAGGGCTTTTTTTACCTTAGAGGATACCCTATTAAAGTACTCATTTACGGATTTATATACAAAATTTTCAGTGAGTTTTTTACCCTTTTCCGAACAAAAAAAGAAAGGATTGTCTTTCAGTGGAAAACGCTCAACTAAAGCAGACTGGTAACGTTTCAATTGTTCTTCCAAAGAAGGAATAATAGGAATTATACGTTCTTTATTCCTTTTTCCAATGACCTTTACTGTGCGGGAGTTCAAATCAACTCCCTTCGACTCTAATGCAATCAACTCTGCTCTTCGCATCCCAGTACAATACAGTGTTTCAATAATGGTTTTGATCAAGATACTCTTGTAATCTTCACCAAAGTGATCACCATCTAATAGTTGCCTGATTTCGTTTTCAGTAAAAGGTAGTTGTACTTTCTTCTCTTCTTTTAAAGGAGTGTGTTTTCGCAACGGATTGGTTTCTCTCACCTCAACGCGTAACAAAAAATTATAAAAAGAGCGCAGCACAGACACTTTTCGATTAATGGTACGATTGCTTTTTCCGCTTTCAACCAAAGAAACGATCCAAGTACGAATGATGGGGTAGTCGATATGGTCAATGGAAGTTTCATCATATTCTGCTTCACAAAAACTCAGAAAATGGGTAAGATCCTTTTTATACGCCGTAATTGTATGGGAAGAGTATTTCTTCTCCTTCGCTAAGTAATCAATGTAATTGGAAATAGACATAAAAAAACGCTGTGATGAAAGATAACTCTTTTATCACAACGTTAAAATTATTTAACACAATTTACCTAATGCATTTCTGCGTCGCGTAGGCTTTGGATGTATTGTGCTTTCTGGATCTTAGCTCTGTTCTTCACAGAAGGCTTTAAGAATTGCTTGCGTGCGCGTAGTTGACGCATTCCGCCTGTTTTATCGAATTTTCTTTTGAAACGCTTGAGCGCTCTATCGATGTTTTCTCCTTCTTTTATTGGTATTATTAACATAAAACGTAACCTCCTCTCTTTTGAAATGTGTGCAAATATAACTGCTTTAAGCCAATTATTTGCATTGAATGGTTATTTCTTTAAGATATCTCGAGAAATAACCAATTTTTGGATTTCTGTCGTTCCCTCACCAATGGTACATAATTTGGCATCACGATAGAACTTCTCCACCGGAAAGTCTTTAGTAAATCCATATCCACCGTGAATCTGCACGGCTTCACTTGCGATTTTGACACAGGCTTCAGAAGCATACATCTTTGCCATGGCTCCTATCTTGGTGACATTTTTACCCAGCATTTTATCGCTAGCAGCTTTATGCAATAACAGTTCAGAAGCTTCAATCTCGGTAGCCATATCGGCCAATTTAAAGGCTATTGCTTGGAAACTACTGATTGCTTTCCCAAATTGGTGACGTTCTTTGGAATATTTAACAGAAGCACGGTAGGCTCCCTTGGCAATACCTAGCGAGAGTGCGCCAATGGAAATGCGACCACCATCTAATATTTTCATTGATTGAATAAAGCCCTCGCCAATCTCGCCCAGTCTATTTTCATCCGGAATACGGCAATGGTCAAAAACCATTTCTGCGGTTTCTGATGCGCGCATCCCTAACTTGTTCTCTTTTTTACCAGCCGTAAAACCAGGGGTACCACGTTCAACCACAAATGCAGTCATTCCGTGGTTATCACCCTTTTCACCATTGCGGGCAACCACAACAGCTATATCGCCGCTTTTTCCGTGGGTAATGAAATTCTTCGTCCCGTTTAGAATCCAGTCATTTCCTTCTTTCTTTGCGGTAGTTGACATCCCCTTAGCGTCGGAGCCTGTATTGTGTTCGGTTAAACCCCATGCGCCAATGTGCTCTCCAGAGGTCAATTTTGGCAACCACTTACAACGTTGTGTTTCGTTTCCAAAGAGGTAAATATGATTGGTTCAAAGCGAGTTGTGGGCAGCTACAGATAGCCCAATGGAAGGATCAACAATTGATATTTGCTCAATGATAGCAATGTAATCGTGATAACTTAATCCAGATCCACCATATTCTTCCGGAATGATGACACCTAAAAAACCAAGTTGACCAGCGACACGCATTATATCCACTGGAAAATGTTGGCTTTCGTCCCACTCCATAACGTGGGGTCCCAAATACTTTTCAGCAAACTCTCTTGCAGAATCTGAAACCATTTGATACGATTCAGTTTCGTGTTTAGAGACCGTCATTGGTGTTTCCATACGAGCAATTTTTTAAAACAAATATAGGGTTAATCTTTTAATTTTCACCGCATCAAATCCCTTGATTCTTTCTAAGTCTAACAGTGTGATACTCCCTTGGCTAGTGCGTAGTGCTATAATTTTCTTTGCTTCTTTTTTGTTTAGATATGGTAGCTTGGTTAATTCATCAAGACTTACCTTATCAATCGGTATTTTTTTAATTTTAGGTAAAGTAGCAATCGTTAATTGCTGCTTCATTTGGTCTAAGATTTCTGGTTTTAGCCCAAAAACCTCATCTAACTGATCAAGGCTAGAAAAGCCTTGTATGCGTTTCCGATATTTGATAATTCGTTCACTCAACACTTTACCTATTCCTCGAATAGATGCTAGCTCTTTGGCAGTTGTTGTGTTTAAGTCAAACTTCGGTTTAACCGATTTTTCATTCAATTTCAACTTCTCTTTTTTTCGCTTAGGGAAGGTGAAATAAGGAGAATATTTATTCAACCAGGCAGCACTTACGTTGGTTACCTGTTGAAACTCTTGTGCAGATCGAATCCATTTATTTTGATCTCGGTAGTGATGTAATCGATCTATTTCGTCAACACTCATATGCAAGAAATAACCTCTTTGGTCAGATATAAAATTTGGATTGAAAGGAAAGATTGTTTGTGCTTTTCTCTGCGTTCTAAGGGAATCTAGTTGTACTTGAAAAGCATGGTCATAATGAACAAAATTCATGATTTCTGTAGATTTTCTGAGATAGAAATAGAGCTGTATACCCCCCAGAATTAGGAGCATAAAAAAAACCGCTCGTGTTTTTCGCATTAATGAAAAACGACGGGCGGCTTTATAAGACATTTGCTTTTTATTTTATTCCACTGATGGCTTCTAAATAACGATTTAATTCTTCTTTCACCTTTGGGAACAAGAAGAACAGCCCAATCATATTAGGGAAAACTAACGCTAGGATCATCGCGTCAGAGAACGTCCAAACGGCAGACATATCCCCTGCAGCTCCAATAACAATAAAAATCAAAAAGATGATTTTATAGGTTAAGTCAGAAATTTTGCTTTTTCCGAACACATACATCCAAGATTGTAAACCGTAGTACGACCAAGAAATCATGGTTGAAACTGCAAACAATACCACCGCGATAGTAAGGAAAGGTCCAGAAAAAGATATATACTTTGCGAAAGCAGCTGCAGTGATCGCAGCTCCTTCTACCTGTTGTCCAGCTATGGTTACAATTCCTCCTTCTCCTCCATATTGGAAAACGGTGTTATCTCCATTGAAAATGATAATCACTAAAGCAGTCATGGTACAAATAACGACGGTGTCGATAAATGGCTCTAACAAGGCAACTAGTCCTTCCGATGCAGCATATTTAGTTTTAACTGCAGAGTGAGCAATGGAAGCCGAACCTGCCCCAGCTTCATTCGAGAATGCGGCACGTCTAAATCCTGTAATCAAAACTCCAAGTAGCCCACCAAGGCCAGCTTGTGGGTTAAATGCTTGTGAAAATATCATTCCGAAAGCGTCATCAACAAAAGAGAAATTTGAAATGATAATGTAAAGACAAGCAAGAATATACATTAATGCCATCATTGGAACAACCTTCTCGGTAACCTGTGCAATTCGCTTAATTCCTCCAATAATAATGATTCCTACAACCAGCATCATGATCACACCAATTATAGTACGTGCGCTACCGCCTGTCATACCAAATGACTCTACCAACTGCATGGCAGCTTGATTGGATTGTGCAGCATTACCACCCCCAAATGAAGCGCCAATGCAAAGCAGTGCAAAGATTACTGCAAGAGTTCGTCCAAGCTTAGCAAATCCTCTCTCTTCTAATCCTTTCGTTAAGTAATACATTGGGCCACCATAAACGGTGCCGTCTTCTCCAATATCGCGGTATTTTACACCCAAAGTACATTCAACAAATTTTGTAGACATCCCAATGAGTCCACAAAGAATCATCCAGAAAGTAGCTCCAGGTCCACCCACTGCAATGGCCAATGCTACTCCTGCAATGTTTCCATTTCCTACTGTTCCAGAAACAGCCGTAGCTAGGGCTTGAAAGTGACTTACTTCTCCCTCGTCTCCTTCACCTTCGTGTTCATCTATTTCATCATACTTTCCCCGAACGGTATTGACTGCCATCGGGAAACGCTTGATATTGATAAAGCCAAAGTATACTGTGAAGAAAAGAGCTCCGCCCACCAAGAGAAAAATAATGGTAGGGATTTCGGTTCCAGGGAAATTATGTAGTATTACTGCTCCCCACCAGTTTGCGATGGGTGTAAAAGCTTCATTAATTCGGTCATCGATGCCTTGTTCTTGTGCGAACAGAGGGGCGGAGAAAAGAAAAATAAAAGCTGTAAATAATGATTTAAGTTTAGAATGCATTTGGTTTGATTAGATTATTCTTACCGAATATCTTAAAATAATTGCTAATAACAAACTCTCGCCTATATTGTTTTTACAAATCAAACACCGAGCTGCGTTTGGTGTAGATCAAATCTTTTAACTTAAGCCAAAATGCTAAAGTGAGATACATAACAAAACCTCCTACTAGGGTTGCGAAAGAGGCGTAAATAAAAAATAAGCGAACACTTTTCACTTTCATCCCCAATGCTTCAGCGAGACGTGTACATACAGCAAAACCGTTTTGTTCAAACCAGTGACGGAAATTTCTAGTCATTAATAGGGTGATTGATTAAATGAACTCCTACTGCGCAAAGTAAACATTTTTTTGTGTCACAATAGTTCTTTTTTAATTGAATTAAGGCTTGTGAATCCAGCGCATTTTCAAGGTCGGTTCCTAATGCCATAAAACCCTTCAGCAAACGATTTTTTTCTGGCTTCACTTTTCGAATAAGATCAATGGTTTTCTCCGAAGCGTCGTTACCTTTGTTTTTTTCATAACAAAAATACAAAGGGATAAGGGTATTGATCTTCAGTAGTTCAATAAATGATGTGGAAAGTCTTTTTGGCTGCTGTTTGGAAGTCTTATTATTAAAACTGTAGTGTGTTTCCCAGAAAACAGAAACTCCACTTTTTTTTTTAGCCAATCTGTTTCTAAGCCTTGTGGAGTGAAAAAACGTGAAAAAATCTGTGTCGATGAGGCATACAATTGGGCTAATTGTGCCCAGCGAAGGGTAGGAAAATTGTGTGGTCGCAAACGCGAAAAATGAAAAGGAACTTGAGGAGGCTGTGGAAGTGAATACTTAGCACTTTAGATAAGTGTAACGTTCCCACAAGAGCGTGGCATAAGAAGAAGGGGTTCGGGCAGAAATCAACCCTGCCTGACCTAAAAATAGTGCCTCTACATTTTGGACATCTCCGCTTAACTTTCTAAGCACAGAGAAGGGAATGCTTTGTGCAACAGCGAAAAAAGATGCTCCATTGATGTTGAGACCAAAATTCTTTGCCAGTAGAACAAACAACACTGCTTCCCAATCGTTTTCTGTTTCTTTCAATAATAACTCTATTCGTTTTGCTTTTTGTTCCAAGCGGTCGATATATAAACGCTCTTTCCAAAGGGTTAAAACTTCTTGGGGGGCATGGGGAAATTGGTCTTCACAGGGAATAAATGACTGTTTTTGCTTAAAATAATTGGTCAGTTTCTCTATCAATTTTGGGGAGATAAAAGTGGACAATACTAAGGTGGGAAGTAAAGATCCGTTGGCTAAACATACTTCAATGTCGTCTTCCCATACCACATGCAAAACAACGTTGTCATAGGCTTTATTGCTTTGGTGCTGGTGCCTATACCAGTCAGAAGATTTTAGATGAATCTCTACTGACCCAGCCCAGAACAAGGTGCCAATTTTCAGCTCGGCCTGCAAAAAATCTGGACCATCATGTTGGTTATGAATACCAGGACGAATTACTTCAATGGATTCGTTCTGTGAAGTTTTTAGTGAAGTGGGTGGAAATTTCTGATACTTCCACACAAAGTGTAGGAAGTCCTCTTTCATTGATTTGGGAAAAAATTACTTGATGACTTCTCCTGTCCAGCCTAATATTCCTCCGACCAAGTTGTATGTTGACGCAACACCCAATTGATCTAAAACTTGGCAAGCCTGGGCACTCCTTGCCCCAGAGCGACAATACACAAAATACGCTTTGTCTTTATCAAGGGTTTGCACTTCTTCCATAAATGTTTGTGGCTGTCGAATATCGATTAACCGGGCATTTGGAATGTGACCATCTTCAAACTCTTCTTCGGTACGCACATCCAACAAAACAGCAGATGTTGAATTGAGGCGAGTTTCCTCCCATTCTTGTTGATTAAGTTCTGTCATTTTTACTTTTTTCAAATGTAAGTTAAAAATCTTTGCAGATAGAAAATATTTTATATATTTGTACATACAACATTTGTAATGACAACTGTAGAAAAAAATAGAATATTGGTCGTTAATTTATTGCGTGTTGGTAACAAGATGAACGAAAAACTAAACTTGTTTACAAAATCGTTTGGCATATCCCTTCCTCAGTTTAATGTCCTTCGCATATTGCGTGGACAAAAAGGAAAACCGGCAAATCTTTCTACCATCAATGAACACATGATTCATAAAATGAGTAACACTACTCGATTAATCGACAAACTAATCGATAAAGGATTTGTAGAACGAACCATTTGCGCAAATAATCGGCGTAAAATAGAACTATCCATCACTCCAAGAGGCCTAAATCTTTTGACAGACATCGACCATGATCTCGCAGAAAAAGAAGCACAACTGCTTGAAAATATTGAAACAGCTGATAAAGAACAGCTATCAATTACACTTTTAAAATTAATTCAATAACAATTCTTTAATCATTTAAATTCTATGAAAAAAACAATTTTATCCATTGCGCTAGGTGCTGCCTTTTTATTTGGTGCACAAAACCTTAAAGCACAAGAAAAAGCGATTGACATTGCTGCAAGTAATATCCATTGGACAGGAAAGAAAGTAACTGGACAACACGAAGGAAACATTGCCTTAAAATCAGGAGTGATCAACATGACCGATGGTGCTGTTACCGGTGGTAGCTTTGTCGTTGATATGGCTTCAATGACCTGTACTGATTTAGAAGGAGAGTATGCTGATAAACTAATTGGTCATTTAAGCTCTGACGACTTTTTTGGCGTAGCGACTCACCCAGAAGCCAAACTAGTTTTTACCAATGTGAAGGCTAATGGAAATGGAGGTTATGCTGTAACTGGAAATTTCACCATTAAAGGAATCACCAAGGAAGCAAGCTTTGATTTAACTATAGCTGGAAATGAAGCAACAGCAAAAGTCATTATCGATCGTTCAAAACACGACATTCGTTATGGGTCAAACTCTTTTTTCGACAACCTAGGAGATAAAGCGATCTACAATGATTTTGAACTAGATGTAACCCTTAAACTATAAAATTATGCCTGTACGACCAAAATGTGGGTGTGGTAATACCCAAAACCCAGATGGATTTTGTGATGGCTCTCATGCCAAAAAATAATTTCTTTTCTACTGGGATGAATTTAAATTTTAATTTATATTTGACCCAATGAAGCACAGAAATAACAATACAAACTGGTGGAACGAATAGAAAATCTATTCGTGAAACACGCTGTATCCAAATACAAAAGGCTTGTCATCACGACAGGCCTTTTTTAATTTTAGGTACATGAAAAAATTTGCACTGCAAACTGAACATAAAAAAATTCTTGCCGATACACTTACTCCTGTAAGTGCTTACCTCAAGCTGAGAGATGTTTTTCCTCACTCCCTTTTATTGGAGAGTAGTGACTACCATGCCAACAACAATGATTTTTCCTACATCTGTTGCAACCCCATTGCCTCTATTGAGCTCAAAAACGCTTGCCTAACAACCCATTACCCAGACGGGACTTGCACAACAAAAACAGTCGATGAAACAATTGATATTCCAGAAGAAATACATCAATTTTCGCAGCAATTTGAGAATGAAAAGTTTCCTTTCAAATTCATCAGCAATGGTATTTTTGGCTATGTTGCGCACGATGCTGTAGATCAGTTTGAAAACATTCAACTTAATAAAGCCAAACCTGGTCACGACATTCCAGACATTTATTACGCAGTTTACCAAAACATCATTGCCATTAGCCTCTTCAATCACGAGGCCCATCTATTTTCTCACCTGTATGAAGGAGAACACAACTTGGTAGAAATTGAACGTCTTTTAAATGCCAAAAACAGTAGTAAATTCACCTTTGAAAAAGTGGGGGAAAAAGTGTCTAATCTTACAGATGATCAATTCATCGATTTTGTAAAAAAAGGAAAAGAACACTGTTTTCGTGGAGATGTTTTTCAATTGGTCCTATCACGTCGATTCGCTCAAGAGTTTAAAGGGGATGAATTCAATGTTTATAGAACCTTACGTTCTGTAAATCCGTCACCCTACCTCTTTTTCTTTGACTATGGTGACTTTAAGATATTTGGAAGTTCTCCAGAAGCCCAATTGATTGTTCAAGATGGAAAAGCAGAAATTCATCCCATTGCTGGTACGTTTAGAAGAACAGGAAACGATCTTCAAGATGCAGCTGCAGCAAAAGAGCTGGCCAAAGACCCCAAAGAAAACAGTGAGCACGTCATGTTGGTCGATTTAGCACGAAATGATTTGAGTCGAAATGGTTCTGAAGTCGTCGTCGAAAAAAACAGAGAAATTCAATTTTACTCTCATGTCATTCACTTGGTATCGAAAGTAACTTGCCGCATGAAAGAAGCTGCCAAAACCTTTCGAGTAGTCGCCGACACCTTCCCCGCGGGAACCCTTAGTGGGGCTCCTAAACACAATGCCCTCCAGTTAATTGATCGTTACGAGACTACCAAACGCAATGTTTACGGAGGAGCCATTGGGTACATGGATTTTCACGGTAACTTTAACCACGCTATCATCATTCGATCTTTTTTGAGTAAAAACCATCAATTGCATTATCAAGCAGGAGCAGGAATTGTTGCCGATTCTGTTCCCGAAAGTGAATTGCAAGAAGTCTATAACAAACTAGGGGCCCTCGATAAAGCCCTCACCTTAGCAGAAAATATCTAATGAAAAAAGTATTTGTCATCGATAATTACGATTCGTTCACCTATAATTTGGTGCACTATTTGGAGGAACTCAATTGCGAAGTGATTGTAAAACGCAATGACCAGTTTGATCTGGATGAACTGGAGGACTATAATTTGATTCTTCTTTCTCCCGGTCCAGGTATCCCCGATGAGTCAGGCCTATTGAAAGCAGCTATTGAGCGCTATGCTCCTACCAAAAAAATCCTCGGCATATGCTTAGGGCAACAAGCCATTGGAGAAGTGTTTGGTGCAAAATTAATCAACCTAGACAAAGTTTATCACGGAATAGCTACCCCAGTAGAAATCACAGAAGAAGATGTCCTTTTCAATAATCTTCCCAAAAAATTTGACATTGGACGCTATCATTCTTGGGTCGTAGAAACACCCCTTCCAGAAGAACTCATTGCAACCTCCTTTGACCAAGAAGGACAATTGATGTCCTTACGACACAAAACCTATGATGTGAGAGCGGTACAGTATCACCCTGAATCAGTCTTAACCCCCAACGGAAAAAAAATATTGGAAAACTGGATCAATAGTTAAGCATGAAAGCAACCCTCAACCGACTCATACAACACCAGCAGTTAAGCAAAGCCGAAGCAAGGCAAATGATCATCAACATAGCCGATGGACAATACAACCCTGTGCAGATTGCTTCTTTCCTAACGGTTTTTATGATGCGAAGCATTAGCCTAGAAGAATTAGAAGGTTTTAGAGAAGCACTCTTAGAACTCTGTATTGCCGTAGATTTAAGTGATTTTAATACCATTGATCTTTGCGGAACAGGTGGAGATGGAAAAGACACCTTTAACATTTCTACCCTCTCCTCTTTCGTTACCGCAGGTGCTGGAGTTAAAGTAACCAAACACGGCAATTATGGTGTCTCCTCTGGCTGTGGTTCTAGTAATGTATTAGAAGCATTGGGGGTGAAGTTTTCAAATGATGCCGATTTTTTAAAACGTTGTGTAGATCAGGCAGGAATTTGTGTTTTGCATGCCCCCCTTTTTCACCCTGCCATGAAAAATGTTGCCCCCGTTCGAAGAGACTTGGGTGTAAAAACTTTTTTCAATATGCTTGGGCCTCTTGTCAACCCTTCCTTTCCCAAGTCACAATTAACAGGGGTTTTTAACTTAGAACTAGCGCGATTGTACCATTACCTTTTTCAAAAAACGGATACTCAATTCACCATCCTCTATGCCCTAGATGGTTATGACGAAATTTCGTTGACAGGGGCAACCAAAGCTTTTAGCAATTCAAGTGAACGGGTTTTGACTCCTCAAGATTTCGGCGTGCTTCCCTTAGATGCAAGCCAAATTGCTGGAGGAGATAATGTAGCTTCTTCTGCAAAAATATTTATGAACGTAATACAGAACAAAGGAACAGAAGCGCAAAACAATGTAGTCTGCGCCAATGCTGGAATGGCCATTGCTACAGCATTAGCTCTTTCGCCAATTGAAGGCTTTGAAAAAGCAAAAGAATCCCTCCAATCTGGGAAAGCACTTACGGCCTTAACGAACTTACAAAACTTAAGTAAAGCATGACCATCTTAGACCGAATCGTTGCCGATAAAAAGATAGAAGTAGCGCAACGGAAACAGCTCTTTCCGTCTAGCTACTGGGAAGCATCCCCTCTCTTTGAACGGGCAAGTAACTCCCTTGCAACAGCATTAAGAGCAAGTAAATCGGGAATCATCGCTGAACATAAACGCCGTTCGCCCTCTAAACAAAACATCAATAGCTCATTATCGGTAAGTGAAGTGGCGCAAGGCTATGAAGATGCAGGGGTATGTGGAATGTCCGTCCTAACCGATGGCAAATATTTTGGTGGATCATTAGACGATCTTACGCTTGCCCGGGCAGTTACAAAATTCCCACTATTGCGCAAAGAATTCATTGTAGATGAATACCAACTCATTGAAGCTAAAGCACACGGAGCTGATGTTATTTTATTGATTGCAGCAGTGCTAACTCGATCAGAAATCAAACAGCTCTCGGAGGTGGCAAAAAGTTTAAGTCTAGATGTTTTACTAGAAGTACACAACTTAGAAGAATTGGAAAAATCCATTATGCCCAGTTTAGACATGTTGGGGGTGAATAACCGTAACCTAAAAACCTTTGAGGTCGCTTTGGACACCAGTCGTACTTTGGCGGATAAAATACCCTACGAATTTGTCAAGGTTTCTGAAAGTGGTATTAGTGAAGTAAACGCCATTCAAGACCTTAAAACCTATGGGTACCAAGGGTTTTTAGTGGGAGAAAATTTTATGAAAACGGACCATCCCGGAGAAACAGCAGGGGCATTCATTAAACAATTGGAGGCATGAAACTAAAAGTGTGTGGCATGCGAGAACCTGAAAACATTGCAAAGCTGGGCGAATTGCAACCCGATTATATGGGCTTTATTTTTTGGGCTCCCTCGAGTCGTTATGTAGAAACAACCACTCCTAAACTTCCAAAAGAAATTAAAAAAACCGGCGTATTTGTCGATGCCTCCGTCGATTATATTCAATCCATGGTGCAACAACATAACTTGCAAGCTGTACAATTACACGGAGAAGAAACACCCAACTACTGTGCCTTGGTTCGCGGTTTTGGTGTAGAAGTCATTAAGGCATTTTCCATCAAAGATCGCTTTGATTTCAATGCGTTGGAAGCATATGAAACCAGCTGTGATTTCTTCCTATTTGACACCAAAGGAGAACTTCCTGGCGGAAATGGCTATGGTTTTGATTGGAGTCTTCTAGCGAATTATCCCTCCCAGAAACCCTTTTTCCTCAGCGGAGGAATTGGTTTAGAACATGTCGTAGAAATAAAGACTTTAATAAATACCGATTTACCCCTCTATGCTATTGATGTAAATAGTAAATTTGAAAGCGCCCCGGGAATCAAAGAAATAGAAGATTTAACACAATTTAAAAACGAATTGTATGAATTATAATGTAGATGAAAAAGGATATTACGGAGATTTTGGTGGTGCTTTTATTCCCGAAATGCTCTATCCTAATGTAGCTGAACTTCGTGAAAACTATCGGAAAATTTCAGCCGATCCTAGGTTTAAGAAAGAATTTGACGCCTTACTCAAAGACTATGTTGGTCGTCCAACACCGCTTTACTTTGCCAAGCGTTTGTCTGAAAAATACAACACTAAGATTTACCTGAAAAGAGAAGATCTGTGCCATACTGGAGCACATAAGGTAAACAACACCATTGGGCAAATCCTCTTGGCAAAACGCCTAGGAAAGAATCGTATCATTGCCGAAACGGGTGCTGGTCAACACGGTGTTGCCACCGCTACGGTTTGCGCGCTAATGGGGATAGAATGCATTGTGTATATGGGAGAACTCGACATCAAACGTCAGGCGCCCAATGTCGCCCGTATGAAAATGCTTGGGGCTACTGTTCGTGCTGCACAATCCGGAAGTAAAACCCTAAAAGACGCCACCAACGAAGCCATCCGTGACTGGATCAACAATCCGGTTGACACCCACTACATCATTGGTTCGGTGGTTGGCCCTCACCCCTATCCCGATATGGTCGCGCGTTTTCAATCGGTCATTAGTGAAGAAACCAAATGGCAACTCCAAGAACTGGAAGGCCGCGACTACCCAGATCATGTCATTGCCTGTGTCGGTGGAGGAAGCAATGCTGCTGGCCTTTATTATCACTACCTCAACGATGAACGCGTCAACATAATCGCTGTGGAAGCAGCAGGAAAAGGGATCGATTCTGGGGAAAGTGCTGCTACTTCTGCCCTTGGGAAAGAAGGAATCATTCACGGTAGTAAAACCCTGTTAATGCAAACCCTAGATGGACAAATTACCGAACCCTATTCCATTTCCGCTGGGTTAGATTATCCCGGAGTTGGTCCCATGCATGCACATTTATTTAGAAGCAAGCGGGCAGAATTCATCTCTATCCCTGATCAAGAGGCAATGGACTGGGGACTCACCCTCTCCCAAATGGAAGGAATTATTCCAGCCATAGAAACAGCGCATGCCTTTGCGGCACTCGATGTGCGTAAATTTGGGCCAGAAGAAATTATTGTATTTAACTGTTCTGGGCGTGGAGACAAAGACCTGGAAACCTATATTGATTATTTTAAATTGTAATGAATCGAATTGATCAAAAATTCAACGAAGACAAAAAATTATTGTCCATCTATTTTTCCGCAGGTTTTCCCAAGCTAGAAGACACGATCCCTATTTTAAAAAAACTAGAAGCTGCTGGGGTAGACATGGTTGAAATTGGCTTGCCTTTTTCCGACCCTTTAGCCGACGGACCCACCATACAAGAAAGTTCCACCCAAGCCCTACGCAACGGAATGACCACGGAAAAGTTGTTTACCCAATTGGAAGGAATACGGGAACACATCAGTATC
Organism: Flavobacteriaceae bacterium; assembly: GCA_038143735.1. Classification (GTDB taxonomy): domain Bacteria; phylum Bacteroidota; class Bacteroidia; order Flavobacteriales; family Flavobacteriaceae; genus Arcticimaribacter. The sequence continues at coordinate 17,091 of JAYQML010000004.1, forward strand.
CCCTTAGTGCTTATGGGTTATTTCAACCCTATGATGCAATATGGCATTGAAAAATTTCTGTCGCGCTGTGCTGCTGTAGGTATCGACGGACTCATCATCCCCGACCTCCCCGTAGATGTTTACAATGAACAGTACAAAGCCCTGTTTGAGCAACACGGTTTGTACAATATGTTTCTCATCACTCCACAAACTCCCGAAGAGCGCATTCGCTATATCGATGAAGTCTCCAACGGTTTTATCTACATGGTCTCCAGCGCAGCGGTAACCGGAGCGCAAAGTAGTTTTGGGACTACCCAAACAGACTATTTCCAACGTATCGCCAATATGAACCTCAACACCCCTACCGTGGTTGGTTTTGGCATCAGCAATGCCGAAACCTATGAAGCAGCGAGTTCACATTCTCGCGGAGCCATCATTGGCTCTGCCTTCATCAAGTTTTTGGAAGAAAAGGGGGTGGAGAAAATCGAAGCGTTTGTTCGCTCAATTCGGAGCTAGAATCGCCAACCTAGTCGAATGTTTAAGGGAATACTCAGATCGGTAGAGCGGCCTTCTTTTATTCGACTGTATTTTAGGTCATAATGTTGTTCACTAGTAACTTGCTGAAAAAATAAAATCAGTTTGTCTCAACTTGTGTCTAATGATGCATTCTCAATCGAAAAATCTTGAGCAAAGCCATTGGGATAAAACTCAAACAAAAAGTATCTTCACATAAACTGAAAAATAAACAAATCAAGCATGGAAGCTACTCACCTTTCTTTCGTAGATAAACTAAAATCAAGACTCAAGGACTTTGGCCCTGCCTTTTTTATCATTGGTTATGTCGTGGGAACAGGAAGTGTCACCTCCATGGTCGTCTCTGGAGCAAATTATGGCTTAAGTCTATCTTGGGCTTTATTGCTTTCCTGTGTGTTTACCTACTTCCTTCTAGTTTCGATTAGTAAATTAACGATCGTATCTGGGGAGACCTTGATGTTTAATTTTAAAAAAACATTCGGAAAACCCATTACTGTTTTTATTATTACCGCCTTAGCAGTTTCTATTGTTTCATCGGTAATTGGCGTTATGGGTGTGGTTGCTGAAGTAACGATGGAATGGATTTCAGTGAAAACATCCATCTCTTTTCTCAATGGCCCTGCAATATCCATTTTCTTTATTTTCCTTTTGATTGGTCTTTTTTGGAGTGGAAAACATGAAAACTTCATCAAAGCTATGAGCATTATGGTAGGCTTTATGGCACTGGCATTTTTGGTTACTAGTTTTATGGTTGTGAAAGAATCAGGGAATTCCCTCTTGGATTTCTTCCCTGAATTACCCACAGGAGACAATACCGGATTGATCATCGCCGGAATGGTTGGAACGACTATGGCTGGGGTGTGTTTGGTTTCGCGTAGTATTTTAGTGCAAGAACAAGGCTGGGAGTTAAACGATTTAAATAAAGAAAATAAAGATGCGGTGTCCTCCATGTCCCTCACTTTTCTCATTAGCTTCGCTATTATGGTGAGTGCTACCGGAACACTCTATTTTAAGGGCGTTCCTGTAGATGGGGCTATAGACTTGATGCATGCGCTGGGGCCTTGGGCAGGAGAATTTGCCCTCACCTTATTTACCTTGGGAATCATTGGAGCAGGGCTATCGTCAATTTTTCCAAATCTCTTATTGCTGCCTTGGCTCATTGCAGATTACGCCGGCACTCCGCGCAACTTGAAACGCCCCCTCTTTAAAGGAATTGTTATTGCCATCGCACTAACGGGATTAATTGTACCTGTTGTAGGAGGTAAACCCGTTTGGATCTTGATTGCTTCTCAAGCACTCAGCCCATTCATCATGCCACTGATAACGCTATTTCTGATCATTCTTCTCAATAAATCTGAACTAATGAAAACCCATAAGACAAACCTCTGGATGAACATTGCCCTTGGAGCTACCTTTGTCTTTAACTGTTACATGCTTTATGTAGCCATCATCGGTTTTATCAACTTCATATAGTAACCCCTTTAAGAAAATTCAATGAGCAGTCACCTGAAAAAATATGCCCAAGTGCCATTAAAGCAACTTTTCAACAGAGTTTGGAGAACCTATGAAGGAGGGGCATTGATTGACAAATGGAAAAAAACAACGCCAGAGGTAGACGGAAGTATGCCCGAGGAATGGATCATGTCGACCATCACAGCGCGTGGAAAAAACAGACCGGAAAACGAGGGGTTGTCCCTCATCGACACCGAGGAGGGAATCATCCCGCTGAAAGAAATTATCGCGAGTGACCTTGAATTGTTTTTAGGCAAAGCCCTAGCGGAAAAATACGGCACTACTGGCGTTTTGATTAAAATGCTCGACTCCCTCGAACGACTAACCGTTCAAGTTCATCCCGATAAACAATACGCTAAAACCGTTTTTAATTCCGCATTTGGTAAAACAGAATCGTGGTACGTGTTGAACACACGCGAAATAAATGGGGAGAAAAGTGTCGTCTACATGGGATTCAAAGAACAGGTCACCAAAGAAGAATGGAAAAAACACTTTGAAGAGCAGAATATAGAAGGAATGCTCAATTGCCTACATAAAATTGAAGTAAAACCCGGAGATGCCTTTATGATTTATGGCGGAGTACCCCATGCCATTGGGTCAGGATGTTTTTTAATGGAAGTTCAAGAACCCACAGATTACACCATGCGCGTTGAAAAAACCACGCCAAATGGATTAAAAATTGGTCCAGAACTCATTCATCAAGGGGTGGGTGAAGAAAAAATGCTGGAGTGTTTTCATTACGACACCTACTCCAAGGAAGAGGCATTGAAGCAATGGAAAATAACGCCGGAGGTGATTGACCATTCCCCAGAATTTACGTTAAAAACCTTATTCAACGAAAAACACACCCAATGCTTTGGTCTCAATGAACTCCTCCTCGATGGATCCTATACCCTAAAAAGAAAGGACCTCTTTTTACGTAGCAGTTGTTTATGCGGGCGATGGAATAATCCACTGCAATGGGAAAGACTACACCTATATACAGGGAGATGAAATTTTTATCTCCGCGGCCATTTCAGCAATTACCCTAAAGTCAAACAAGGCATCAAAAATTTTACTTTGCTACCCGCCAAACTAATTTCATCAAACAATAATTTTAAACGAAATAAATGAATTTATTCAACCTAGAAGATAAAGTAATCCTAATTACCGGGGGCTGTGGAGTCCTTGGCGGTAGCATTGCCAAGTACTTATTAGAAAATAATGCAACGGTAATTTTATTGCACTACAAAGAAGCCCCCTTGTTAGCAACAGTTCAAGATTTAAAAAAAATAAGTGACAAGGTCTATGGGCAAGTGTGTAATGTTGTAGAGGAAAACAGTCTTCAAACGGCAGCAGATAAAATCATAGGAACTCATCAAAAAATAGATGTTTTAATCAATGCTGCGGGAGGGAACAAACCAGGAGCAACCGTGGGCATAGATCAATCTGTTTTTGATGTTGATTTAGCACAATTCAAACAAGTCATTGATTTAAATTTATTTGGCAGTATCCTTCCCTCCTTGGTCTTTGGAAAAGAAATGGCCAAGCAAAAAAAGGAACGATCATCAATGTATCTTCCATGGCTTCAGATAGAGCGATTACAAGAATCATGGGCTATTCGGCCTCCAAAGCGGCGGTCGATAATTTCACCAAATGGATGGCCGTAGAATTGGCCCATAAATATGGCGATGGAATGCGCGTAAATGCCATTGCACCCGGATTTTTTATCGGAAATCAAAACAGAGCCCTCTTGACCAAAGAAGATGGCAGTTACACCGACCGAGGAAATACAATCATTCAAAACACCCCCATGAATCGTTTTGGCGATGCAGATGAATTGAATGGAGCAATACACTATTTGTGTACCGAAGCATCCAAATTTGTCACCGGCATTGTCATTCCAATCGATGGTGGATTTAGCGCCTTTAGTGGCGTATAAAAAAAAGAAGACGAATGGAACAGACATGTAGATGGTTCGGACCAAAAGATACCGTATCCTTACGGGACATTAAACAAGCAGGAGCAACCGGAATTGTTTCTGCCTTACATGCTATTCCCAACGGAAAAGTTTGGCCTACGGATGAAATCAAAAAACACAAAGCCCTCATCGAAGAAGCAGGGCTTCAATGGCGTGTGGTAGAGAGCATCCCGGTGCACGAAGCCATCAAAACCCGCACTGGAGATTTTCAATCCTATATTGAAAACTATAAGAGCAGTATTGTCAACTTAGCCGGTTGTGGCATTACCACAATCTGCTATAATTTTATGCCCGTGCTGGATTGGACCCGGACATCACTGGACTATGAACTAGAAGATGGCTCAAAAGCATTGCGTTTTGACCATACGGCATTTGCCGCATTTGAATTGTATATCCTCAAAAGACCAGGAGCAGCATCCGCCTATACGGAAACTGAAGCCAAAGCCGCATTAGCTTATTTCAACGCGCTTTCTGAAAAAGAAATAGACAAACTCACCCATACCATTATTGCCGGTTTACCCGGAGCGGAAGAAGGGTACTCCCTAGCACAATTTCAAAGCGTATTGACACCTACCAAGCAATTGATGCGGCTCAATTAAAACGAAATTTGGTGGCCTTTTTAAAAGAAATCATTCCCATAGCTGAGCGCAATGGAGTATTGATGTGTATTCACCCAGACGATCCGCCAATGCCCATTCTTGGATTGCCAAGGATTGTCAGCACAGAACAAGATTTTGCCTATATCTTCAACGAAATACCCAGTAGAGCCAACGGTATAACCTTTTGCACAGGCTCCCTCGGGGTTAGAAAAGACAATGTGCTGGTAAACATATTTAAGCGTTTTGCCGACAGGGTACATTTCCTCCACCTAAGAAATACCCTTAGCGATGAAGCGGGCAACTTCTATGAAGCAAATCACCTGGAAGGAAATGTGGATATGTATGCCATTATCTCAGCAGTTGTGGATGAAGAAAAACGCCGTTCGCTCAGCGGGAGAAAGGATGATACAATTCCCATGCGCCCCGATCACGGACACCAAATGTTGGACGACTTAAACAAACACACCAACCCCGGCTACTCAGGCATTGGACGATTGCGGGGCTTGGCCGAATTAAGAGGCCTAGAACTGGGCATCAGCCGAAGCCGCACATAAGACAAAACAAGGCTAGCCCCCCTTTTTGTCTATTCCGTTTGTTTTTATACCTTTAGCCTAGCACAGCCCCCTAATCTATGCTTATACCATGACCTACGCCTACCCATACACCCCTGTTTGTCGACTTTCCACTTGGTGGAAAGCATTCTATCTTTTTCCTTTTTGGGATGACGTTTTTATGCATAAAGCAAAAGAACCGAAAATTCCTTTTGACCAAATTCACGAAATAATCCAGTCAACACTACGCGCCTATTTGGGAGGGAGTGTTGAAGAAATGAAAGGTGAAACGTAAATAAATATACTTGGAATTGTGTATACACCGTAGTTACCTGCAATTAGAACGAGACCATTAACCCAAAGTAAAATGAAAACAAATAAATAATATGGCTATGTTTAGTAAACTTTTTCCAAGTAAAGAATTAAAAAAATTTAAAGACATTCTAAATAAATTAGAAGTCATTTATAGAAACCCATCGTTCAATATTGTAAAAAAAAGACTGGAAGATTGGGCAATAAAGAACCCCAATAATCTTAAAAAAATATTAACTCAAGACATTGACTATTATGGCTTAATGGGCATGTGGCAAATATTAGTGGAGACCTCGTCGAGAGTGGCTCATACCACTTATATAGAGGAGTTTTAAACCCGTTAGGACAAGGAGAAAATCTACTAAGGCTATTTGATCAAGCCACGGACTTTTCTTTAAACAAAGGAGAATTTGATAAAGAATTCGCTGAAAAGCAAAAAAGAATGGTTCGTACAAACATTAAAACAGTAGGTTAGAAATATATCGTTTGCAAAAGCATTATGACTAATTAATGTAATTAACAAAATAAGCTTCGTCAAAATTGAAATATGGAAAATGAAATTCGTACGGAAACTAGTTAAAAACTTTTGTCTTAAAATTAAAATATCCCAAAATGAAACAAATGATTGAATGCCCTAATTGCTATCGAGAATACAATCTTTACAAATCTCGTAATTTAGATAAGAACTTCGTTCCAAATCCCAAAAAAGTATGTTCCTGTAAATACAATTCTCCAGAAGAAATGATGGAGGACCATGACATGGGATTTAAAGACCCGAAATGGGTTAAAATTGGGAAATATTTTTTGAATCACTATCACCCTGTAATTAACGAAAGTAGTATTGAATATAAAGATGAATGGTTGCGTTTTTTCTTAAAACTTCTTCAATCTTCTGCTAACAAGTATGGGTTATCACTTGAATTAACTAACATTAAGAAAAACGAATCTTGGTCAAAAGTTGTTGATGGGAAAACCTCAAGGAAAGTAAAATCGATGATTTTTGACGATAATAAAATAATATATGAACCCGATGAGCTAGAAGATGTCAACGATGAACTTGTTTTTGAATTTCTAAATCTAAGAGAAACGGTAAAAAATAAATATGATATTGATCTACCAATAAGAGGTGGAAACGGAAGTTCTTCTGAAAATCCTATTATTATTGAGAAAACAGAAATAAACGATTATGTCGGTGCCGAGTATGCATGTATTGAATATATGTGTAAGCTAAAGGATTTAAAATGGGATATTACAAGAAGACTAACAGAACAACACAACAGTAGAATGATGGATGTTTTTTATTTATACCTAGAAAACAGGAATAAATCTGCAACTATTGCTACCCTCTATTTTGATATTAATGATTGCTATGGAACTTAGATAAGTTAATATGTTATCGAAATAACCCCCTAACCCGCGTTTGAAACGCCTGCCTTGCCTTTCTTAAAAGTTTAGACTTGAGCAGTCAAGTCCTACCTATATAAGCGAATATTATAGAGCAACCCATGTGGAGCACCTAATAGTAAAAATCCACGTTTTGAACGTTGTGCGATTGATTTTGTAAGTTTGTAACATGCGTAAAAGAGAAGATATATTGGAAGACTTGCTTGGAGTGAAATCAAAAGTAGCAGATTTTGGTATTCGAGAAATGGGTCTGTTTGGTTCGTTTCAAAGAAATGAACAGACGGAAACAAGCGATATTGATATTCTGATTGATTTTGTTCCTCAAAAAGAAACCTACGATAACTTTCTCGCTGTCTATGACCTAATTGATGAAATATTTAAAGGCCAAAAAGTAGAGATTGTCACCAAAAGTGGGTTAAGTCCATACATAGGACCAAAAATTTTAAATGAGGTGCACTATGTCTAAAGACACTGTTGAATACCTAAAACATATTAGAGATGAATGTCTTTATCTTGTCACGACAATTGAAGAAACAGAAATAAGCAAGAGTGAATTTTTGAAGAACGAGACACTCAAAAGAGCCGTTGTCAGAAGTTTAGAAATCATTGGAGAGGCCACCAAGAAGATTCCGATGGATGAAAAGTTAAAACACCCAACGATCCAATGGAAAAATATGGCTGGAATGAGAGACAGACTTATCCACGATTATATGGGCGTAAACTATGCCATAGTTTGGGATGTAATAAAAAATAAAATACCCGAACTCTACGAACAAATCATTCGAGTGATTGGAAAGGAATAAGCAAACTACCGATCTCCTCCCCCCTTACTCCCTCCCCTTAAACACCCGGCCATACTGCTCCACGCGAAAGTCAAAGGTGGTATAATGAGGATCTTGGGCTTTGGCCGCCTTGTAAGCCGGCATACTCCCAATGGCACGGTTGGCCGTACCTGAAGGAGCGGTGAGGCTGTAGGTGATAAGGGTTCTACCCGCTAGATGAAATTGATGTTTCCGCGGAACCTTATCATCTAAGCATTCCAAGGGAATTTTCGCTTTTTTAAGCAGCTTACGAAAGAAATACTCCGGGCCATTTTTGCTGTTTCCCCCTGTGAAGATTAAGGTCTTCACCTTGGGGTGTTGTTCGAGAATTCCCAAGAGGTCGCGCAACTCGGGTTGTTGCATACCAAGGTCAGAGGCATCGATCTTATCGCGGTAGGCTGCACCAACAATATCGCAGATGCCAATATTTTCTCGTTTTAAAAAAGCCTTGCGCTGTTCAATGGCAAGGTGGGTGTTTTCATAGACCAAGTTTAGGTCATACAAACGGTCCCATATTTTCCACAACATCCCGTTGCTGCTGCCATAACAAAAATCCACATCTTGGTCGTTTAGCTGGCCTGTCGTAAAGCGGGGTGGCGGAAGGGTTCCTACAATCAATCGAATACTGTCTTCTAAGATGTAAGGAGGATAAGGATGCGTGTGATGAAACATTTTTTGGTGGTCTATGGAAAAACAATTAGTTTTAAATCCAACCAAATCTACTACTTATGGGCAAAGGAGACAAAAAAACACGTCGCGGAAAAATCAACAGAGGAACTTATGGGGTGCGTCGCAAGACCAAACGCAACAAACGAAAAACAGTGGAAAAAAAACCTAGCGAATAAAGACCGGCTGATTTTCGTGTACGGTATGGGTTTCACTGTATTGGTATCCCTCGCTTGAAAAACCTTTGATATCCTCTAGGGTTGCACAGTTGTGGTCGACAACATAGCGCACCATCATCCCACGAGCTTTCTTGGCAAAAAAGGAAATCATTTTAAGTTTCCCGTCTTTAAAATCTTTGAACTGTGGGGTAATCACCTCCGTTTTGAGGGCTTTGGTGTCTACGGCGGAAAAATATTCGTTGCTGGCGAGGTTTAAAAAGGTTTCCCCTTCGGTCAATTCCTCATTCAAGCTCTGGGTGACTTTCTCCTTCCAAAAGGCGGGTAAATTTTTCTTGACCCCCACCGGGAATTTAGTTCCCATTTCTAAGCGGTAGGGCTGAATTAAATCAAGGGGTTTTAGCAGTCCATAGAGGCCTGAAAGTATACGCAATTGATCTTGTAACTGCGGAATTTTATCGGTGGGAATACTGTAGGCGTCCATTCCGGCATAAACATCTCCATCAAAGGCATAGACTGCAGGACGGGCATTGGCTGGAGTAAAGGGCAGATGAAAATCTTGGTTGCGTTGCCAATTGAGGGTAGAGAGGTTCTCGGAAATCCCCATGAGTTTCCCAATGGCCTTGACCGACTTTTTCTTCAACAGCTTATTGATGCGTTCCGCTTCGGTTAAAAAACGGGCTTCTGTATAGTCCGTTGTTGGAAGTGCACTGTCAAAATTCAGTGATTTGGCAGGAGAAATGATCATTTTCATGGCGTAGCATTTTACCCAAAATTAAGAGGCTTTAATGAATTCCCCAAACCAATGAGATAGCAATCTTTGATAACTGCATTACAACTGCTTATGTTGAGCATAATTTCGCCACTTGACCAAGACAGCTTGCAGGTCATCTGGAATTTCAGAATCGAACTGCATCCACTCCCCCGTTTTGGGATGTTCAAAGCCAAGGGTTTTAGCGTGCAAGGCTTGTCGCGGAATCAATTTAAAACAATTTTCGACAAACTGTTTGTATTTACTGAAAGATATTCCTTTTAAAATCGAATTCCCACCATAACGCGCATCGTTAAACAAGGTATGTCCTATATGTTTCATGTGCGCCCGGATTTGATGGGTACGTCCGGTTTCCAATTGACATTCGACCAAGGTAACATAGCCCAAACGTTCGATGACCTTGTAGTGGGTCACCGCATGCTTGCCGGTCTCCCCTTCTGGATAAACAAGCATTTGTAAACGGTTCTTGGGGTGGCGCCCAATGTGGCCTTCTATTGTCCCCGTTTCGTCAGCTAGATTACCCCAAACCAAGGCCAAGTATTTGCGTTCAGAAGTCTTATCGAAAAACTGCTTGGACAAGTGGGTCAAGGCCTCTTCAGTCTTGGCAATGACCAGAAGTCCGCTGGTGTCTTTGTCTATGCGATGGACTAATCCGGGACGTTGCTGTTCGTTTTGCGGCAAGTTGTCAAAATGAAACAACAAGGCATTGATTAGGGTGCCTGAATAATTTCCATGCCCAGGATGAACGACCATTCCTGCAGCCTTATTGACCACCACCACAGTATCATCCTCGTAGACAATCTCTATCGGTAAGTCTTCGGGCACCAACAGGTTTTCATAGGGAGGATGACCAAACATAACGCGTACCACATTCCCCCCTTTGACTTTATAATTTGATTTCACAGGTACATCATCCACGAAGATATTCCCGTCTTTGGCCGCTTGTTGAATTTTTGTTCGTGTCGCATTTTCGATACGATTCATTAAATATTTGTCGACGCGTAACGGCTCTTGCCCTTTATCGGCTGTAAAAGAAAAGTGTTCGTGTAATACGGCTGCTTCTTGGAATTCTTCTTCTAGTGAATTATAGTTTTCCATTTCCTAAGACTAAGTCTATTTTAGATGTTTTGGGTAAGATCACCCCAGGCGCTATTTTTTTCCCTTGTACCGTATTTCCAAGACCATGTCTTTACCGATATTATTACGGTAGGTGATTTCTCCCAAGCTAAAGCCAACTGCAGTGAGTCGTGTTTCCGCATTTCGCTTTGTCACTTGAATCACATCAGGAACTTTTAGTTTTCGGAATCCAGAGGGGTTTAAGGTAAAGTATATTTTTCGTCCTCGTTTCACCTCAGCTCCCGCTTTGGGAAGCTGCTCTATAACGGCATAAGGAGGATAATTTGGATTGAATTTGGCAGAGTCCAAGACTTCGTAGCGCAATTCATATTGCTCAAAAATGGGAGGGATTTCTTCCAATGATAGCGTTTCAACATCTGGTACAGTAACGTGTTGGTTGTTTTGGGTAGCAACGTTTAATCCATAATACACTCCAGCCAAAATAAGACAACTTAGAACAAAAGCATAGCACAATTGTCTTAAGGAATGTTTTACTGAAAAGAAAGCGTAAGAAATTCATAGGATCTAATTCTTGGGTAAAGATAAGAAACCCTAATCGAATGATGCGGGGAAACTGTTGTGCATTCCAAAACGATTAGTAATTTTACGTTATGAAAAAAATCATTGGGGTTGCTAGCGGTGGGTTTACATCGGAAAGAGAAATTTCGAAAAAGAGTGGTCAAGTTGTGTTCAATGCTCTTTTGGATAGTCCCTATGAATGCTACCAAATTGATATCGCCAAAGACCAATGGACGGTTGAAGATGCTGCAGGAAAGACCTATTCACTTCAAAAAGGAAACTTCAACTTTTTACTGGCGGGGGAAGAAAAAAATTTGATTGCATTGTCAATATGATTCATGGTGCCCCAGGCGAAAACGGTTCCTTTGCGGGTTATCTCGAAATGCTTGGCATTCCACACACCAGTTGTCCTAGTGAGGTAGCTGCTTTGACTTATAACAAGCGAGATTGTTTGGCGGTAGCAGCAGCCATGGGAATTCCAACCGCAAAGCGCTACACCCTCAATCTAGGAGAGGACATTTCAACTAATGCAATAGTCGATAAAGTTGGTTTGCCCTGTTTTGTCAAAGCCAATCGAGCTGGGAGCAGTTTTGGGGTTTATAAAGTTTACGCTAAAAACGAACTAGAGCCCGCCATTGAAAAAGCCTTTAAAGAAGACCATCAATTGTTGATAGAAACTGCCTTAGAGGGCAGAGAAATTACGGTGGGTGTATTGGAGTGGGAAAATAGCGTAAAGGTTTTACCCATCACAGAGATTATCAGCGAAAATGATTTTTTCGACTATCAGGCAAAATACGAAGGAAAATCAACAGAAATTACCCCTGCCCAACTCCCCACCGACTGGGAGGAAAGTGCTAAAGCCATGGCAAAGCAGCTCTACATTCAAATGGGATTAAAGGGCATTAGTCGCTCAGAATTCATTTTTCAAGACGGTATGCCTCATTTACTTGAAATCAATACCATTCCAGGAATGACCTTACAAAGCATTATTCCACAGCAAGCAGAAGCAGCAGGAATTTCTCTACCAAAACTACTCTGTGGAGTCATTGAAACCAGCATAACAAAAAAAGCGTAATTTTAACACATGAGACGTGCTATTTTCCCTGGTTCCTTTGATCCCATTACAATGGGACATGTCGACATTATCAAACGGTCTTTGCCTTTGTTTGATGAGTTGATCATTGCCATTGGTGTGAATTCAACCAAAAAATATATGTTTAGCCTTGAAGAACGCAAAACCTTCATTGAAGCAACCTTTGCCGATGAATCAAAAATAAAGGTAGATACCTATTCTGGTCTTACAGTAAACTATTGCCAATCGGTCGATGCAAATTTCATCCTCAGGGGCTTGCGTAATCCTGCTGACTTTGAATTTGAAAAAACCATCACGCAAGTCAACAGACGTTTGTCCAAGATCGAAACAGTTTTTCTACTGACTTCTTCAGCGACTTCTTTTATCAGCAGTAGTATAGTGCGGGAAGTCATCCAATTTGGCGGAGATTATAGTTCCATGGTCCCCAGTTCAGTAAAACTATAAGCCTGCTTTCTCCCAGAGTAGTTTGATATTGGAATAAGCATTTTCAAACAAATGCGGCACATCTTCTTTTGTTTTCCACACAGCCTTTTGAATTCCTTCATCTTCTTGTGGAGTCAGATTACCTGAAAAGTTGGTCTCCATCGCATACCAATAGGTTCTCTTTAAACGATACTTACCGTTGCGGTTAAAAATATGAAAGGTCGTAGGTAAAGGTTTGGTGATCTCAAGATTACTTACACCTGTCTCCTCTTCTACCTCACGAATAGCCGCATCGCGAATAGTTTCTTTCTTTTCAATCCTCCCTTTGGGTAAATCCCATTTGTCATTTCGATAAATGAAGAGATACTTTTTGGATACGGAGTGTTGAACAATTCCCCCAGCCGCTTCAATGATTTTAAACAACGCCAAAAAAAGCTCCCACAAGCGCTCTTGTTTGGGATGGTAGAGATACAACCGTTTTACTTTTTTAGATTTCAAAGCAGCAACGATATTATTTTTGGAGGTAAATTTCAAGAAAAAAACAGGTGCATCCTCGGTTTGCGTTACAAAAGATGTCGTTAATATTATTGGTTTCTGATTGAAAAATACTTTATACATTTGTGTATGATTTATAGTAAACAAACGGCAGCAACTACAGCGCAATTTCTCTTACAAATTAATGCAATAAAATTGAACCCCGATAACCCATTTACTTGGGCAAGTGGGTGGAAATCTCCCATTTATTGCGACAATCGCTTAGCGCTTTCCTACCCTGAAGTTCGGGAATTTTTAGCAACTAACTTAGCTAAACAGGTAGAAAAATTATACGGTAGAGCCGTCACCATTGCTGGCGTCGCTACAGGTGCTATAGGTATTGGAATGTTAGTCGCCCAAAAATTGGACGTTCCTTTTGTCTATGTTCGTCCAGAACCAAAAAAACACGGTCGTAAAAATCAATTGGAAGGGCATGCACCGTTAGGGAAGCCTATCGTCGTGATTGAAGATTTAATCAGCACAGGTAAAAGTAGTTTGAATGCGGTTAAAGCGTTGAAAGAAGAAGGTTTAGAGGTTTTGGGGATGTTGGCTTTGTTTTCTTATGGCTTTTCGGTTGCAGAAGATAACTTCAAATCGAATGATGTCGTTTTACATACCCTCAGTGATTACAATCAACTATTGCTCTATGCAAAAGAAAAGAATGCGATAAGTGAAGTACAATTAAAAACACTCTCGAATTGGCGTATCGATCCTGCCAACTGGACCCCTTAATACACCCATTCAATTTCTTTCAATTGGAAGGTAGAACGAATTCCTTTGGAATCGATCAACGCAAGGTAGCCATCTTGATTAACTCCTTCTACTTTTGCGTATAGCTCAAGGTTTTGCTTTCGGAAAACTCGGAAAGCGTGGCGACCAAAAAGCGATTGATTGTACTTTTTGAGCGTGGTCGCATAATCTTCTTCTTGGCCAAGGAGATTTTCTATTTCTTCGAGGAGTAGATCGAGTACCTCTTTTAGCTTAAAATGAACACCCGAACACAGTCGCATGGAACTAGCACGTGGAAAAGATGAAAAATCTTCTTGGTTCACATTGAGTCCTATCCCAACAATAGATCCTTGCAATTGCTTTCCGCGATAGACATTTTCAATCAAAACACCACACAACTTCTTATTGTCTGACAAAATGTCGTTTGGCCACTTTATGCTGACAGCAGGGATGGAAAAACGATTTAGGGTATTTTTGATGGCCAAAGCCACCAAACAATTCAGCTGAAAAGGAGAAGTCAAAGCGAGTTTTCGATGTGCTAAGAAAAATGAAAATGTGAGGTTTTTGTTTGGTTCAACCACCCAATCAGCAGCTCTTTGTCCTTTTCCCTGAGTTTGATGAAGAGCCCATAATACATCACCGTGTTTCAATACCCCTTGTTGGTAACTATCTTTGAGAGCAACATTGGTTGATCCAATGGCATCAATTTTGTTTAGTTGGAAATATGACATAAGTTGCTGTATTGTCGCCAATAAAGTAATAAATTTGCAGAAACAAAATAGATTAATGACAAAACCTTCAAATGCCGCAGACAACCTAATCGCACAAATCATTTTGGGCATTGAGGAAGTAAAAGGATTAGATATAAAATTATTGGACCTGCGACCACTCGACAATACCGTTTGTGATTATTTTGTGGTTTGCTCTGGCACTTCAAATACACATGTTTCTGCGCTTGTACAGTCCATACAAAAGATTGTCAGTAAAGCATTAAAAGAAAAACCTTATCACACAGAAGGCTTGGACAATGCCGAATGGGTATTGATGGACTACATCAATGTTGTCGTTCATGTTTTCCAAAAACCTGTACGTGAGTTTTATAACATCGAAGAGTTATGGGGGGATGCGAAAACTACCCTTATCGCTTCAAACTATTAAAAAATGACGGAAAAGAAAAAACAAAACAATCCTCGTTTCAATCCATACTGGCTCTACGGCATGGTTATCGTTCTCCTTTTGAGCATTAGCTTTTTTGGTGACGCCGGAGTAGAATCATCAGGAAAAACAAACACCTCAGAATTTGAACGCTACCTCAACAATGGCGACATAGAAAAGGTCGTTATTCAAAATGAAAAAATCGCTCGTATTTTCCTAAAGCGAGAAGCGTTGGATAAAGCTGAACATCATGGATTAAAAGAAAAAAACTTCTTAGGACAAACCAATGTCAAAGGCCCACATTATGCGTTTGAATTTGGGGATTTGAAATTGTTTCAAGAGAAACTAGAACGCGCCAGAGCAAATAATGTCGAATTCAGTTATGAGTTTGTTACCATTGAAAATAAGTTTTTCGATGTCATCTTGAGCTTTCTTCCCATCATTGTTATCGTATTGGTTTGGATCTTCATCATGCGTCGTATGTCTGGAAATGCCGGAGGTGGAGCTGGTGGGCAAATCTTTAATATAGGTAAATCAAAAGCCAAACTTTTTGATGAAAAAACCGACATTAAGGTAACCTTCAAAGATGTAGCAGGACTTGAGGGTGCCAAAGAAGAAGTACAAGAAATTGTGGATTTCCTTAAAAATCCTGAAAAATACACCATACTCGGAGGAAAAATTCCTAAAGGTGCGCTATTGGTTGGCCAACCGGGTACAGGAAAAACCTTGTTGGCAAAAGCAGTTGCAGGAGAGGCCAAGGTGCCATTCTTTTCTCTTTCTGGATCAGATTTTGTGGAAATGTTTGTGGGTGTAGGTGCCTCCCGTGTTCGTGATCTATTCAAACAAGCCAAGGACAAGTCTCCCGCCATTATTTTTATCGATGAGATCGATGCCATTGGACGTGCACGTGGAAAAAGTAACATGACCGGTTCAAACGACGAACGTGAAAACACGCTCAATCAATTGTTAACGGAAATGGATGGTTTTGGGACAAACACGAATGTTATCGTTTTGGCTGCTACCAACCGTGCGGATGTATTGGATAAAGCCTTAATGCGTGCCGGTCGATTTGACCGTCAAATCTATGTCGATTTACCCGATGTGAGAGAACGTAAAGAGATTTTCAAGGTACATTTAAAACCCCTAAAAACAACCAAGACCTTAGATGTAGATTTCCTGTCTAAGCAAACACCGGGCTTCTCGGGTGCTGACATTGCTAATGTGTGCAACGAAGCAGCATTGATTGCAGCGCGAAAAAATAAAAAATCGGTTGGAAAACAAGATTTTCTCGATGCGGTTGACCGAATCATTGGTGGGCTAGAAAAGAAAAATAAAATCATCACTCAAGAAGAAAAGAAAACCATAGCCTTTCACGAAGCTGGTCATGCCATGGTAAGCTGGTTACTCGAATTTGCGGCTCCACTAGTAAAGGTCACCATAGTACCTAGAGGACAATCTCTGGGGGCAGCTTGGTATCTTCCTGAGGAACGTATGATCGTCCGTACCGAACAAATGTTGGATGAAATGTGTGCTACTCTCGGAGGGCGTGCAGCTGAAAAAATTATGTTTGACAAGATATCGACAGGTGCCCTGAGTGATCTGGAGAAAGTTACGCGCCAAGCGAAAGCAATGGTTACCGTCTATGGATTGAATGATGAAATTGGAAATGTAACCTACTACGACTCTAGTGGTCAAAATGACTACAGTTTCTCTAAACCCTATTCAGAAGAAACAGCGCAGGTCATCGATAAAGAAATTTCGAAGATCATCGAATTGCAGTATGAACGTGCCTGCAAACTAGTGGAAGAAAATAAAGAAAAACTTACTTCACTCGCCAATCGTTTATTGGAAAAAGAAGTGATTTTTAAAGATGATCTAGTGAAAATTTTAGGAGAACGTCCATTCGAACCCCAAAAGGAGGAAGAACAAGCTAAAACAGGCGAAACATTAACCAAAGAAGCGTAAACATAAGTGGGGTTTTTCGAACAATTTTTTGGGGCTAAAAAACCGAGTAAATCCGAGAATAAAAGTCAGTATCTTCCCAAAGAAACAGACCCTAAAGAAATCCTTTTTGCAAAAAAATTCATCGAACGTGGAGGGAAATTTATCTACTGTGAAGATGCGGCTACAACCTCCGCTTATTTCCATCAAATCATTGAGGAAAACGGTTGGTTTGCTGACGAGATAGAAAGCAGTAGTCCGGTATTATCTTCTTTCTTTAATTTGATTCCATCCGAAAAAAAGGCAAAAGCACTGGTTTTGCATTGTGAATACCTCATCGCCAATAAGGGGGCTGTTTTGATTTGCAATCGTCAAATACAAGAAAAAAAATTAAGCGAGCTACCCGAAAACCTCATCATAATTGCTAAAACAAATGATTTTAAAAACGATGTGAGCGAGGCGATGACATCCATCAATCAAAAATATAAAAACAACCTTCCAACCAATATCACTACACTGAATGCCTTTGACCCGACAAAAGAAAACGATTTTCTTTCCTATGGGGGAAATGCAAAACATCTATATTTGTTGGTTCAGGAAGTAAACTAATGAACGAATTCACCACACGTGCCTTATCGGGAGGGCTATATGTTGCATTGCTAACCTCAACCCTATTGTACTCTCCGCTCACATTTCACCTCGTAATTGGTGTTTTTTCCGTTTTAGCTTTGTGGGAGTTTCAGCGTCTCATTGATTTCAATTCCATAGTAGCCCCCTAATTTTAATTGCTCTTTTCACTTTCGTCTATTTTGATATGCTCCCTGATACGACCATTGATGTCATCAATGGGTTGGCCATCGGGATCAATTCTTTACTTACCTACCTCTGTTTACGTCAAAAAAAACCTATTTACTCCTTTGTGACGAAAAGCAGTTTTACTCTTTTTTATCTTATCACTTCAAGTTTATTCATCCCTTTGTTAATGGACTTTTCATCTTCTGGAGGCCCTTACTACTTACTATTATTTTATGGCTCGATTTGGTTTAACAATACATTTGCTTATTTGGTTGGTTCACAGTTTGGAAAAACCAAGCTTTATCCTGCTATCTCTCCCAAAAAATCGTGGGAAGGATATTGGGGAGGCACATTAGCTACGCTAGGCTTGGTCTATTTTGTCGAAAATAGATTTCAATTATTAGGTGATCTATGGCTGTTAATTGGTTTACTTATTCCATTGTTTGCTACTTTAGGCGATTTTATTCAATCGTATTTTAAACGAAGAGCTAACGTTAAAGACAGTGGAAGTTTACTCCCGGGTCATGGTGGTTTTTACGACCGTATGGACAGTGTTATATTCACTGCTCCATTTTATTATTTATTATTAAAATTCATCTAATATGTTTCATAAAGAAGGTTATTTTATTATTGTTACCACATTTCTGATTTGCGCTGCAATAGCCTTAGGTGCTGAGTACTTCATTGGTCATAAACTTGTGAAGTTAACCCTACAAATAGGCTCTTTGGTCGCCTTAGTTTTGGTGTTACAATTTTTTAGAAACCCCAGCAGAAATACCGTGCTAAATGACAACCACCTTTTGGCTCCAGTCGATGGAAAAGTTGTCATCATTGAAGAGGTTTACGAAAAAGAATACTTTAAAGATCAGCGCTTACAGGTTTCCATTTTCATGTCCCCCATAAATGTTCATGTCACGCGCTATCCCATGAGTGGAAAAGTGAATTTTAGTAAATATCATCCAGGTAAATATTTGGTTGCTTGGCATCCAAAGTCTTCAGAATTAAACGAACGTACAACCATTGTTGTCGAAAACGAACAGTTTGGTGAAATACTCTACCGCCAAATTGCAGGTGCAGTAGCTAGACGTATTGTAAACTATGCTAAGGTGGGCGATATTGCTGTACAAGGAGAAGATGCAGGTTTCATTAAATTTGGGTCTCGTGTTGATTTATTTCTACCCGTTGGCACACCTGTAAACCTTGTCTTAAATCAAGTAGTTCGCGGGGGAGAAACCATTATTGCGGAGAAATAAGCCTAAAGGGTTGCTAAACTTTTTTCGATAACACTTATTTTTTCCATTGCGTCGGCTTCCTTTTTACGCTCCATCTCCAATACTTTTTGAGGTGCGTTACTGACAAAACGTTCATTGTCTAACTTTTTACGCACAGATTGCAGAAACCCTTTAGCATACTTTAGTTCTTCTTCAAGTTTCGCTTTCTCGGCTTGGGTATCTACCGCTCCTTCTAGGGGAATGAAACATTCAAAAGTATCTACCCTAAAGGCGGCTCCAGAGGCAGACGGTGTTTCATTTACCCAAATAATTTCCTCAACGCCACCCATTTTTTGGATTAGTGCATGGTAACTTATCTGTGACGCTTCTGCCACGATATATAACTTAAAGGTCTCCTTGTATGATATGTTTCGGTCTTTTCTAAAGTTACGAACACCACTCACTACCTTAGTGGCTAATTCAAATGCATCCAAGCCATTTTGATCTACCTCTTTTGGGGTTGGCCATGCCGATACAATTAAAGCTTCTTCTTGGGTTCGTGCCTCCATCTGCTGCCACAATTCTTCTGTTAAGAAAGGCATGAAAGGGTGTAACAATCTCAAATTCAATTCGAATAAAGTTTTGATACGCTCCAAAGAGGCTGCGTCAATAGGTGCTCCATAGGCTGGTTTAATGGCTTCCAACAACCAAGAACAGAAATCATCCCACACTAACTTATAGGTAGCCATTAGTGCATCAGAAATTCTGTATTTTTCGAAATGATCTTCAATGCTTGCTAGTGTTCCATAAAACTTATTTTCATACCAATCCAATACTTCTGCATTGTTTGTATTTGCAGCACATTTTTGATCTACTTCCCAGCCATCAATTAAGCGATAGGCATTCCAAATTTTGTTGGCAAAGTTTTTCCTTGCTGACATAAGTTTTCATCGAATAATAAATCATTCCCTGCTGCAGAGCTTAACATTAGACCTACTCGAACAGCATCTGCTCCATAGTTTTCGATTAACTTTAGCGCATCGGGAGAGTTTCCTAACTGCTTCGACATTTTGCGTCCCTTAGGATCGCGTACTAACCCGGTCAAGTAAACATTACTAAAGGGTTGCTCCTTTCTGTACTCATACCCCGAGATAATCATTCGAGCTACCCAAAAAAACAAAATATCTGGTCCGGTGACCAAATCCTGGGTAGGGTAATAATAATTTATCTCCTCGTTGTCTGGATTTCGAATTCCATCGAAAACAGAAATTGGCCATAGCCAAGAAGAGAACCATGTGTCTAAAACATCCGTATCTTGGCGCAGGTCTGACTGAAGAAGAGCAGTATTTCCTGTTTTGGACTTTGCCAAGCTAAGTGCTTCTTCGGGTGTTTCAGCAACGACAAAGTCTTCTTTTCCGTCACCGAAAAAATAGGCCGGTATTTGTTGTCCCCACCACAATTGACGAGAGATATTCCAATCACGGATATTTTCCATCCAGTGACGATAGGTGTTGTTGAATTTTGACGGAACGAGGTTCACCTCATCCGAATGGAGTACTGCATCGATGGCAGGCTTTGCCAAGTTTTCCATTTTCAAAAACCATTGATCTGAAAGGCGCGGTTCAATCACAGCTTTGGTTCGTTCTGAAGTTCCCACATTGTGATTGTAATTTTCTTTCTTGATCAAAACATTTAGTGACTCAAGTTCTTTTGCAATTTGCTTACGCACAACAAAACGATCTTTGCCTTGATAATGCAAGCCAAAACTATTTAGGGTAGCGTCTGCATTAAAAATATCGATCAGTTCCAAATTGTGCTTTTCTCCCAATGCTTTGTCATTGATGTCATGCGCTGGCGTTACCTTTAGACAACCTGTACCAAATTCACGATCTACATATTCATCTTCAATGATTGGAATAGAACGATTGGCGATGGGAACGACAACCCGCTTTCCTTTGAGGTGTTGAAAACGTTCATCCTCAGGATGAATACAAACTGCAGTATCCCCAAAAGAGTTTCTGGTCGGGTTGTGGCAATAATCACCTGCTCATCACTTCCTTCTACTTGATAAGCGATATGGTATAAAAATCCTGGCTTTTCAACAAAAATTACTTCTTCATCAGACAAGGTTGTTTGTGCCTCAGGATCCCAGTTTACCATTCTATAACCGCGATAAATTAATCCTTTGTTATACAAATCAACAAAAACCTTAATCACTGATTCATACATGTCTGGATCGAGGGTGAATTTGGTTCTATCCCAATCACATGAACAACCTAGTTTTTTTAATTGCTGCAAGATTACGCCGCCAAATTCGTCGGTCCAGTCCCATGCATGCTTTAAAAACGCTTCACGTGTTAAGTCGTTCTTTTCTATCCCCTGCTCTTTCAAACGAGCAACAACTTTTGCCTCAGTTGCTATAGATGCATGATCTGTACCCGGTACCCAACAAGCGTTTAGTCCTTTCATTCTTGCTCGTCGAATGAGAATATCTTGTAAAGAATTGTTCAACATATGCCCCATGTGAAGCACACCCGTTACATTTGGCGGTGGAATAACAATGGAATAGGATTCACGTGCATCGGGAGTAGAAGCAAAATAGTTATGCTCCATCCAGTATGCATACCACTTTTCTTCTACTCGAGAAGCGTCAAATTTTGAAGGGATAGCCATTATATGGTCTGATTTTTGTTATAAACAACAAAAATAATCCTAGTTCCGTGAAAACGAAAGAAAACAGAAGACTTTCTATGTTTGATATCGGAAGAACCTAAAAAATTGTATATTGAGAACTTAAATAAATCAGCAGATATGAAAACAATTGTTACTTTTTTTGCTTTGTTTATCGCCCTAAATCTAAGCGCTCAAACCGAAAATAATGGCCCTATCATCAGCTTTACTTCCATGACGGTAAACTATGGTGAAATTGAAAGAGGTAGTGATGGAATTCGTGTTTTTGAATTTACCAATACGGGTGACGAACCCCTCATTATTTCAAAAGTTTATTCCTCTTGCGGATGTACCATTCCCAAAAAACCTGAAGCACCGATTGCACCAGGAGAGAAAGGCGAAATTCAAGTGAAATACGACACCAATCGTATGGGTCCCATCCGAAAAACAATCACGGTAAATTCAAACGCAAAAGACACACCCATTGTTTCGTTAAAGATCAAAGGGAACGTGATATAGTGTCAAAAATTGATTGAAGCGTAAAGTTAAATTTTATCTTTTCCCCTTTTCGTTCAACAATAAGTCTAATTCGCTCTCCCGGTTCCTTTTGCAGTACCCCCAAGACGCGTTCTAGGGACATGTTATACACTTTCCTTCCGTTTATTTGAAGTAGAACATCACCTTCTTGAATACCAGCTTTGTCCGCTGGAGAATTTGGGCGTACATAAGAAATATTCATCGAAGGGTGCAATACCAACTGAAACCGATCGTGTAATAGAATCTCTATGCCTGCATTTTGTTTATTTTCATTGCGCTGAATATTCGATAACTTTTGCTTTACAATTCGCATTCCATCGTATTCAATTTCTAAACCCGACAAATTGTAGTAAAACGGTTTGTTGGTCTGCCGTGTAGGCATTAAACTAATTTGCGCATTGGGATAGTCTACCAATACCTTAAAACGTGAGAGCAATTCTGCCCCAATACTCCCTATGCGATTCTTGGCAATAGGTATGGCTTGAATAGAGTCGACCTCTGGGTAAGCAACTTTTACATTTTTTAATTCCATGGCACCCAGTAAAAAGTGTGAAAGCTTTCCCCGTTGACCAAAAACATCTCCATTGATTCCTGTTCCTAAAAAGTCTTCAAAAACTGGTGGGGCTTGAACAATACCATGCACCCTTGGGAAAAGCCATTAGGCATCACTCAAGCCGGTATCTAACATGAATTCTCCTTGTATTGTATCCCTATCAAATTGTGGTACTTCTAGTTGTATGTGCGGTTTTCCTCGATGAAAAAATAGCGGGAAATGCAAAATCTTGTCTGACTTCCATTTTCTTGTCAAAGAAGCGGGGTTAACCATTAGAAACTTTCGCTGATAATCAATCAAGACTGGATAATCGGAAAACAAGTCGTGCCCAATAATACCGTCAATCTGGGTTCCCATTCGTCGACTTAATTCAAATTCATTTTCAGGCAGCACGAGTGCCTCCTGCCGCTCAAAACGCAGGTCACCAATTTGTAGATGGTTGAGGGAGACTTTAAAAGCCTCCAGCGCAGGTTGATTTCCCAACCCCCTCAATAGATAGGGTTGATCCGTCGCTAAGCCCAAATGCTTCGCTTTTTGATTGTCAAAAATAAGGGTAAAACTCACCCAAGTATAAACCAAAAAGTTCAATGCTACCCCGTTAATAACGACGGGAACTATGATCAGGTTTGATTTTAAATAAAAAGGAATTTTAGCTTCTCTTTTATCATTGGAAAAGGAAAACTTTGATTGTGCCCCAAGTGGGGTAGATAGCATAAACAAAGCCGCTAATAGTGTTAATTTGAGGGGCATAAATGAGACTTAGGGCATCTACTCATCAATTTGAACAATTAATGAGTATTTTGTTAAATCTAAACAAATTTCATTCCATAAAAACAAGTAGGTACTTTTTTTATGATATTTGCAGCACATTTAGCACAACTATGCCTGAAATTTCAAAAAAAGGGAACGATCTACCGGAGTCACCCATTCGTAAACTGGTACAGTTTTCGGATGCTGCAAAAGCAAAAGGCATACATGTACACCATCTAAATATCGGGCAACCAGACATCCAGGCGCCCTCAACGGCCATGGAGGTAGTCAAAAATAACTCACTCGAACTGTTGCCCTATGGTTCATCAGAAGGCTCCTTATCCTATAGAGAAGCCCTAGTCGATTACTATTCTACCCACGATATATCCCTTCGCCCCGAAGAAATCATCGTCACTACAGGCGCGAGTGAAGCCTTGTCATTTACACTAAATAGCATTTGTGATGCTGGAGATGAAATCATCATCCCAGAACCTTTTTATGCCAATTATAATGGGTTTGCCGCTGCGGCAAGTGTAAATGTTATTCCTGTAGTTTCCCTCTTCGATGATCAATTTAAACTTCCCTCATTGCAAGAAATTGAAGCGAAGATAACAGCAAAAACACGTGCTATCCTTCTTTGCAATCCCAGTAATCCAACAGGATATTTATACACGGAAGAGGAAATTACCGCTCTGGGTAACCTTAGCCTTAAACACGACTTATTTTTTATTGTGGATGAAGTTTATCGAGAATTCATCCACGATGAACGTCTATCGCATTTTTCGGTACTTCAGCTCCCAGATTTGAAAGAAAACGCCATCATGATCGATTCCGTATCTAAACGTTACAGCATGTGTGGCGCTCGCGTTGGTGCTATGGTGAGTCGCAATAAAAGACTGTTGGCCACTGCCCTAAAATTTGCTCACCTACGACTATCGCCTGCCACCTATGCCCTTATGGCCAGTGAAGCAGCACTTAAGGCTCCTGCGCATTATTTAACTGGAGTGGTTAAAGAATACACCGCTAGAAAAAACACATTGATCAATGCCTTAAGTAACATTAAAGGGGTACGTGTATCCAATCCAACAGGGGCTTTTTATTGTATGGTTGAACTACCCGTTAAAGATGCAGAACACTTCTCAAAGTGGTTATTAACTGATTTTTCCTATGAAAATGAAACGGTAATGTTTGCCCCAGCTGCTGGTTTTTATTCCACACCAGGCTATGGCCTAAAGGAGGTACGCATTGGGTTTGTACTCAACGAAAAAAAATTAATTCGCACCGCTGAAATTTTAGAAAAAGCACTTCAAGTTTATCCTAATCCCTAAGGATTAGTTAACTTGCTTTCAATCGAATTTACATGAAGATTCAATCCTCTTTTTCATTGAAAGACTACAACAGCTTTGGTCTAGATCAAACCGCTGAGGCCTTTGTTTCGGTTCGAAACGAAACAGAACTCAGAGAAGCATTGACCTTAAACGATTATCCTAAAAAATTCATACTAGGTGGAGGAAGTAATATACTTCTCACCCAAGCAATTGAAGGATTGTGTATTCATATCGACACCAAGGGAATTGAAGTCATCGAGGAGGACGAAGACAAGGTGATTGTAGAAGCCATGGCAGGTGAAAACTGGCACGACTTTGTTCAATGGAGCATTGAGCAGGGCTATGGAGGTATGGAAAACTTATCGCTCATCCCTGGAAATGTTGGAACTGCTTCCATTCAAAATATCGGTGCCTATGGAGTAGAGCTCAAAGATATTTTTGTCAGTTGTAGCGCTATAGCATTAGAAGGGTTACACGAAAAAGAGTTTAACCTTGAGGCAGCAGCTTTTGGTTACCGTAGCTCTGTTTTTAAAACAACTGCGAAAGATAAATATGTCATTACACGCTTGCGTGTACAACTCACCAAAACCACACATCAAGTGAACATTGCCTATGGAGCCATAAAGGAAGCTCTGGGTAATTTACCCCCAAACCCTAAAAACATAGCGGCAGCTGTTATTGCAATCCGACAAAGCAAACTCCCAAATCCTAAAGAGATTGGAAACAGTGGAAGCTTCTTCAAAAATCCCATAGTAGCAAAAAAACACTACAATAAACTTCAAGAAAAATACGCCACTATTCCTTCTTATCCTGTAAATAGTGAACAAGTTAAAGTACCTGCGGGTTGGCTAATCGATAGCCTTGGCTATAAAGGTTACCGCAAAGGAGATGCTGGTGTTCACAAGCAGCAAGCACTCGTTTTGGTCAATTATGGAAGAGCAAAAGGAGAGGAAATTTTAGCTTTATCCAAAGAAATTCAGCAGAAAGTGAAGGAAGAGTTTGATATCTCGCTTGAAGCGGAGGTCAATATAATTTAAGTCTAGGTCCTGTTTTTTGAGTCAATCTGAATGGTGACTGGACCATCATTTACCAACATCACTTTCATGTCAGCACCAAAAATCCCTTTTTGAACAGCTTGCCCGAGGAAGTTTTCGGCTTTGGTACAAAAACGTTCATAGAGGGGAATAGCCTGCTCGTGTTTTGCCGCTCGGATGTAAGACGGGCGATTACCTTTTTTCGTTGAGGCCATTAGGGTGAATTGGCTGATGACTAATAGGCCGCCTTGGACATCGAATAAGGAGGTATTCATGACGCCCTTATCATCGTTAAAAATGCGAAGGTTAAGGGTTTTGTTCAAGAGCCAGTCCACATCTTTTTCGGTATCGGTGGTTTCGATGCCCAACAAAACCATCAATCCTTGACCAATTTCACCGACAACTTTACCGTCGACACGGACGGCTGCTTCGCTAACACGTTGAATCACTACTCGCATACTTAGTTTCTATAAGGGGTATCTTCTTCTAACAATTGGCGGTAACTGTCGTAACGGGAGGATGGGATTTCTTCCGCTTCGACCGCTTGCTTTACCGCACAATAGGGTTCATCTACATGCAAACAGTTATTGAATTTACAGTTTCCCTTTAAGGCGTAAAACTCAGGAAAATAATTTCCCAGTTCTTCTGGCTGCATATCGACTACCCCAAAGCCTTTGATTCCTGGTGTATCAATAATACTCACTTCCTCTGAAAGATCAAACATCTCTGCATAAGTGGTCGTATGTTGTCCTTGTTGGTGTTGAGCAGAAATTTCAGCGGTGCGCAAATTGAGCTTTGGCGCTAGAGCATTCAACAAGGTGGATTTCCCTACCCCACTGTGGCCGGAGAACATGGAAACTTTCCCCCGCATTAGGGCATCTATTTTTTCAATATCCTTAGCGTCAAAACATGAAATTTCGTGACAAGTATAATCTAAAGCTTCATAAATGTATTTCATCCACTGTACCTCAGCACGTTCTTCATCAGTATAAGTGTCCATTTTATTAAAAACCAAAATGACAGGAATCTGATAGGCCTGAGCCGTAACCAAAAAACGATCGATAAAGGCAAAAAAAGTGGGCGGGTTGTTGAGGGTGATCAACAACAAAGCTTGGTCGATATTGGACGCAATAATATGCGTTTGTTTAGAAAGGTTGACCGAGCGACGCACGATGTAATTCTCTCTAGGAAGAATTTCCTCGATGGTTCCTTTGGTGTCTTCCCCTCTGTATAAAGTGAAAAGCGCACATGATCCCCCACTGCAATGGGATTGGTGTGTTTAATTCCTTTCAATCGGAATCTACCTTTAATGCGGCAATCGTAAAATTGATCCGTACTACTTTTTACCAAGTACCAACTTCCTGTAGAACGATAAACAATTCCCTTGTGCAATGCAAACGTTTTAAGTGGGTTAAAGATAAGTTAGATTTGCCAAAAATGATACGTTTCTTTCTTCATTTACTATCTTTGCACAAAACTAATTGAATGTCCAAAAAAACGATTTTAATGATCTTAGACGGTTGGGGAAAAGCACCCAATCCTGAGGTCTCCGCAGTAGATCAAGCGAAAACTCCATTTATTGATAGTCTATATCAAAACTTCTCTCATAATGATTTATTTACCGACGGAATGCATGTGGGTCTTCCGGAAGGACAGATGGGAAACAGTGAAGTTGGGCACATGAATTTAGGTGCGGGAAGAATTGTTTACCAAGATTTAGCAAAGATAAACTTAGCCATTGAGCAAAACACCTTAAAAGACGAGCCTGTACTAAAAAATGCAATGGACTATGCCAAAGCCAATCATAAAACCATCCACTTACTAGGTCTCTTGTCCAACGGTGGGGTACATTCCCATCTAAATCATACCAAAAGCTTACTGAGCATTCTAAGTGAAAATAATTGTGCTAAAGTTGTTCTTCACGGGTTTACAGACGGTCGAGACGTCGATCCTCAGTCGGGTGTTGGGTTCGTCGAAGATCTGCTTAGCGCATATGGCAAAAACCACTGGTAAATTTGGAAGCCTTATTGGCCGCTACTTTGCCATGGATAGAGATCAACGATGGGATAGAGTACAAAAAGCGTATGCACTTTTAGTCAACGGAGAAGGAAAAGATACAAACGACTTTGTCGGTGCGCTCAACGCATCCTATGAAAATGGTATTACCGATGAATTTATCGAGCCGCTCGTTAACCGTGATGAAGATACTAAAATTGAAGAGGGAGATGTGGTTTTATTTTTCAACTTTAGAACAGACAGAGGAAGAGAATTAACACAAATGCTCTCCCAACAGGCATTTCCAGAACAAGGAACTAATCCGCTCGATTTGTATTACGTCACCATGACCAACTATGACAGCAATTTCAGAAAAGTGAATGTAATCTTCAACAAAGAGAACATTACCGATACTTTGGGAGAAACTATTTCCAATGCGGGTAAAATTCAAATTCGAATTGCGGAAACAGAAAAATATCCCCACGTTACTTTCTTTTTCAATGGCGGACGAGAAGAACCATTTAAAGGAGAAGAACGTATTTTATGCCCTTCACCCAAAGTAGCCACATACGATCTTCAACCCGAAATGAGTGCCTATGAAATTCGAGATGCGATCATTCCAGAAATTCAAAAAGAAACCGCTGATTTCATTTGCTTGAATTTTGCTAACCCAGATATGGTTGGGCATACCGGAGACTTAAACGCCGCCATCAAAGCTTGTGAAACCGTAGATCAGTGTACAGAGGCAATTGTAGAAGCTGCCTTAGCCAAAGACTACTCCATCTTGGTGATTGCGGATCATGGAAATTGTGAAACCATGTGCAATGAAGACGGGAGTCCAAACACGGCTCACACCACCAATCCTGTTCCAGTTATTCTAGTTGAAAACGAAAAAAGAACAATTCAGTCGGGTGTACTTGGGGCAATTGCTCCTACCATTCTTGCATTAATGGGGATTCCACAGCCTAGTGCCATGACACAAAAATCATTACTTTAGCATATGCGAATTATCTACTTTAGCTTTTGTGTTCTCTTTTTTCTGGGTTGCAACAATGTTTCAAATAAAAAAACATCTGATTCGACAGAGAAAGAAATTGTTCAAATTCCCCAAGAAATTCTCGGAAAAGACTTGGAGGGAAATGAGATAATGGTGGGTAAAATAAGCCTGGCACAATTGAGTACTTATGCAACAGAATGGTACCAAAAAGAATATGACTTCTATAAGGTAAATCAAACTCTTTTGTCCGAGATAAAAACTGTATTGAAAGATCAAAAGGTCACCTTGATTATGGGTACATGGTGCGAAGACAGTCAACGAGAAGTCCCCGGAATGATCAAGATCCTAAACATGGCAGGCTATCCTACCTCAAGTATGGAAATTATAGCGGTTGATGAGGACAAAACAACACCCAAGAAACTAGAAAAACCCTACGACTTAGTGAATGTTCCGACGCTTATTTTCTCCGAGAATGGTACCGAAATAAATCGAATTGTTGAGTTTCCTATCAACGGTCTAGAGGGTGATATCTTGGCAATTTTATCAGGAGATGACTATAAAAATGCGTACGCAGAATGAATGCAATTATCCTAAAAAATGCAGAAGAAATTGAATTAATGCGCGAAAGCGCATTAATTGTTTCCAAAACATTGGGCATGTTAGCCAGTGAAATAAAGCCAGGGATCTCAACCCTAGAACTCGATGCTAAGGCCGAAAGTTTTATTCGTGATCACGGAGCTGAGCCTGGATTTCTAGGATTGTATGATTTCCCCAACACCCTTTGCATGAGTCCCAATGCACAGGTCGTTCATGGCATTCCTACCAATGACCTCTTACAAGAGGGAGATATTATCTCCATTGATTGTGGTGCATTAAAAAATGGTTTTTATGGGGACCATGCCTATACTTTTGGAGTGGGAGAGATTGACCCTGCAACAGAAAAATTATTACGCATTACCAAAGAGTCACTTTATATTGGGATTAATGCCTTTCGTGCTGGAAACAGAATTGGAGACATGGGCTTTGCTATTCAACAATATTGTGAAAAAGAAGGCTATGGTGTGGTGCGCGAACTGGTCGGTCATGGCTTAGGAACTACCATGCATGAGGGACCTGAGGTTCCCAATTACGGAAGACGTGGACGTGGAAAGAAGTTTATTGACGGAATGGTTTTGGCGATAGAACCCATGATCAACGGGGAACACACCGCATAAAACAATTGAAAGACGGTTGGACAATATTAACTGCCGATGGAAAGCCCTCTGCGCATTTTGAACACAATGTGGCCTTGGTAGAAGGAAAACCCGAACTGTTATCTACTTTCCATTACATCTACGAAGCTCTCGGTATTCAGAGCGATGAAGAAACCCCCTTCCGAAAAGAACCTTTAACGGCATGAAATGGTTATTGAACCTTTTTCCTCGCCCTTGGTTAATCTCCTTGAGTATTTGGTTTCGTACATTGATTAAACTTTATTTCAGGGGAAATCGTTTTGAAGACCCAATCGACGGAAGTAAGTATCGGAAATTTTTGCCCTATGGCTATGATAAATTAAGGAAAAATGCCCTGTGCCCAGGAACATTATCGCTTGAACGTCATCGCTTACTTTGGCTTTATTTAAAACGAGAAACCACCTTTTTAAAAGACAACATCAACGTATTGCATATTGCTCCAGAGCAAGTTTTTTTCTCAAAATTCAAACGTTTTAAACATTGGAATTACACTACCACAGACCTTGATTCTCCTTTGGCCGATGTGAAAGCGGATATTTGTGCACTCCCCTTTGACGACGAAAGCTATGATTTGATCATATGCAATCATGTACTAGAACACATTCCTGATGATCATACTGCCATGCAAGAACTCTATCGGGTATTAAAAACAGGAGGAACCCTCATCGCCCAAGTTCCTTTGGATGAAAACCGAACGATGACTTTTGAAGACGATAGCATCAAAGACCCCAAAGAAAGAAGTCGAATTTTTGGGCAGTATGATCATGTGCGGGTTTATGGTCAAGATTATTATAATCGTTTGGAAAAGGTGGGTTTTACAACCCAAATCATCGATTTTTTATCTCGCCTAAGCAATGAGGAGCGCATACGATTTGCGTTGCC
Source organism: Flavobacteriaceae bacterium (assembly GCA_038143735.1). Classification (GTDB taxonomy): domain Bacteria; phylum Bacteroidota; class Bacteroidia; order Flavobacteriales; family Flavobacteriaceae; genus Arcticimaribacter. The sequence continues at coordinate 47,871 of JAYQML010000004.1, forward strand.
AAAAGAAGAAAAAATTCCGGTAGCAAAAAAATAAGCTTATCTTTTTTGCTGCAGTTCCTCTATCAAAAGTGAAATCGTTTTTTCAAGTTTTTTGATACGTTTTTCTTGATCAATGGTAAACAAATACAGTTCTTCAATTTTCTCTAGCTGGAGTTCAGAAGCGCGATTCAGTTCAATTCCGCCCTGGGCTTTAACCATCTCAGCACTTGGAATATTAGGTAAATGATGATGTTCAAAAAGGAAGTGTTCAATTTCCGCTAGTGTAGGAAAACGATATGCTGGATTGTCTTTACTTTTTCCCGTAAAAAAATATTCAAATACATAGTCTGGGGTGAGCGTAGAAGAGGCTATTATACTTCTCGAGGCAACGATCGTTCCCGAGACAACCAGAGTTCCTTCGTTAGGCGTACTGTCTCCAATTCCAATATTTCCGTTTTTTAAAATCACAAGTGCATCGGATTTATTGGCAGAGCTTGACCCGTTTCCGATAACAAACAATCGGTCACCTACATTCCAAGAAGAAGTGCTTATGGGGGGTACAATGGTGTTATAACTCCCAAATGCAGTTGCCGCATAACTTTGTGCTTCGGTAGCATTTCCCATGGCAATACTTCGATCGCCAGAAGCTTGCGTTCGATATCCCATTCCAAAAGACCGTTCGCCGATATTTGCTTCATTCCAAGAGTTCCCAGAAGCATAGCCTGCACGAAAAGCTGCCTTACTTTTATCAAAAAAGAATCTTGCATCATCTAATGCTCCCGTTTGGTTATCCAATGTGTCAGATCCAAATACAAAATCATGAGAAGAAGTTCCGATGGTTGAACGAACAACATTATTATGAACTTCAAATAAATTAACCACCGCTAAGGAAGACAAATCTACTGTCTGCGTATTTCCATTGCTAATGGCAATTGTGCTAGGGTTTGACTGTAGCAACCATTGACAATGAGGACAAATCTATTATTTCTGCCATTCAATGAAGACACTGCTAGGGTTTGACTATCGGTGTTTGAGCTAGTAACCGAAGCTCCGGGAGGACCTTGAATACCCTGGGGACCTTGAATCCCTGGAGAACCTTGAATACCTGGAGGACCTTGCGGTCCAGTTAAGCCCTGCTCACCCTGGTCACCTTTAGGCCCCCTAAGGGTGGAAGAATTAACCCCTAGTTGAGCTAGAGCATGTGTAACGATCGGTTGAACATCGATTTGATTTCCATGGGTGATACCAATTGTTGTCCCTGAAAGGGTTAATGTTTGACTATCGGTACTTGAGAGAGAACTTAAATTAAGGGATCTTTCTTCACCATTTATACCTAGGTATCGAATGTGTTGATTAAATACCGGTATTGTTTGTGTAAAATAATTTGTACCCGCAATCAAGATCCATTTTCCCAAATCAGCATTGTAGACGTATAAATCATTTTCTTCCTCTTGATAATAGACCATTCCGTTGGTTGGGTTTTCTACGGTAGATGTTCCTCCAGTGCTTTGCGATAAAATGCTTTCATTGGATATATTTTCCCATAGAATTTCAACCTGCTTTGTAATTGGAGATAACTGTGAACGAACATACTGTATTTTTTGGGTGTCTGTATTAAAAATTAATAACCCTGGCGGAACATCATCGCCAAAAAAAGTAGACCGCTGTTCTGTAGATAAACGTGGAATGAGCAAACCTTTTTCTACACTCTCTAATTCGAGTAAAGCATAAGGTGAAATGGTTTCGATATTATCCCCTAATTTGATTTGAGCATTTAACGAACATGCTAGAAGATAGATAAAAGAGACAAATAAAAAAGTATATTTCATAGGTCAAGATTTGAGATCATGGGGAAACAAAACTAACTTATAGTATACATAAATAGTTAAAAATTAGAAAAAAAGCAAACTGGTTTTACCAACGAGAGGAGAACACCTCTTCAAATTGACCTTCGGTAGAACTTAAAATCCAGTAGGCAGACAAACTGGTGTTCGACTCAATTAGGGTTTTACCCTGATCGAAAGGCATTACCATAAGTGCTGTAGCATAGGCGTCTGCAAGCATACAATTGGAGGCTTTAACCGAAACACTTAACACTTTAGAACGAACAGGTGATCCATTCAATGGATTGATGGAGTGCACATATTTTTCGCCAGTGACTTCATCTATACGAAACTTGCGATAATTTCCCGACGTAGCCAAGGCTTCATTGCGTAGAGTGAGAATGGACTGAAGGGACCGTTCTCCTGCTTCATTTGGTTTATCAATCCCAATTTTCCATGCTGCACCACTTTTAGGATTGCTTCCTTTTGCAACAACTTCTCCACCTATTTCGACCAGATGATTTTTACTGCCCAATTGCGATAGATATGTGGCAATTACATCCACTGTATACCCTTTTGCCAGGGCATTAAAGTCGATATAAATCGCTGGCTTTTCTTTACGTATTCGATGATCGGGAGTCAGTTGAATTTTATCCCAGCCCGTAATTTGCATTAAGCTATCGCGTTGTAGCTTGTTGATATTGGTCAATGCCTTATCTGGCCCAAAGCCATAAGCATTTACCCAAGCACCAACTGTTGGATCAAAATAGCCTTCGGTAGCTGACCAATTGATCGAAGAACTTCGGCTTGCGCGTAAACCTTTTGAAAATGATTGTCTACCTTAACGAGAGTATCCCCTTGATTAATTTTAGATATGATGGATGCTGGTAGGTAAGTAGAAAGAGAGGCATTGATAACATAAAAAAGTGAATCCATTCCTTGTTGTACGTCGTCATAAGAATAATGATCAATAGGAGCGTATTGTACGGAAAAGGATGTTCCTAAGGCATACCCCTGGTGAATAGCTATTTCGGCCTGTTTTTCACAACCGATCCAACACAATGCTAGTGCAACTAAAATTCTTTTATCCATGGAGCGTAATTTCTTGCAATCCCTGATAGTTTATCGCACAAGGGGCATCTAAAACCAACGGAAGTTCATAATTTTCTGCATGGGCTAGGCCAACTCCAGCATAGTAGGCACGCGCCTCAAATTTCGCTGCATGGGAACGCACTTTCTCCATAAGAACACCATCATAATCGATTGGATTATTTGGATAACGAATGGCACGGACAAAGTTTCTTTTCTCTTAAACAAACAAACTGAGGGTCTTTATTTAATTCAGAGTTTACAGTCATAAACTCATACCCATCTTCTTCCAACTGTTTTCCGACAACCTCCATAGCGCGGTTGTGTAATTCCTGTTCGTTTAGCATGAATTTTTTATTTTAAAAAAAATGGGGCAACATACGAAGCCCCATTTAGATCAGTCTATCCTCCAAAATCGTCGAAACGAACATTTTCTGGTGGAATTCCAAAGTCATCGGCCATTTTTTCAACCGCTTGATTCATTAGTGGTGGGCCACAGAAGTAAACTTCAATATCTTCTGGGGCTTCGTGTGCTGACAAATAGTTGTCAATCACCACTTGGTGAACGAATCCTTTAAATCCGTCTCCCTCACCATCTAATCCCACGTTCACTTTCCAGTTGTCTTCTTCAGAAGGTTCTGAAAGAGCGACATAGAATTTAAAGTTTGGATAATCTTTTTCTAAAGCTCTAAAGTGCTCTAGGTAAAACAATTCTCTTTTTGAACGTCCACCATACCAAAACGTAACTTTACGCCCGGTTTTGATGGTTCTAAACAATTCGTATAAGTGAGAGCGCATAGGTGCCATTCCTGCTCCTCCCCCGACGTATAACATTTCTGAATCGGATTCATTAATGAAAAATTCACCAAAAGGACCAGAGATTGTTACTTTATCGCCTGGCTTCTGTGCAAAAATATAAGACGAAGCAATTCCTGGATTTACATCCATCCAACCGTTCTTTGCTCTATCCCATGGTGGGGTGGCAATACGAACATTGAGCATAACTTCTCTTCCTTCAGCTGGATATGAAGCCATAGAATAGGCACGTTCAACTGATTCTGGATTTTTCATTTTTAATGGCCATAGATCAAATTTGTCCCATTCCAGCTTAAATTTATCTGGCTCTCCAGGATGCTCTTCTGGATGCGCTGAGATATCCATGTCTTGATAATTTACCTCACAAGCGGGAATTTCAATTTGAATGTATCCCCCTGCTTTGTAATCCATCTCCTCTGGAAGTTCAACAACAAATTCTTTAATAAAAGAGGCAACATTCCAGTTGCGCACTACCGTGGCTTCCCATTTTTTTATTCCAAAAACTTCTTCTGGAACTTGGATTACCATATTCTCTTTTACTTTTACTTGACAGCCCAAACGCCATCCTTCAGCTATTTCTTTTCTTGAAAAGTGTGGCTTCTCTGTTGGGAGTATTTCTCCTCCTCCTTCAATAACCTGACACTTACACTGAATACAAGTTCCACCTCCACCACAGGCAGACGGTAAAAAGATCTTGTTATTTCCGAGGGTATTTAATAATGTACTTCCCGAAGAAACCTCTACATTACTTCCGCCATTAATGAACAAAGAAACTGGCCCAGAAGGCATCAACTTTGCTTTAGCTCCCAATAACATCCCAACCAACAAAAAAATGATGCCTAAGAAGACAACCACACTCGCTAAAATAATTGTATAATCCATTTCTTTACTTATAATTTAATTCCCATAAAACTCATAAAACCAATCGCCATTAATCCAGTAATGATGAATGTAATTCCAAGACCGCGTAGTGGTGCAGGCACATTGGAATAGGTAATCTTTTCGCGAATGGCTGCTATAGCAATGATGGCTAGAAACCAACCAATTCCAGAACCAAATCCATACACTGCAGATTCTCCAACTCCCCCAAAATCTTTTTGTTGCATAAATAATGAGCCTCCCAAAATGGCACAGTTCACTGCAATCAATGGTAAGAAAATTCCTAATGCACCATAAAGTGCCGGAGCAAATTTCTCCACAATCATTTCAACCAATTGAACCATGGAGGCAATTACAGCGATGAACATGATAAAGCTTAAAAAGCTTAAATCTAACTCAGCATATTCTCCCCCTAACCATGCAAGGGCACCCGGTTTAAGCAAATAGGTGTCCAATAAAAAGTTGATCGGCACAGTGATTGACAAAACAAAGATAACGGCAGCTCCTAGACCCACGGCCGTTTTCACGGTTTTGGAAACTGCTAAATAGGAACACATCCCTAGAAAGTAGGCGAAAATCATATTTTCGATGAAAATACTCTTTACAAATAAATTTACATATGTTTCCATTCCTTAGTTTTTTTCAATGAGTTTGCGGTTACGAGATCGTTGGATCCATATAAATATTCCAACAGTAATCAATGCCATTGGGGACAATAACATTAGTCCATTGTTTTCATAACCCATTGCATAAGCAGCATCAGGAATAACTTGGTAACCCAATAATTTTCCAGAACCAAGAAGTTCTCTAAAAAGGCTACAACAATAAGGATGAATCCATATCCAGCTGCATTCCCAATTCCATCGAGAAAAGACTTCCACACGCCATTTCCAAGGGCAAAGGCCTCTAGACGTCCCATCACAATACAGTTGGTAATGATCAACCCAATAAAAATCGATAGTTCCTTGTATACGTCATAGGCAAAAGCTTTTAGAATTTGATCTACCAAAACGACCATGGCAGCTACTACCACTAATTGAACGATGATTCGGATACGATTAGGGATTAAGTTACGCAACAATGAGATGATAACGTTCGATGCGGCCATAACTGCCATTACCGAAATACTCATTACAATGGCGGGTTTAAGCTGCACTGTAATTGCCAAAGCAGAACAAATTCCGAGAACTTGCACTGTAATTGGGTTATTGTCATCCATCGGATCAGACAATAGTGCACGATTCTTTTTAGAGAAGAGTGCTTCTTTTTCTTTATTCACAAAAAACAAGCTCGGTTTTTGTGTAGGGGTATTATCCTTTGCCATGGGTTTAATTTTGATAAGCAATAGTGGTTTCTTCCTTCGCTTCTTCTAGCACCTTTTCTGATTCTGTTTCGTCGATTACAGGCTCTTCAGCCATTGCATTTTGCTTGAAATAGGGCGTGTAATGTGCTAGACGTTCGCTGATCATCGCAGTCACTCCGTCTCCTGTGATGGTTGCACCAGAGATTGCATCAACTTCATGATCTTCTTTATCTAAGTCTTGGGGGTCATTATTTGTTTTGGATACATTGATGCCTACAAGTGCACCCTGGGCGTCGTAAATTTTTTCTCCTTTAAAACGGTCTTGAAACCATTGCTGGGTAATTTCAGCACCCAAACCAGCAGTTTCACCTTTGTGATCAAAAACGGCTCCTTTGATAGTCGTCATATCATCTTCCAAGGCGATGTATCCCCAAATCGCATCCCAAAGACCAGCTCCGCGAAGGGGAACAATGTAATATTTTGCTTCTTCCACTTCTGCAATGTAAAGTGGGAAACGCTGTTGCTCGATTGGTTTTTTCGTTTCAGTAGCTAATTTAATATTAAACGCATTGACTGAAGTATCGATGCTACCGTCCTTCACCAAAGACAATTGTTCTTTAATGTACTCATTGTAGCGTCCTTCTGCTTGGTCTCGATCAGTTTCAATTCCAATTGTAGATAAGATGTTTTGCATTTGTTCTTTACGAACATTTTCGTCTTGCTTACTTTTCAAGGAGGTTGCAGTGTAGGCTAAAGAAGAAGCTACTACAATGACCATTATTGTTGCAAAAAGAAAAGTATATCCGTTGCTATCTCTATTCATGATTAGGTCGTTTTAAGTTGTGCTGAAGCCCAACGCTTCTTTCTTCGATTGATGTTTCCTTCAACTACGTAGTGATCAATGGTTGGTGCAAAGACGTTCATAAGTAAAATCGCTAGCATTACTCCCTCTGGATAAGCTGGATTGAAGACACGAATCAGAATACAAAAGATTCCGACCAAAATTCCATAGATCCATTTTCCTTTATTGGTTTGTGCTGCAGATACAGGATCAGTTGCCATAAAGACAATGCCGAAAGCAAATCCTCCCACAACCAGGTGATTCATCCAATCAAAACTCATTAAAGCGTTTGCTCCCCATAGGTTGAATAAGAAGCCCATCACCGCTGCTCCACCAATTCCTCCAAAAATAATTCTCCAGCTTCCAACACCTGTAAAAATAAGGATCAATGCACCTACGGCAACCCAAAGGGTTGATGTTTCGGCAATAGAGCCAGGGATAGCCCCTTGAAACATTTCAAAGAAACTGTAATTGACATTATTCCCTGCAGCCAAACTTCCGAGAATGGTCTCTCCAGATATAGCATCTACGTTTGATGCTTCCGAAACCCATACTTTATTTCCTGACATATAGGTTGGATAAGCAAAGAAAGCAAAAGCACGTGCAGTTAAGGCAGGGTTAAGAATATTCATTCCGGTTCCACCAAAAGCTTCTTTAGCGATCAACACGGCAAAAGCAACAGAAATTGCTACCATCCATAGCGGAATATCTACAGGCATAATCATTGGAATTAATAGACCTGTAACCAAATAACCTTCATTTACTTCGTGCCCTCTATAGATGGCAAAAATAAATTCTATGGTCAGTCCTACGATGTACGATACAGCGATCATTGGAACAATTTTCCATGCCCCATGAACGAAAGCGTCCATAAAAGTAAACGCCTCTCCTGTCTGTATAAAGTATTGATAACCTGTATTGTAAATCCCATAAACCAATGCGGGTAGTAAAGCAATAATTACGGTTACCATTGTACGCTTTAAATCCACTGCATCGCGAACGTGTGCTCCCTTACTAGTAGTATGATTAGGTACAAACAGAAAGGTATCGAATGCATTAATCGCCGGAGCAAAACGTTCAAATTTCTCCCCTTTACCAAAAGGTTTTTTAATGTTGTCGAGTGATTTTCTTAAAAAATTCATGCTGAGTTATTTATCCTTCTTCTTTTATCATTAATTCTAATCCTCCTCTGATAATCTCTTGCGCTTCCAATTTGGATGTACTCGAGTAGTCAATCAATGCAAAGTCTTGAGGTACAACTTCGTAGATCCCCAATACTTCCATTCGTTCAACGTCTTCAATCAAACATGCTTTAATTAGCTGCATGGGATAGATGTCCATAGGAAAAACTTTTTCCATTTCTCCAGTAACCACTAGAGCGCGTTCTTCACCATTCAAATTGGTGTCAACCCTAGCTTTACGCTTTCCAAAAATCCATGACAAAGAGGTCTTAGACATACTTGGAATATTGTTGTCCACAAAAGGTAACCATCCGAACATTCGGTAGTGATTTCCTTCTGGGATAATCGAAAATAAATTGTTGTAATAGCTCAAGTAACCGTCCGTGGAAGTAGCCGTTCCTGATAATACGTCACCATTGATGAATCGGTTGGGTTGCGCATCATCGAGCTTGGTTTGCTGGAGTAAAGAAGCAACAGAGGCCCCGATGATTGTTTTGTAATATTGAGGATTTTTAACCGATGATCCAACTACAGCCACCGTTCGCTGTGCAGAAAATTCACCTGTTAAAAACAGCGCGCCTATGTTGGCGACATCCTCAGGATTTACCACCCATACACGTTCTCCCGCATTGACTGGGTTTAAGCGGTGAATTTGAACACCAACATTTCCTGCAGGGTGCTGTCCTTTGACCCCCACTACATTAGCGTTATTTACTTTTTCGAAGAAACCTTTGAAGTTCCCGTCAGCAGTTAGAGTCACTTCAGCAAGTTTGGCCAAAACATCTATTCCTTTCTGAAATTCAGCTTTGTTATTCTTCAACAAAAAATCGAAATCAACGTCTAATGGAGCTGTGGTATAGGTAGACACAAAAATTGCTTTCGGGGTATCTTCTGGCTGCGCAATAGTTCCATAAGGTCTTTGGGTAATAAATGGCCAAGCACCTGCTTTGAGTAATACCTCTTTCAACTGTTCTTGATCAAGTGATTCGAGTGTGGGGATTTCGTGTTTAATCGATCCCTGTGTCTCATCTTGCGTAATGACAATTTCTAAAATTTTTCTTTTTGCACCTCGAACGATTGCAGTAACCTCACCACCCACAGGCGATACAAAATGGATGCGTTGATTTTGCTTCGAAAAAAACAAAGGACTTCCTTTCTGAACCTTTTCGCCTTCTTTCACTAAGAGCTTGGGGGTAGAGAAGAAAAAATCGTCTGGCTTAAGTGCAAATGTTTTGGATGGATAAGTATCAACCAAAATCTTATTGGCCTCACCTTCAAGGCTAAGATTAAAACCTTTCCGTATTCGTATGTCTTTGGACATATGCTTGATTTAAATTCTAAAATTCATGCAAATTTAGCAATTAATCCTTGCTCTAAAAAACCCTACCAAAACGAATTTTACTTATTTATAAACATTCTTAATAATGTGTTTAAGCTTTGAAAAGCTTGGGAAGACCCATCATTTGATCAACAAACTTTTCCGTATCTTTAGAGAATGAAATTTCGGGTTTTAGTGTATTTAATGTTTATCACTGCTTTAGCGCTACAAGGGCAAATTGCTTTGGAACAAAATCGAACCGATTTCATCAAATCTGTTCAGTTTAAAGGGCAAGAATATGCTGGACAATTCCCTCTTGTAAAGTTAAACGAAACATTTACATTGAGTTTTGACGACCTCTTGGCTTTGGATAATGACTATTATTATCGAATCAAACACTTCAACCGCGATTGGACACCAAGCGAGTTGTTTACCAATCAATACCTAACAGGATATGACAATCTCCGTATTGATAACTATCAGAGTTCGTTTAATACACTTCAACGTTACACCCATTATACCTTAAGTCTCCCCAACGAGAGAACGCAATTCAACGTGACCGGGAACTATATGATAGAAGTATACAATGCGGATGATGAACTTGTCTTTTCGCGAAAATTTCTTGTATATGACGAAAAAGTTCAGGTTCAGGCGGGAATTTACCCTGCCAGAGATCTTACCAATTTTGCCAGTCACCAAAATATTCAATTTAGCGTTACACCCCTAAATTTCAGTGTACGCAATCCTCAGGAAGATTTAACTGTTTTGTTACTTCAAAACGACCAATGGGACACCGCTTTTTTTCTCCGCCACCCCAATTCAACACAGGGAACAGCTATGTGTATCGCTATGATCACCAAACACAATTCGAAGGAGGAAATGAATTTCTTTACTTTGACTCAAAAGACATTCGAGTTGCAACACCAAACATTAGCTATGTCGATCGTGAAAAAGTCTATCAACATTACCTTTATCTTGACGTACCAAGAGAGGGTGAACCCTACACCTATTTTCCCGATGTCAATGGAGATTTTTCCATCAGAACTTTACAGGGCACCAACCCAGATATAGAAGCTGATTACAGTATCGTTTACTTTAGCCTTGCCAAACAATATGAATTGAATGAAGAGGAAATTTACATATATGGAAAATTCAATAACTACGCACTCACCGAAGAAAATAAAATGATCTATAATCCTAGTTTAGAGGTCTATGAGGGGATTCTATTCTTAAAACAAGGGTTTTATAACTATAAATATGTAAGCAGATTGGATGGAATATTGGATAAAAATAAGCTCTCGGGGAGTCATTCTTCTACTGAAAACAATTACCTTATTCTTGTGTATCACCGTGCCATAGGTTCACTTTATGATGCGTTGGTTGGTTGGGGAAATGTTCAGTCTTTTGAGTTACAAAATTGATTTTTGAATAAACGGATGATTTTTGTACACATGTCGGTTGTATCTATTTTTGTATTAACTTGCTAAATATTAAGCAACTATCATGTTTCAACAGGTAACCAAGGGGATTAAAATCTCAGTACTTACTAAGTTTGAAGGGACGTTCTTGAAAAACAACATCCCCAACTACGCTTTTCGGTACACCGTACGTATTGAAAATCAAGGAAAAGATGTTGTTCAATTGACCAATCGTCATTGGAAAATAATGGAGTCCAATCGACGACCTCACTATGTGGAGGGTGCTGGTGTGATTGGAAAAAAACCCATTCTTAAATCGGGCGATTCGCATACCTATCAATCGAATTGTTTACTCACCTCTCCCATCGGTGCAATGAGTGGTTACTATACCATGATTAATTTTTCTTCTGCACGAGAATTTGAGGTTGAAATCCCCACCTTTAAATTAGCTACAACTTTTGCCCTTAATTGAAGTATTTTTTCTTTATTTGAAAAAAAATACACCATGCAAAACAGTTACCCTAAAAGCCCAAAAGCTGTCAACGAACCCATTAAAGGTTATGCTCCAAACAGTCCGGAGCGAGCAGAGGTTCTAGCCACCTACAAAGCCCTTTACGGGCAAACCACTCATGTTCCTTTAACCATAAATGGTGAAAAAATAAAAGCCGAAAAAAATGCTGAAATGCATCCTCCGCACGATCACCAACACCTATTGGGAACCTATAGCCTGGCAAACGAAAAACATATTGATTTAGCCATCGATAGTGCACTTAAAGCACGCAAGAAATGGAGCCAACTTTCGTTTGAACATCGCTCAACCATTTTTTTAAAAGCAGCTGATTTACTGGCTGGACCCTATCGAGCAAAAATTAATGCCGCTACAATGCTTGCCCAATCCAAGACCATACATCAAGCCGAGATTGATGCGGCCTGTGAGTTCATTGATTTTTTGCGTTTCAATGTTCAATTTGCAGAAGAAATTTATAACGAACAACCCAACTCTGGCGATGGAATATGGAATCGACTCAGCTATCGTCCGTTGGAGGGTTTTGTTTATGCCGTAAGCCCCTTTAACTTCACAGCTATAGCAGGAAATTTATCTGCTGCTCCTGCCCTAATGGGAAACACAATTGTTTGGAAACCAAGTGATCACCAAGTCTATTCTGCGCAAGTCATTATGGAAGTATTTGAAGAAGCTGGCCTCCCACCCGGTGTAATCAATATGGTCATGGGTGACCCAGCGATGATTACAGAAAAAGTATTGGCATCTCCAGATTTTGCAGGAATTCACTTTACGGGGTCAACATTTGTTTTTAAGCATATATGGCAAAAAATTGGTGAGAACATTCATCATTACAAAACCTATCCGCGCATTGTTGGAGAAACGGGAGGAAAAGATTTCATTGTAGCTCATTCAAGTGCAAACGCAAAAGAAGTTGCAACTGGAATCATTCGAGGTGCATTTGAGTTCCAAGGACAAAAATGTTCCGCTGCTTCTAGGGTTTATTTACCAAAATCGACCTCAAAAGCTATTTTAGATGAAGTGATCAGGAACCTGAAAGAAATCACAATGGGATCACCAGAGGACTTTAACAATTTCGTCACTGCAGTGATTCATCAAGGTGCTTTTGATCGCTTGAAAGAGGCTATTGATCAAGCAAAAAAGTCACCGGAAGTAACCGTATTACATGGGGGAAATTACGATAACCGAAAAGGATATTTTGTCGAACCAACCGTATTGGTGACGACGAACCCCAGGTATGATACCATGGAACGAGAACTTTTTGGACCCGTAGTAACTGTCTACGTTTATGAGGATGCAGACTATGAAGCTACACTAGAACTGGTGGATCAAACTTCGGACTATGCACTTACTGGTGCCATTTTCTCTAACGATCGTTATGCAGCAGAGCAAGCACTTGTTGCGCTAGAGAATAGTGCCGGTAATTTCTACATCAATGACAAACCCACCGGAGCCGTTGTTGGACAACAACCCTTTGGAGGAGCCAGAGCTTCAGGTACCAATGACAAAGCTGGGTCAAAATTCAATCTCCTGCGTTGGGTTTCACCTCGTCTAATCAAAGAGCCTCTGTTAACACCGAAAGACTACCGCTACCCTTTTTTAGGAAAATAGCTTTCACATAAATCGTTAATAAACCAAACCTTGAGCAAGTGCATAGAGCTGCTCTGGGACAGCTCTTTTATTTTCCATTAAAACAGCAATTAGCTGCAGAGCAACTTTGCGCTTGGAATAATCACCCGCAATTCTGGGAATTAGGTTTTCCCCTTTTGCATTAACAATGCGAACCACCGGATTGTTCCAGGAAGGCTCTTTATAAATGTTTAGTGTTTCTCGATCTTTTCCCCCTTTGTTATTAAAAATAGCCAAGGGAATGAAATTTTTTCAATAGCGCTGGTTAGGGTTGGATTACTCAATACATTTTTCCCGTAAGTTCTACAGGTAGAACAACCAGGCACTTCTTGAAACAAAATAAAAATTGGTTTTCTTTCTTTTTCAGCCATCGATTTTGCCAGGTCAAAATCGCGGTACCACGAAATTTCTCCCAATTCGACTGGTTGGCTTTTGGGGGACGTTCGTTCTTGGGCAAATAAAAAAAATGAGACTAAAAAGAAAATAGGCATGTAAATTGTTCGCATAATGTAAGATTTAGATACTATCCTTTACAATTGCTATGCCAACAAATTATTTTCTAAATAATTACATCTTTAACGGAAGATACACCACTTTCTTGGTATCGAAAAAGGCCTCAGAATAGTACTCGGAAAGGTTAAATTCTTGGGCTTGTGGAAAATTTTTTAACTCCTCTGTTAAATCCCCCCTTTAAGGTATAAGATGCCATTATTTAACCTATGACTACCTTTGTTTTTTATATTTTTGGTCACCCAAGGTACAAAGTCGTCCATTTTGGTTACCGCTCTACTAACAATAAAATCCACAGGTTGCTTAAATTCTTGTGCTCTTTGTTGACGTGCCTCGACATTTTTTAAGCCCAAGGCCTCTACCACTGCTTGAACAACTTTGATTTTTTTTCCTATCGAATCGATTAAAAAAAAGTCTACTTTCGGAAAAAGTATGGCCAAAGGAATTCCTGGAAAACCTCCGCCTGTCCCAACATCAAGCACACGCGAACCAGTTTTAAATGACTGTACCTTAGCGATTCCCAAAGAATGAAGCACATGCTTCTCATACAAGGCATTTATGTCTTTACGAGAAATAACATTGATTTGCGCATTCCATTCTTTGTACAGACTTTCTAGTTGAACAAATTGATTTTTTTGGTGAACAGAAAGTGTGGGGAAATAGTGGTTTAAACGATCCAAAAGTTGTAGTTTTAATAAAAATCTAAACAAAGATACATCTTCCTAACTATGGAAAATAATTCTACAAGCAAACCCTTACGCTTTTCGCGTAAGGACCCCAAAAAATTCTTTCAAACCCTAAATAAAAGGGTCAACGATCACTTTCAAAAACACAGTGCATCTAAAACGGGGAATTGGCAATTGTACATTAAAACCGTTATCATGTTTGCGCTTTTAGTCACCCCCTATTTCTTAATTCTTTTGACAGAATTTAATCCATGGGTGAAACTTTCTCTAGCCGTTTTAATGGGAGTAGGAATGGCAGGAGTTGGGATGAATGTAATGCATGATGGAAACCACAATTCATTTTCCCGCCATGCTTGGATCAATAAAATAATGGGGTCGAGCATTTACCTACTCGCAGGAAATGTCCATAACTGGAAAGTTCAACATAACATTTTGCACCATACCTTCACCAATATTCACGGACATGATGAAGATTTGGACGCCGGTCGAATCATCCGTTTTTCGCAGCACAGTGACTGGCAATGGTATCATCGTTTTCAGCACTATTACTCTATATTCATTTATGGGTTATTGACCATTAACTGGGTAATCAGTTCGGACTTTAGACAAATTACCCGCTACTTAAAGAAAAAATTAACTTACCGAAAAAAATTGCACCCCAAACGTCAATGGATCATTTTGATTTGCACAAAAATATTGTATTCAGGGATTTGGATTGTTATTCCAATGTTGGTCATGGAAATGCCGTGGTGGCAAATTTTGATTGGGTTTTTTGTGATGCACTACACTGCGGGCTTAATACTGAGCCTTACCTTTCAGCTTGCCCATGTCATCGAAGATGCGGAAATGCCTTTACCTGACGAAAAGACGGGAACCATGAAAAATACATGGGCCATCCATCAACTTCTCACCACAGTAAACTTTTCGACTAAAAATCGCTTCATCAATTGGTTTACAGGGGGGCTAAACCATCAAATTGAACACCATATTTTCCCACATATTAGTCATATACATTACACAGATATTGCAAAAATTGTGAAAAAAACGGCAAAAGAGTTTAATTTACCTTACCACGAGTACAAAACTACGCGAAGTGCCTTATTTTCGCATTTCAAACACTTAAAAAATATGGGGATCCAACCTGTATAATTAATGACTATTTTATATGGAAGAACTTTCAGCACGGATTAATAGTTTACCGGTATCCGCAACCTTGGCCATGGCTGCCAAAGCAAGAGAATTAAAAAACGAAGGAATTGATGTAATTGGTCTAAGTTTGGGAGAACCCGACTTTAACACACCAGAATTCATCAAAGATGCAGCGATACAGGCTGTAAATGACAATTACAACTCCTACTCGCCAGTTGACGGATATGCAGATTTAAAACAGGCCATTTGCACCAAATTTAAACGTGATAATGGTATTGAATACGGCCTCGATCAAATTGTTGTTTCTACAGGAGCCAAGCAATCGATTGCCAATGTGTGTATGGTGTTGCTCGATCCAGGCGATGAAGTATTGCTTCCAGCTCCCTATTGGGTCAGCTATTCGGCTATCGCTACTTTAGCCGAAGCTACTTCAACCATTATTCCATCCAACATTGATACTGATTTCAAAATCACGCCAGAACAGTTGGAAGCGGCAATTACGCCCAAAACCAAACTCATCATGTTCAACTCGCCCAATAATCCGAGTGGAACCATTTATACAGAAGCAGAATACCGTGCACTAGGAAAGGTGCTCGAAAAACACCCCGATATCTACATTTTATCGGATGAAATCTATGAACACATCAACTACGGAACCAAGCATTTTAGTATCGCTGCTATTCCTGAGCTGTATGATCGTACCATCACCGTGAACGGTGTAGCAAAAGCATTTGCGATGACCGGCTGGCGTATTGGATATATTGGAGCGCCTGCATGGATCGCAAAAGCATGTAATAAAATGCAAGGACAAATTACCTCTGGTGCTAACTGTATTGCTCAACGAGCAACCATTACTGCTTTAGAAGCGCCGGTAAATAACATTCAGTATATGATCGATGAATTTCAAATTCGACGTGAATTAATCATAGAATTACTCTCTGCTATCCCAGGCTTTAAATTAAACCAACCCGCAGGAGCATTCTATGTATTCCCAGATGTTTCGTACTATTTTGGAAAAACCCTCGGTGGAAAAACAATACATAACGCCAGTGATTTTGCTTTGTTCCTTTTAGAAGAAGCGCACGTAGCAACAGTAACAGGCGATGCTTTTGGAAATGGAGACTGTATCCGAATTTCTTATGCTGCCTCCCAAGACAGTATCAAAGAGGCCATTGCTCGAATAGCGAAAGCTTTGGCCTAAAACATAAATGATGATGATTCAAAAACCGCCTAATGGCGGTTTTTTTATTTTCGTACAGATCGAAAATATAAGCGTACTTTAGCAGCATTATAAAACTACATGACATTTAAAGACCTAGCCCTAGAAGCCCCCATACTTAAAGCCCTTGAAAAGCAAGGCTACACAAACCCTACTCCTATCCAAGAACAAGCCATCCCAATTCTCTTAAATGGACAAGACTTATTGGGGGTTGCACAAACAGGAACCGGAAAAACAGCAGCTTTTGGCATCCCAATTCTAAATCACCTGTCTAAAGATGCCTCAGCAGGAAAAGGAAAACGTAAAATAAAAGCTCTTAGTGGTTACCCCTACCCGAGAACTTGCCATACAAATCGCAGAAAATTTCACTGCCTACAGTGAGTTTACCAGCCTTAAGAATGCCGTTATTTTTGGGGGTGTAAAACAAGCGCAACAAGTAAATAGCTTGCGTAGTGGGGTTGATATCCTAATTGCTACTCCAGGACGACTATTGGACCTTATGAGTCAAGGCTATATTGGCTTCAAAGACTTAAAATATGTTGTCTTAGATGAAGCTGACCAAATGTTGGACATGGGCTTTATTCATGATGTGAAAAAAATTATTGCTAAGCTTCCGGCAAAACGGCAATCGTTGTTTTTCTCCGCAACGATGCCAAAAACCATCGTAGAGCTATCGAAAAAAATGCTAGGCGATTTTCAACGCGTAACCATTAAACCCGAGCAAGCTACCGCTGAAAAAGTAGAACAAGGGGTTTATTTTGTTAGTAAAAGCAATAAAACAAAATTACTGGTTCACTTATTAAACCAACGCAGCAATGATTCTGTACTGGTGTTTTCACGCACCAAACATGGAGCAAATAAAATTGTGAAAAAATTGGATCAAGCGGGTATCCGTTCAGCCGCCATTCACGGGAATAAGTCTCAGAACATGCGCCAAAAAGCATTGGGGGACTTTAAAGACGGAAAGCTGCGCGTTTTAATCGCAACTGATATTGCCGCAAGAGGAATTGACGTAGATGAATTGTCCTTGGTCATCAACTTCGACCTACCTAATGTATCCGAGACCTATGTTCATCGAATTGGTAGAACTGGACGTGCCAATGCCAGTGGAATTGCACTTTCCTTCTGTATGGCAGAAGAACGTCCCTATTTGAAAGACATCGAGAAATTGATTAAACAACAAGTGCCACGATTAGGAAATCATCCGTTTATGGAAGATCACGATGCTATAGAAGAGGCAAGTAACAAAAAACCCAGAAAACCTAAGCCAAATAACCATAATCGACCGAGAAATAAAAATAGAAACAAGAGAAGCAGATATCGAAACTAGGGTTTCAATCGTTCGATCGCCTTAAAAAAACGCTTGTAAGTGGTTATTACGGTTCACTAGCTTAGGCCTTAATCCCTTCGGACTGCTTTTACTTCCTCATGGAAACGCGCAACAGTAGCCATATGCCATGGCAATACCAAAAGCACACCAACTCCTAAACATAACACCCCTAAAATATACCAGGGGATGAAGCGAATACTGAGCCCTAGATACTTTAATTTATAACCGTCCATAAGCCGCCAACTTTCCTGAATACAATCGGTAAAAGATAAATCTGGTCGATCAGCCATGATAAAAAAGGTTAGACCAAGTCCGAGGGCAACAATGATTCCTGGAATAATCAATAACACAAAACCTACTACGGTCAAAATAGTAACGCATAAATTGGCCAGAAAACTTTTAAAAAACGTTGGCGAACGAAAGCCATGGAAAAGTTGATAAAAATGTGGGGACTCATTCCTAACTACTGAAAATGAAAAAGTGGCTATTCCAACAGCAAAAGGTCCTGCCAATAGCAGAGGAATAAGATTCGTTAATCCATCAAAAACATTAGAGGGAACGCCAATAATTAGCACATAAATGAAAGCGACTAAAACGCCCACTCCCCAATGTGGTGAGAGGTCTTTTCTTGCCGCACGCATAAGATCAAGATTTGAAAAGTTCATCGTTTAAGGATTTAGTTGTCCTCAAGATATAAAAAAAACCGACTTAGGTCGGTTTTTTTACATTTAAGACTTTACGATCTGTTCTTGATGATTGATGGATTCTTGATGAATTGCTTTGAACATACGCAAGATAAATTCTTCGGACAAACCTCGGCTTTCTCCTTCCAAAACCATTTTTCCTAAAATTTCATTCCAGCGTTTATTCTGAAGTACAGCTACATTGTTCTCCTTTTTTAGCTCACCAATTTCCTCAGCAACTTTCATTCGCTTCCCAAGCGTATCTAATATCGTTTGATCGGCAATATCAATTTGGGCGCGTAGATTTTGAAGTGACATTTGATAAGAAGCTACATCTGTCGTTGTTTCACGTATTTTCAAATCACGCATAATCTGTACTAACTTTGTTGGAGTAACTTGTTGTGCAGCGTCACTCCAAGCATTATCTGGATCCCAATGGCTTTCAATCATTAGTCCATCGAAATTTAAATCCAACGCCATTTGACAAGTATCAAAAATCATTTCACGGTTTCCCGTAATATGTGAAGGGTCACAAATCAAAGGTAAGTCTGGAAATCTGTTTTGGACTTCAACAGCAATTTGCCATTCGGGGTTGTTTCTGTATTTTGACTTTCCGTAGGCCGAAAATCCACGGTGGATCAACCCTAAGTTTTTAATATTGGCTGTATACAATCTTTCTACTCCACCAAGCCAAAGGGCTACATCTGGATTGACTGGATTTTTCACCAAAACGATTTTATCGGTTCCTTCCAAAGCATCAGCAATTTCTTGAACGATAAATGGACTTACAGTAGAACGGGCACCTATCCACAAGATGTCGATGTCATGTTCTAGCGCCAACTTAACATGGTCTTTATTGGCTACTTCAGTCGCAGTCAACATGCCTGTTTCTTCTTTAACGCGTTGTAACCATTTTAGACCAATTGCCCCTACCCCTTCGAACATGCCGGGGCGGGTTCGGGGTTTCCAAATTCCAGCACGATAAACCGTTACATCGGTATCTTTCAATTCATGGGCAATTTTCATGACCTGTTCTTCTGTTTCGGCGCTACAAGGACCACCAATAACTAAGGGATGCGATAGACCGAAGTTGTTCAACCATTCGCGCATTGCGGGAGTATTCTCCATAACTAATTGTTGTGTTTAATCCCGTTAAGGATTGTTGTTAATTGATTTGTATGTTTCATTTGTTGGTGCAAATCTTCAATGTCATCATTTTCTAATTTGCGTTTAAAATTCTCTAAATTCTCAATGTATGAAGATAAAATGTTCAATACATTGTCTTTATTCTGTTCAAAAATAGGAGCCCACATGTTTGGGGAACTTTTGGCCAGACGAACGGTTGATTCAAAACCACTTCCGGCCAAATCAAAAATATTTTGCTCGTCTTCTTCTTGTTCTAGGACTGTTTTTCCAAGCATGAAAGAGCTAATGTGAGATAGATGCGAGACGTAAGCCATGTGTTTGTCATGCTCGTCGGCATCCATAAAACGCAGGTACATGCCCATTTGACGAAAGCTGGTTTTAGCCCAGTTAAGTAAATCGCCTCTTGTTTTTTTGGCTTCGCATAAAATCTGTGGCTTTCCATCAAATAGACCTAAGTGTGCTGCTTGTGGACCAGAAAATTCTGTTCCTGCAATGGGATGAGCCGCCAAATATTGATCGCGCTTGGGGTGCGTTTCTACCGCCTTACATAGGGTTGCCTTGGTTGAGCCCACATCCCACAGTAAAGCATCCTCCTTTAATTGGTCCAACAGGAGTGGAAGCATTGCTAAACTTTCTTTCACAGGGACACTCAAAATAACCCGATCGGCTTGATTGATTTCTTCGATACTTCCCTTCTTATCGATGATACCAAGTGCAAGTGCTTCATCCAAATGTGCCTCATTGGTATCAACGCCAATAATTTCAATGGCTGTATAACACTTTTTCAAATCCATAGCCATGGAGCCACCAATTAACCCTATACCGATAACATATAGTTTCATGCTTTGATTCGATTAATGGCGGTTTGTATTTGATCTTCCGTAACGCAAAGCGAAAAGCGAATATAGCCTTCTCCTTGGCTACCAAATATTGTTCCGGGGGTGATGAAAATATCTTTCTCGTATAAGATCTTGTCAATAAAAGCCTCGGATGAAAGCGTATTGTCATTCAGCTTAGCCCATACAAACATGCCTACACTTTCTGGATCAGGAGTAGAATCCATTGAGCGCGCTAATTCTTCCACAAGCGATCGGCGTCTTTGGTATACAGCATTCAGTTCGTTTAACCAATACTTGGGCGCATTCAGCGCTGCAATAGCCCCTTGTTGAATTACCTAAAACATCCCTGAATACATATTGCTTTTGACCTTCAAAACCGATTGTATATTTGCTTGATTACCCACCAAGATTCCCACTCGCCAGCCGGCCATATTAAATGATTTACTCAAGGAATTCAGTTCCATGCATACGTCCTTAGCATCTGGCAAAGACATGATACTTTCCGGATGATCGTTGAGGATAAAACTATAGGGATTGTCATTGATCAACAATACCTCATTGTCTTTTGCCCATTTAATTAAACGCGTAAAAGTAGCTGTTTGCGCTTTGGCCCCTGTAGGCATATGTGGATAATTCAACCACATAAGTTTTATTTTAGAAGTGTCTAATGCTTCAAGTGCTGCAAAGTCAGGCTGCCAATCATGCGTTGCTTTTAAGTCGTAAAAAACGGGAGTTGCCTCAACCAATTGAGTGACCGAGCCATAGGTGGGGTACCCCGGATTGGGAATAAGTACCTCATCGCCTTTGTTTAAAAAAGCAAGAGAAATATGCATGATCCCTTCCTTAGATCCCATTAAAGGCAGAATATCCGAATTAGGGTCAAGCGTTACCCCATAGTTTTGCTCATAGAAGTGTGCCATTGCTTGACGCAATTCAGGCAAGCCCTGGTAGCTTTGATACATATGTGCTTTAGGATGTGATAGTCCGTTTTGTAGGGCTTCAACCACAGACGAATGCGGAGGCAAGTCTGGACTTCCAATCCCCATGTTCAACACAGGTTTTCCTGCTTGAATAAGCCCTGCTACTTCCCTCAGTTTTTTAGAGAAGTAGTATTCTTTTACACTTTCAAGACGGGTAGCAGTAATCATTTTCATTTTTTGGCATTGGTGTATTCTCCTAATATCTTAAACTCTAAGGCCATTATTTCTAGTATCTTACGTGCTTTTTCATACTGTTGAAACTCATCAAAGGTAACATCGACAAAAAAAGCGTATTTCCCTGGGGTTTCAATTACAGGTAACGACTGAATCTTTGTAAGGTTCAACAAACAATCGCTCATTACATTAAGCACTGCGGCTAGACTACCGCGCTGATGATCTAAAATAAACTTCAGTGAGGCCTTGTTGATTTGCGCTTTCTCCACTGCTCCATTCTTTTTTTGAATGATCACAAATCGCGTCACATTATTTTGGATGGTTTGTATGGAATGTGCAAGAATATTTAAACCATATATTGAGGCGGCTTGTTTTGGAGCAATTGCACCAATGCCCTTTCGGTTTTCACTAGCGATTACTCGTGCAACATCCGCTGTATCAGCTGCCTCAATAAGACGAATATTTGGAAACGCACGGAAAAATTCCTTACACTGCAATAAAGCCATCGGATGCGAATGAACTTCTGCTAAATCTTCCATCGTTTGTCCTTCTAATGCCATCAGATTGTGCTGAATGGTGAGGTGGTGTTCTCCCACAATCGACAAATCGTTTTGATCGATCAAAGCATAGTTAGGAATGATGGATCCTGCGATGGAGTTTTCTAACGCCATAACAGCATGTGATGCTTCTTCATCCATCACAGCTGTTACAAGGGTATCAAAACTCAAACATTCGAGCAGTGCAACCTCTTGATGATAGTAATCCATTGCCACGGCGTGGTGGAATGAACCTTTTATCCCTTGTATGGCTATTTTATTATTCATTGTTAACTCCAAAAAAAAAGTCCCGAACAAATGTCAGGACTTTTCATATCGTTGCGTTGATATATTACAAAGCCCTCTCCACTTCACCAAAGAAGTAAAAAAAAGTATTGCGATATACAAACGTTGTTTTCATTTTGTTTTATTAGGTTACAAACTTAAGCCTCACTTTGTAATTAACAAACATTTCTGTTGTTTTTTTTTCCATGGATTGGAATTTATATGTTATTTTTCTTAAAAAAGGGTTAATTTAAGGGTCTATAGAAGACACACTTATGAAATCATCTCTTTTCTCCTTTTTGGTGCTGACGGTTCTACTTGGCTGCAATCAAAACAAACAGCAAACCACATCGCAATTAAACAATTTTAATTACCTCGAAGTAAACATCGAGTCACTTCATGAAGGATATGAGGCTGGAGAATTTAGTATTGTTGATGTCACTCAGGCCTATCTTGATCGTATTGAAGCCATCGATAAAAATGGGCCATCCCTACGGTCAATCATTGAAATTAATCCAGATGCATTAACTATTGCTAGAGCGTTGGATGCAGAATTAGCCACAGGTAAAAAACGTGGTCCTTTGCACGGTATTCCAGTGGTCTTGAAAGACAATATTGATACCCACGACAAGATGTCAACCACTGCAGGTTCTCGTGCATTAGCAAACTCAAAACCATTACAAGACAGTCAAGTAGCTAAAAAATTACGTGCGGCTGGAGCTGTTATCCTTGCCAAAGCAAATTTGAGTGAATGGGCTAATTTCCGTGGACAAAATTCCTCTAGTGGTTGGAGTGGTATCAATGGTCAAACCAAAAATCCTTATGTATTGACGCGAAACCCATGTGGATCGAGTGCCGGATCTGGAGCAGCTGTTTCAGCTAATCTCACTGTTTTAGCCATCGGAACAGAAACCAATGGATCCATCGTTTGTCCGTCGAATGCGAATGGAATTGTGGGCATAAAACCAACGGTCGGATTGATTAGTCGTTCAGGGATTATTCCCATTTCATTCACGCAAGACACTGCTGGCCCCATGGCTCGAACACTTACCGATGCTGTTCTCGCACTTGGAGTTTTGACTGGTATAGACGAAAAAGATAGTAAAACACTCGCCAGTCAAGAACATGCATTGACAGATTATTCTCCTTTTCTCAAACTTGAAGGGGTTCAAGGGAAACGCATTGCACTGTATACTGCACCCCTAGGAAATAATGCTGATGTAGACAGTCTTGTTCGCAAGTCGGTTAGCACTTTACAACGTTTAGGCGCAGAGGTAATTGAAGTGGATGCCATTGCTCCAAGGGAGACAGGACAAAATTCTTTTCAAGTAATGCTTCACGAATACAAAGACGGATTGAACACTTATTTTGCTTCTTTAGGGGAAAATGCTCCCATTAAAACGTTAGATGATCTGATTGCCTTTAACGAACAAGATTCCATTGAATTGAAGTACTACAATCAGGCTTACCTCAAAATGGCCAACGAAAAAGAAGGATTGGAAAGTGAGGCCTATCAAACAGCCCTCGCCAATTTAATTCGAATGAGCCAACAAGAAGGAATTGATCGCATTATGGACGAGCACAAGCTTGATGCCATTATTGCACCAACTGGAAGTCCGGCTTGGAGCACCGATTGGCTCAATGGAGACAACTACCATCTGGGAAGTTCTTCTCCAGCAGCTTGGTCGGGTTACCCAAATATAACCGTTCCCATGGGAGATATACATGGTCTACCCGTAGGTCTTTCCTTTTTTGGAAGAGCTTGGAGTGAACCAACACTAATTGAAATTGCCTACGGCTTTGAGCAACACACAAACGCTAGAATTGTCCCTGCTTTTAGAGTAAACGATGAAGAATAATGAGAGATTTAGTTGCACCACTATTGGCCATAGACAACTTTGACGTTATCTTGGTTTTGAGTATTTTATTTGGATTTGGATTGTTGGAAACGGTCTCCGGTTTTCTCACAAATTCTAAACGAAAAAAAGGAGATTGGGTGCAGGAAATTCTGAGTTTTTTTTTATTGTCGACAGGCATTAAACCTGCTATTGTTTTTAGTGTTTATATCATTGGAAGTGCTTTTTTCCCAGAACAAAACGACCTCTTCAACGAACTTTCATTTGGCTGGGGTTTGCTCACCTACCTACTCATAGACGATGTGCTCCAATATTGGTACCACCGAACTGCACACGAAACGGCTTTCCTATGGAAGCTCCATCGTTCCCATCATCAGGCGGAAGAAATGGGTTATTTTGTCTCCTATCGTAATGCTCTTTTGTACTATGTGCTTATGCCAAATATCTGGTGGGTGGGAATAGTGGTTTTTGCTGGAGGAGGAAAAGCAGTTGCCCTTGGACTGGTCCTAAAACAGCTCATCATTATTGGATCGCATAGTCGGCTGCGCTGGGATAAACCCTTTTATACCTATCCCATTTTACGCCCTATCATTAAAGTATTAGAACGGATCATTATTACCCCAGCCTTCCATCATTCACATCACGGAACATCCCTGCTCGATGAGGCCAGTGATCCCAATGGCAATTTTGGCAATATGTTCAGCTTTTGGGATCAACTTTTTGGTACCGCCACCTTCCAAACCAGTTATCCAACACACTATGGCCTTCAGAAAAAAACAAGCGATCCTTGGACATCAGCCTATTTTTACCCCTTTGTTACTTCCCCAGACAACCAAAGTGATTGGCACAAAGACCATCAAATAAAACAGACTGCAACCAAAGAAGCTCTAACTGTAACCTTGACCAAAGGAGAAAACTATCTATGGTGCGCCTGCGGTCGAAGTGCCACCCAACCTTTCTGCGATGGTTCCCACCATGGCACTAAAATAAAACCCCAAAAATTCACCGCAAAACGCAGTGGAGAAGTGCGCTTGTGCAATTGCAAGAAAACGGCAAAGGGACCCTTTTGCGACGATACTCACCTCAACTTATAATTATCATATGTCAAAAAAAGCCATTATTGTTGGTGCCAGCTCCGGAATTGGAAAAGCCTTAGCCATTCTCCTGGCACAACAGGGATACACGGTAGGAATAACAGGCCGTAGAGAAGAATTACTCCACGAAATAAAATCCCTTTACCCTGATCGTATCATCCCAATGGTAGCCGATGCTACCCAGCCAAAAGCCGATGAAGAGCTGGTTACTTTGGTGCAGCAACTCGGTGGACTTGACTTATTAGTCATTTCTGCGGGAGTAGCATTCATCAACAAAACATTGGACTTCACACTAGAAGACAGCACCAACCAACTCAATGTGGTGGCCTTTACAAAATTAGCCAATTGGGGGATGCACTTTTTTGAACGACAAGGCCATGGACATATCGCAAATATCTCCTCGGTAGCGAGTCGAAGAGGGGGAAGACATGCACCTGCCTATCATGCCTCCAAAGCGTATCAATCCAACTATTTTGAAGGGTTACGTCAACGCTTCCACAAACGAAAACTTCCCATTGTAACAACCGACATTCGTCCAGGTTTTGTCGATACGGCCATGGCAAAAGGAAATGGACTTTTTTGGGTGGCCACCAAAGAAAAAGCAGCCAGACAAATTTATCGTGCGCTTCAACAAAAAAAAGCCGTCGTTTACATCACAAAACGATGGCGCATCATAGCTTTTATCTTTTCTAATATGCCTAAGTGGATGCATAAAAGACTGTAAAATTTTATCTTTAACAAAAATTTCTTGTGCTTACACTCCAACACATTCATAAAAACTATGCAGACATACAGGCACTAAACGATGTGTCTTTTTCACTTCAGCCTGGAGAGGTAGTAGGTTTACTCGGTCCTAATGGTGCAGGAAAATCTACCCTGATGAAAATCTTAACCGGTTACCTCAAAGCATGGGAGGGTGAAATTACCTATGGAGCACTGAATTTACGCAACAACACCAAGGCCATTCAGCAGGTCACGGGTTATTTACCCGAAAATAACCCGCTCTATCCAGAGTTGTATGTGCAAGAATACCTGCAATTTATTGCTGAACTGTATAAGATCTCACGGCCACCCTTTACGGATATTCTCGATAAAGTAGGTTTGACCGAAATGAAAAACAGAAAAATAAACACCCTTTCCAAAGGCTATCAACAACGCGTAGGCTTGGCAGCTGCCCTACTCCACGACCCAGAAATTCTGATTCTCGATGAACCCACCACAGGTCTCGATCCCAACCAATTGATCGAGATCCGAAAACTAATTCGCCAATTGGGAGAAGAAAAAATTGTCCTCCTCTCCACCCACATTCTATCAGAAGTGGAAAGCATTTGCGATCGTGTTATCATTATACGAAAAGGAGAAGTAGTGGCCGATGAGGCCTTAGAAAGTTTGCGAAAAGGACAACAGCAAATTGTACAAGTAGAGTTTGATTACCGCATCGAAACCGAAGCCTTAGCCAAACTACCAGGGATCAAAAAAGTGATTAATACCTTTGACTTTAACTACGAATTGTATTGCAGTAAAGAAGAAGACGTACGACCCAAAGTCTTTGACTTTGCCCACGATAATCAATTGAAAATTCTTTCGCTTCAGCAGAAAAATGAGAATTTAGCCGCTTTATTCAATTCCTTGACCAGTTGACCCTCACATGATTAGCACGCCCCGCTTGTCCATACTTCCTCTTAAACCATCTGACTGCGCAGCCATTCATGCAAAAAACTGCTTCCCAGCAATAGCCGAATTTAATACCATTGGTATCCCTAAAAGCATAAAAGACACTGAACAATTATTAGCTCCCTTGTTTGAAAAGCAAAATCCTGAAAAAGAACACCAATTGGGTTGGAGCATTCGGCTAAAAGAAGACAACCGCTTCATTGGTGAACTGGGGATGCGACTGAGCACTCCCAAATACAACAAAGGGGAGATTCATTACAGCTTACTTCCCTCCTACTGGAACAGGGGCTATGCCGCCGAAGCCGTAAAAGAATTGATTTATTATGGAATGGAAACGCTAAACCTCCACCGTATAGAAGCTGGAGTACACACCCAAAACAAACGTTCCATTCAATTGTTAGAAAAAGTAGGCATGCAACGCGAAGGAATGCATCGGGAAATATTGCCTATCCAAGGAAAATGGGAAGATAATTATAGCTATGCAATCTTACTGAAAGACCTTTATTAAAACACCGCTTCGGCGATGGCTTAATGTTGTCAGATTTTCCCATAGAATAATAATGCAAGAACGGAACCCCAGCAGCTTTGAGCTCTTTGGATTGCTCCATACACCACTCGATTCCCACTTGGCGAACAGCAGCGTTGTCTTTGCACTTAATGACCGATTTAATCAACGCCTCAGGTAAATCTACATGAAAGCGATGCGGCAAGGCATTCAATTGCTTTTTGGTGGCTAGCGGTTTTAGCCCGGGAATGATGGGAACATCAATCCCCGCTTCTTTACACTTATCCTGAAATTCAAAAAACTTTTGATTGTCAAAAAACATTTGGGTGACAATATAATCTGCACCAGCGTCAATCTTTTTCTTTAGAAAATGAAGATCGCTTTCCAAAGACGGCGCTTCCATGTGTTTCTCTGGGTAGCCCGATACGCCGATGCAAAAGTTGGTCTTGGACGTATTTAATATTTCCTCGTCCAAATAATGCCCTTTATTCAAATCTTGGATTTGCTCCACCAATTCACTGGCATACGCATGCCCTTCTTTATTTGGCGTAAAATAGGTTTCTGTTTTTATGGCGTCTCCGCGTAGGGCAACAACATTATCAATTCCCAAAAAATCAAGATCAATCAAGAAGTTCTCAGTGTCCTCCTTGGTGAAACCACCACATAATATATGCGGAATAGCATCGACATTGTATTTGTGTTGCAAAGCTGCACAAATCCCTACTGTCCCAGGACGTTTCCTGATCACATGCTTCTGTAAAAGACCATTATCTAACTCTTTATACACATATTCCTCTCTGTGGTAGGTAACGTCTATAAAAGGCGGATTAAACTCCATCAATGGATCAATCGCATCATAAATCGATTGAATGTTTTGTCCTTTTAAGGGGGGAGTATCTCAAAGGTAAATTGTGTTTTATTCTTTGCTTTGGCGATGTGTTCTGTTACTTTCACGTGTTGTTATTTTAAATTTGGTCGAAGCCACTTTTCAGCTTCTTCAATCGGCATTTGTTTTCGTTCACTAAAACTTTCTAATTGGTCGCGGGTAATTTTACCCACACCAAAATATTTGGCATCTGGATGAGCAAAGTAGTAGCCAGATACCGAGGCAGCGGGCCACATGGCTAAACTTTCTGTGAGTGTTACCCCGATATTTTCCTCTACTTGAAGTAATTCCCAAATAGTGTTTTTCTCCAAATGATCTGGACAAGCTGGATACCCAGGGGCAGGACGAATTCCCTTGTAACTTTCCTTGATTAAGGCTTCATTGTCAAGGGTTTCATTTGCAGCATATCCCCAATATTTGGTGCGTACTTCTTTGTGTAAATATTCCGCAAAGGCTTCAGCAAGGCGGTCAGCTAGTGCTTTTACCATGATGGCATTATAATCATCATTGGCCTCTTCGTATTGCTTGGCCAATTCAGCTGTACCGAAACCAGTAGTTACGCAAAAACTTCCGATATAATCTTTTGTCCCACTTTCTTTGGGTGCGATAAAATCAGCTAAGGCAACATTCGTTTTTCCTGCTCGCTTTTTTATTTGCTGACGTAAGGTTAGGAATGTAGCCACTACCTCATCGCGGTTTTCATTGGCATAAACTTCAATATCGTCGTCACCTATACTATTGGCGGGAAATAAACCAAAAACAGCCTTAGCTTTCAGTAACTTCTTTTCTAATAGTTCTGAAAGAATGACTTGCGCATCAGCAAACAAATCAACGGCTTGTTCGCCTATGATAGGGTCATTGAGAATGGCTGGGTAGTGCCCATGTAAATCCCAAGAACGGAAAAATGGACTCCAATCAATGTAAGGTACCAGCGCATCCAAATCTTGGTTTTCAATCACCTTAACGCCCAATTGGTTGGGTTTAAATGGGGTAAACCCTTTCCAGTCTAGTTGTAATTTTCTTGAACGAGCTGTCGCTAAATCGATGTGTTCCTTAGTCTCTTGACGGTCTAAGAATTTGGCGCGAAAGTTTTCATACTCTTTTCGGATCGTTTCTTTGTAGAGCGGTCCATTTTCTTTGTTCAATAAACTCCCGGCAACCGTTACTGCTCTAGAAGCATCATTGACATGCACAACCGTAGAATCTAGTTCAGGGGAGATCTTTACAGCCGTATGTGCCTTTGAAGTTGTTGCACCACCAATCATTAATGGAATATCTATGTTTTGGCGTTTCAATTCTTGGGCGATATAAATCATTTCGTCTAGCGAAGGGGTGATTAAGCCTGAAAGCCCAATAATATCTACTTGCTCTTTTTGTGCAGTTTCAATAATTTTCTCTGGGGGAACCATAACCCCTAGGTCGATGATCTCGTAGTTATTACAGGCAAGTACTACGCCTACAATATTCTTTCCAATATCGTGCACATCTCCCTTTACCGTTGCCATTAATATTTTCCCTACGGCTTGTTGTTTACCGTCTTTCTCCGCTTCTATATAAGGCAACAAGTAGGCTACAGCCTTTTTCATTACGCGAGCAGATTTTACCACTTGGGGTAAAAACATTTTTCCTGAACCAAAGAGATCGCCCACCACATTCATTCCAGTCATCAAATGTCCTTCGATCACTTCAATGGGTTTGGCCACAGCAGTGCGTGCTTCCTCCACATCAAGATCAATGAACTCATCAATTCCCTTGACTAAAGAATGCGTAATGCGATCTTGAAGCGATTCGTTTCGCCAAGCTTTTACTTCAACCTTGCGCTCTTTTTGGTCGTTGATGAGTGACTCTGCCAAATCGAGTAAACGCTCGGTGGCATCTTCTCTTCTGTTGAGCAAAACGTCTTCAACATGGGTCAACAAATTTTCATCGATTTCGTCATAAATCTCTAACATGGTCGGATTGACAATCCCCATGTTCATTCCATGCTGAATGGCATGATAAAGAAAAGCAGAGTGCATGGCTTCTCTTACCAAGTTATTTCCCCTAAAAGAAAAAGACACATTGCTTACCCCTCCACTAACATGTGCATGGGGCAAATTTTCTCGGATCCATTTGGTGGCCTTAAAAAAATCTACGGCATTTAATTTATGTTCGTCCATTCCTGTTGCCACGGGAAAAACGTTGGGATCAAAAATAATATCCTCTGGTGGAAAGTTAACCTGCTCTACTAAAATTGTATAGGATCGCTGGCATATTTCAATTCTTCGTGCTAAAGTATCTGCTTGTCCATCTTCGTCAAAGGCCATCACGATAACAGCGGCACCGTAACGACGGATTGTTTTGGCTTGTTGAATGAAATTTTCTTCTCCTTCTTTTAAGCTAATGGAGTTGACCACACATTTTCCTTGAACCACTTTAAGCCCTGCTTCAATAATTTCCCATTTCGAAGAATCAATCATGATAGGAATTCGGGAAATATCAGGCTCTGCTGCAAGCAGGTTAAGATAAGTGGTCATCGCCTTTACCCCATCAATCATTCCCTCATCCATGTTGACATCCAGAATTTGTGCTCCCCCCTCTACTTGGTCTCGTGCTACTTCAATTGCAGCAGCATAATCTCCTTGCTCAATCAAACGCAAAAACCGTCTAGAGCCAGTTACATTGGTTCGTTCTCCTACATTCACAAAATTGGAATCAGGGGTAACCACCAAGGGTTCTAGTCCAGAAAGTTTTAAATAACGTGCTTCCATCAGACCTTAGTTTTTATTTTTCTGGGGGAATATTTAGAGGACACTTCAGCGATAAGTTGGATGTGTTCTGGTGTTGAACCACAGCAACCTCCAACAATATTAATGAGGTTTTCTTGTAAGTATTTTTCAATTAAATCGCGCATTTCTTCTGGCGTTTGATCATAAGATCCAAAAGCATTGGGCAAGCCGGCATTTGGATGGGCAGAAACCATTAACTCAGTTTCATTAGATAAGCGACGCAAATAGTGTAATAATTGATCTGCACCAAGTGCACAATTAAACCCTAAACTCAATAAAGGTATATGTGAAACAGAAGTTGCAAAAGCCTCGACCGTTTGTCCAGAGAGGGTACGCCCACTGGCATCGGTTATTGTACCACTTACCATTACAGGAATGTCCCAACCATTTTTTTCTTTCAAAAGATCAATGGCATACAATGCTGCTTTAGCATTTAAGGTATCAAAGACCGTTTCAACCAGAAGTAGATCAGCGCCTCCACCAACCAATCCGCGCACCTGCTCACTATAACTTTCAACCAAATCATCAAAGGTGACAGCTCTAAATCCTGGATCATTGACATCAGGAGACATGCTGGCTGTTCTGTTGGTTGGGCCAATAGACCCTGCTACAAAACGGGGTTTGTGGGGATTGGTATGGGTGAATTCGTCAGCCACTTCACGGGCAAGTTTTGCCGATTCTACATTGAGTTCATACACCCATTCTTCCATGGCATAATCGGCCATGCCAATAGAGGTAGACGAAAAGGTATTGGTTTCGACGATATCAGCTCCAACTTCAAAATAGGCACGATGAACTGCTTTAATCGCCTCTGGCTGAGTCAAAGACAACAGGTCATTATTTCCTTTTAAAGGCGAAGGGTGTGCTTTAAATCGATCTCCACGAAAATCGTCTTCCTCAAACTGATACGCTTGAAGCATTGTTCCCATGGCACCATCTAGCACCAAAATTCTTTCTTGTAAAGCTTTCTCAAGTGCTGTCATTTATAGCTTATCTAGTGCTTGGATTAAATCGTTTTTAATGTCTTCAAAGTGTTCTAAGCCGATGGACAAACGCACCATTCCATCGGTGATGCCTACCGCTAATCGATCCTCTTCCAAAAGCTTGCTGTGCGTGGTAGAAGCCGGATGAGTGACAATGGTTCTTGAATCTCCAAGGTTAGAAGAAAGACTCAATAGTTGTATGCTATCAAAAAAGCGCTGACCAGCGGCCAAGCCTCCTTTAACTTCAAAAGCGATGATTGTTCCTCCTTGACGCATTTGTTTTTTCGCTAAAGCATGTTGCGGGTGAGATTTTAGGAATGGATATTTTACCCAATTTACTTTGGGATGAGCTTCTAAAAATTCCGCGATGCTCAAGGCGGTTTGGCAATGACGATCGACGCGTACGGGGAGGGTTTCCATACTCTTGGACAGAATCCATGCGTTGAAGGGAGATAGAGCCGAACCTGTGTTTCGTGCAAAGAGATAAATCTCTCTGATCAAATCTTTTCGTCCAACGGTAACTCCTCCTAAGCCTCGCCCTTGTCCGTCGATTAGTTTAGTGGCAGAATGGATGACCAAATCTGCGCCAAACCTAATGGGTTGTTGCAAATAGGGTGTTGCAAAACAATTATCGATAACCAAAATCAAATTGTGTTTTTTTGCTATTTGCCCTAAAAAAGCTAAATCTAAAATCGCTACACCAGGGTTAGTGGGTGATTCTGCATAAATGATTTTGGTGTTGGGCTGAATCAAATCTTCTACGGTCTCAATGGCTTCTACATCGAAATAACTCGTCTCGATATTCCACTTTGGAAGAAACTTTGTGAACAATGTATGGGTTGACCCAAAAACAGCACGTGCAGAAACAATATGGTCACCACTGTTCAGCAGAGCGGCAAAAGTTCCAAAAACAGCTCCCATACCAGTAGCAAAAGAAACGCCATCCTCAGCACCTTCCATATCCGCTACTTTTTCAACCAATTCGGAGGTATTGGGATTCGTAAATCGACTGTAAATATTTCGCTCTTTTTCCTCAGCGAAAGCAGCACGCATCTCTTCTGCATCTTCAAATACAAAACTTGAAGTAAGGTGCAAGGGGGTGGAATGCTCCATGTATTGGGAACGCTCCATTTGGGTGCGAATGGCTTTTGTTTCTAATTTTTTACTCATATCCTTTTTCCGTTAAGAATAATGCTAAATTGTATATCGGCTACACCATCGATCATTTTAGAGACAGAACAATATTTTTCATAAGAAAGTTTAGCCGCACGGGTTGCTTTTTCTGGACTAATATCGTTTCCGTCAATATGAATAGTTATATCAATCGTATGAAACAAGGCTGGTACTTCGCCTTCGTTGCGCAGACCGTGAACTTCCATCCGCAAGGAGTCGGGATTGATTTTTTGCTTTCCAAGAATTGCAATAATATCGATACTACTACAACCTGCTACCCCCATAAGCACTAACTCCATTGGGCTAATTCCGGCAACTACACCTTCTTCTTTTGATTTATTATCAAGGATTACACTCCTACCCGCTTCATTACGAACTTCAAATAAGTAATCTTTGTTGATACGCTCTAAATGTACTTTCATATTTGGGAATTTAATTTAAAATCGAGTTGAGTATTTCTTTTACTTTTTGGGTTTCCATCAGGAAAGCATCGTGTCCAAATTCTGATTCAATAATATGATGGTGAATATTGACCCCTGCACTTTTTGCCAAAGCAACGGTTTCCTCATCTTCATATAAAGGAAAAAACAAATCACTATCAATCGAGACAATATGAATTTCTGATTGAATATTTCGAATATTTTCTTCGAAGGTTTTCCCGTTACGCGTAATATCAATCTTCCCCAACAAATGATTCATGGTTTTGTAGGCCTGTAAAAGGAATCGCTCTTTTAATTTATTCCCGTGATACAATAACCACGATTCGACGTTAAAAATATTGCGCTCCTTATTGATGGATCGATTAAAACGCAATTTGAACGATTGCGGGGTTCTATAGCACATCATTGCATGCATCCGAGCAATTTCTAGTTGCTTGGGGTTACTTTCTAAAATTTGGTTTTGAATGAACGTAGTGGCAATCATCCAGTCCGATGATTTCCAATCTCCAGCAATGGGAATGAGACGTTCAATGAAATTTGGACTCAACGCTGCCATTTCCCAGGCGATACCAGAACCAAGCGAACCACCAATTAAGCTGTGAATTTTACTGATCCCCAGTTGTCTTAAGCCAGCACAGAAAAAACCAGCAATGGTTCCGGTGTGCCAATTTGCGTAGTTATCAACCACTGTTCCATCATATCCATTTCCAGGAATATTAAAACTAATCACGGCAAATCGATTGGTGTCAATGGTTTTGTTTTCTCCAATAATATCATTCCACCAGCCATTTTCTCCTGTAACACTAGAGTTCGCCGTTAAAGGATGATTTACCACTACCACAGGTGCCGACAAATAATCTTTACCAAAATGTTGATAGCTCAATTCTTGTCCGTTGGTCAGACGAATACGCATTAAGTCATTAAAAACAGGGGTTTCCATCTAAATTCTAAAGGTTGAATGCTTTTTTAACGGTATCTACTTGATCCAATTTTTCCCAGGTAAAAAGCTCGACTTCAAGTTCTTTTTTCCCACTGTAGGGAGATTCAAACATTTTTGTCACTTTCTGGGGTGATCTTCCCATATGTCCATAAGCGGCTGTTTCGGAATAAATCGGTGTGCGTAATTTCAAGCGCTGCTCAATCCCGTAAGGAGTTAGATCGAAAATAGACTTTATCTTGTCAGCGATTTGACCATCAGTTAACTGAACATTTGATTTCCCATAGGTGTTTACTGCAATTGAGGTCGGTTCTGCAACACCAATGGCATAGCTCAACTGAACCAAAAGCTCATCGGCAACTCCTGCCGCAACAAGATTTTTAGCAATATGTCTGGAAGCGTAGGCAGCACTTCGATCTACCTTACTAGGATCTTTTCCACTAAAGGCACCTCCACCATGTCCTCCTTTACCTCCATAGGTATCTACAATTATTTTTCTTCCTGTCAAACCAGTATCCCCATGGGGGCCACCAATAACAAATTTCCCTGTAGGATTAATGTGATACGTGATATTGTTATCGAAAAGCGCCTGAATCTTTTTAGGTAATTGCGCTTTAACTCTTGGAATCAAAATGGCAACAATATCTGCCTTAATCTTTGCTAACATACGATCATCGTTCGCATCGAATGGATCGTGTTGGGTCGAAATAACGATGGTATCTATACGAACAGGGACATCGTTTTCATCGTATTCTAGCGTAACTTGTGATTTAGCATCTGGACGTAAATAGGTGATCTCTTTGTTTTCTCTTCTTAGCGCAGCTAATTCAATTAATAGTTTATGCGACAAATCTAGCGCTAAAGGCATAAAATTATCTGTTTCATTAGAAGCATAGCCGAACATGATGCCTTGATCACCCGCACCTTGTGCTGTCTTTTCTACTCGATCAACCCCTTGATTTATATCTTGAGATTGTTCATGAATTAACGAAATTACCCCACAGGAATCCCCCGAAAATTGGTATTCTCCTTTGGTATACCCTATCTTATTGATGGTATCGCGGGCTATTTTTTGCACATCGAGATAAGTAGAACTCTTTACCTCGCCAGACAATACAGCTTGACACGTTGTTACCAATGTCTCACAGGCTACTTTACTGTCTGGATCAAAGGCTAGGAAATTATCAATTAATGCATCACTGATTTGATCAGCCACTTTATCTGGGTGACCCTCACTTACAGATTCTGAAGTAAAAAAATAAGCCATTTTATATTTGCTTTCAGGAAGGATTTGAAGATTACTTCTTTTGCGAAAGCAAAGCTGTTTTAGCATTTTTTTTTCGAGGTGTGCAATCAGTCAAATCCTTCCTCGTTATTTGTTTGGCAAATATATTGATTTTTATTTATCCAATGCAAGATCAGACTAATGATTTTTCTCCAATCATAATGAGGCATGAATTTCTTTTATCTTTCAAAAAAAGAAGTTAAATTTATACGTCCTTTAACGGGCAGCATTCATCAATTTCTCAAAAAATAACACATGCACATTGCCATTTCAGGTAATATCGGGTCTGGAAAGACTACCCTGACTAAACTTTTGTCAAAACATTATCGCTGGCAAGCACACTATGAGGAGGTACTTGAGAATCCTTATCTAGATGATTTCTATCATGAAATGGAACGATGGTCGTTCAATCTTCAAATTTACTTTCTAAATAGTCGCTTTGGACAACTCCTCGAAATTCAAAAAAATGGACATAAGGTGATTCAAGACAGAAGCATCTATGAGGATGCCTATATTTTTGCACCTAATCTCCATGCAATGGGATTATTAACCAAGCGTGATTTTGAGAATTACCAACAACTGTTTGCCCTTATGGAGAACATGGTCACTGGGCCCGATGTAATGATTTACCTTCGCAGTAGTATCCCCAATTTAGTCAACAACATTCACCGAAGAGGAAGAGAATTCGAGAACTCCATCAGCATAGATTATTTAAGTCGCCTAAATGAACGCTATGAAGCGTGGGTTCATGGATACAACAAAGGGAAATTATTAATCATCGATGTGGATGAAATTAATTTTGTGGACAAACCTGAGGACCTCGGAAAAATCATTGAGATGATCGATGCTGAAATCCACGGCTTATTCTAAAACATAAAAAAGCAGATCATTTAGATCTGCTTTTTTTATGGATGGATATTGTGCTATTCTTTGTTAGCTTTCATTACAACTTCAACTTCTTTTATGTCATTTAAAGCTTCCTGAACTTCTTCTTCTGTTCCTGAAATAATCTTCTCTTCAACAGACTTTTCACCATTTTCGATAGTGGTTGTTTCAATAATTGCCTTAACAAGTCCTGCATCATCAGCATTTACTTCAACTCGAATTTCTTTACGAATTTCATCTTTCGAGCTTGTTTGCTCTGGGGCGGAATGTGATCCCAATAAAGGAGCGATCACTAGACCAACCAAGCAAGTTAATTTGATCAAAATATTCATAGAAGGACCAGAAGTGTCTTTGAAAGGATCTCCGACAGTGTCTCCTGTTACCGCAGCTTTGTGCGATTCAGAACCTTTGAAAGTCATCTCGCCATTAATCTCTACACCAGCTTCGAATGATTTTTTTGCATTGTC
This sequence comes from Flavobacteriaceae bacterium, assembly GCA_038143735.1. Lineage (GTDB taxonomy): Bacteria > Bacteroidota > Bacteroidia > Flavobacteriales > Flavobacteriaceae > Arcticimaribacter. Next base: position 85,160 of record JAYQML010000004.1, read on the forward strand.
CCATGCACCACCCGCATTGTTTTGGAAAATCGCCCACATTACACCACTTACACATACTCCAGCCATATATCCACCCAATGGTTCAGCACCAAAGACTAGACCTATCAAGATTGGAGACAAAATGGTAATTAAACCAGGTAAAATCATTTCTTTTAGCGCTGCCTTAGTGGAGATATCAACACATTTTGCGTATTCAGGAGTCCCCTTTCCTTCCATAATTCCAGGAATTTCTCTAAACTGACGTCGAACCTCTTCCACCATTTCCATGGCTGCTTTCCCAACAGATTCCATGGCTAGAGCTGAAAAAATTACAGGAATCATCGCTCCAACAAACAACATGGCCAGGACATCTGCTTTAAAAATGTTAATTCCATCAATACCTGTAAATGTAACATAGGCGGCAAATAGTGCTAAGGCAGTCAATGCTGCAGAGGCAATGGCAAACCCTTTTCCTACTGCTGCGGTAGTGTTCCCTACAGAATCAAGAATATCAGTCCGCTCTCTTACTTCTGGGTCAAGCTCACTCATTTCAGCAACACCACCAGCATTATCTGCAATTGGACCAAAGGCATCGATGGCTAACTGCATGGCCGTTGTGGCCATCATAGCTGAAGCAGCAAGGGCTACTCCATAAAAACCTGCTAGCGCATAAGAGCCAAAAATTGCAGCGGCAAATAATATTACCGATAAAAAGGTTGATTTCATTCCTACGGCCAAACCTGCGATGATATTGGTAGCAGCTCCGGTAGAACTATTTTTTACAATATCCATTACTGGCTTTTTCCCAAGGGAAGTATAATATGCTGTTACCATCGAGATCAACGCTCCTACGGCTAAACCAATACAGGTTGCACCAAATACATTTATCGAGGAAATTTCTTTAGCGCCTTCACCAAAGAAATTCATGGTCATGGTTGAAGGCAACATCCAATCAATTAGAAAATAACTTGCCACAAGGGTAATTACAATTGAAGCCCAGTTACCCAGATCAAGAGCAGCTTGTACTTTAGCTTCTTTTGCGTCATTATCTTTAATACTAACCAAAAATGTTCCAACGATGGAAGCCAGTATTCCAACTCCTGCAATTACCACAGGTAAAATAATTGGGCCCATATTATTGAACGCATCTGTATATTGCTCAGCAGAAGACATGTCACGAATAACATAGTTTCCAAGAACCATTGCAGCAAGCACTGTCGCAACATAGGATCCAAATAAATCGGCACCCATACCTGCTACATCCCCAACATTGTCCCCAACATTGTCTGCAATAGTAGCCGGGTTACGAGGGTCATCTTCTGGTATTCCTGCTTCAACTTTTCCTACCAAATCTGCCCCTACATCAGCAGCTTTGGTATATATACCTCCACCAACACGTGCAAACAAGGCAATTGATTCTGCACCCAAAGAAAATCCTGCGAGGGTTTCGAGGACAATCGTCATATTGTCATAAAAGGTTCCATCTTGTCCCATAAATTGCCCTACAAAAATCATGAAAAGCAGCGTTAATCCGAGTACAGCTAGTCCTGCAACGCCAAGTCCCATTACGGTTCCACCACCAAAAGAGACTTGTAAAGCTTTTGGCAAACTCGTCTTGGCTGCTTCAGCAGTTCTTGCATTTGCTTCTGTGGCAATACGCATTCCAATGTTACCGGCAAAGGCAGAAAACGCTGCACCAAAAACAAAGGCGGGAACAATCATCCAGCTTGTTGTTGCTACAGCTAAAGAAATGCCATAAAGTGCGATTGAGGCGATAACTACAAAAACAAAAAGCAAACGATATTCAGCATTTAAAAAGGCTAGTGCACCTTCTTTAATTGCGGTTGAAATTTCAACCATTCGATCACTCCCTGCATTTTGCTTCCGTACCCAATTGGCTTTGATTAACATATATACTAAGCCAATTAACGATAAGGCTAAGGGCACATAAATAATATTTGATTCCATAAAGTGTTGTTGATTTTGATTTTGATTTTGATTTGCAAGCTCCGATTCATTTCTTGCACGATGCTGCGTTATTTTTTATGGTACATTACTTTTTTGACCGAGTTGATTACATCCTCACTGCTGGGTAGCCACTCTGCTAGAAGTACAGGCGAAAAGGGTGCTGGTGTATCAGCGGTATTAATTTTTTCTATGGGGGCATCCAAGTAATCAAATAATTGGTTTTGTACTTGGTAAGTAATTTCGGTTGCTATGTTTCCAAAAGGCCATGCTTCCTCAAGAATAACCAAACGATTCGTTTTTTTAACCGAGGTCATAATGGCTTCGTGATCCATGGGTCGTATCGTTCTTAAATCAATGATTTCACATTCGATTCCTTCTTTTGCCAATGCATCAGCAGCTTTGTAAGCCTCTTTGATTATTTTACCGAAAGATACGATGGTTACATCTGTTCCTTTGCGTTTTATATCTGCAACTCCAATTGGAAGAATGTACTCATCTTCTGGTACTTCTCCTTTATCGCCATACATTTGTTCTGACTCCATAAAAATTACAGGGTCATTATCGCGAATGGCAGCTTTAAGCAAACCTTTGGCATCGTATGGATTTGAAGGAACAATTACTTTTAAACCAGGACAATTAGCATACCAGCTCTCAAATGCTTGGGAATGGGTTGCAGCCAATTGACCTGCAGAAGCTGTTGGACCTCGGAAAACGATAGGACAAGGGAATTGACCCCCAGACATTTGCCTAATTTTCGCCGCATTGTTAATGATTTGATCTATCCCAACAAGAGCAAAGTTAAACGTCATGAATTCAATAATGGGTCGGTTACCCGTCATGGTAGATCCAACACCTATTCCAGCAAATCCTAATTCAGATATTGGTGTATCAATGACGCGTTTCTCACCGAATTCATCTAACATTCCTTTGGAGGCCTTGTATGCACCATTATATTCGGCAACTTCTTCGCCCATTAGGTATATACTTTCATCTCTCCTCATCTCTTCTGTCATTGCCTGCGCAATTGCTTCTCTGAACTGAATTGTTTTCATGAAATAATATTTGACCGCAAATTTAAGACTTTCAGCGCATATGAGATTCATTTGAACAAGTTATTCTACAGGATTTTTCTAAACAATTCATGAGTGATTAATATTTATTTCATTTTCTTTGTTACAAAGCAGTTTAAAAACATTATGGTACTTGTCGAATTAACAATAAAAGGAATATCCTATAGTCAAGCACAAAGTGGAGCTTACGCGTTAATATTGAGCGAATTGGACGGTAATCGAAATTTACCGATCATTATTGGAGCATTTGAAGCACAATCCATCGCCATTGGACTAGAAAAGGAGATTAACCCTCCACGTCCTATTACACATGATTTAATGGCTCAATGCTTTGAACGTTTTAAAATCAACGTTAAACAAATCATTATTCACAAATTAGTTGATGGAGTCTTCTACTCGAGTTTGATTTGTGAGCGCGATCAAATCGAGGAAATCATTGATGCGCGAACCTCAGATGCCGTTGCACTCTCCATTCGTTTTGATGCACCTATTTTTACCTATGAAAATATTTTAGCTAAAGCATCTTATACGGAGGGCGAACAAAGTGGTGGAACAGGGCAAGAAGATCACGAATGGATTAAAAACTTTATCAAAGAACAAAACCCACAAAAATCTAACATTCAAGAATTAGAAAAGGTTGCAACGGATGAATTAAAAAAACTTTTAGCCAAACTAGTAAAAAAAGAAGATTACGAATCTGCAGCTAAAGTTAGAGACGAACTATCGAAGCGTGGGGAAGATGAAGAATAATAATAAAGTTTATTAACCACAAGTATTGAATAACTATTCGTTACATGCGGCAAAATAAAACTAGGAAGTGATTATTTTTGACTAAAGTTCAACACCATGCAACAATACCTAGATTTAATACGACACATTAAAAAACACGGAGTTACCAAAACCGATCGAACAGGAACAGGAACCCAAAGTGTTTTTGGGTATCAAATGCGATTCGATCTATCGAAGGGTTTCCCGATGGTAACAACAAAAAAACTGCATTTAAAATCCATTATTCATGAATTGTTGTGGTTTTTAAAAGGAGAAACCAACATTGCCTACCTGCAGGAAAATGGCGTACGAATTTGGAATGAATGGGCGGATGAAAAAGGAGATTTAGGTCCTGTATATGGTCACCAGTGGAGAAATTGGAACAGTGAGGAAATTGATCAAATTAAGGACATCATTAAAACCTTAAAAACAAATCCCGATAGCAGACGAATGCTTGTTTCTGCTTGGAATCCAAGCGTACTTCCAGATACGTCAAAAAGTTTTGCTGAAAATGTTGCCAACAACAAAGCCGCACTCCCCCCTGTCATGCGTTCTTCCAATTCTACGTGGCAGAAGGGAAACTTTCTTGCCAATTATATCAGCGAAGTGCCGATGTTTTTTTAGGTGTTCCTTTTAACATTGGTTCTTATGCCCTACTAACAATGATGATCGCACAGGTTTGTGATTTGTTGCCGGGAGACTTTGTCCACACTTTTGGAGATGCGCACATTTACTCCAATCATAGGGAACAAATTGATTTACAATTGAGTAGAACGCCAAGGGAACTACCTACCATGAAAATTAATCCTGAGATAAAAGATATTTTTGCTTTTACTTACGATGATTTTGAATTAATCAACTATGACCCGCATCCCCTGATCAAAGGAACTGTAGCAATTTAAAGTAACTCATCTAAGTAGTGAAAAAATTGATCAATATCTTCCATAGTGTTGTAATGATGAATAGCTATACGAACTCCATTTCCACGCCAAATACAGCGCACATCTTTCGCTAACAGGAATTCGTACTGATGTCTATTTAGTCTTAGGTTGAAAATTGAAGAGTGTTGTTGTCTTCGAACAACTATTTCATCGAGTAAATTTCTTCTTAACAGTTGCGCTTTCAAATAATGGGCTAATCGATCTTTTTTGTCCATTAATTGATTGAAATCCTGGTCAAGCAGAGTGTTCACGGCAAGTGCCAAACTCCCAAGTGCTTTCACGGACAATTGCCCCCGATCATAAGCTTGGTCGAGTGTTTCAACAGAAATATTCAATCGAATTAATGGCTCTTTTTTCAGTGCAGCAAATCCTGTTCCATAGCCCGCCATTAACCATTTGTATGTGCTGCCAAAAATACCGTCGATAGGGCTAGCATTAAAATCAAATTGATGTGCTCCAATAAACTGAGTGCCATCGACCAAAAGTAACAGTTTTGGAAAGGCTTCTTTTATTTTAGTCAACCAATCCATATTGAACAAAATCCCAGAGGTATACTGAACGGCACTAAACGTCAAAACCTGGTAATCATTTTGATGCAATTCATTCCAAATATCTTCCTCTACTTCATGCGAAATAGGGATTTCCGAAGAAGAAAACCCATGATTTGAAATGAGACTTGTTAGGGAGGGATATTCATCTTCTACCGTCAAGAAATGAAACGATTTTGGTAATTGGACAATGAAATTTTGAAAGGCTGAAGAAAAATTAGCGGTTATAAATGTTGTCTCCTCATCATTAGTAACAAAACGCGCTATTGCGTTTCTTGCCTCACCATAATATTGTTTCTCCAATTTTGTTTTGTAATGATCTCCTAAGGTTAAGAAAGAAATATCATCTTTAATTCTCCAATCCAACAAATTAGAAGACAGTGGCCCGGTGTAAGCTGTATTTAAATAAACACACGAATCAAGGATGGGAAAATGAGAACGCATAGAATCTTTTGTATAAAAGTAAGTGTTTTTCCTCTAAATGATCTTTTTTAAAAAAGTGTTTTCTATCCAATAATATGGCTTATTTTTGTCCCTGCAAACAACAAATAAACTACCTTGACAGCCCAAGAAATTAGATTCAAAAACAATAATCTTCTACTCGACACTGAAGAAGATGGTCAGCAAAAATCAACACAGATGCCTGTAAAACAAACGCTTACAATGATTGCTGCAGCAGCAAAAAACAATGCACTAGGCAAAGACAATGATTTGATCTGGCATATTTCTGATGACTTAAAACGCTTTAAGCGATTAACTTCGGGGCATGCAATTATTATGGGACGAAAAACCTTTGAATCCATGCCAAAGGCTTTACCCAACCGTACTAATATCATATTGACCAAAAAACAAAATTACCAACCTGAAGCAGCGCTGGTTGTTCATACCGTTGAAGAAGCATTAGCTCTCGTTAAAGATGACATTCAACCTTTTGTCATTGGTGGTGGAGAGATTTACCGATTGTTTATGGAGAAATGTGATCGAATTGAATTAACACGTGTTCATCACGATTTTGAAGCCGATGTATTTTTCCCTTCCATCGATTCTAATAAGTGGTCTATTGTGGCACAAGAAGACATCTCAGCGACTGAAAACCAACCCTATAATTACTCCTATTTAACTTACGAAAAAAAATAAACATTATGCACGCATTTTTATTTCCAGGGCAAGGAGCGCAATTTCCGGGATGGGAAAAGACCTCTTTGAAGCATCCACGCAAGCGAAAGAATTGTTTCATCAGGCCAATGAAATTTTGAATTTCTCCATCACTGACATAATGTTTGGTGAAGATGCTGAAGCACTCAAGCAAACACAGGTTACGCAACCTGCTATTTTTCTTCATTCGGTCATTTTAAGTAGTCTAATGGGGGATAAATTTAGCCCCACTGCTGTCGCAGGGCATTCTTTGGGGGAATTTTCAGCCCTTGTCGCTGCAAAAGCGCTTAGCTTTGAAGACGGGTTAAATTTGGTGCATCAGCGAGCACTTGCCATGCAAGCTGCCTGTGATGAAATTCCTGGAACCATGGCTGCTGTACTTGGACTTGAGGATAGTATAATTGAACAGGTTTGTGAGAAAACGCCTGGAGTAGTGGTTGCAGCAAACTATAATTGTCCGGGACAATTGGTTATATCTGGTGAAAAAAATGCGATTGTGCAAGCATGTGAGGCCATGAAAGTAGCAGGGGCTAAACGAGCTCTTCCGCTTCCCGTTGGTGGTGCATTTCACTCCCCTTTGATGGAGCCTGCTAGAGCAAAATTAGCTGCCGCAATTGAAGCCACTACAATTGTATCCCCAATTTGTCCTGTTTACCAAAATGTGGTAGCGAAAGGAATTATTGAGGCAAATGACATAAAGAAAAACCTTATTGCGCAATTAACGGCACCCGTTAAATGGACACAAACTGTACAACAACTCTTAGCAGACGGCAACACGCTTTTTACTGAAGTTGGCCCAGGAAAGGTGCTTCAAGGATTGGTGAAAAAATCGATCGCTCTGCTGAAACTACTTCAGCAACGATCGCATAATTAAATCCTTCATTTTATTGCTTAACTACCGCACCATTTTTCATTACAAAGGTGATGTTTTCAAGGGTGTGAATATCCTCTAGAGCATTCTCCTCAGAGGCGACAATATCGGCAAAAAAGCCTGGGGCAATTTGTCCTAAATCATCTTCGCGTTCGAGTACTTTTGCATTGACAATGGTAGCAGCTTGAATAGCTTCATGGGCTGGCATTCCAACCTCAACCATAAAGCCAAATTCCTTTGCATTATCCCCATGATAAGAAACACCAGCATCTGTTCCGAATGCGATGGGAACTCCCATAGCATAAGCATTAGCGAATGTTTGCTGAATTTGTGCACCAATCTTTATGGCCTTTGGAACAATAACAGGCGGAAAATACCCCGGTATTTTTGCTTTCTCAGCCACAAACTTTCCTGCACTAATGGTAGGAACCAAATAGGCATTTTTATCCTTCATTAATTTCATGGTTCTTTCAGAAATCAATGTACCATGCTCAATTGTTTTACTCCATTCTGTACCGCTCTATACATCCCTTCATCTCCGTGGGCATGTGCAGCCACTTGCATGCCGTAGGCTTTGGCCGTCGATGTGATAGCGCTAATTTCTGCTGCTGTAAACTGCGGATTCTCTCCGCTTTTAGCCACGCTTAGAACACCACCAGTAGCAGTTATTTTGATCCAATCTGCCCCATTTTTATACCGTTGACGTACAGCCTTGCGTGCATCGGCAGGAGAGTTCACCACACCTTCTTTTGGCCCAGGATCCCCTTGAATATCGGCTCTGTTCCCGTTGGTTGGGTCTCCATGGCCTCCGGTAGAAGACAAGGTTTTCCCTGCAGTAAAGACCCTTGGCCCTTTTATTTTACCGCTTGCTATGGCATTTCGAAGGGCAATATTTACACCAGACCCCCTAAATCGCGGACAGTTGTAAAGCCTGCCATCAGCGTTTTTCTGCAAAAACGGCAGCATTATAAGCAATATCCGCCTCGTTTAAGCGATATCTATCAAGGTATTTGGATGGATTGCTCTCACTTTCAATATGGACGTGCAGATCGATAAAGCCAGGATAAACTGTTTTGCTTTTAAGTCAATCAAAATCGCTCCTTCAGTAGGTTGTTCATAGCCTTTGACAACTTCTTTAATTTTTTCTCCCTCAATAATTAGGGTCAGTTCTTTCTTTATTTTTCCCGAAGCACTGTCAAAGACTTGGCCACAATGAATATAGGTCGTTTGTGCCCACAAAGAAAAACTATAAAGAATAGACAGGAGTGTTGTTATTTTTTTCATGAAATGTATTTTAGGTTGAAGATAACCAATTTCTAATGTATGTTTGCATAATAATAGTTCACAATACGTTTGAAGAAAAAAATACGATGGCTACTGGCCTCGCTCTTTCCTGATTTTTTTGTCCGCAAAGCTTTTGCTTTCTTAACTACACCGATGCAGTTCAAGATTCGACCGCATGAAAAGGCACAACTTGAACGAGCAGAAAAAGAGAGCTTCGCCTACCTCGATTTTACCATTCAATTATATCAATGGGGAAAGGGACAAAAAAATATTCTCCTCGTTCACGGATGGGAAGGGCATGCTGGAAACTTTGCCGACCTCATCCCTCGATTAATTGAACAAGACTTTACTGTTCATGCTTTTGATGGTCCTTCGCATGGTGCAAGTAGCAAAGGGCCTACAAGTTCTTTTGAATTTACCGATTTAGTTGAAACCTTAATTCGGAAGTTTGACATTACACAAGTGGTCAGTCATTCCTTTGGAAGTGTTGCCGCTCTCATTGCTCTGGGGTCACATCCAGAATTGAAGATTGACCATTACATTGGCTTCACTGTACCCAACAAATTTAGGGAACGTTTGGAAGAAATTACTGCTAAAATTGGTTTGCCTAATATTGTGGTCGACCGATTGATACAAAAAATTGAGACTTCCAACAACATCAAGGTAGACGAAGTAAATGTGGAAGATTATGCCCAAAAAGCGAGCATAAAAAAAGCGCTCCTACTTCACGATAAAAACGACAGGGTATTGCCTTTTGAAAAATCAAAACAAGTTGCAGAAAAATGGCCTGCAGCTGAACTTATAGAAATTAATGGAACGGGGCACTACAAAATCCTCCGAGTGCCAGAGGTTCTAGACAAAGCCGTTCAATTTTTAATCAATTAACTTAAGTATTCCAATACTTTGTTGCTGATGAAAACAATCTGATCGGGTGTTAACTCGGAATGCATCGGAAGTGAAATCACTTCTTTCACCAGCTGATTTGTCACAGGAAAACGACTTTCGTCTACCGCTGGGTCGGCATAGGCCTTTTGACGATGCAAAGGAACTGGATAATATACACCACACGGAATTTCATTTTCATTTAAGAATTTTACCAGCCCATCTCTGTCGTGATTAATGATTCTAAGCGTATATTGATGAAACACATGGGACGAACAATCAGCATCGCGGTGGGGAGTAATGATATTCGGGTGATCTTTTAATAGGGAAGTATAACGAATAGCCGCCTCTTTTCTTCTCTCGTTATAAAAGTCAAGGTACTTTAACTTAACTTTCAATATGGCTGCTTGCATAGTGTCTAAACGAGAATTCACTCCTACAACGTCATGATAATAGCGATTGTACATTCCGTGGTTTACAATACCTCGAATGAAATGGGCCAACGCATCGTCGTTGGTAAAGATAGCCCCCCCATCGCCGTAAGCTCCTAAATTTTTAGAAGGGAAAAAAGAAGTGGCAGCGACATGACCCAAGGTGCCTGTTTTAGCAGTTTGTCCATTGGGATATGTATAGGTTGAACCAATCCCTTGCGCATTATCTTCTATCACATAAAGATTGTGCTTTTCAGCAATCGTATTGATTGCATCCATATTAGCTGCTTGACCGAATAAATGGACCGGAATTATGGCTTTTGTTTTAGGGGTAATGGCAGCCTCGATTGCAGCAGGGTCTATATTAAAATGTTTTGGGTCGACATCAACAAGAACTGGAACTAGTTGAAGTAAGGAGATAACTTCAACCGTGGCCGCAAAAGTAAAGTCAGCTGTAATTACTTCATCTCCGGGCTGTAATTTTAGTCCCATTAATGCTATTTGCAGTGCATCTGTCCCATTGGCACAGGGAATTACATGTTTAACATCAAGGTATTTTTCTAAATCGGCTTGAAAATCCTTGACAGCTGGGCCATTGATAAATGAGGTCGTATGCAAGACTTCGTCCAACGCTTTTCTAACTTCAGGTTCAATAAAAGTGAACTGACCTTTGAGGTCGACCATGCGGATGGGCTCCATAAATTGATTTTTGACAAAGTTAAAAAAGGGAATTGCTTTTAAACTAAAACAGTTTAAAGTATTTATTAAAGCGTATAGTAGGTTAGACTGGTTATTACAATAGAATGAATTTGGGAAATGGTGTTGGTGTAATTGTGCAGTGTTCTTGTTTACACTTTGCATAACGAAAAACAAAATGTTAGAAGCTAAAACGAAATGCACTCAAGTGCATAGTTTTGACTATTTTTGATTCGACTAAAATATGTTAGCACATGGAAATAGATTTCGTAATAACATGGGTTGACATGGATGACCCAAAATGGAAAGAAGAATTTTATACACATTCTGATAAAATTGATAATTCCGTAAACGAAAAATCTGAAGCGCGCTTTCGCGACTACGGCTTTTTAAAATTTTGGTTCCGTGGTGTAGAGACATTTGCACCTTGGGTTAGAAAAATTCATTTCGTAACCTCGGGGCAACAACCGGAATGGCTCAACACCGATCATCCCAAAATTAACATGGTGAGCCATAAAGATTATATTCCTGAACAATTCTTACCTGTTTTTAATTCCAATTTGATTGAAATATATATGCATAAAATTCCTGATCTATCGGAACAATTTGTGTATTTCAACGACGATTTTTACATCACCAATCACATCGCTCCAACCCGCTTTTTTGAGCAAGGACTCCCAAAAGATATTGCAGCATTCCGAAAAAATACGGGGATATCGCAATTCGAAAAAATGCTCAAAAATAACATTAGACTAATCAATAAGCATTTTAACAAAAAAGAGGTTTTTGAGCGCGATGCATGGAAATGGTATGACCCTTCTTATGGAAGCAAAGGCAGATTAAATTATTTGTTGAAGTATTACAACAAATTTATAACGCTGCGAACACCACACAATGCACAGCCATTTTTAAAAAGTACTTTTGAAGAGGTTTGGAAAAATTGTGAAGAAGAACTTACTAGCATGTCGCATCATCGATTTCGCAGTAACAATGACTTCACGCCAGAATTATTTAAGACCTGGCAAATTTGCAGTTCAAACTTTATCCCTTTCAATCCCTACAGTGATTCAAAAATGTTTCCATTGATGATTAAGTCCAAAAAAGCCATCAAAGCTGTTCGTGAACAAACCTATTCACTTGTTTGCTTAAATGACAATGTGCACATTAGAAACTACCAACAGACAATGGAAAATATCAAACGCTCTTTCGAGACAATTCTGCCCAATAAGTCTTCTTTTGAACGTTAATCTCAAACGTTCTGATCATTATCTATTTCTCAAATGCTGATTTTACAGGATACATTTTTTTTAGGAAAGGTTCAACCTGCGCTCGGTGTTCGTCGGTTGCGTGTTCAGAATCATTAATGCAAAAAAGTTGTGGATTGTATTTAGCAATGTATTCTTCATAATTTGTTCGATGCACACGAATTCTAGCAGACTCTTTTCGATCGGTATACTTTAAGACACCTCTTTTATTCGCAAATGCATAATAGTTGATTAACATCCTATGAATATCTGTTTTATCCCTAAAACGATTTCCTAATACGGCTTCTAAATCTTCTTTAAAAACATCTTCAACGACTGCTTTAAAATCACTTTTTAAAAAAGAGTCGATGTTGTGATGTTGACTAATTGGATAGAAAACATTAAATCTTTTTTGAAACAGGTTGAAGGCGTTTTCAATGGCTAATCTATAGGTATTGACATTGATTTTTAAAGCCTTTTTAAGTTTGAGTTTATATTTTATTAAGGGATTATAAATCATTCTCATGATGGGAAGTCCATCTTTGAAAAAAAAAAGGAAGGGGTTAAATCGTCATTCACAAAGGTATCGTCGTTGGCAAACAGAAAATGTTCCGATAGACCAGGGATTTTATAGATGAAATATTCAATTGAAGTAGAATTAAACAAAGGAAGAATCTCTTTGGGAATAACCTGTGAATGGTGAACGATTTCAATTTTCGGATGACTTGTGTCTAAAAATGCTGGAGTTTGATCGTCCGTTAAAATGAATATTTTTCGAATCCAAGGAAGATGCTTTTCAATGGAGCGTAGCGAGTATTTTAATTCTTGATTGTCTTGGTAACGTCCAACAGTATTTAGTTTATTATCCATGAAACGCTGCTTCTTCTCCAACCATTTTGGATCATTCCCATCGACCCACATATAAACCAAATCTATACTAACATCCTTATTTACCATACTTAATTATTTTCATGAAGCTTATTTAAATCCTCTTTTAAAAATTCGCCAAAAATACTCCACCTAAATAACATTTCAGCGCGTTTATCAAGATAATTCAAAAATTTTGTTGGCTAACTTACAAAAATTATTCCTAACCCGCTTACTAGACTAATCGCTTATTTTTATTTTAAACATTTGATATACAGATACTTAAATTACTATTGAACAGGTGCTATATAGTACTTAAATAAATACTTGATTGAATTTCTTTATTGAATTTCTTCGAATAAATAAATGTCTTGTAGCACATTAAATTGTAAATTTGAGCGTAAAAATATACTTATGCGATTTTATCTGCTAGCTGTTATTTTTAGTGGAGGGCTATTTGTTAGTTCAGCTCAAAATGATGCTCCAAATATAATTTTAATGATTGGTGATGGAACGGGCTTGACACAAATTACTGCAGGCATGTATGCCAATGGAAACAAAACTAATCTTGAATCATTTTCTACAATTGGCTTAGCTAAAACCCATTCTTCAAATTCATTGGTGACAGATTCTGCCGCAAGTGGAACGGCAATGGCGTCTGGAGTAAAAACCGTAAATGGCGCAATTGGGATAAGTTACAAAAATGTCCAATCAAAAAGTATACTTGAATATAGTAAGGAAAAAGCATATACCACGGGTTTAATAGCAACATCCAGTATCGTACATGCCACTCCAGCATCTTTTTATGCAAAAGTAACATCGCGAAAAAAATACCAAGATATCGCTCTACAATTAAGTCAAAGTGAGGTAGATTATTTTATCGGTGGAGGGAAAAAACATTTTAATAAGCGGAATGACAAAAGGAACCTATTGGAAGAAATGCAAAGTTGGTCATTTGTAAAAAACCTACAGGCATTTGATGAAGCAACTGACCAACACATTGGCTATTTCACCAACAATGACGAACCACAACCTATCTTAGATGGCAGAAGTCCTTCACTAGACGAAGCAACAAAAAGTATGTTGAATAAACTAAGTGCCAAAGATAAAAACGCTTTTTTCTTGATGATAGAAGGCTCCCAAATTGACTGGGGTGGTCATGCGAATGAATTGGACTATGTAATTAGCGAGTTTCTCGATTTTGATAAAGCGATAGGAGTAGCTGTTGCGTTTGTTAAAGAAAACCCCAATACACTTTTAGTCGTCACCGCAGATCATGAAACAGGTGGTTTAGGCATAACCTCGGGAAACATCAAAACTTTTCAACCCAATGGAGCATTTGTTACCATTGGACACACCGCAAGTATGGTTCCCGTTTTCGCCATGGGCATTGGTGCAGAAAAATTTAGCGGCATTTATGAAAACACCGCTATTTTTGATAAAATGCTCGAGGTGCTTAACAATAAGCCCTAGGCATTGGTGGTATTATTTGGTTCGAGCAGCTTCGACCACATTCTTTTCGAAACTTGCCTCATTTTCAATTATAGCAAAGAAGCTTGTTAAATATTCTTTCGCTTCGATAAACTCTTTAGGATTCTGAAAAGAAGATTCGTATTTGGCCAAAACAGAGAACATTGCTTCTTTTTGACGAATAAACACATCTCTAACAGCATAAAAATCTGCACTGTCTCTTTTAAAACCTCTATACTTTCTGTCGCGAATTGAGTTAATATTCAAGGTCTGATTTACTACACCATAACTAGGATTAATAAAGCCCGACATATCAAAATCATAGGGTAAAGGGATGATTTTCTTATCGACATACAATAACTTACCATTGTGCTGATAAGCAACTGAAAAATCAGTGTTTCCAATCATATATTGGAACATTGCATTACGGATAGAAGAATCACTGTCCATTGCTAATGGGTGTATATAACGTTCAAACACCTTTCCTTCGTGGCGTTTAGCTACCTTTTTATCATCTTCAATTAAAAAGGCATTGATGTTTTCTACTACAGGCTTTTTCTTATTAAGGTCAGTGAATTCGAGCGCCAATTGTCGTGTTTTAAAATGGTAAGGAGTGATCAACTCATACAGTTTATACACCATCAATTCTTTTAATATATTATCATTCTTATCTTTTTCTTGTAAACAAGGAAGGACAAGCTTGAGCTTTTTCTGTCCATGAAAATACGTTTCCTTTACTTGCTTTTTCTTTAAATCAACTTTAATTGGCGGGTAATAGCAAGTAGATCGTCTAAAGTTTCCTCTAGCACGAATACCGATGGTCATCTCATTCCATTGTCCCTCGGTTTTGTATTGGAACTGCGTATCAACGTAAACTGTATCGCTTTTCATTTTACGAATTTTTTTGGGGAAAAACTCAATTTTGCCTCAATAGCACCGGTTGAATTAAATAATTTGTTTTTGTCTTCTTGAGCAAACATTATAAGTGAGCAAAAGAATAGGATTGTAAATTGTTTCATATATTGCGATATATATAATTAATAATTCTAATAAAGGTAATCAATAAAATAATAGTGAATCAATATTTCTCCATAATCAATCAACGAACCCTAATCACTTTAGTTATTTCCCTAGTGGTTCCCTATGTTTGTTACACAAACAAAATTATTTACAACATTGATCTTACCCTAATTAGTATTGCCATTATCTTCCCTTTGGTTTTTGCTATCAGAGGAGCTTTCAAGCGTCGCGAAAAAGCCATGGAGCACCTAAGCAAAATGAAAAGTGCGCTTATTGGAATTCAATACCTCATCAAAGCAAATAATAAAATGACTGCTGAGGAACAAAAAGAAGGAGTGGTTATTTGTGAGGAAATTGCGGAGCATTTCATCGAACATATAGAAGGCACAAATCCGTCAAGGGAAACGATAGAGGCTTCATTCCAAGCCCTTGTAGATTACATGGAGAAAAACCCTGAAACCATTTCCAATGGACTGAGAACAAAAATCAACGGGGTGCTGCAAAAAGTGCATGAGGGCATGGAAAATGCCTTAGCGATTCACATCCACAGAACACCGATTAGTCTAAAGGCTTATTGTAAAATTTTCATCTATATATTTCCTGTGATATATACGCCCACCATCATCAATAAGATTGGCCTTGACAACCCCGCTTGGATCACTTATTTTGTCGTAATTTTGAGTGAGTTCATCCTAATTTCACTTTATAACATTCAGGATGACATGGAATATCCTTTTGACCACAAAGGACTAGATGACATAAAATTGGATAATTTTAGACTAAAAAAATAGTCTCTCGAAAAACGAAGAGTACCAAAAGAATTGTCCCTACTAAAAAACATGCACAACCCGTAAAAAAACAACCAGAAAGGGCCTCTTTTTGGCGTATCATCTCTTCTTGCATAATGCTTAACTGTTAGCTTCTTTTATTAAAACTTGAAGTGTATCCCAGAAGCGTGCGAGCAAACCCACAACAGTTACACTGATGATAAAAAAACGTATTAATTGCCGTTTTGAGTAACGCATTCCTTACAATTAAAAAACCTCTACAACAAATGCCATAGAGGTTTAGGTGCGGGTGAAGGGACTCGAACCCCCACGCCGTGAAGCACTAGATCCTAAATCTAGCGTGTCTACCAATTTCACCACACCCGCGGTTTGGCTTTAGACGGGCACAAATATAAGTAAGTTTTTATTAAAAAGATTTTTTACTAACTAAAAAACTTAAATCTTTGTAATAAACATTTCTAAACCACCTATACAATGATAGAACTTGCGCAAAAAGACAAGGAACGTTATCTCAATGAATTAATTGAATTGCTCAAAATTCCTTCCATTAGTGCAGATTCTGCCTATGCAAATGATGTTCATGCTGCTGCGAAATGGGTTGCATCATCGCTTCAAAATGCTGGTGCCAACGAAGTGAAAATTGAACCCACAGCTGGTTATCCCATTGTTTATGGAGAAAAAATAATTGACCCTAATTTACCAACAGTACTGGGCTATGGTCACTATGATGTCCAACCACCTGATCCTTTAGAACTTTGGGATAGTGCCCCATTTAAGCCTATCATAAAAAAAACTGAAATTCATCCAGAGGGAGCGATTTTTGCCCGTGGTGCCTGTGACGACAAAGGACAAATGTATATGCACATTAAATCCTTTGAATGGATGATGCAAAACAACCAACTCCCGTGTAACGTGAAATTCATGATTGAGGGTGAGGAAGAAGTTGGAAGTGATAACTTAGAAACCTACATCAATGCTCATAAAGAAAAATTATCCTGCGATATCATCCTGATTTCTGACACAGGCATGATCAGTAATAAACAGCCCTCTATTACAACCGGCCTTAGAGGACTCTCCTATATGGAAGTTACCGTTACTGGTCCTAATAGAGATCTTCACTCTGGACTTTATGGAGGTGCAGTAGCTAACCCAATTAATGTACTTTCAAAAATGATTGCTGAGTTACAGGATGAAAAGAACAAAATCACCATTCCCGGTTTTTATGATAAAGTTGTCACTGTTTCTGACGAAGAACGTATAGAAATGGCTAAGGCTCCTTTTAACCTTAAAGAATATATTGAAGCAATTGATCTTGCAGATATTCATGGAGAAGAGGGTTACTCTACTACGGAAAGACAATCCATACGCCCTACACTAGACGTAAATGGTATTTGGGGAGGATATACTGGTGAGGGTGCAAAAACAGTTATTGCAAGTAAAGCACATGCAAAAATATCCATGCGATTGGTCCCTAATCAAGACTGGGAAGAGATAGGGAAACTTTTCGAAAAACATTTTAAAGCAATCGCACCCAAGAGTGTAAAAGTAGATGTAATTGCACACCATGGAGGAGAGCCTTATGTAACGCCAATTAATAATATTGGGTATCAAGCTGCCCACAAGGCATATGCAACTTCATTTGGCGTTGATCCTTTTCCTCAACGCGATGGAGGAAGTATCCCAATCGTTCCTCTTTTTGAAAAAGTATTGGGCGCTAAAAGTGTACTCATGGGTTTTGGACTAGATAGTGATGCCATTCATTCTCCCAACGAACATTTTGGTTTATTCAACTTTTATAAAGGCATAGAAACCATTCCGTTATTTTACAAAAACTTTGCTGAACTAAGCAGGTCAGAAAACTAAAGGTTCAATAGAAATAAATCGGAGGCAATCCCATCAACAAGAAATCTACCTTTTCGCGTGGCCCTTATGGTATCACCATCCCAAAATACGTTCTGTTGAAGTAAATGTTTTTCTAATTGCTGCTCAAAAAGCTCAGCAAACCGCTCGCCAAAGCGCTTTTGAATGTCTGAGAGAGCCACCCCTTTAGCAGTACGTAAACCAGTCATCACAAATTCATTGTACTGGTCAATCAATGAAAGTGTTTCTCGTTCAATTGGCATGTTTCCTTGTGCTATAGTATCGAGGTATTTTTTGTTATTGTTCACATTCCAACTTCGTTGATTGTTATAAAAACTGTGTGCAGAAGGACCTATCCCTAAATAGGGTTTCCCCTGCCAATATGCACTGTTATTTATTGAATGAAAACCAGGTTGTCCAAAATTTGATAACTCATAATGTTCAAATCCATTTTCGCTAAGCTGATCAACCAAAAGGTTAAATTGAGCGAGGACAATCTCCTCATCCAATAATTCTACATCGCCCTTTTTAACTTTGTGTTCCAATACAGTTTTAGGTTCCACCGTTAAGGCATAGCTCGATATGTGCGGTGGGGAAAAACCTAAAGCTATCTCAATATTTTTTTCCAAGTTGCGGTACTACTTTGAGGCATTCCATAAATCAAATCCATTGAGTAATTCGTGAAATTCTGATTCACCTCCTCCATAATTAAGTACGCCTCTTGAGCCGTATGTGCACGATTCATTAATTGAAGCTCTTCCTCATAAAAAGATTGCACACCAAGGCTTAATCGATTTATTCCTAATGACTTAATGTTTTTTAAGTAGTTTGGCGCATAATCGTCTGGATTCATTTCGAGGGTGATCTCCACATTGGAATCAAGGGGGAAATGTGTCCTGACATCATTCAGTAAACCCTCAATTTCAATTGGAGACAATAAGGAAGGTGTTCCTCCGCCAAAGTAGATGCTTTTTAACGATTGCTTGGGGAGTTCTGATGCACGCATTGAAAGTTCCATTTTCATTGCCTTCAACATTTCAGCTTTGTTCTTTAGAGAGGTTGAAAAGTGAAAATTACAATAATGGCAGGCCTGCTTACAAAAGGGGATGTGGAAGTAGATGGAGCTCATTGTTATTTAACCTTTGTAGGGTTCTGAGTCACAAAAGCTTTCCAACCCGTATATTGAGTGGAATTATTTGTTTTATCGGCATTGAAAAAATGGCAAACCGCTGCGGCTAAACCATCTGTTGAGTCGAGATTCTTGGGTAAGTTTTTAAATCCTAAAAGACTCTGTAACATTTTTGCAACCTGTTCTTTACTGGCATTACCATTACCCGTAATAGCCATCTTAATTTTTTTGGGAGAATACTCTGTTATGGGAATTCCTCTCGATAAACCGGCAGCCATAGCCACACCTTGCGCACGACCTAGCTTTAGCATCGATTGAACATTTTTACCGAAAAACGGTGCCTCAATGGCGATCTCGTCTGGGTGATAATTATCGATCAACTCTATGGTGCGCTCAAAAATTAATTTTAGTTTAACGTAATGATCTTTATACTTAGACAGTTGCAGTTCATTGAGTTGCATGAGTTGCATCTTCTTGTTTTCGACTTTGATTAAGCCAAATCCCATAATGGTTGTTCCTGGGTCAATGCCTAAGATGATGCGTTCTGCCATAGTTATCTTGTAGAGGCAACCACCTGTATCGGAAGTTCGACTGAGGTTGCTACAGAGACACCAACATTGGTTTTGGTTGATGGAATTGCTTGTGGAAGGCTCAAAATAGCATCACTTAAAACGTCATAAAGACCAGGGATTGCGTCAAGTGCTGCTGCTTGGTCTTCAACAGAGTCAAGCGTTATATTCCCTTCGCTATCAATCAGAATAGTAAGAACTACTTCCTCATTCAAGGCCGCAGAGGCAATTAACTCTTGTGCATACAAAGCGTCGTTAACTGCTTGCGATATCGTATTTTTAAAACAAGTAAATTGCTCTTCACTCGACATGTCTTGACAGCTTGCAAAGCTAGGCCCTTGATCCTTATCGGACCAAGAAGATGCTTTTTTAATTTGTTGCGGAGTATGGGTTGAAGTAGAAAAGTACTCACAAGCTGTTAAAAGAGAGATCAAAAATAGCGATTGAAATAGAAGTACTGTTTTTTTCATGGCTTTATAATTACATTTACATAAATAAAATTACGCTTTTTTTATTTTCAAGCCTAAATAAACAACGAATACAATATATATATTACGCTAAAATGGATTTACTTTTTGAACTTTTAGGACTATGCTTTGTATTACTTGGAATCATAGGAAGCTTTCTTCCAGTGCTTCCCGGACCTATCACAGGATGGGTAGGTTTATTTTTACTTCACCAGAGTAGTCGTATCGATAACAATACCAGCTTTCTAATCACAACCTTTATCATAGCAGTTGCCGTTTTCTTACTAGACTACATCATTCCTGCCCTTGGGACAAAAAAGTTTGGAGGATCAAAAAAGGGGATTATTGGCTCCACTGTTGGTTTATTGGCTGGACTGATATTTTTAGGTCCTTTTGGCATCATCATTGGCCCTTTTGCAGGAGCTTATATTGGAGAACGTTTAAATAAAACGCCAGATAAACTTGCGCTAAAAGCTGCCTTTGGATCCTTGGTTGGCTTTTTGAGTGGCGTGTTTTTAAAGTTTTCGGTCGCTTGTATATTCTTTTATCACTTTATCAAAATCTATTGGACCCTTTTTTCTTAAAAAAAGAAGCTTTCTTTCAACAACCTTCAATCAAACCACAACACTATATTTATTTATGAAATTGTAATGGGGTAGGCATTTTATTTGTTCTACAAACAAAATATAATTTTTTACGTAGAAAGAAAGACTTCTTATTGCATTTATTCGAGTTGTATTTTTCCGGTTAAACTTAATTTTACTTTTATAGGATTATAGGTTTTCCATCCTGTTTTGCGTTCGCCAAAATTGTTGATCCGTATGTAATCTGGAAAATCAAAATGACTACTTATTTGCTTGTGTGCACTTCTAAATTCATAATAATTCGAGGATAATTTTTGCACCCTATACAAATGTTGAAACAAAATCTCATCTGAAAGTGATTTGAGGCCAACATCTGTGCTGAGACCTAATAAAAATAAATCATTAATGTGCAGATGAGCAATAACCTCCTTTTGGCCTTTTTCACATTGCATATATACAGGCTCTTTCTGACGGAAACGATTTACAGCAGTCCAAAATGTAACGACCTCTTCTTTGTATTTCCCATCACTATCTTTATAAACACTAACATGATGATTGTTTCTCGGCACAACATAACAGTTTTTACTTTCTTTTAACTGAACCGGATTGGTAATTGTTTCTCGCATCCTTACGCTGTAAACAGGGACCTTATCACCTTTCTTATTGGGTAAGAATATCTTTGGTTTTGGTTCTTTTCCTTCAAAATGATTAAAGAAAATATCCGCAGGAAAAGTGCCCTGACCACTCCATCTCTTATGAATTTTTTTCCGAACTAATTCAGCAATTTTTGGGTCAACAATCTTCTCCGCTTGTGAAAGAGTTTTTATTTGACGTAAAGGCCTCCTTATGTGCATCGCAGCCACCTTCCTATTGGGAGACTTCCTTTTTCCATAAAGAGAGTCTTTGTGTAAAACCCCACGAATGGAAGTTGCGTTGACTTTTATCTTTCCTGCATCGCTTTTTTGCCTAAAGGAACGTCTAGTAATTATTTTATTGACTTGTTTATGGGAAACAAGAAGCGTCTTCATTTTTTCTTCTAATTCAATCAAATAGTCTTCATGGGGAATAGGGAATTTAACCTTTTTGACCAGTCGTTCATATTTGTTTCGCTTCATCAAATGTTCCATATGAATCGATGTAGCTACTGCATTTACATATGCTTTAAGTGCATTAAATCTAAAATCAATTGTTCTGTCTTTTTGGTGAAGAACTGACTTAAGCAACCACTCGTCCGTTAGGTGTTGTGTTACATTTCCAGGTGTCATTTGAACAGATTCGGTTACTTGTGATAAAATTTCAGCTACGCTCCTACTCAACTGATGAGGATCATTAAATTGCTTCTTTATTACATTTCGATAATTATACTTTTTAATAAAACGCTTAAACTTTTTGTAACTTGTAGGATGGTAATGGGTGTTTGAAAAAATGGAGGCACAACGGGTTTTAATTGCCTCCCACGCAAAGATATCATTGGACTCAAAATACTCATAGGGAGTCCTCTCGTTTAATTGATCTGCAATTTCTGAAAAGCAAAGTGTTTTATTCATTCTACTATCGTTGAGTGATCGAGACCAAGGGTGTATATACACTATTTTCACATGGGGGGAATAGAGGAGTTCAAATGGGATTTCTTTTCCAGTGTAGGGACATGTTCTTTTACACTCCTCCCATAATTCATATTTAAGAATATTCATTGGGGTCAAATCAATGAATTCCTTTTTCAAATGAAGGACGTAACGTTTGTTGTTTGTCGAGATTCTTTTTTGGTCCAACTTGTGCATAAAGCGTTGCATCCTATTCACTTTTACATCTACGGATAGTTCACAATTGATCTGATCTATGGTTCCATAATCTTTAATAATTTGATTCACCACTTTCCGCAATTCAAAAACACTTTGAATCAAAAGTGAATTTTTTAACGCTAAAATTTGACGATCGCCATTCTTATCTACCGCTAAATAATTACTTTTTTGCTGATGCAATACATTTCCGGAAAAACCATATAAACGCTTGGGATTAAATTGGTTAAATTTAAAAAACTCTTTCAGGACGCGGCTTAACTCAGGGATTAATCTTGCCGAATTAGTGTCGCGATAAAGATTCAAAACTACTTGAATAAACTCTTCTTCTTCTACAAAAGATAGCTGATCAAAGTCTTCTTTATTTGCGTTGCGAACTCCCGCCAAGAAAACGGAAACTTTATAGCCATATCCTTTTCGTAAAAAATATAGGATGTTATTACTGGCCTTTCTAGATAAAGGGGCATAATTTTTATCAATAGAAATGTTTGCAAACTGCTTGGCTATATTTGGGCCAAAGCCAAATTTTTCTCTTGCATACTTTTCGAGTCGGGTAACGCTGTCAAAAAAATAGAGTGCATGATAAACATCTTCTTTTTCTTTCTCCGGCATAGAGAACCAATTGTTTCCAAAATACTTCTTCTTGGATAACTCAGCATTCAAAAATGAGCCTCTAAAATTTTCCTCATCGCGATAGTTAAAGCTTTTAGAATATTCTTTACCAAGAATTTCTTTTATTTCCGCGAAACTAAAGCGATAATGGGTTTTAAAATAACGAACCACTCTTTGCGCATCTTCGAGCTCCAATGGTCTATTGTTGTATCTGATGGTATTTACCCATTTCCATGCTTCTAACTCTTGGTAAGTTATCGAAGAAATACAACAGCGGGTTTTTTTGGGTTCATACAAACAATTACCCACTTTGTGCTTTTGAGATTTTAGGGATCGCTGATAGAAAAGAGCTCCTTTAGGATCAATATCGTTAGGGGACCCTATCAGCTTTTGACGTAATTCGTTGGTCAACGAATGATAAAATTCAGCTTGGACATCCCACAATGCATGGATTTCATCAAAGTACATTTCAAGTGTACAAATTCGATTTCTTATCCGTTCCTTAGGTTTAGTATAGGTCTTCCCTTCAATGGGTTTAATTGAATTTAGGTAGACACCCAAGGTGTCGGATTTAATTGACCTTCGTGTTTTTAAATAGCCTATTTTTCGTTCAGCAGGCACCCCTTGACTTAACACATTATCGGCCAATTTTGAATTTCGTTCACCAAAACGATAGCCTCTATGACAGGATATTTGATAAAATATTCTACCAAATTCTGCTAAGGTTAGTTTTTCATGTAATCCTCGCTCACGCAATTCATAAGGATCCATAGCCATCCATTCAGAAAGAACCTCAGCTGGAAACTGTTTTGTGTCTTTCCATTGATCTAACTCTTCTCGTGAAATTGGACACATATTGTGCGCTAAGAGTATCCTTAAAAGGTAATATTTTCGTGTTCTAATTCTAGAATAACGAATTCTTCTAAGGCGAACCAACCTTCTAGAGTAACGTTTTGAAACTTCTCTTTTTCCCATACCAAAATTTTCACATCCTGGAGGAAAAACATGTACACCCAGAGCAATTAGCTTGTTCGAAGGAACTTCAACCAAAGACCAGTTGACTGAATAGCTTTCGACGAATAATCCTAATTTGGTTGCCATTTAACTATATTTTTCTTTTATTTGTTACTCAATCTTATCACAATAAGGCTTTATGCCGTAGATGATAATCTTTAATCCCGCTTCGGTGGGATTTTTTTATCCCCTCCTTTTGTAAGGTTTCTATTTCGTTTACAAAACATAACAGCAACTGATAAAATTCCCATTTCCCCTGTGCTGTAAGCGGATATTTTGGAAAATTATCTTGGTGTTTCTCTACAAATTCCAAGGTCAATTCCTTTACATCTTCTAAAACAAAATTGGAAGAATCCAAAAGACCTTCTCTAAAGGCTTTTTTAATCAAATGATATTGGTTTTGAACGCCAAATTTTACCAATAAACTGCGCATGAACTCACTGAAATCCAGGGAGGTAATAGAAAGGGTCTTGCATATTGATTCCTTCCCCATACCCAAAGCAAAGCAACGCAGAATGACGTATTCCTGGTCAGAAAGTGAAATGGTAGAATGAGAAAGGGATTTATTGGCGGACATCTAAAGGCTATATAGTTTGAAACTTATTTTATCAAATGTCATCTTTTTATTTGCTGAAAACCCAAGCAATGTAATTACTGGTAGGGTTTGGGCAACAAAACGGTAAACTAAAGTAATAAGCGGTGATTTTGCTTAAAATTTGATAAAAAGCCTACCACCCCAACTAATTGGGAAAAATGACCTATTTTTGTGGCATGAAACTAGTCTTGATAAGTATTGTTCTCTTGGGACTCGCCTTTGCAGGAATCGCCATCAAAATATTGGTGAAAAAAGAGGGGAAATTTGCAGGAACATGTGCCAGTCAAAGCCCTTTTTTAAACAAAGAAGGGGAGGCCTGTAGCTTTTGCGGAAAGCTCCCCGATGAACAAGAGTGCAAAGACCCTCACTGACAAATTCCTAAGCGTATACATTCATTAACTTTTGAGTATCTTCGTTACAATGGAAGAGATTGAGATTCAACGTGCTATTAACAACGCTAAACAAAATGACCAACGTGCATTTGCTTTGCTTTTCGATACCTTTTGGGATTACCTCTATGGTTACCTATTAAAAAATACCCAAAATGAACATCTTGCAGAAGAATTAGCGCTCAAAACGTTAGCACGAGCCTTTGATAAGATTGACACGTATAACCCAAATTTTGAATTCAAAACTTGGTTAATCAGCATTTCAAAAAACTTACAAATTGATCATTTTCGTAAAGAAAACAAAGAAAGTCAGCTCCATACCACTTCGATGGAAAACAATAATTACAAGGCCATCGTAGATGAAAACCCTTCCCCTGAGGATTTATTAATTACAAACCAAAACCTCAAAGCGTTACTTCAAAAAATAAAAGAATTAAAGCCTACCTATGCAAGGGTTTTGCGTTTGCGTTATTTTGAAGAATTGAGCTATAAAGAAATTTGCCATCAAACTCAGTTTCCTTTGAGTACGGTGAAAGTCACATTACTACGGGCAAAAAAACTTTTGGCTCAAAAAATCAAAAACAATGACTATCAATCTTAAAAAAATTGGTCCTGGATTACTTTTTGCAGGGGCAGCAATTGGTGTTTCCCATTTGGTTCAATCCACTCGTGCAGGAGCCGATTTTGGGTGGGGATTGTTGTGGGTGCTGTTTTTATCGAATTTATTTAAATACCCCTTTTTTCAGTTTGGCTCTCGCTATGCTTTGGCGACACACAAAAATTTATTGGATGGGTATGCCGATTTAGGCAAAGGCTATTTGTGGCTCTTTTTTCTGCTCAGTCTTGGCACAATGTTCACCATACAAACTGCTGTCACCATCGTAACCGCTTCTTTGGCCTCAATCCTTTTTGGTGTAGAGGCAAGTCTAATTGTTTGGAGTGTCTTGATTACTTTTTTTGCTTAGCATTATTGTGGAAAGGAGATACCATTTTCTTGATAAACTCATCAAAGTGGTTATCCTCGTGCTCACTTTCAGCACCGTTATCGCTTTTGTTTTCGCTGGCACACAGAACACTACAGCGATTCCATTCAATCAAATTTTCCCAAGCAGCACTTCTTTTTTGTTCTTAGCCGCCTTTATGGGGTGGATGCCTGCTCCACTCGATATTTCTGTCTGGCAATCGATTTGGATGATTGAAAAAAATAACGATAAAAGTATCGGTTTAAAAGAAGGCTTATTTGATTTTAATGTGGGCTACTTTGTTACCTTTTTTCTGGGGATTTGTTTTATGGGATTAGGCACCTATGTAATGTATGGCAGTACCACTTCCTTCTCCAATACCGGAGGAGTATTTGCAAAACAATTGATTGAACTGTATACTTCTACCCTAGGTGATTCTGTCTATATTTTTATTGTAATTGCCGCATTTACCACTATGTTCAGTACTACACTCACCACCCTAGATGCCTCCCCTCGTGCAATGGAAAAGGCAAGTGAAATTTTATTGCCTCAATTCCCTTACTTAAATTTTCGCTTTTGGATCCTTCTTTTGGCTGTAGGTACAATTGGAATATTCACTTTTTTACGCAACGAAATGGGCACCCTTGTGCAAATTGCAACCATCTTGTCTTTCCTAACTGCTCCTTTCTACGCCTTCCTTAACTACCGATTAGTTACCAGTAAACATATGCCTCTGAATTCACAGCCCTCAACTGCACTAAAAGGGTTGAGTATCTTAGGGTTGGTATTTCTAATTCTTTTTGCAATAAGCTTTGTTTTTGTGGTAATTTAAGTTTGTATATTTGCAGAAGAAAGAATGCATATGTCGACAGAAATTAAAACTCAGCCCATTACCAAAAAGCCTAAATGGCTGCGGGTTAAGCTTCCTACAGGAAAGAAATATACCGAACTACGCGGTCTTGTAGACAAGTACAATCTCAACACCATTTGCACGTCTGGAAGTTGTCCCAATATGGGGGAATGTTGGGGAGAAGGAACTGCTACTTTCATGATCCTCGGAAATATTTGTACACGTTCTTGTGGTTTCTGTGGAGTGAAAACTGGTCGTCCAGAAACAGTGGATTGGGAAGAGCCTGAAAAAGTGGCCAATTCAATAAGACTAATGCAAATCAAACACGCTGTAATCACCTCAGTGGACAGAGATGATTTAAAAGATGGCGGCTCAATCATTTGGGGAGAAACTGTTAGGGCAATTCGACGTATGAATCCGACCACTACTTTGGAAACATTAATTCCTGATTTTCAAGGGAACCATCGTAACTTAGATAGAATCATAGCGGTTCAACCAGAAGTGGTTTCGCACAATATTGAAACTGTTCGACGCTTAACACGAGAAGTGCGAATTCAAGCCAAATATGATCAAAGTATGGCTGTTTTAAAATACTTAAAAGACAAAGGGGTTAACCGAACCAAATCGGGAATAATGCTAGGCTTAGGCGAAAAAGAGGAAGAGGTTATTCAAACATTGCATGACCTGAGAGCTGCTGATGTTGATGTAGTGACCATTGGCCAATACTTACAGCCTTCAAAAAAACATTTAGGCGTCAAGGAATTCATCACACCAGACCAATTTGCAAAGTACGAGGCTATTGGGAAAGACCTTGGCTTTAGACATGTAGAAAGTGGTGCACTTGTGCGTTCTTCTTACAAAGCTCATAAACACATTCACTAAACAAGCTGCATCCCTTGCTTAACGAGGGAATTCAATTGCTCACCTTCTTCATTTAGAATGTCCATTTCAATGGGTAGATAAAACAATATCTCTTGGTCGATTAAGGGGGAGAGACGTGTGAAGTCTTTATGTGTAGTCAGTATCATTCTTCCGTTCGCTTGCTTTTGAATAGCCGAAATATCAGCCTCAGAGAAAATATGATGATCTTTGAAACCCAAATGCTCAAAAGCTGAAAACTTTCCTGTTAAAAAATCGACCAAGGGAGTGGCATCAGCTATACCAGTTACCAATAAAAAAGGAATTCTATCCAAAACCTCCAAAGGCAACATTTTTGTTTTTCCAAAAATAGACCTCGAATAACGTATGGAGGAGAAAAATAAATGTTGGTGCTTTTTTATTTGAAGGCGTTGACGTAAATGACTTTGCGCTTTTATGGAAAGGTTCTTAGGGCATTTCGTGACAATAATAATATCTGCCCGGACAGCACCCTCGGACAACTCCCGTAGGTTCCCAACAGGAAGAATAAAATCCTTTGAATAAGGTGACGAAAAGGTGGTTAACAAAATCATAAACGAAGGCTTAACCCAACGATGCTGAAAACAATCGTCCCATATAAAAATACCGTTCTCTTTGTTAGTGTCGTGGTCTAACAATTTTGCCATCCCTGTTCTCCTGTCATTGGATACACCTACACGAATTTCGGGATGTTGGTGTAAGAACATTAACGGCTCATCACCCAATTGCTTAGCAGTTGAATTCTTATCACCTAGCTGAAAACCTTTACTTATCCTTCCATGCCCCCTTCTTAACACAGTAATCGGATACTGATTTTTAAATAACGTAATAAAATAATTTACGGCTACAGATTTTCCTGTTCCTCCATAGACAAATTCCCAATCCCCAAGGAGGGTACAGCATAGCTGGTACTTTTAAAAATTCCGATGGCAAAAAAGAAGTTACGTAAACTTGTCAACAACATGTAAAGAAATGCAAAAGGAAAGAGTAAAAAACGCAGAAAGCTCATAAAAAATTATATCGTTACCTTCGTAAAGATAAGTATTCGATGGTGATTTCATCTTTTATAAATATAAGATAAATGAAAATAAGTGCAATTACTCAGCAACTAGAACAATGGGCTCCATTAGCCTATGCTGAAGATTTTGACAATGTAGGTTTATTGGTTGGAAACAAAGAAGCAAATTGTGAAAATGTGCTCATCGCTCACGATGTTTCTGAGAGGGTGGTTGAGGAAGCAGTGGAAAAAAAATGTCAACTAATTATTTGCTTTCACCCAATAATTTTCAAAGGACTAAAGTCGTTGACAGGGAAGAACTATGTAGAAAAAACAGTCATTAAAGCCCTTGAAAACAAAGTTGCCATTTATGCGCTTCATACCGCCTTGGACAATCACAAGGATGGAATTAGCTATACATTAGGGAAAACCTTAGGCTTAAAGAATCAACGTATATTATTGCCCAAGAATAATACGTTGTTCCATTTGACGACTTATGTCCCAGCTGCACAAAAAGCTATCGTTCTAGATGCACTGCACAATGCAGGAGCGGGAAGCCTAGGCCAGTACAGCCATTGTTGTTTCTCTGTAGCAGGTGAAGGCCAGTTTTTAGGGGATGAAAATTCAGCTCCTTATTTAGGAGAGAAAAAATCACTCACCAAGGTTGCAGAAGAAAGCATTCGCGTTATTGTACCTAAACATTGTAAAAAGCCGGTGTTAGACGCCCTTTTGAGAAGCCACCCCTACGAATCGGTAGCCTATGAACTGATTGAAATAGAAAATGTAAATCCAACGATTGGTTTAGGAAGCATTGGAGAATTAGAAAACCCAATGGCTTTGGATGTGTTTCTGAAGCACGTAAAAGGGGCACTCAATGTTCCGGCCATACGGCACAGTGATAGTCAGAAAAAAAGAATAAACAAAGTAGCTGTTTTAGGGGGGTCAGGAAGTTTCTGCATTAATACTGCCATTGCGCAAGGAGCCGATGCTTTGGTCACTGCAGACCTTAAATACCATGATTTTTTCATTCCCGAAAACGACTTGCTTTTGGTCGATGCCGGGCATTATGAAACCGAACATTTCACAAAAAAAATAATCCAGGAGTATCTTACAAAAAAAATCCCTAATTTTGCATTCACTTTATCCGTCGTTAACACCAATCCAGTAAAGTATTTCTAAATTATGGCCAAGAAAAAAGAAATTTCAGTCGAAGAAAAGCTAAGAGCTCTTTATGACTTACAAATAATTGATTCAAGAATTGATGAAATTAGAAATGTTCGAGGAGAACTAACCCTAGAGGTAGAGGATCTTGACCATGAAATTCAAGGCATGAATGTTAAGATGGAAAAACTCAAAAAAGATCTTGAAGAATTCGATCTTGCCATCAAAGAGCACAAAAACAATATCGAGCAAGCGAAAGAATTGATCGCCAAGTATGCCGACAAGCTAAACAATGTTCGTAACAATCGGGAATATAACTCCATAGTCAAGGAAGAAGAATTCCAAAAATTAGAAATTGAACTCGCTGAAAAGAAAATCAGAGAGATTAAAGCAAAAACGGAACTCAAAAACGAAACCATTACTACATTAAGTGGTCAAATGGAAGAAAAACAAAAACACCTAGAGGCTAAAAAAGGTGAATTGGATGAGATCATGAACGAAACGCAAAAAGAAGAAAATCTTTTGCTTGAGCAGTCCGAAAAATACGCAGCCAAAATCGAAGAACGATTGATTAAAGCATACAAGCGAATCCGTGGAAGCGTTAAAAATGGATTAGCTGTAGTTGCTGTAGAACGTGGTGCTTCTGGTGGATCTTTTTTCACCATTCCTCCACAAGTACAAATGGAGATTGCTTCTCGTCAGAAAATCATCACGGATGAATACAGTGGACGTATTCTTGTAGATGGTGCATTGGCAGAGGAAGAAAAAGAAAAAATCTCTTCCCTAATCAACGCTTTTTAATTCCTTACTACAATTTAAAAAAGGTGCTTAAAGTACCTTTTTTTTTACCTTAATTTCCCAAATATCAATAGATCGCATGGAAAAAGGCCTACCAATTTTCATTGCCGTAGTCATTATTGTTGCTGTACTAAATATTGTCACCCTCCGTCTAATGAAGATAGCGGAAGAAAAGAAAGCGAGACTCAGAAAAGTCTTTTGGTATTTTTACGCCACTTTTTTTTCGCTAAATGGACTCATTAATTTGATAACAAGTGAATTACCCGTTCTAATTTCTTTCTTTCAAATGACTTTAGGCATTGCCATTCTTGTATTACATTTTCTGGGAAAAATAGAAACAAAAAACCCCACTTAAAAAGTGAGGTTGAAGTGGTGGGCGCTGAGGGATTCGAACCCCCGACCCCCTCGGTGTAAACGAGGTGCTCTGAACCAACTGAGCTAAGCGCCCTAGCGGGGGCAAATATAATGCACTTTTCAGGAATCACAAAGCGCTTTCCGAAAGAATTTCAGCAACTACAAAAGTACTGCCTCCCACATAGATGACGTCTTCTTCTGAGGCTGCTTCTTTCGCAGCACTAAACGCTTTTGATACAGTAGAATACGCGTGTTTTTCTAGTCCAAAATCTTGTGCTAAAGTATCAATTATATTTACTGGAATAGCCCTTGATATGGATGGCGAACACAAATAGTAGCAAGCCGATGTAGGCAAAAGAGCGAATATCTCCTCAACGGCTTTCCCTTGGACAAACCCCAAAACAATATGCAATCTTCTTTTACTTATTCCCTCTAGTTGAGGAATAGCATGGATGAATCCTTCTTTGTTGTGGGTAACATCGGCGATGATTAGCGGTGCATTGCTTATTTTCTCCCATCGTCCTCTTAAACGCGTGTGCTGAACCACCTTTGAAAATCCCTGAAGTGCATTGCTATCCAATTGATTGTTTAACAATTGCTTTAGTGCAACATAGGCGGTCATTTTATTTTCTTCTTGATAACTGCCCAATAGATCCAAACTAAACTGTGGAATAGAATACTCTTCTGCAAAATAAATGGGCGCTTTTCGCTGTTTTGCAATTGACCTAAAAACACCCTCGGTTGCTACTTGCTTTCTCCCAATTATAACAGGGACTCCAACCTTTATGATCCCCGCTTTTTCTTTGGCTATTTCCTCCAAGCTTGTACCTAAAAACTCAGTGTGATCTAACCCAATATTTGTAATAACAGATAACAAAGGAGTGATGATATTCGTGGCATCTAAACGCCCTCCCAACCCAACTTCGATTACTGCATAGTCTACGTTTTGCTCGGCAAAGTAGGCGAAAGCCATACCCACAGTTATCTCAAAGAAAGACAACTTTTCTGCGATAAAGTAAGCCTGATACTTGCGGACAAATTCAACCACAAAATCTTTCTCAATCTCAACCCCATTTAGGCGGATTCGCTCTGAAAAACAAACCAAATGCGGGGAGGTATACAAACCAACCTTGTATCCTTTTTCTTGCAACACAGCGGCAATCATATGGGAGGTAGAACCTTTTCCATTTGTTCCAGCAATATGGATGGAAGGAAAAGTAGTCTGTGGCGCCCCTAAGACTTTTGCAAATGCACGCATTTTATCGAGCCCAGGCTTATAGGCCGATGCACCTTGTTGCTGATAGTTAGGAAGTTGAGTGAATAGCCAATGCGTTACTTCTTCAAAACTATTCATTACTCACTTAATTTGAAATTGACAACAACAAATCCTGTTTGAGTAATTGGGGCATTATTATCGGGAAACCATTTATGCAACAAAGCTGTTTTCTTGGCTGGCTCCAGTAAACATGGATGCACATTTGTACTCCCCTTAACGCCAGGTTCTGCTGTCAATACTTGCCCTTGCTGATTAACGGTTATTCTTACGACTACAACGCCCTCTTGATTGCATTCTTGGGTCACTGTCCCATTGGACTGTAAATTCCGACCATTCAATCCAAAACCTTTCCCATTTCCACCTAGTCCCGCTTTACTATAATAGCTACTAGCATAGGGGTTTCCGTCACGCTTTCCTTTGTCTCCTGCTACAGCATCATTTCCTTCGCCAAGCTTTTTTTCTCCTTCACTTTTTTTTGTATTCAACATCTTGGACAGAATGTTTTTAGTCGAAGCAGCTACAGTGGGCTTAGGTGGGGCGGGTGGGGTTTTCTTTTCCTCTTTTTGGGGGTCTCTTTTTTTGGAGGAGCTGCTTTTGGCAAAAGCTTCTTCGGTTGTTTTTTCACTACAGGTATAGAGGTTTCCTCTTGTGTCAATACTTTGGTCACTGCCTTTTCTACCTTGGGTTGTACAGGGACAGGCTTGGTCTGTTGTGGCGTTGATTTTGGTTGACTTGCTACGGGTTGGGTAGGCTGAACTTTGCCCCTTCCTAAAGCACTTGTTCCAAAATTAACCTCCATTCCAAAACTGATGGGTGGGTCAAAATACTTTAATCCCACAAAAGACAATAACAGTAGAAGGATCGCTGCAATGATTGAAGTCAATACAGCCGACTTACGTTCGTGTGGAGTGTTGAAGTATTTCATCTTATTGAGCATCTACGGCCAAAACAACCTTAATGGCGTTTTCGTTGGCTATATTCATCACATAAACCACCTCCTCTAAAGCAACAGATTTTTCGGCCCTAAGAATGATCACTTTTTCCTCTTGCTTTGCCAGTAAGGAAAGTAGTTCCGTTTTTATACTTTTTTTATTGACTCTTTCTCCATCAATAAAA
Organism: Flavobacteriaceae bacterium; assembly: GCA_038143735.1. Taxonomy (GTDB): domain Bacteria; phylum Bacteroidota; class Bacteroidia; order Flavobacteriales; family Flavobacteriaceae; genus Arcticimaribacter. The sequence goes on from JAYQML010000004.1 coordinate 118,571, forward strand.
AAACGATTGTTCTCGTTTATAGTTACCGCGATAGACTGCCTGTTTTCGGTCTTCCCTTTTGCTTGTGGTAACTTCACTTCAATGGTATCTAACTGCTTTGCAAGCGTAGAGGCGATCATAAAAAAAATGAGTAATAAGAACACAATATCCGTCATGGAGGACATATTGAATTCTGGCGATATTTTGTTTCGTCCGCGTAAATTCATTTAGGCCGCCGGTTCGTTTAAAAGATCTAAAAACTCAAAAGAAGTTGCTTCCATTTGATACACCACTTTATTGGTTTTCACCACGATGTGGTTATAAGTAATGTAGGCAACTATACCTACAATCAATCCGGCAACAGTTGTTGTCATAGCCGTGTACAAACCGTCCGAAAGTAATTTCATGTCAATGTTACCTCCTGCATTGGAAATTTCAAAAATGGATAAAATCATACCAATCACAGTTCCTAAGAAACCAATCATGGGAGCAGCACCGGCGATGGTTGCCAGCACACTGACGTTTTTTTCAAGTTTATACACTTCTAATCGACCAGCGTTTTCTATGGTTGTGTTGATGTCATCTAACGGTCTACCAATGCGAGAAATTCCCTTGGCAATTAGGCGGGCAACAGGTAAGTTTTCTTTTATGCAAAGTGCTTGGGCAGCTTCAATTTTTCCTTGTCCCACATATAGCCGAATTTGATCCATAAAATTTTTGTCTATTTTATTTGCTGCACGAATGGCAAACCAGCGTTCAAAGTAAATGTAGATTGCCATCAAAAGCAAAATAAACAGCAGTCCTATGATGACTTGGCCACCTAAGCCTCCATCCCTGATTAATTCGATTAGAGACAAGGTTTTTTTTACCTGTAGTGGGTTGTCTTGTATAAATAAAATAGATGCGATTCGGATCATAGTATTTCCTTTTTAATTTAAAACGAATGAAAACCGAATAAATTATTCGATCTAAGCGATATATCCGCGTAGGAACATAAAGGTGATGGAACCTGCAAAAAAGCCGAGGAATGCCAACCAAGAAATCTTTTTTAAATACCAAAAAGAAGTCTATTTTTTCCATCCCCATTGCCACAACTCCTGCAGCAGAACCAATGATCAACATACTCCCCCTGTTCCAGCTGAAAAGGCTATAAAATGCCATAAAGGGTCATCTGTTATTTGAGAGAACATTCCCATTGATGCTGCAACCAATGGAACGTTATCGATAACTGCAGAACCAATTCCTAATAGCATAATCACAATATCTGTGTTTGGAATAGCTGTGTTTAAACTCTCGGCAAAACCGAAGAGCATTCCTAGAGATTCTAGTGCAGCAACGGCCAATAAAATTCCCAAGAAGAATAAAATACTCGGTAATTCGATTTTTGAAAGTGACTTATGCACTGGGCTATTGTGTGAAGCATCATCGTGCTCTTGGTCAATCGAGGTTATGCTAATTTTAGTTGCACTGAAAATTTCAGCAAAAGTGGCTACAATAGCTAGTGAGAACATCATTCCTACATAAGGCGGAAGATGTGTTACTGTTTTGAATACTGGGACAAAAACAATTGCAGAGAGACCTAAATATAACATAGCTGCACCTCTTGGATGAATAGGATCCTCTTCCTGATCTTCTACTGTTGGAATGTCACCTTTAAATGCCGGTAAAAGTGATGCGATAAATACGGGCACAACAACACACACAATAGAGGGTAACAATAAATATGCAATCAACTTAGCTGTAGTTACCTTATTTCCAATCCAAAGCATGGTCGTGGTTACATCTCCAATGGGTGACCAAGCACCACCGGCATTGGCTGAAATAATGATTAATCCTGCAAACCACAAGCGAGTATCGCGATCCAGAATTACCTTCTGAAGTATGGTAATCAAGACAATAGTAGCTGTTAGATTATCAATTATCGCGGAGAGAATAAAGGCTAACACGGCAAAAATCCACAGCAAAGATTTTTTAGATTTTGTTTTGATGAACGATTTTATGGCGGCAAATCCGTTAAAATAATCAATGATTTCGACGATGGTCATTGCCCCTAGCAAGAATATAATTATCTCGGCTGTCTTCCCTAAATGATGCAATAATATTTCCTCAATATGGGAGGGAACCAATTGTTTCAGTGCGGTGTCTACATCAAAAACAGGTAAATGCCCCAAAGCTATGATTGCCCACAAGATAGCCATCATTGCCAATGCTGGGATAAGCTTATCAATTTTTAACGTATGTTCTAGTGTTATGGCCAGATAGCCCAACACAAATATTGCGATTAGTAATAATTCCATTTAATTCAAAATTAAAGCACCTTTCATGCAGGCCATGTGATTAGAAAAACGAAAATAGGGATTTAATCATAAATCGAAACTTTCTACGGATAAAAAATATTTCCACTACTGTGATCTATGCTGCTTCCCGTAAATCTGGAAAAACAGTTGGGCTGATCTAAGTGTCGCAATACCCCCAAGAAAGCAAAAACAATTGCCTCCTTGTAGGCTATAATATTTTCTGAGGGAAGGACTATCTCTGCCGTAGACACGTGTTGAATTTGTTCCATGAGATAAACATTGAACGCTCCCCCTCCAGTGAACAAGACTTGCCCATTCTTGGGTAAATTCCGTGCAATTTCTGATACAATATGTTGGCCATAAGTGTGTAATAAATCTTCAACCTTATGGGCATCAAAAGAATCTAACAATGGATGTAATGTGGCATTAACCCACTCAATCCCCAATGATTTTGGTGCAGGTTTACCGTAAAAAGGAAGTGCATTTAGTGCCGAAAGAAAAGTTGGAATATTTTTTCCACTTCGTGCTAAATTACCATCTCGGTCAAAATCTAAACCTAATTTGTTAGCCAAAAAATTCAACACAACATTGACGGCACAAATATCGTATGCCCTTTGTTTTGGGCCTTTTAAATGAGATATATTTGCAAATCCACCTAAATTGACACAGGCATCAAAGGAACTAAATAAATGGATTTCAGCTCCAGGAACCAAAGGAGCTCCTTGTCCTTTAAGCGCAACATCAGCGGTCCTAAAATCACAAATTATCTTGCGTTGAAGTTGTTTTGCCAAGGAAGGTAAATTACCCATTTGATAGGTCATCTGATATTGCGGTTCGTGCAAAACCGTGTGTCCGTGTGAGCTGACAAAATCAATGGAATAATGGGGAAAATCCGATACAAAAGAATCTATTTTTTCGCCTAAAAAATAAGTATACTCCTCATCTAACAATCTCCTCTCTTTTTCATCTAAAGCAATTGCGGTTTTCAGTTTTAACTCCCAAACTTTAGGATAAGCAATTGTAGTTGCTTTAAGAAGTTCGAATGACCACTGCTTTGACTTTATAAACTTGACAATAGCCATATCTATCCCGTCTAGTGAGGTTCCAGACATCACTCCTAAAACAGTAAATTCGTAAGATTTCATTAAAGCGCACTGTATTTTAAGTAAAAGTAATCTGTTTTTTACGTTTATTTCAATAACACTCTCCTTGAATTGTGAAATATTAAAAATATAGTTATACTAAATTAAAAGTCTTAAAAAGCAGAAAGTTTGATTCATATTAGGGACAATTAACAGACATTTTAGGCTAATTTTAGAAATTCTAAAAAACCGAAAAAAATATGCTACCAGAAAAACAAGGGCTTTATTCGCCTGATTTTGAGCACGATAACTGTGGTGCAGGCTTTATTTGTAGCCTCCAAGGAAAGAAAACCAATGATATAATCGGGAAAGCTTTAGATATTCTAGTAAAACTAGAGCATCGTGGTGCGGTAAGTTCTGACGGAAAAACTGGTGATGGTGCCGGTATTTTGATTGAAATCCCGCATGACTTTTTGGTGCAAAATGTTGATTTCGATTTACCAGAATTACATCAATACGCTGTTGGAATGACCTTTCTTCCACAGAAAGATAATCAGCGGGATTACTGTGTAAAAGTCTTTGAAAACGAAATTCAAAAGCAAGGATTAAGCGTATTGGGCTGGAGAAAAGTTCCGGTAAATAAAAGTGTTGTAGGACGAATTGCTTCTCAAACTGAACCTTACATAGCCCAAGTTTTTATTGGAAAAGGAGAAAGTGCCTACACAGATCACGAGTTTAATGTAAAGTTGTTTATTGCTCGTAAGATTGCAGAACACACTATTTATCAATCAAAACTTTCGGAAGCAAATTACTTTTACTTACCCTCGCTCTCTACCCATACACTCATATACAAAGGGCTTCTGGTGCCAGAAGATATTGAACCCTACTACACCGATCTTTCTGATCCGCTTGTGGTAACACGTTTAGCTTTAGTTCACCAGCGTTTCTCTACCAACACTTTCCCAACTTGGGACTTAGCGCAGCCGTTCCGTTACATGTGTCACAATGGAGAAATCAACACTTTTAGAGGAAACTACAGTCGCATGCAAGCACGGGAAGAATTGTTCAAAAGCGATTTATTTGGTGACGATATCAAGGACATCTTGCCCGTCATCCTTAAAGGAAAATCTGACTCTTCTTCAATGGACATGGTGGTAGAACTACTCCTTGCTACCGGAAGATCATTACCGGAAGTAATGATGATGATGGTCCCTGAAGCATGGGAAAAGCACAAATCAATGGATCCTGCCAAAAAAGCATTTTATCAATACAATGCTTGTATTATGGAACCATGGGATGGACCAGCATCGATTCCTTTTACAGACGGAAAATACATTGGTGCATTGTTAGATCGAAATGGATTACGTCCCTCCCGCTATACCGTAACCAAAGATGGATACGTGGTAATGTCATCAGAAGTAGGTGTTTTAGATATTGATCCGGCAAATGTTGAAAAGCATGGGCGACTTGAGCCAGGACGTATGTTTTTAGTCAACATGGATGAAGGTCGCATCATCGAAGATGAAGAAATTAAAACACAAGTTGCCACTGCTCGCCCCTACCAAGAATGGTTGGACAACAATTTATTACCCTTAGCAAAAGTACCCTACACGGGGAATCACCTAGCTGTGGAGTCGGAAGATTATGAAACGCGTTTACGTGTTTTTGGGTATACTCAAGAAGACTTTAAAACCATTATCCTTCCCATGAGTCTTCAAGGGAAAGAAGCCATTGGTTCGATGGGTACGGATACTCCTTTAGCTGTTTTATCTGACCGTCCGCAGCTGTTATACAATTACTTCAAGCAACTATTTGCACAAGTAACCAATCCTCCTTTAGATGGAATTCGAGAGGAAGTGGTCACAGATACTTCTTTGAGCATTGGTAATGATCTCAATATTTTTGATATTGGTGCAGCACACGCTAAAAAATTGAACATTCAGAATCCGGTTATTTCGAATGAAGATTTAGACAAAATCAAACACATTGACCATCCTGATTTCAAAACAGTTGCTATTCCAACACTCTATGAGGTTCATAAAGGCATGAATGGCCTGGAGACTGCACTAGAAGATATGGTCAAAAGCATTGAGAAAGAAGTAGACAAAGGCGCTAATATTGTGATTCTTTCGGATAGAGGTGTGTCGAATTACTTTGCCCCTATCCCAATGTTGTTGGCCTGTGCCCACACTCACAATGCGCTCAAACGATTGAAAAAGCGCTCAAACTTTGGAATTGTCATTGAATCTGCAGAGCCAAGAGAACCCCACCATTTCTCTTGTTTGTTTGGGTATGGAGCAAGTGCCATTAACCCTTATATGGTCAATGAAATTATTGAAGAGCAAGTCTCTTCTGATAACATTAAAGGCATTACAACTGATGTCGCGATCAATAATTTCAATCAAGCCATCGCAAAAGGAATCGTGAAAGTGATGAACAAGATTGGAATCTCTACACTTCACTCATACCGCGGGGCACAAATTTTTGAAGCCCTTGGGTTAAGCGAAAAGTTTGTGGATCAATTCTTCTGTGATACAGCTACCCGAATTGAGGGAATTGGTTTATATGAAATAGAGCGTGAAATTACACGTCGCTACAAAAAAGCATTCAACAAAGAGGGCCTTGGTGGCCTTGAGCTAGAAATTGGTGGAGAGTATCGCTGGCGTAGAGACGGTGAAGCACATATGCTCAACCCAACCACCATAGCCAAACTTCAGCAAGCGGTCAACCAGAATAAATGGGAAAGCTATGATGTTTATGCTAAAATGGTCAATGAACAATCAGAAAAATTAATGACCCTTCGCGGCCTTTTTGAATTTTCGAGTTTTGATCCAATTCCACTAGAAGAAGTAGAGCCATGGACAGAAATCGTTAAGCGTTTTAAAACGGGTGCGATGTCATTGGGATCAATCTCCGCCGAGGCACACGAAAATCTTGCTATTGCCATGAATCGTATTGGCGGGAAAAGTAATTCTGGTGAAGGAGGAGAAGACCCACAACGTTTTCAACCTGATAATAATGGAAACTGGCGTAACTCTGCGATCAAACAAGTTGCTTCTGGGCGATTCGGAGTATCGAGTCACTACCTTTCCTCTGCCAAAGAAATTCAAATTAAAATGGCGCAGGGAGCTAAGCCTGGAGAAGGTGGTCAATTACCAGGACCAAAAGTAAACCCTTACATTGCATCAGTCCGAAATTCAACACCTTATGTAGGATTGATTTCACCCCCACCCCACCACGATATTTATTCAATCGAAGATTTAGCACAATTGATCTATGACTTGAAAAATGCCAATCGTGAGGCTAGAGTAAACGTAAAATTGGTATCTGAAGCAGGTGTGGGTACCATTGCAGCTGGTGTAGCCAAAGCAAAGGCAGACGTGATTTTAATTTCAGGTTTTGACGGAGGAACAGGAGCCTCTCCACTTACCTCCCTCAAACACGCTGGACTCCCATGGGAGCTTGGCATTGCTGAAGCACAACAGACATTGGTCATGAACGATTTACGTAACCGTATCGTTTTAGAATGCGATGGACAAATGAAAACAGGGCGTGATGTTGCAATCGCTTGTTTACTCGGTGCAGAAGAATTTGGATTCTCTACTGCACCTCTTGTAGCTTCAGGATGTATCATGATGCGAGCTTGCCACTTAAATACTTGTCCAGTAGGAATTGCCACCCAAGATCCGGAGTTACGTAAGAACTTTAAAGGAAAGCCAGAGCACGTTATCAACTTCATGTACTTTGTTGCAGAAGAATTACGACAAATTATGGCCGAATTAGGATTTAGAACTGTTGATGAAATGGTGGGTCAGTCACAAAAAATCAACATGAAAAAAGCGGTGGATCATTTCAAAGCGCAAGGCATTGATCTTTCTAAAATATTGTACAAGCCTGAGGTAGGCCCTAAGGTTAAATTACACAATACACAGAAACAAGATCATGGACTAGAGAATGTAATTGATTTTAAAATCATACAAGAAGCTCACCCAGCGATCTATCGAAAAGAAGAACAACATTTGGAATTTTCGATCAAAAATACCGATCGAACTGTGGGAGCAATTCTCTCTAACGAAATTTCTAAAATTCACGGTGCAAACGGCTTACCAGAAGATACCTTGAGTTTGAAATTTACAGGTACTGCAGGACAAAGTTTTGGTGCTTTTGCTGCTAAAGGACTCTTTATGAAAGTTTCTGGAACATGTAATGACTATTTTGGCAAAGGATTGTCAGGAGGAAAATTACTCGCTGAAGTACCGAAAGAAGCCACCTTCAAAGCCGATGAAAATATTATTATTGGAAATGTGGCCTTGTATGGTGCTGTTACAGGAGAAGCTTACATTAACGGAATTGCAGGGGAACGCTTTTGTGTACGTAACTCCGGTGCAACGGCAGTAGTAGAAGGAATTGGAGACCACGGTTGTGAGTACATGACGGGCGGTATTGCGCTGATCTTAGGAGAAATTGGGCGTAATTTTGCTGCGGGTATGAGCGGTGGAATTGCCTACCTATACAGCCCAGATGGCACCTTCGATGAAAAGAAATTTAATCTTGAAATGGTCGAGTTGGAAGACCTAACTGATCAAGACCGTGAGACCGTTAAGAATTTATTGGTCAATCATAAAGACTACACATCGAGTAGTAAAGCAGCAGGAATTTTAAAGGATTGGCCCGATAGTTCAAAGAACTTCATCAAAGTTATGCCAACCGATTACAAGAAAGCACTAGCGCTTTTAGCAGCAGAAAAAGAACAAGAACAAAAGGCTTAAAATTATGGGAAAATTAAGAGGATTTATGGAATTCGATCGCATCAAAGAAGAAGCGATCGCCCCTAAAAAAAGGATAGAAAATTATAAGGAGTTTACCATTGCGCCTAAGACAGAACAACTACAAGAACAAGGAGGGCGTTGCATGGACTGTGGCGTTCCATTTTGTCACAGTGGATGTCCACTGGGAAATTTAATCCCCGATTTTAACGATGCAGTTTACAAAAACGAGTGGGAAAAAGCATTAAATATTTTACACTCGACCAATAACTTCCCAGAATTTACGGGACGTTTGTGTCCAGCTCCTTGTGAGGAGGCTTGTGTGTTAGGCATTGTAAATCCACCTGTTTCTATTGAGTTAATCGAGAAGTACATCGTTGAACGTGGGTTCAAAGAAGGCTGGATTAAGGCGCAACCCCTGTTCAACGTACAGGTAAATCTGTAGCCATTGTTGGATCTGGACCGGCAGGATTAGCTGCAGCGCAACAATTGAACCGTGCGGGACATAGTGTTACTGTTTTTGAAAGAGATAACAAAGTGGGCGGATTATTACGTTATGGAATTCCAGATTTTAAAATGGAAAAACACGTGATTGATCGTCGAATAGCCCTCCTAGAAGAGGAGGGAATTACCTTCACCGTCAACACCGCAATTGGGAAAGATATTTCGGCTGAGCAGTTAGAAGCTGACTTTGATGTAGTCTTACTCTGCATGGGTGCAACCATAAGAAGACAGCTACCCATTCCTGGAGCTGACCTTGAGGGAGTAGTCCAAGCCATGGATTTTTTACCCCACAACAACAAAGCGGTCGATGGACAACTAGAACGCGAAGAGAAATTCCTCGCTACCGGGAAACACGTTATCGTTATTGGTGGAGGGGACACCGGATCTGACTGTATAGGGACATCGAATCGACATGGTGCAAAAAGCGTAACCAACTTTGAAATTATGCCAAAACCTGCTGAAGGACGTACCGACGAAAATCCGTGGCCTTACTGGCCCTTCAAATTAAAAACATCCTCTTCCCATGAAGAAGGGATTCACCGCGAGTGGTCTATACTAACCAAGGAGTTCATTGGAGACGAAAAGGGGCATATTAAAGCATTAAAAACCGTTGAGGTTCAATGGAAAAAAATTCCAGGGCAACGTCCAAAGTTGATCGAGCGCGAAGGAAGCGAAAAAGAATGGCCATGTGACTTAGCGCTTTTAGCACTAGGATTTACAGGGCCTGAAAAAAGTGTCCCAGAACAACTAGGCCTAACCTATGATGAGCGTGGAAATATCAAAGGTGAAAAAAAATACCAAACAAATAAGCCGAATGTTTTTGCGGCCGGTGATGTTCGCCGAGGGCAATCATTGATCGTATGGGCGATCTCCGAAGGAAGAGAAGCTGCTCACCAAATCGATATGTATTTGATGGGGCATTCCACTCTTCCACAAAAGAATATCGCTGGAGACTTGGTCGCTGTATAAGCCAAATTGCAATAGACCCTTAAAACCCCCACCTTTTGGTGGGGGTTTTTGGTTTTTATTCCTGTGCTAACTGAGAATGATTCAACGATTGAGGAACTAGAAGAATCATCCATTAAAACTGTTCAAAACAGTATGATAACGCTAGAACAAATAGCGTTTATCAGGGGGGAGGACAATTGTCACTAACCAAAAAAGTTGTAGGTTCAAAAATTAATTTATAATTTTAAAATAGTAACCCAAACCTATAACCATGCATATACTAACCACCATTACACGAATTATTTTAGCTGCTCTTTTAATTACCCTAGGACTTAATGGCTTTTTCAATTTCCTTCCCTATCCAGAAATGAGTGATTCAGCCAACACTTTTATGGGTGCCATAAATAGCGCTAAGTTTATTTTTCCACTCATTGGTCTAATTGAAATTGTAGCTGGTATTTTACTCCTTACTAAAAAAGCCATCCCATTTGCGTTGATTATGATTTTTCCCATTTTAATCAATGCGATGATTTTTCATTTAAGCCTAAATCCTGAGGGAATGCTTTTTGCTACGATCTGTTTTGTGTGCAACATTTTCTTGCTTTACACGCACAGAGAAAACTACAAAGCTTTGTATTGATTACTAATTTTTCCTGTTTAGCGCTCGATCAATAAGATCCGCAACATTGATTCGGGCCCCTTTTGGAATGGAATCGCTGACTGTCAAAAGCAAAAGGTCTTTTCCTGAAACCGAGAGTAAGATTTTTTGTCCAATAGGTAAGTCAACTCCACTTTTAGAAAAAGCAGAAAGGGTTGGATTCATCACCCCCGGAATTTTCAATGGAATGGCTTGAGCAGTTGTGTTGACCAAATAAAACCCGCGCTGTGGAGTTAATTCCCCTGCTTTTTTCTTCGCAGGTGAGCCTTTGTAAATGGAATATTCGAGCTTTAGTGGAGCAAAAAAACGATTCTCGAATTGTAAATACATGTCTTTTTCTACCGATAAACTGGCAGAAGCGCCTTTGTTCAATCCAAACCCTTTTTGAAGAGAATCTGTTTCCTTATCCCGTGCGGAGACCCCTAGTTCAAACTTCGCCTTATTCCATACTTTAACCCTAAATCCCTTGTAATAGGGATAATCAATGACAACCACTTGCTTGGGTGGTATGATAAGGGTAGATTTGGCGATGGCTTTTTTTGGGCAAAAAGTATGGTTGGAAATACAAAAGAAGAAAAGCGATTTTTTTCATGTACTAAAAATACAATCCTATCTTTGAATAACATGGAAAAAATAGAAAAAGTAGCTGTTATTGGTGGAGGAGCAGCGGGGTTTTTTGCAGCTATTTCAGTCAAGGAAAATCATCCAGAGGTAGAAGTATCCATATTTGAAAAAACGACCAAAACACTTTCAAAAGTAAAAGTGTCTGGAGGCGGACGTTGTAATGTTACACACGACTGTCAAGATATAACCGAACTCATCAAAGCCTATCCGCGTGGTGGAAAAAGTTTGCTTTCCATTTTTCATGCATTTCAACCCGCAGATACAGTTCGTTGGTTTGAAGAACGTGCCGTTCCCCTGAAAGTAGAAAAAGACGGGCGTATGTTTCCTATTTCCGATTCATCGCAGAGTATTATTGACTGTTTGCACGCTGAGTTGAAAAAATATAGGATTGGCCTAAACTTATCTTCAGCGGTAAAAGAACTCAAAAAAGAAGAGGGAAAATGGCTACTTCACATCAACGATAATGAATGGGTATCTTTTGATCGGGTGATTGTTACCACAGGCGGTAGTCCAAAAAAAGCGGGGTTCGATTGGCTAGCTAAATTGGATCATCATATTGTCTCCCCAGTACCCTCCTTATTCACCTTCAATATGCCCAATGAAAAAATAACATGTCTAATGGGTGTAGTGGCGACAAAAGTTCAAGTAAAAATCGAAGAAACAAAAATTAAAACAACTGGACCGCTACTAATCACTCATTGGGGGATGAGTGGACCAGCAATTCTAAAAGCCTCTTCCCATGGGGCGCGTGAACTTGCAGAAAAGAACTATCAGTTCAAAATTCGTGTGAATTGGCTCGAAGAATTCAACGCAGAACAACTTTTTGTTTTACTTAATGAAATTGCAGATAAGCACCCCCAAAAACGTATGGTCAAACACAATCCAACTCCCCTCCCCAATCGGCTTTGGTCATTTCTCTTGGAAAAAAATAACATCCCTAAAGAACGTCGCTGGAATGAAGTCGGGAAAAAGAAACTTCGTCACTTTGCTGAGGTAATCACAAATGACCGTTTTGAGGCAACAGGCAAAACAACCTTTAAAGAAGAATTTGTTACTTGCGGTGGCGTTGCACTAAACGAAATCAACCTTAAAACCATGGAAAGTAAAAAAGCTAAAGGCCTCTATTTTGCCGGTGAGGTAATTGATGTTGATGCAATTACGGGTGGATACAACTTTCAAGCGGCTTGGAGCGGTGCCTATGTTGCTGGAAAATTACAATAAAATACCTACCTTGTCTTTAGTTAAAAACCGATGTTTTGAAGCTTCATTTTCCGTTTCAATAATGAAGAAAAAAATCGACTAACTAATCCTAAATGAAAAACGATTTTTCAATAAAAACAATACAACTGTTCCTTAAAGCCAATCGAAAAAGTACACTAATCTTGAGTGTTGGAATATTACTTTTCTGGATACTGCATTCGAAACAAGAAAGAGGGGATTTCCACAACTTAGACACTGCTGAATCTATTGGAATAAAAATGTTTGGTGGAGTATATTTCGACCTCCCCAACCCGTTTTTGTACTTGACGAGGGCACTTACCCTGAAGGGTTGAAGCCACAGGCATTATTGGCTGGAAATGAAAGCATTGACATAGCCTCTATCATTGCAGCCAATGAGGAAACACCTGGTGCATTGAATGGAAAATACATGCGTATTCGAGGAACCCTTTTCTATGGGGACGAAAAGATACTCTTTGAATTAACCGATGGGGTAAACTCAATTGTTGACATTAACAAACAACTCAGCTATCCCGTTCAACTTACCCAACCCAAAGCGGTTACATTAAGCGGTGAAATCTTAGACCCAAAATGTTGGTTCGATAGCCTTAAATCTGGCAAAGGAAAAGTACATAAAAGCTGTGCCATTCGTAGTATCGAAAATGGAAAGCCACTTATTTTTAGAGTACTAAAAGATAATGGAAACGTGTATTACCTTCTCAAGTCAACAATAGCTGAAAATATAAATACATCACTACACGATTTTGTTGCTGAACATGTCCAAATCGAAGGTGAAGTCTTCTATCAAAATGGATGGAATGTATTAAGAACAGAGGTGTCAAAAATTAAATACATAAATTAGCACAAAATCACTTCTACCAAAGACAAATCATTATGAAAAAAATTCTCGTCGTATTCCTCGGACTTTGCTTCCAAGGTTGTTCAACGGAATCCAGCTTCAATCAAACGGAAATACGTAAACAAATTACACTGGAAGAAACTCAGTCAATTTTATTTACCCTAGCCCACGACGACATGAAAGGAAGGGATACCAAAAATGGTGGATATTATAAAGCAGCTGAATATGTTACAGATTATTTTAACAATTATTCTGTACAACCCTTTTACCCAGCTTACCGCGATTCATTGGTAACTGACAGCATAAATTCCTTTAATCTAGTGGGGCAAATTGGCACCTATGATGCCAACCGACCTACTGTACTTATTGGTGCTCATCTCGATCATATTGGAATCCGTGACGGTGAGGAAGATCAAATTTTTAATGGTGCCAACGATAATGCTGCAGGGTCTACGGCAGTCCTTCAAATTGCGCGTTTTTTAGCACAACATACCTGGAAGCAAAACATATTGATTGCGCTTTTTGCTGATGAAGAAAAAGGCTTGAAAGGAGCTTATCATTTGGCAGAACGACTAAAAAATGAACAAATAGAATTGGCCTATATGGTGAACTTTGAAATGATCGGTACTACGCTTAGCACAGGTGAAAACCAAGTTTATATGACCGGTTATGAATTATCGAACATGGCGGACGAAATGAATGCAATTTCAACAAATTTTGTGCAATTTCTTCCCCAAGCAAAACAATACAATCTGTTTAAACGTTCGGACAATTATGCATTCTACGAAGCCTTTGGTATACCTGCCCAGACCCTTTCTTCTTTTGATTTTCAAAACTATGACTTTTACCATAAAGCCGGAGATGAAGCGGAAAAGTTAGATGTTAAAAACATGAATCAGATCATAGGCACAGCTGCTTATACCCTGGCTATGTTATTACATAATGAACGTGTCATAAAAATGACTCCAGAAAAATAATCACTGTTTATTTTGGGTCTGTTCCCGAAAAGTGCTTTCAAAAATTTTGTCTGCATTTCCTGCCTCAAAGCCCTCTCTTCTGTGGTGTCGCTTGAGCTGTTCAATGGGTAGATGTCGAAATTCAGGTAAGACTAAGCGCTCGGCAAATTCAACATAACTACCCGGTATTGCATGCGTCGTTCCACAAGAAAAAGTGGCATCGATCATTTCCGCAACGGAACTCGATTGGCGCACTAATCCATCAGGACTAACCTTAATCATTCCTCCAGCTGAATTAAGCACAATCCCAATGCTCGCTAGAAAAGTATTGAATTTTTCCAAAGTGGCGTACTGAGCTAATTGATGCACGCTAATGGTATAATGGTTGAGATAGTATCGGTTATAAATCACCCAAGCAGCATACTCACTTTCTGCGGCTAAGGCTTCGTACTCGGCCAATGTGGGTAAGCTCCATAAGGGTTGATGAAAAAAAGCACCCACTTGGGCGGGATTGTCCAAATCAATCTCATCTAAAGGGTCGGAAGTGAGGGGTGAAGTAAATTTGTGAATCAACTGTTGACTGGCAAGGGACAAATCGCCTACCCGCAACTCACTGATAAAAACCCTAGGATATTTTGGTTCAGGCGGCGCATACCAATAGGCATCCAATTTTTTCTTGGCAAAAAAATAAGGATCTTCTTTTGTATAGCCATAATGCAGAAAAATCTTTTCAAAGGAGGCAATACCAAGATTGGGTACGCCAAGGGTACGGAAAGCCACATGATCGTTTTCAATATCGCTTTCGTGTTCAATCATACCCTGTTTTTGCATAGCGTTAATGATTTTTCCAACATCGGGTACGCGTTCTCTGTAGGGAGTAAATAAGGCCTCCAAAATTTTATCCAATGCTTCCATTTCGACTATTTTAGTTAAATGTAGGAAGATATTCGTAAATTCCCTCAAATAAATAATATTCCTATTATGCATCAATTGCAACGCTTACTCCTTTCGAGCTGTTTACTTTTTATCCTAGGATGCTCTTCTTCAAAAAACCAATTTGAAAAAGGCAATTATGAAAAAGCCGTTGAACTAGCCATAAAAAAACTACGCAAAAAACCGACAAATAAAAAACAATTGGCCACCCTCAAAGCCGCTTATGGATATGCTGTTAAGGTAACCGATCAGAAAATAATTCAATTCAAAGAAAGTCAAGATAGATTTAAGTGGGATCGGATAATCGATCAATTCAAAAGAATGCAAGACATCTATGTAGGACTCTTAAAATGCCCGGGTTGTTTAACCGTTGTTGGTCCAGTAGACTATCAACAACCGCTCAATAGTGCCTTAGCCGAAGGAGCAATTGTCTATGTTGAAGAAGGAAAAAAATCGCTCAACAAACGAACCAAAGCGGCCGGACGTGAGGCCTATCGTCAATTCTTTAAGGCGAAAAATTATAACGAAAATTTTTCAGGTATTGATCGCTTACTGACAGAAGCCCGTATTGCTGGAACTGAAATCATTGGAGTATCGAGCATACCTGTTCGATCTAAAGGACTTGAACTCAATAGTGCGTTCTTTTTACAACAACTAGTACAAACCCTCAACGAATTCAATTATTTTTTTGCGGATTTTCGTGCAATGGATGAATTGAAAGAACAAAAATTGGTTCCCGCCCATTTAGTAGACTTATCGTTTGACGATTATTATATTGGACAAACTTATCTTAAAGAGACCAGAGAAACATTGGTTCGTGACAGCGTTAAAGTTGGAGAAATTAAAGATAGTTTAGGAACAAAAATACCCGTTTATGGAAAGGTCGAAGCAGATTTACAACGCTTCGAAAAAACCATCGAAAGTGGTGGTCTTTTGAATATTGCGATCATAGATACAGCACGCGAAACAGTAATTTTTCAAGATAAATTACCCAGCACCTATCAATGGATCAATGATTGGGCTACCTACCAAGGAGATAAACGCGCATTAACAAAAGATGAATTGCGCTTAACACGTGAAAAAGAATTATTACCTCCACCCCACAAGAGTTATTTTATGCCTTTACACGACCCCTATTTGATCAAACTGCAGGAATTTTACGCAACCGCTATCGCTACTTACGCAAATAAACGTAAGCTGCTTGAATAGTAAAACGAATAATGCGCTTTTTGACGACGAATAAAGACCATTTCTCATTTCGCAAAAAATTGGATTTACCATTATTAATGGTTAAGTTTATGGAATTCAAAACTGGTAAACCAATTTTATGTCACCAACCATTACATTTCAAGCAAAAAAACAATTTAACTTTGTTTCCTTAGCAGGTCTATTTCTGTTCCTTCTTGCGAGTTGCAACAACGCATCACAACAAACCACAATTCTTGTCTCTACTCCAATGGCCTTGGAAGAAGCTATCTCCACTGCCAAAGCGGGCACCGATATTGTCATGGCAAATGGCGAATGGAACGATATACAAATACGCTTTTCGGGTGTTGGAACAGAGGATGCTCCTATTCGATTGATCGCAGAAACTCCTGGAAATGTAATCATTCAAGGAAACTCAGATTTAAAGTTAGGCGGAAAACATCTTGTTGTAGATGGTTTACATTTTAAAAATGGACAAAGTCCTTCTCGTGCCGTCATTGGGTTTAAAATAGATGACGAACAACTGGCTTTCCACAGTCGTGTTACTAATGTTGTCATTGAAGACTTCAACAAATCCCAGCGAAATCAAACTGATTTATGGGTTCAATTTCATGGGCGCCACAATCAACTAGACCATTCCTATTTAGCCGGAAAATCGAATCGAGGACCAACCGTACGTGTCGACTTAGAAGGGAACCAAAGCATTAAAAACTATCACCGAATTAACAACAACCACTTTGGCCCACGCCCACCAAAAGGAGGCCCCAGTGCAGAAACCATTCAAATTGGAAACAGCTATACCTCTATGGCACCAAGCTACACTATGGTGGCGGACAACTTTTTCGAACGCTGTAATGGAGAGGTTGAAATCATTTCGAGTAAAACCAACTTCAATGAATTCCGAAATAATGTCTTTTACAAAAGTGAAGGATCGTTGGTAACAAGACACGGAAACTATTGTACCGTCGACGGAAATTACTTTATTGGAGATGAACATTCCAAACAAATTGGTGGAATACGTCTAATCGGAACGGGCCACTGGGTAACCAACAACTATTTCTACAACCTGAAAGGGGAAAGCTTTAGAAGCCCGCTCGCGGTCATGAACGGGATCCCAAAATCACCCCTGAACCGTTACATTCAGGTAACTGACGTAGTCATTGCCCACAATAGTTGGATCAATTGTAGTGCACCGCTTCAATTTGGGGTAGGTTCGAATGTCGATCAACGGGATGTGTTGCCAGCATCTGAAATCCGTTCTGACCGTCCCATTCGTACAACATTTGCGAATAACTTAATTCACAATAGCAAAGGAGATCCTACTCCCCTCGTTGCTCACGACAAAATTGATGGGATCAACTTCAAGAACAATATCATAAACAACCAAGGGACCGAATTTACACCCGTTGAGGGAATAACTCCTATGGACTTTTCGCTCCTCGAAAAAGCGGAAGGACTTTATTTTGCGGAAGACAAAATATTGGATTTAGCGGTATACAGTGGGTTTGAGTTTGAAACAATCGCTACCGACTTACTGGGAAGCAAACGAACCACTAAAAACGCTCCTGGTGCCATTGCCGACAACAGCAAAAACTTCCCGGCTATTTTAGCACAAGAAAATTATGGCCCAGCCTGGTTTGCTTCACGTAATACCAAAAATGAAAACCCCACCAATCATCAAGTTAGTAGTGCTGACGAATTGATTACTCAACTTTCTAGCGCAGCAGCCGAAGACGTAATAACACTTGCTGAAGGA
The DNA here is from genome assembly GCA_038143735.1 of Flavobacteriaceae bacterium. GTDB lineage: Bacteria > Bacteroidota > Bacteroidia > Flavobacteriales > Flavobacteriaceae > Arcticimaribacter. Next base: position 136,357 of record JAYQML010000004.1, read on the forward strand.
AACTACATCATCCCAAAATCTTTGGTGATCAATAAAAAAATCCAACTGGTTGCAGCCACCGATGCGGAGGTCCAGCTCAACTACAATGGGGAAGCAGGAACGGCTTTGTTTGAAATGCATCCGAAAGGGGAGCTTGACCTACAAAATATTTCTTTGAATGGGAATGGAAAACAACACGCCTTTGCACCCTTAAAAAAGAAATGTCTAGTCTCTATAACCTAACGGTTAACGGTGGGAAGGTCAGTGGCTTTGATTATATTCTAAAAGCCTACAAATACTCTTTCGCTGAACACCTTAATTTCAAGAATGTCGCCTTTTCAAATTGTAAAAACGGATTAGAATTATCCGAGGAGATCGAAGACAAAGGAGAGTACAATGCTGAAAACATAAGCATTGTTAACTGTAGCTTTGATCGTATTCAATCCAATGTATTGGATTATTACCGCGGTGGTTACGATGAGTCTACTGTTGGAGGTAACCTTGTTGTGCGCAATAGCAGCTTTACCAACTCTGGGGCGAAAGAAAAAAGTGGAATACTACTCAACACTTACGGCATCATCAATGTTGTGCTTGATGGAAATACCTTTAAAAACAATCGCGTAAAACAAGTAGCTCAATTGTGGGGTGCCAAAAACAATTCTCACTCCGACAATACGGTAATTAACTCAGGAAAAATTGTGGTAGAAGAAAACCTTAAGCTAAAGCTTTTATATTAAGGAACAATCCCTTCGACTTAAATCATCTTAAAATCAAGCAGCAATTCCCCCTCTAGGTTTGCTTGCAAATGATCGCCTATATGAACTTCACCTGTGCCACTGGCAGGAGTACCCGTAAAAATTAAATCGCCGGGTTCCAAGGTCATAAATCTAGAAACATAGGCAATAATTTCAGCGAAATTATAAATCATTAAGTCAGTATTACCCACTTGCTTTACCTCACCATTGATGGTCAGATCAAAATTGATGTCATTAAGATCGGGGAAATTTGCGATGGGTTGAAAGTTCGAAATGGGTGCAGCCCCATCAAAGCCTTTGGCCAAATCCCAGGGATGTTTCGTTTCGCGGTATAAATTGAGCACATCTTTAGCGGTAAAATCGATTCCTAAGGCAATTGCTGATATATAAGAAGCCGCCTCTGATTCCCCAATATCTTTGCCCCGTTTTCCTATTTTAGCGACCAGCTCTACCTCATAAACGAGTTGCTTAGTGATCGAAGGATAAGGCACATCATTATTCGCTGTTACCAGACTGCTACTGGGTTTGGAAAAAATGATTTGTTTACCATTTTTGTAAGTACTAATTTCTTCTTTTCCGTTGACGTAATTTTTTCCGATGCCTAAGATTTTCATGCGTGATCATATTATTTGAATCCAAAAATACAACCTTTATGGTGTAACCACAGCATGCGTTATCGATATCAAAAAATTGCTCTATTTTGTTGTTTATCCCCCAATCGAAGTTAAGTGATGTTATATTCATTTCTGTTTTTAGCGTTCATCTATTGTTTCAAAAATATTTGCTACTTTTGTTTAGAATTGACCCCAAATCTGTTCTACTGCCAAAAACCTACTTAATGGATTTTTATCGCACTTATTTAGGAATTTAAAGAAACTTCGCTTTTACCATAAGTAATTATCACTTAAATCATCTGTAATACATTGGTTTAAAGACCTATAAATGCTAAATATAAAAATGGATAAACGAAGGTTATATAAGTTATATATACGCAATGCGTATATTCATTATTGATTGAAAAGACGTTAGGCACAATATAAACGAACGAATGACACAAGAATTAGCTAATACAGGAAATAATAATTATCCAGCAAAAATTACCGAATTTGAAAACGGACTGATTAACTTTTTGCAATCTCATAATCTACCATCTGATGGGATTTTTAATCCCCAATGTTGATGATTGAGACTGAAACTTTGATATAACATAGATTATGTAATTAATCAAATTGACCCTCAACTTAGAATTATTGAGAAAAAATCAATCTACAAATATTTATCAAAGTTTTTAGCTGCAAGTGCGTCAGGCTTATTTGATGCATCATTGAATTATTTATGGGATGAAACTATAATCCAATTAAGGAAAAATTTTCCATTTTGACCTGATTTGATTCCGAATATAATGATACAGTTGGTGGAGATAGGAGAAAAAATTATAAAAACGAAGATGACCTTGTCAAATTACAGGATTGCTATTTGGTGCAAAATGTAATGAGAAGAATTTTTGAAGAATGGTATGGATTTAAAATTGGAAGAGAAAAGCAAAAAAACTGATTTTGATGTCGGATATAAACACCTCTCAATCGACATACATAAACCATTTGAGAAATTGGGCAAGTGAGCTCATCAAACCAAACTGACCTAACAGGATTACAATTGATTTCTTGGTTGGAAACCTGAATTAAAAGAAGTTATTTCATTACCAATTCCAAGTGGAAGATTAAGTGATACAAATAAAAAAGCTATTATCAAATATTCGTAAAGAACCAATAAACCCAGATAATGCAGATGAGGTGTAAAACAAGGAGAATTTTTTTTCTTACTGAACTTTCAGAGGAGCAGTCAAATAGTTTAGCAATGGCGTTTTTTGGAATTTATACTCGTGAAGATACTGACAATCAAACTCGACAAAACATAAAATGGCTTTTGCCATTACTTTGGGGAGCAATAGATGAGGATACCAAAAATTCATTTGGAATAAAATATGGCTATTTCTCTGCAAACCACGAAACCGAACAAAAAATTAGCTCGACAATTTTTAGAAATAGTCGAGGGACAAAAATACATTCCAGACGATTTAAGAATACTCGAAATTCAGAATTCACTTCGTAATTTATTAAACGTACACAGAGGAACGAACAATTTTTATAACGAACCACCTTTTGCAAGAGAACTAAAAAGTATTGTTGGAATTCCACCCAAAATACCGAACAGAATAAATAAATCTTACGTTTTGAGTATTGTCGAAGCTTATTTAACAAACGGTAATGGAATAGCTTGGGATGCTGAACCTATTTACAAAGAATTGATTGAACATTTTGACAGCCGACAAGCTACAATAGCTTTATTATCGTTTACAACAAATTACCAAATAAGTAGTAAAATTGGCTTATGTAAACAAAAGTACATCGAACTGTTGAATTACTTGCGACCGAAAATAACCAACGCTTCGACAGTCGAACTGCTCGATTATATTTTGAATTTTAAAGGAAGTTACTCGGAAATGAGGAAAGATAGTCGAGTGAAAAGAGTATTGAAAAAATTTAGAAATATTAATAAAATAAATACTGTGCCCAACAATGGCTATAAGTAATTGCTTGTTCTCTTGACAATGTTACTGGAAGATATGAAAATCCTCGCGGATTTTCTGAAGAAATAGAAGAAAAACAGAAGTAATTAGTTCTTAATGAATTGCACTAATTAGAAAAACTTGGTGTTTACTTAAAGTTTGCTAACCCACGCAACTTGTCTTCTTGCTAAATATTGAAAAATCCTTAAATGGATTTGTATTGAGACCGTTAGCCACAATATCGAAAAACCGAATGAATAAAATAAAAATACGTTTAGCGGAGAAAAAAGATGCTGAATACATTGCTCTACTTGCAAGAATAACTTTTACTGAAACTTTCG
>JAYQML010000004.1:142500-436207 GCA_038143735.1 Flavobacteriaceae bacterium
AGTCAAACCTCGTTTATTCAACTTAGTATACACTTGGGGACCTTAGCTGATGGTCCGGGTTGTTTCCCTCTCGGACATGGACCTTAGCACCCATGCCCTCACTGCATTAAAACATTTTATAGCATTCGGAGTTTGTCAGGAATTGGTAGGCGGTGAAGCCCCCGCATCCAATCAGTAGCTCTACCTCTATAAAACTATTAATACGCTGCACCTAAATGCATTTCGGGGAGTACGAGCTATTTCCGAGTTTGATTGGCCTTTCACCCCTACCCACAAGTCATCCCAAGACTTTTCAACGTCAACGGGTTCGGTCCTCCACTTTGGGTTAACAAAGCTTCAACCTGCTCATGGGTAGATCACACGGTTTCGCGTCTACCACTACTAACTATACGCCCTATTCAGACTCGCTTTCGCTACGGATCCTCGACTGAATCGATTAACCTTGCTAGCAACGGTAACTCGTAGGCTCATTATGCAGCACGCCGTCACAGATCAAGGGCTCCGACCGCTTGTAAGCGTATGGTTTCAGGATCTATTTCACTCCCTTATTCAGGGTTCTTTTCACCTTTCCCTCACGGTACTGGTTCACTATCGGTCTCTCAGGAGTATTTAGCCTTACCGGATGGTCCCGGCAAATTCATGCAAGGTTTCACGTGCCCCGCACTACTCAGGATACCACTATTATTAACTTTCTTTACTTATACGGGACTATCACCCTCTATGGTTCTGATTTCCAACAGATTCTAATTCATTGAGCAATAAATATTGTGGTCCTACAACCCCTAAATTGCCGTAACAACTTAGGTTTGGGCTATTCCGCGTTCGCTCGCCACTACTAGCGGAATCACTATTGTTTTCTCTTCCTCCGGGTACTTAGATGTTTCAGTTCCCCGGGTTTGCTTCCATACAAGATGGATGATTATTCTTCAAATAACCAGGTTGCCCCATTCGGATATTTACGGATCAAAATGTGTGTGCCATTCCCCGTAACTTTTCGCAGCTTATCACGTCCTTCTTCGCCTCTGAGAGCCTAGGCATTCCCCATACGCCCTTAATTAGCCTATCGTAACTTTACTTTCTCTTAAAATTGTAATTTTTACTTTGCTCGTACAAATTATTAATCGGCTCGATTAATAATTTATACCTTTTATTTTTATGTATCTTAAATAATTCAATATGTCAATGAACGAACGGTTTAAAAAACCTAGTGGAGAATATCGGAGTCGAACCGATGACCTCCTGCGTGCAAGGCAGGCGCTCTAGCCAGCTGAGCTAATCCCCCATTCTGAAAAAAATAAAGAATGGAAAAAAATAAAGTTTCCCAGCCTCTAAATTTCCAAAAAAAATCTATCAAAAAAGTAGTCTCGGGCAGGCTCGAACTGCCGACCTCTACATTATCAGTGTAGCGCTCTAACCAGCTGAGCTACGAGACTCTAAAGATAGATTATATAAAATAAGATGGACAGCTTAAGTAAAACACATTTTTATGTTGAATTTCTTCAAATTCAGTCGTCTTTCTCTAGAAAGGAGGTGTTCCAGCCGCACCTTCCGGTACGGCTACCTTGTTACGACTTAGCCCCAGTTACTAGTTTTACCCTAGGCGGCTCCTTTCGGTCACCGACTTCAGGCACCCCCAGCTTCCATGGCTTGACGGGCGGTGTGTACAAGGCCCGGGAACGTATTCACCGGATCATGGCTGATATCCGATTACTAGCGATTCCAGCTTCACGCAGTCGAGTTGCAGACTGCGATCCGAACTGAGACCGGTTTTATAGATTCGCTCCTCCTCGCGGAGTGGCTGCTCTCTGTACCGGCCATTGTAGCACGTGTGTAGCCCAGGACGTAAGGGCCGTGATGATTTGACGTCATCCCCACCTTCCTCACGGTTTGCACCGGCAGTCTCGTTAGAGTTCCCAGCTTTACCTGTTGGCAACTAACGATAGGGGTTGCGCTCGTTATAGGACTTAACCTGACACCTCACGGCACGAGCTGACGACAACCATGCAGCACCTTGTACGTAGTCCGAAGAAAGATCTATCTCTAAATCATGCAACGTACATTTAAGCCCTGGTAAGGTTCCTCGCGTATCATCGAATTAAACCACATGCTCCACCGCTTGTGCGGGCCCCCGTCAATTCCTTTGAGTTTCACTCTTGCGAGCGTACTCCCCAGGTGGGTCACTTATCACTTTCGCTTAGCCACTCAACTAACCATTGTTAGATCAAACAGCTAGTGACCATCGTTTACGGCGTGGACTACCAGGGTATCTAATCCTGTTCGCTACCCACGCTTTCGTCCCTCAGTGTCAGTGTATTGTTAGTAATCTGCCTTCGCAATCGGTATTCTATGTAATATCTATGCATTTCACCGCTACACTACATATTCTAACTACTTCACAATAACTCAAGTCCATCAGTTTCAAAGGCAGTTCTATCGTTGAGCGATAGGCTTTCACCTCTGACTTAATAGACCACCTACGGACCCTTTAAACCCAATGATTCCGGATAACGCTTGGATCCTCCGTATTACCGCGGCTGCTGGCACGGAGTTAGCCGATCCTTATTCTTACAGTACCGTCAGCTACTTACACGTAAGTAGGTTTCTTCCTGTATAAAAGCAGTTTACAACCCATAGGGCAGTCTTCCTGCACGCGGCATGGCTGGATCAGAGTTGCCTCCATTGTCCAATATTCCTCACTGCTGCCTCCCGTAGGAGTCTGGTCCGTGTCTCAGTACCAGTGTGGGGGATCCCCCGCTCAGGGCCCCTACCTATCGATGTCTTGGTGAGCCGTTACCTCACCAACTAACTAATAGGACGCATGCCCATCTTTTACCGCAAAAGCTTTCTTCTTTAAGTAATGCCACTCAAAGATCGTATGGAGTATTATTCAACATTTCTATTGACTATCCTCCTGTAAAAGGTAGGTTGCATACGCGTTACGCACCCGTGCGCCGGTCGTCAGCAGAAGCAAGCTTCTCTGTTACCCCTCGACTTGCATGTGTTAGGCCTGCCGCTAGCGTTCATCCTGAGCCAGGATCAAACTCTTCGTTGTAGTTTGTTTTAATTTGTCTACAACTAAAGCAAATTGATTGTCTCAAAATGGTTCTATTCTTCATGTATCTATGATACACGCTGTCATTTTCTATTCTTTCAAAGATCGTGCACTAAAGCTTTATCCCCTTAGCGGGTGCAAATATAGAACCCTTTTTGCATTAACAAAACACTTTTTCAAAATGTTTTGAGTTTTTTTTTTATTTATTATATATAGTATTGCTTAACAGCTTTTTAGCTTATTGGAAAAAATTCCAAACTACCCCAAAGCGAAGGACACGGTCTCGATATGGGTATCCTATAGCACTGTAAAAGTCGTACCCAGTAAAACTCGAATTCACATGTTCGAATTTGAGGTAGAGACGTGTTTGCTTTATCTTGGCATTGACAAATACATCAATACGCGGATATTCCCCTAGGGTGTGTCGATCTTGGCGAATAAAATCGCCCAATAGGGGGTTGTATTGGTCAGCGTAGTAGCGACTAAAATATTGCCCTGTAATCCCTGCTTGAAAAAACAATGCTTTTTGAAATGCTTCTGAACTGAAACTGATGGTAGAGCGTAAATTCCACTCAGGGACATTAATCACTTGAGCTGTTTCCGATGCATCAGAGGAAGAATCGTTTGATACTTTTTGGTATTGAGCGGTGGTGGTCAACGAAAACTTCCCGAGCGAGTAATGCGATTGGTATCTCAATTTTAAATAGGTAATCGGGTCAGCACTTTGGACCACTTCGGTCAGCAATTGACTTTCTAGTAAGGAGGTTCTACTCCTTCTTCAACCTCAGCGAAGAGTTGGTTGTAATAGGTGTAATTATCTAAACGCTGTAGCCAACCAGAAACAGACCCCCAGCTAGGGTGAGATAAGGTTGCCGATAAACTGGTTATTTTTTCGTTTTCTAAGTCCTCATTGTGCCAGTTATAATGCGTATAATTACTTCGGTAACGAATGAAGTTGAAATTTGGACTTTTATTAATGAAGCTAAGTTTACTCTCAAAAAAGATATCGTTTTTAAGGGATATCTTACCGTAAACACTAATTTCATCACTTAAACGATCACCCAATATCGTTTTATTAAAATGAGCGGTTAAATCAAAGCCCTTCCAATTAAACAAATAGTCGGCGTTTAAAAATCCTTGGTTCGTTTCTAAGGTAAGCGGGAGTTCTTCTTCAGGAATATTTTCATCCACTTCAAAGAAATAATTAATGCTAGAATAGGCTATTCCGGCCCTCAACTCTCCCAAAACAGGATTAATTAGTTTTGTTTCGAGTCGGTTACGTAGAATCTTCCAACGCACTCGATCGTTCATCGGTATATTGTATACTAGGGTGCCAAAATAAGCTGAATTACGCTCATCAGTATAGCTATATGACTTGCTCTCATCCATAATTTGATGGCCAATAGTCCAACTCGAAGCTGTATTTTCATCCGCATGGATTAATGCATAATGATGCTCTAAAAAAGAACGTTTCCCTTTAAGAGTGTTTTCTGAATTCCTTAGGCGAACGGCTAATACAGAACGCTCAATGAAGTCAGGATCACCCGATTCAAACAGACTAATCCCTTCTTCGGTAATACCACCATTTTCCTGATTCCCAATATTTTGTGATACGTAATGAGCCTTGGCTTTATAGCGTTCGTTCTTTGTTTGATAAGTAAATGAAAATCGAAATGCTTCATTATTGGAACGTTGATTGACATATTTCCCCAAAGAGCGCATACCGCGATAAGCAACGGCAAAATTGAATTGCGGACTAGTATTTACCGAAATAAGAGCATCTGACAATTGCCCTTGTTCTAAGGTTGTTCTGAAAAATAATTCTGACAAGGGTGTGGGCACTCTATAGTACTTTATATCTTCGATCTCGAAAAAGGAAAAGTGTTTGGAGCGAGCTCCCATTTGGGGCTGTAAAGATCCTTCTGTAAAGTCGTACCCCAAGCGATTAAAAGCCTGCCCCAAATTGACAAAGGGAAGCAATTCAAAATAATCTCTCCGTAAGTAATTTGTTTTATACTCCTTTTGTACTGTCAGTGTTGTGTCTACGATAACTGTTTTCTTTCCTTGTCGGAAAATTTGATACATATCTATGGTTGCCGTATCAATAACTTCTTCCTCTTTAACCTTTTGGGTAATAAACTTTTTCTTTTTTTGGGGTTGAGTCTTTTTGACCGCCAAGGAATCGACCTCTATTTGGGGCACTAGCGTTTGAGTTGTCGTATTTATGGAACTTGAAGCAAGAGGAGTTTCTCCTAACTCTTGCCCCCAAGAAAAAGCACTTGTTAGCAAAAAGAGACTTACAAAAAAACGCTGTAACATGGAACACTTTATTTTGTGCGAAGTTATGATTAAATTTGTTTCGCTTGAAATTAATATTGAAGGCATGAAAAATAGCGCTTGAGAATACCTACCTGATCATGAATGCTTTTAAACTTTCATAAAGACAAATGGGATTACCACTACAATATAGTCAACTGCTCGAAGCAGGAACCGATGAAGCTGGAAGAGGTTGTCTCGCAGGCCCTGTTACCGCTGCAGCAGTTATTCTTCCGCAAGGTTTCTCCCACCCCCTGTTAGATGATTCAAAAAAGTTAACCGAAAAACAACGCTATACCCTTCGACCGATTATTGAAAAAGAAGCCCTCACTTTTGCGGTTGCACATTGTTCAATTGAAGAGATCGAAGAGCTTAATATTCTTCATGCATCGATTAAAGCCATGCATAAGGCCATTGGTCTTTTATCCATCCAACCAAAATTTATTGCCGTTGATGGCAATCGATTTCATGCCTACAAAACCATTCCGCATGCCTGCCTTATAAAGGGAGATGGTCGTTTTCAAAATATTGCTGCAGCTTCTGTTTTAGCAAAAACATACCGAGATGATATCATGCTCAAACTACATGAACAGTTTTCCGTTTATCAATGGAAATCGAACAAAGGCTACCCAACCAAAGCACATCGGGAAGGGATTCGATTAGCAGGACCTTCGATCCACCACAGAAAATCTTTTCGATTACTACCCAAACAACTTCCAATTGACTTTTGAGTTTCCTATTTTTACACCCAATAAGTACCCACTATGCAAATTCGCTCTATTTTTTACCCACTTGTCCTAATCTTTTTCATCCTTGGTTGTGAACAATCAACTACAAATAATTCCACACTGGTCGATTGGGTCCCCCAAAATACACAATTCGTACTCCAAATAAACGATCTCAATGAAGCTGAAAACGCCTTAAAAAATAATCCCGTTATCAAACATTTGGCAAAGTCTAGCCCAACATTAGCCAACAAAATAACAAACATTCAACATAAAGATATAAGCCCTCAACTAATCAGTTTAACCAACTACGGAAAAAAGGAAAAAGCACTGAGCATCGTTTATAAATCCGCCATTGACAGTAGTTTTTTGTCCTTTACAAAAGTCAACTACAGCGGAGAAAATATTTATGTTCAAGAAAATGCAAATGGGGCTATTTTTACTGCCTTTATCGATGGCTTTACCTTGCATTCTGACACTAAAATAGTGCTCGAAAATTGTATTCGAAATTACAAACAGAAAGCAAAAGCCATTCGGGATCCACTTTTTTATTCTATTTCGAAAACAGCCGATAGGCAAGCTCCAGTGAATATTCACCTAAAAGGAAAAGGAGAAAAAGCCCTCAGGGAAGTAGTTGGAACACTCCCCTTATTTCCCCATATCGGGCAAAGCTGGTCTACCTATGACATTAACTTTAGCCAACAAGATGTTGAATTGGATGGTCTTTTAAAGATTGTTGATTCGCTTGGCGACCCCGTAGGTTTATTACAAGATAGTTCACCCCAAAAATCTGTCATTGCCCAAGCTATCCCCAACACTATGACAGCTTTCCTTTCTTTTAACTTGGATAATATTCAAGTCCTAGAAAATAACTTTAAAAAATGGGTGCTTTTTCACAACTTGCCGCTGTCTTCAACCGATTTGACCTCCCTTAAAAGTATCGATGAAATTGCCCTTGTTAATATTGCGGATGAAACCAATTTAATTTTTCATTTACGCGACGAAGAAAGCGCAACAGCTAACTTCATTCCCGATACTAAAGCGTATACCTACCGCGATGTTGCATACTATTCAAACTCTCTGGATCAAAACATCACTACGCTGATCCAGGGTTTAGGTAGTGAAACAACTATTCGATGGGTGGCTAAGTTGGATGATTTTCTTTTTTTAGCCCCACAGAAACTGGACTAAAAACGATCATTGCAGCCTATAAGGACGATAAAACGCTCGGAAAAAATCGACGTTTTCAAATGTTCTATGAAAATGAATTAAGCGATAAAAGCAACTTGCTATGGGTGGTAAACAATTCAAAAATAAAGAAACGCTTGCCCACAAATGTCTTGTGGAAAAATCTAAATACCCAGGAACTCCCATTCCTTGCCTTACAAGGCATTGTAGAAGATAGTTTCTTACATCTACACCTTCGTTTTCACAAAAATAAAGAAGAAGAAAACCAACATACTGTCTCAAATGTCGCATTACTTTCACTGGACAGTCCCCTTGCATCTTCACCCCAATGGATAAAGAATCATCGATCCAAAGAAAACGATATTGTTGTTCAAGATCAAAACAATAAACTCTATTTGTTTTCTAATACAGGTAAATTGTTCTGGAAAAAACAACTTTCTAGTAAGATTCAAGGAAAAATACAACAGGTAGACCTTTACAAAAATGGACGATTACAAATGGCTTTTCGCACCGAAAATAGATTTTATGTACTCGATCGCAATGGAAAAATTGTTCCGCCGTTTAACTTAAAAACAAAAACAATTCAGCCCATTCAACCCTTGGCTGTCTTTGACTACGATCAACGCCGAGACTACCGCTTTGTACTAGCGCAAGGAAAAACAGTAGAAATGTTGAACGGAAAAGGACGGAAAGTCAAAGGATTTACCTTCAAACAAACCAAGTCCCCCATTGTTAGTACCCCCAAACACATCCGTATTGATGGGAAAGATTTTATTGTGATTAAAGAAGAAAACGGAACCCTCCATTTGTTAAATAGAACAGGGAAACCACGCGTGAAAATGGATGAAAAAGTTGTCCTCTCACAACAAGATATTTATTCCTATTTAAAAACATTTACAACCACAGACCAAGAAGGAAATTTAATTCAAATTGATACCCGAGGAAATGTTGTTAAAAGTGATCTAGGGCTTGAACAAGGCCATAGAATTACCACAACAACAAAATCGTTGGTGACACTTTCTTCCAATATTATAACCATCAAAGGTATACCCATCACCCTTCCCTATGGACAATATACGGCGCCAAAAATATTTTACCTTAACAACATCTTATACATTGCTGTAACAGATCTAGAAGCTGAAAAAGTTTATCTGTATTTGAGTGATGGCAGTCTTGTCCCCGGTTTCCCAGTATACGGGACTTCTTCGATTGATATCGTCAATGCAGACAAAGACAGGGCATTAGAATTTATCGTGCAATCTGAAAGTAATGATGTATTGATTTATGAGATCAAATAGCGATTAAAGTAGCCTCAAAAAGGGTAGCTAAATGTACTTGGATTTTTGCCTTCACCTCATGCAATGACACTTTTTGTTTTAATTCCCGCTCCAGAGAAGTAACTGCTTTCCCTTGAATACCACAGGGGACGATATAATCAAAATAAGTTAAATCCGTATTTACATTAAGGGCAAAACCATGCATGGTCACCCAGCGACTGGCCTTTACCCCCATGGCACAAATTTTTCGCGCAAAGGGCGTTCCTACATCTAACCACACCCCAGTTTCTCCCTCACTTCGTTCGGCAGAAAGGCCGTATTCTTTGAGGGTCAAAATAATGCTTTCCTCTAGTAAACGAAGGTATTTGTGAATATCGGTGAAGAAATTTTCTAAATCCAAAACAGGATAACCAACCAGTTGACCGGGACCGTGAAAGGTTATGTCTCCTCCTCTGTTGGTGGTGAAAAATTCAATTCCCTTTTCACGTAATTGACTTTTATTCAATAACAAATGTTCGGGCAACCCACTTTTCCCTAAGGTAATTACAGGGGGGTGCTCCACCCAATACAAATAATTTGGTGTGGGGATTGGCCGGGGTTCTGACCTATTTTTTTGCTTTTGTTTCACAATTGCATTCAATTGCTGCTCTTGAATTTCCCATACGGGCTTGTAGGCTTGTCTTCCAAGCTCAATAATTTGAATTATTTTGTTCACTGATTTATTCAAATTGATTCGAATTATTTAAAATAACCAATGCCGCAATGGTACCAGGAACCCAGCCGCAAAGGGTGAGAATAAAGACAATTATGATTGATCCGCAACCTCTATCCAAAACGGCTAAAGGCGGAAAAATAATCGATAATAATACACGAAAAATACTCATGACATAAAAAAATAATTCTGTAAGCTAATTTAACAACTTTGAATTGTTGCAGACTCCTTTATCTTTGCTAAAATTTTTATAAAGTATGGCGGGTCTGAGCGAACAGGAAATTATCCGAAGAGAAAAATTAGCGAAATTAAGAGCATTAGGCATAAATCCCTACCCCGCACCACTTTATCCAGTCGATCATAGTTCAGAAGACATAAGGTCTTCTTTTAAAGAAGGAAAGAAAGTTGTTATTGCTGGCCGCCTCATGTCGCGCCGTATTCAAGGAAAAGCAAGTTTTGCCGAATTGCAAGACAGTAAAGGGCGCATTCAGGTCTACTTTAATCGAGATGAAATTTGTAATGGAGAAGATAAAACCCTCTACAACGATGTCTACAAAAACTGCTCGATATTGGCGACATTATCGGAATTGAAGGAAAATTATTCACCACCCAAGTAGGTGAAAAAACCGTACAGGTAGAAACATTTTACCTTATTAAACAAAACACTTCGTCCGCTCCCTTCCCAAAAACAGATGCCGATGGAAATAGTTACGACGAATTCAACGATCCAGAGTTGCGCTACAGACAACGCTATGTGGATTTGATTGTCAACCCCAAGGTAAAAGACACCTTTGTTAAACGAACAAAAATCACCAACAGCATCCGTTCTTTCTTTAATGAGCGTGATTATCTCGAGGTAGAAACACCTATTCTTCAGCCTATCCCTGGAGGAGCATCTGCACGTCCATTTACTACCCACCACAATGCTTTAGATATTCCATTGTATTTGCGAATTGCCAACGAACTTTACCTCAAAAGACTAATTGTAGGAGGATTTGATGGCGTGTATGAGTTTTCTAAAGACTTTCGTAACGAAGGAATGGACCGAACCCATAATCCAGAATTTACGGTAATGGAACTCTATGTCGCTTACAAAGATTATTTCTGGATGATGGAAACCACCGAAGCTTTGTTGGAAAAAGTAGCGCTTGAATCTAACGGATCATCTAAGGTAACCGTGGGAGAAAATAGTATCGATTTTAAAGCGCCTTATCCCAGAGTACCTATTCTTGAAGCGATAAAAATTCATACCGGAATTGATGTTTCCGCTATGGGGGAAGAGGAACTGCGCGAAACCGCCAAAGGACTCGGACTAGAAGTCGATGAAACCATGGGAGTTGGGAAACTCATTGATGAAATTTTTGGTGAAAAATGTGAACACCATTACATCCAACCCACCTTTATCACCGATTACCCGAAAGAAATGAGTCCTTTAACCAAGGAACATCGTTCCAATAATAAACTAACGGAACGCTTCGAATTAATGGTTAATGGAAAAGAATTGGCCAATGCTTATTCTGAGTTGAATGATCCCATCGACCAACGCGAACGTTTTGAAGAACAACTCAAGTTAAGCGAAAAAGGAGATGACGAGGCCATGTTTATCGATCAAGATTTTCTTCGCGCCCTTGAATACGGGATGCCACCCACTTCGGGTATTGGAATTGGTATCGATCGTTTGGTGATGTTAATGACCAACAACAGCTCCATCCAAGAGGTGCTTTTCTTTCCGCAAATGCGCCCCGAGAAAAAGACCGTGGAATTAACCGATGAAGAAAAGTGTATCTTCGATTTATTGAAAAAAAACAATCCCATTGTGCTTGACAGACTTAAAGAACAGGCGGGCTTAAGCAATAAAAAATGGGATAAAGCCCTTAAAGGACTCGCCAAAAAGGATTGACCAAGGTCGAGAAAAACGACGATGGGCTTTGGGTAACGCTAAACTAACAGAAACCTTAAACTGTTTTTAACCAACCCTCAAAAGCGTCGAGTGTAAAGGCGATATCTTCGTAAGAAAGTGCATCGTTAAGGAAATAACTCTCAAAAGCGCTTGGGGGTAGATATATTCCACGTTCCAACATACCATGAAAATAGGCTTTAAAGTGATCATTGTTTCCTAAAGCTGCGGATTCAAAATCCATTACGGGCGTTTCGGTAAAGTGTAGCGATAACATAGACCCCAAACGATTGAATTGATGCGGGAGTCCCTTTTGTTCTATGAGCGACTTCATACCCTTATGTAATTTTTCTGTCTTATCATCCAGTCGTTCAAACAAGTCATTATTTTTTTTGAGCAATTCTAGGGTGGTCAAACCAGCACGCATGGCTAAGGGGTTTCCGCTTAGTGTACCTGCTTGATATACGGGTCCATCTGGGGCTAATTCTTTCATGATTTCTGAACGAGCGGCAAATGCTCCTACTGGAAGTCCTCCACCAATGACTTTACCAAAGGTGACAATATCTGCCTTAACACCCAAGCGTTCTTGGGCTCCTCCTAATCCAAGTCGAAAACCCGTCATCACCTCATCAAAAATCAAGAGAGTCCCATACTGATCACAAAGAGATCTCAATCCTTCTAGAAAGCCAGGATTGGGTGGAATACATCCCATGTTACCCGCTACAGGCTCAATGATAATTGCCGCAATCTCCTCGGGGTATTGTTGAAATACAGCCGCTACACTGTCCAGGTCGTTATAATTGGCCAATAAAGTGTCTTTTGCAGTCCCTTGAGTAACACCAGGGCTATTGGGTGCACCAAAGGTTATGGCTCCACTTCCTGCTTGAATTAAAAACGCATCTGAATGTCCGTGATAGCAGCCTGCGAATTTGATGATTTTTTCACGATTTGTATATCCTCTGGCGAGACGAACTGCACTCATACAGGCTTCAGTTCCTGAATTCACAAAACGTATTTTGTCTATATTAGGAACCAGAGAAACGACTAATTCAGCAATTGAGGTCTCCAAAGCAGTGGGTATACCATAGGATGTGCCTTTTTGGGCTTGTGCTGTAATAGCAGCTATAACTTCTTCTTTGGCATGTCCTACAATCATGGGTCCCCAACTCGAAATGTAATCAATCAAACGATTCCCATCTTCGTCATACAAGTAAGCACCTTTTGCACGTTCAACAAAAATAGGATTCCCTCCTACGGATTTGAAGGCTCTTACTGGTGAGTTTACTCCTCCCGGGATAACTTTCTTGGCGGCTTCAAAGAGTGCGCTACTGCGTTGGTATAACATGATTATTTTTTTGGTAGGGTAAGTTCTTGACCCAAATAAATGGTATTATTTTTGAGTTTATTGAGTTGTTTCAATTGCTTAATATCTACTGCTAACTTTCTGGCGATAGAATACAATGTATCTCCCTTTTGTACAATATAGTAGGAACTGTTTTTTTGACTAGCGACTGTAGGTTTTATAGGCAATTCAATTTCTTTCTTACTGTCATACTTGGCTAAGTCAAAACGTTCAATCAAACGAATCAACTTTGCTGGATATTTTGGATCGGTCGCATAACCGGCTTTTTTGAGTCCTCTAGCCCACGAACGATAGTCTTTCTTTCCCAAACGGAATAAAAAGGCATAACGATCTCGGTTCGACAAAAATAAGGAATGATCACGATAGGATTCGCGGGCATCCGAATACACGCGAAAGCATTCTCCTTTTCATCGTCATCATGGTAAATTCTTTTACCCTCCCAGGTACGATGACATTTGATTCCAAAATGATTATTCCCTTCAACAGCCAACCTACCTTCACCAAAACCAGATTCTAATAATCCCTGCGCCAGTGTAATACTCGCTGGTATGTTGAATTTTCGCATTTCTGCTTGAGCAATTGGTCCAAAAATTTGGAGGTAATTGTAAACCTTTTGATCTGTTGTAAGGACTCGTTTTGGCGGAGTTATAACAACTTTTTTGGTCTTTGGTTGTTGGACTTGTTTCACTACTGGATCAGCCGGTTTTGGACGAACACTTTTAGTCACTTTACAGCCAGAGGTGAAAAACAGCAAGGCAAGTAGAAAAGAATTTAAGGTATATTGATACACGCTTTTCCTTGCTGCGATTGTTTTAAATTGAATCCCTCGATTGCTTGAATTCCTCCCGTATGAATAATTAAAACTTCCTTGCCCCAACGCCATTTGTTCTGTTTGATTAGTGCAAAAATACCAAAAAGCAACTTTCCTGTATAAAGAGGATCAAGAAGAATTTTATATTCTTTGTAAAAAGCATTAATAAACTGAACTAATTCCTCTGTAGCTTTTCCATATCCTCCATAGAGATGACCGGACAATAGCGTATAAGCATGAGACGGCTTTGCGTTTTTGTCAATCCAGCGGGAAACGCTCAAGTCATTTACAGCTTGGAATCCAAGGAGATGCTGATGTGGTAATATACTGGCTTTGATCCCCATAAATGTTCCGCCAGTTCCCACGGAGCAGCAAATCGTATCAAACACTTTATCTGATGGGGTGAGAATTTCAGTACACCCTTTTATCGCCATCGGATTTGTCCCCCTTCAGGAAGAAGAAAATAATTATCCGTGTTCAAAAAGGCTTTAACTTTAGGCGTTTTATCCTTTTGACGGTATTCGGAACGGGACAAAAAATGAAGCTTCATTCCATGCTCCTCGCAAAAGACTAAGCTTGGATTGCGTTCTTTAAATTCGAGCTCTTCGCCACGCACAAAACCATGTGTTGGAATTCCCATTAATTTTCCTGCAACAGCAGTCGCAACAAGGTGATTCGAATAAGCCCCTCCAAACGTAACAATCCCTTGATATTTGCTTATGTCAGTTTTATTGAAATTATATTTCAGTTTCCTGAATTTATTCCCAGAAATCATGGGATGAAGCTGATCTTCTCTTTTTATTGTAAGGGAAATACCGTTAATTTGTGTAATAAATTCATTTTGAACAATATGTGATAAAGACCAGTCCATATGTTAGAAATTGAAAGGTACATTATTTTAAAACAATCACTACCAATGCTAGGTGAACAACAATTAGAAGAAGGTGATTTTTATTTATCGCCAGAAGGGTACAAGGTTTTTACCGAGCAATTTCACCTAAAAAGGGGCTATTGTTGTGAGAGTGGATGCCGGCATTGTCCCTTTGGATTCAACCAACATAAAAAGAGGCATTAAATTTGATAGTCTTATAATAATGATTTAAAACCATTCCAATGAAACGATTAATTCTCTTGTTTTTCGCTCTTACTAGTCTTCACTGTAGTTCCATTAGAACATTTTCTGATTTCGATAAAGAGATAAATTTTAACCAATATACCACCTATGCTTTCTTTAAACCCGGGATTGAAGAAGTTGCTATCTCAGATCTAGATAAACGACGTATTCTAACCGCCATAGAAACGCAGATGAATGGAAAATCACTTCAACTTTCTTCTGACCCTCAACTTCTTATCAATATAGGGGTAAATGCGAAAGATCGTGTCATCGTCCAAAACAACAATTTTGGCTGGGGTTTTTGGGGATGGAATCCATGGGCTTTTGGTCCTTGGGGCAATGGATTTAACAACAGCACAGTAATAACGCAAACCCAGGGAGAACTATTTATCGATATCATTGACGCTAAAACAAAACGCTTGGTATGGCAAGGCAAAGGCATTGGAGGCATCACAGAATACAGCAAAAATCGAGATGAACGTATCCAAACTTTTGTAGGAGAAATCCTAAAGAACTTTCCGCCAATACTTGAGGTAAATTAATCCACCAAAATAATAGCAATACAACGGTTTAGTTAATTTGGAAAGGTTACCTTTGCGCCTTTCAAATACTAGACCATTGAACACACTATTATCCCGCATTAGCGCTCATCCAAAAAACGATATTTTATCTGGCCTTACTGTTGCACTCGCCCTTGTTCCCGAGGCGGTTGCCTTTGCCTTTATTGCTGGTATTGATCCACTAGTTGGACTTTATGGTGCCTTTATGATGGGCATCGTTACTGCTATTTTTGGCGGAAGACCTGGGATGATATCTGGGGCTACTGGAGCCATGGCAGTTGTGATGGTCTACATGATACAACAAGGAAATTTAGTTGGCAATGAATTGGAAAGTCCTATCGAAAACCTAGGCTTATATTGGTTATTCATTACCCTTTTATTTGTGGGAGCGATCCAAATTATGGCTGGGGTTTTTAAACTTGGGAAGTTCGTTCGTTTAATTCCACACCCGGTTATGATGGGCTTTGTCAATGGTTTAGCCATTGTTATTTTTATTTCGCAATTGGGTTTATTTAAAACAACCATCAATGGATCCACCGGCTGGTTGAGTGGTAGAGCATTGTATGTGATGTTGTCATTGGTTGCACTAACCATGTTAATCATGTACTTCTTACCAAAACTAACCAAAAAAATACCCGCTGCCTTGGCCGCAATTGTCATTGTTGCTTTAATCACCATTTTTGGCGGAATTGAGGTAAGTACTGTTGGGTCGTTTATTCGAGACGGAGGAGGCGAGGGATTACAAGGAGGTCTTCCTAAGTTTCAACTTGCCATTTTTCAACTCTTCCCTACCCTCAACGGACATTGGGATTTAATCTTATCAACGGCCTTTTTATTAGCGGCTGTTGGCTTGATCGAATCGCTGATGACCCTTAATTTAATTGATGAGATTACCGAATCGAGAGGAAGTGGAAATAGAGAATGTCTTGCCCAAGGGGCAGCCAATATTCTCAACGGTTTATTTGGTGGCATGGGAGGCTGCGCCATGATTGGACAATCGATCATCAATGTCAACTCTGGTGGAAGAGGACGTTTGTCTGGAATTGTAGCTGCCTTGTCTTTGTTGTGCTTTGTTCTTTTTGGCTCTAGTGTCATTGAACAAATCCCCATTGCTGCGCTTGTTGGAGTTATGTTTATGGTTGTTATTGGCACTTTCGCCTGGAGTAGTTTTCGGATCATCAATAAAATTCCACGTAAGGACGCCTTTATCTTGGTCATTGTTTCTACCGTTACAGTATGGCAAGACCTTGCCATTGCAGTTTTGATCGGCGTAATCATTGCAGCACTTGTTTTTGCCTGGGAAAATGCCACCATGATTCGTGCACGAAAAAGCGTCAAAGAGGATGGGACAAAGGTGTACGAAATTTGGGGCCCCTTATTTTTTGGTTCAATTCAAAACTTCAACAGTAAATTTGACCTAAAAAATGACCCCGAAAAGGTAGAGATTGATTTTATCGAATCGCGGGTATCAGATCATTCTGGAATCGAAGCCCTAGAAAACTTAATTGAGCGCTATTTGAAAAAGAAAAAAAGTATTCGTCTCACACACTTGAGTCCCGAATGTAAAATGTTACTCCTTAAAGCCAATCCAAACTTCGAAGATGTAATTGAAGAATCAATAGACGATCCGCGGTACTATGTAGTAACGGATCTAATCGACCGTGAGATCTAAATCAAATTTCTCGCAGCAGCTAATGCTGCAGTAATTCCTTCCGTGTTTTTTCCACCCGCTGTAGCAAAGAAGGCTTGTCCTCCTCCACCCCCTTGGATGTGTTTTCCAAGCGTACGAACCACGTTTCCTGCATTTAACCCTTTTGAAGCAACCAATTCTTTTGAAATGTAACAACACAATGAAGGTTTCCCTGCTTTTTTAGAGGCTAAAACCAAAAAAAGTGCTGTATTATTTTGTCCTAGATCAAAGGCCAAATCTTTCATCAACGCAGCATCCAAATCAACTTCAGCAGCCAAGAATTGTATGTCATTTATGGTATCGATTTCTTCAACCAATTGTTGCTTAATGGACTGTAATTGAATTTTTGCCAAGCTTTGAATTTCTTTCTTCAAATTCGTCATCTCAGTCTGCATGCTCTCAATCGCCTTTACTGCATCTTGCGGTTGATTTAAAACAGTCTGTACTTGTTCGAGTAAGTTGGCTTGCTCTTCAAAATGAGTTTTGGCTGCATCTCCTGTGATGGCTTCAATACGTCGTATTCCTGAGGCGACAGCACCTTCTGACGTGATTTTAAAATGCCAGATTTCGGCGGTATTTTTTGCATGTGTCCCTCCACAAAGTTCAATGGATTTTCCGAATCGTATTGAACGAACGGTGTCTCCATATTTTTCACCAAATAATGCCATGGCACCTTCTGCCATGGCTTCTGTCAACACCGCTGTTCTATTTTCTTCTAGAGGTAGCTGTTCTTGGATACGTGCATTGACAAATTGCTCAACTTCTTTTAATTCTTCAGGAGTCATCTTTGCAAAGTGAGAAAAATCAAAACGAAACATCCCCGAATGAACCATTGAACCCTTTTGCTCAACATGATCTCCTAAAACCTCGCGCAAGGCTTGGTGCAATAAGTGAGTTGCTGTATGGTTACAGGAAGTTCGCTGACGTTGTTTCACATCAACAACAGCCTGAAATCCTTCCTCTAGCTTATTGGGAAGGGTTTTGGTAAAATGAATGATTAGATTATTCTCTTTCTTGGTGTTGAGGATGTAATGAACTGAACCATTGTTAGCTTCCAAATACCCTTTATCGCCTACCTGCCCCCCTCCTTCTGGATAAAAAGGCGTTCGGTTAAACACCAACTGATAGAAATCTCCTTCTTTAGCAGTGGTCATTTTTCGGTAACGGGTAATGTTCACTTGAGCAGTTAAATTGTCATAGCCCACAAATTCTTCATTCTCATCTTGCATCAATACTACCCAATCCCCAGCTTTAGAGGAAGCTGCCGAGCGTGAACGATTCTTTTGCTCTTCCATAGCAGCTGAAAAGCCAGGTTCATCAACTGAAAATCCGCGTTCACTGGCAATCAGTGCAGTTAAATCATAGGGGAAGCCATAGGTGTCATACAACTCAAAAGCCTTTGCTCCATCAACGATTTTACCTTTGGTTTCTTTTAAAATAGTATCGAGTAACAATAACCCTTGATCCAAGGTTTTAAGAAAAGAATTTTCCTCTTCTTTTATCACATTAAAAGCTAGTTTCTGTTCTCTTTTCAATTCTGGAAAGGCTTCACCCATTTGTTGTTCGAGGGTGGTCACCAATAAGTGAATAAAGGCTTTTTTCTGGCCCAGGAATGTAAAACCATAACGGATTGCTCTACGAAGGATACGACGAATAACATACCCTGCTCCAGTATTGGAAGGCAACTGCCCATCGGCAATGGCAAAATACACCGTGCGCACATGGTCTGCGATAACGCGAATTGCTCGATCTGTTTCAAGACGATTCCCATAAGTGGTTTTTGTCAAGGCCTCTATTTCTCTAATAAGTGGAGTAAATACATCTGTATCGTAGTTAGAAGTTGTGTTTTGTAGTACCATGCATAGGCGTTCAAAACCCATCCCAGTGTCGATATGTTTTTCGGGCAATTGTTCTAAACTCCCATCTGCTTTTCGATTAAATTCAATGAATACTAAATTCCATACTTCCACCACTTGAGGGTGATCTTGGTTCACCAAACTAGCTCCATCTATTTTTGCCTTTTCTTCCTCGGATCGTATGTCTACATGAATTTCTGAACAAGGACCACAAGGGCCTTGTTCTCCCATTTCCCAAAAATTATCACTTTTGCTTCCCAATAGAATACGATCTTCTGGCACAAACTTTTTCCAAAAATTATAGGCTTCCATATCGCGTTCCAAACCTTCGCTTTGATCCCCTCAAAGATGGTGACGTAAAGCATGTTTGGGTCAATTTTGTAGCGCTCGGTCAATAATTCCCATGCCCACGCAATGGCCTCTTCCTTGAAATAATCCCCAAAACTCCAATTCCCCAACATTTCGAAAAACGTATGGTGGTAGGTGTCTATTCCAACTTCTTCTAAATCGTTGTGTTTTCCCAGATACACGCAAACATTTTTGCGTATCTGAAACCCTTTTGTTTTTCGGTGTTTTATTCCCTAAAAAGAATTCTTTAAACTGGTTCATCCCCGCGTTGGTAAACATAAGGGTAGGATCGTCTTTCACCACCATGGGTGCGGAAGGAACAATTTGGTGTTGCTTTTCGTTGAAAAAATCTAAAAATAGCTGTCTAACCTCGGCTGATTTCATTCGGTAAATGCGTTAAAATCAAATCTTGCAAGCAAAATTTATTATATTTGTGTATCTTTTTAATTGATACTGCAAAAGAAAACAAAATTTACAAGAAATCTGTTTATGGCTAAGGTTAAATATTATTACGACCCTGAAACACTTTCTTACCGACCCATTGAAGTAGGTAAAACATTAAAAGTCTCCAATTTCTTTCTCTTCATTATTTCGTCGATTTTGTTTGGTGTTTTTACCCTTTTTGGGCTATTAACAACTGATTTCTTAAACACACCCAAAGAATTATTGCTAGAGCGCGAATTGAAGAATTACGAATTTCAATTTGACATACTATCCCAGCGTTTGGAGCAAATGGAAACGGTAATGGACAACATTGAAAGTCGTGACAATGAAATCTACCGCACCTATTTTGAAGCCAATCCCATTCCCGAAGCCCAACGCAAAGCAGGTTTTGGAGGGGTAAACCGTTACAAAAACTTAGAAGGTTTTGGGAATTCTGAACAAATTATTGAGACCACCAAAAAAATAGATATCCTTTCCCGTATGCTTGTTGTTCAGTCCAATTCATTGGATGAAATACAAGCCTTAGCAGAAAAGAAAGAAGAATTGCTTGCTGCAATTCCAACCATACAACCCATTAAAAAGGAAGATCTAAAACGTATGGCCTCTGGCTATGGATGGAGAATTGATCCATTTACCAAAAAACGCAGAAAGCACTATGGTATGGACTTTTCTGCTAAACGAGGAACACCCGTTTATGCCACTGGTGATGGAATTGTAAAACGTGCTGACAATAGATCTTCTGGATATGGCCGTCACATTCGCATTGATCATGGCTTTGGTTACGTCAGTCTCTACGCTCACTTGAATAAATACAACGTGAAACGCGGTCAAAAAGTAAAACGTGGAGAAATCATTGGATACGTAGGTAACACGGGACGCTCTGTTGCACCCCACTTACACTATGAGATTATCAAGGACAAAAACAAGGTCAATCCGTTGAATTTTTACATTGATAACTTGAGCCCGGCAGAATTTAATGCGATTGTGAATCAAGCAAACCAAGAGAATCAATCGTTAGATTAACCCCATGAAGATCAATTTACCGGAAAAAAGGTATTACGCTATTGGCGAAGTTGCCAAAGCATTTGGTGTAAACACCTCTCTTTTACGCTATTGGGAAAAGGAATTCAAACAAATTCAACCCAAGAAAAAAACGTCTGGGATTCGTAAATTCACCCCCGGAGATATCGAAAACATTCAGCTCATTCACCATCTACTTAAAGAAAAAGGAATGACCATTGAAGGGGTGAAAAAACACCTCAATAACAGCAAAGACAAAGAAAAAGTAAGCTTCAATTGATGAATAAGTTAGAGAAAATTAAATCTGCTCTGACTGCTTTGCGCGACAATCTCTAATTATTTTTTTCGAAAGAAAAGTGTAATTGGCACACCATTAAAATCATAAACACTTCGCAATTGATTTTCTAAAAATCGCTTGTAAGGGTCTTTAACATACTGCGGTAAATTACAGAAAAAGCAAATTGAGGATGCTCTGTTGGCAGCTGAGTGCAAAACTTAATTTTAACAAATTTCCCTTTGTTGGCCGGAGGCGGAGTTTGCGCTATAATTGGCAACATGGTGTCGTTTAACTTGCGTGTGGGTATCTTATTCGAGCGCGATTTATATACCGTTACAGCTGTCTCAATCGCTTTAAACAAACGTTGCTTGGTTAGTACGGACATAAATACGATAGGTACATCAACAAAAGGGGCAGTTTGCTTGCGTATATCTTCTTCAAATACTTTGGTGGTTTTATGGTCTTTCTCTACCAAATCCCATTTGTTTACGACAACCACAATTCCTTTATTGTTTCGGTGAGCTAACCAAAAAATATTTTGTACCTGACCATCAAAACCTCGGGTGGCGTCTACCACTAAAATAACAACATCAGAATGCTCAATGGCCCGCACGGCACGCATTACAGAATAAAACTCTATGTCTTCTTTTACTTTCTTTTTACGTCGAATTCCGGCGGTGTCTACTAGATTAAACTCAAATCCAAATCGATTGTATTTAGTGTCAATACTGTCTCTGGTTGTACCGGCTATATCGGTAACAATGTAACGGTCCTCGCCAATTAAAGCGTTAATGAATGAAGACTTTCCAGCGTTTGGTCGTCCAACAACTGCAAAACGAGGTAAATCAATAGACGTATCTTCTTCTTGTTCGGGTAACGCTTCAACGATATCATCGAGTAGTTCTCCAGTTCCACTTCCGTTAATTCCAGAAATTGGATAAATTTTATCAAACCCTAAGCTGTAAAACTCAACAGCATCGTCTTGGCGCATGGCGTTGTCTAC
Organism: Flavobacteriaceae bacterium; assembly: GCA_038143735.1. Taxonomy (GTDB): domain Bacteria; phylum Bacteroidota; class Bacteroidia; order Flavobacteriales; family Flavobacteriaceae; genus Arcticimaribacter. Next base: position 164,154 of record JAYQML010000004.1, read on the forward strand.
CTTGTTTACAACAAGGTAAACAGGTTTCTTTGAACGTCGAAGTAACTGGGCCACTTCTTCGTCCATACCAGTAACCCCAGTTTCTACCTCAACCATAAACACGATGGCATCCGATTCGTCGATGGCCAATTCTACTTGTTTATCGATTTCTTTTTCGAAGATGTCTTCACTACCAACAACATATCCACCTGTATCGATGAGTGAGAACTCCACCCCATTCCAGTCCGATTTTCCGTAATGACGATCTCGCGTTACTCCACTCACTGCATCTACAATGGCCTCGCGTTTTTGAATCATACGATTAAAGAAAGTGGATTTTCCCACATTGGGACGTCCAACAATGGCAATGATTGCGCTCATGGTGGTGAATTTTTAGCAAAAGTACTCTTTTTAAAAGGATCTGAACCTAAGATCAGAACTTATAGCCAAATCGTTTGAGTTGTCGCTCATTAGAGCGCCAATCTTTGCTCACCTTGACATAGAGTTCAAGATGGATTTTTTGGCAAAGAACGCTTGTAACTTTTTGCGCGCTCCCACCCCTACCTTTTTTAATGCTCCTCCTTTATGACCAATAATGATCCCCTTTTGCGTTTCGCGTTCTACCATAATTAGGGAACGGATTTTAATTATTTTTTCTGACTCGATAAACGATTCAGTCACTACCTCCACCGCATAGGGCACTTCTTTGTCATAGTACTGCAGAATTTGTTCCCTAATGGCTTCGTTCACGAAAAAACGCTCGGGCTTATCCGTCATTTGATCTTTTGGGTAATAGGGAGGAGATACGGGCAACAATTCGATGATATGCGCTAGAACTTCCTTTACAGAAAAACCTGTGATGGCCGAAATGGGGAAAATATTTGCCTTGGGAAATTTTTCTTGCCAATGGCTAACCGATTTCATGAGGGTTTCTTGATCGGTCATATCAATCTTATTTATGAGCACCAGTACAGGAATAGATAAACCTAAGATTTTTTTGAACAGCCGTTGATCTTTCATTTCGGTCTCTCCTACCTCGAGCATATAGATTAAAATATCCGCATCTTCAAGCGCAGTTTTAACGAAATCCATCATGGAAGATTGCATTTCATAACTTGGTGTAATGACCCCTGGAGTATCAGACAAGACCAACTGATAATCCGCTGCATTGAGTATCCCCAAGATACGATGCCGGGTGGTCTGTGCTTTAGGCGTGATGATCGATAAACGCTCCCCTACCCAAGCATTCATTAGTGTTGACTTCCCTACATTAGGATTTCCGACAATAGAAACGAAACCTGCTTTGTGTATTACTCATTGAAAACAAAGATACACAAGAAGTGCACAAAGGCTTGGGGATTGGCAATAAAGTTGTATATTTGCACTCACAGCGCGGGATAGAGCAGTAGGTAGCTCGTCGGGCTCATAACCCGAAGGTCACAGGTTCGAGTCCTGTTCCCGCTACTAAGAAACTCCTTGAGAAATCAAGGAGTTTTTATTTTGGGGTCAAGTGATGCTTGCATCATCTTGAAAACAAAAGAAAAATCAGATGGCAAAGCAATCGGAGTTTCTTTGGGCTGTTTTCCAAAAAGGTCCAACGAACGAAGTGAGTTAGTCCTGTTCCCGCTACTAAACAAGACGGACTAGTATTTTTACTAGTCCGTTTTCTATTGGAATCATCCTTACCTCCTGTAAATAAATGGATTAACCTAAATATATGGTTCAAATTTGAGGTTCGATAAAATCAGTCATTTGGGTCTGAACAATAAACATTGAAAGACTATTTGGTGTATTATCATCATGAGTGTCTCAAGGTTGAAGTTCTTGATGTAAATTCCGACTCTCATATCGTGTAGAGTTTGGATATTTTGAAGTGATTGCAGCACCGACCTTCCAATTCGACTCAGCTCCCACACCAAGACCATATCAATCTGATTGGCATTTATATCCTCTAACATTTTGGTGAATACAGGTCTTTCTTCATTCTTCTTATAACCACTAACCTTTTCCTCATAAACCTTATTAATATTATAACCCATTCGGTGAGCATAATCAATTAATTCATTGGTTTGTCTTTCTGTGTCTTGCCGTTCAGATTCTGAACTCACTCGCGAATAGATCACTGCGTTTATCATACCGTATCATTTTAATCCTTTGGATTTCTACCAGGCTATTATACCGCGAAAAATCAGGGTTCCAGAATAATAAATGCTAAAGTTTTGCTACAGTAATTGATTTGAGACACTTTTCTTTGCCGATTAAAATTGGTGAAGGATCATCCCGTGGGGACCCTCCCTTCAGCACCCCCCTGCCGTATCCCCCTTAAATACTTCTTTTTGTTGTTTGTAAAAGGTCCTCAGAGTCGCGAGAAAAATATTTTCAGAAAAAAAGTCAAAAAAGAGAGGGGGTATTCCTTATGAGAGGAAAAAAATTCATAATCTTTAATAATTAAAAATAACTATAAATCAATTAGAAAAATATTTGAGTTTTCACCTCAAATTGAAGGTAATGTCAATTATGTATTGATCAAGTCAATAAATCTTAAAAAAACAAAGTCTTTATCTATAAATCCTCGCCGATCTAAAACTAAATTTAATTCCTCACATGCAGTTTCTGATACAAGTGAACATTAGAAACACATGGACATATTTAAATCGAAAATTCCTAGAGTTCCAGTGAGGCGTTTACTTTTTCGCCTTTTGAAAGTTCCATGATGAAGATGTCATATCATCCAAGTTAAATTTTGCTTGCCAGTTGAGTATTTGATTTGCCTTGGTAGAATCAGCAAAAAGTTCGGGTACATCTCCTTGTCTTCTATCGGTAAAAGAATAGTTTAATTTTTGATTTGTTGTTTTCTCGAAAGATTTGATAACATCAAGTACAGAATATCCGATACCTGTTCCAATATTGAGAATTTCAAAATTATCTTTGGCTGTCTTGTTTAACAAACGTTTAAGTGCGAATAAATGTGCTTCGGCTAAATCAACAACGTGTATGTAATCCCTAATGTTGGTCCCGTCTTTTGTGTTATAATCGTTACCAAAAACTTTTAACTCACCACGAATACCCGAAGCAGTTTGAGTAATAAAGGGCATTAAATTATTCGGAATTCCAACAGGTGATTCTCCCAATTTTCCACTAGGATGCGCACCAATAGGATTAAAATAGCGTAATGAAATAGCGTTAAACATTGGTTGAATACGTGAAAAATCTTCCAGTATTTCTTCCCCAATCTTCTTTGTGTTTCCATAGGGCGATGTAGGTCGTTTCGTGGGTTCATCTTCTGTTATTGGGAGTTGATTTGGAATCCCATATACTGTTGCTGAAGATGAAAAAATAAAGTTAGGAATGTTAAATTCTTGCATACATTCCAAAAGATTCATCAGAATACACAGGTTATTTCGATAATAGTTTAAAGGCTTTTGCACACTCTCACCAACTGCTTTGAAAGCAGCAAAGTTAATCACTCCGCATGCATCACGATGGTTATTAAAAAAATTATATGAATTCTCGAAGTTGCTTAAATCAATTTTTTCAAATTGTGGTTTTACGCCTTTAGATAATTCTGCAATTCTATCTAAAACAGAAACTTCAGAATTGGATAAATCGTCAACTATAACTACATCAAACCCCTCTTGAATTAAAGCAAGAGAAGTATGCGAACCAATATACCCTGTCCCTCCAGTAATAATTATTTTTTTCTTTGGATCCATTGTGGTTCTCTTTAGAAATCTGTGTTTGATTGAATAAGCTGTGTCCCGTTGGAGGGCATAGCTATGATTGCCGTTAATGGATTTTTAAATTTATCCAAATAGGCTTTAGCAGCTTTAGAAATAAATTCTTCTACGCCGTCCTCGTGAATGAGACTTAACGTACAGCCTCCAAAACCGCCCCCCATCATTCGAGAACCTAAAACTAAGTCATTTTTTTTTGAAAAATCAATAAGAAAATCCAATTCGGGACAACTTACATCATAAAGCGATGATAGACCTTCGTGAGTTTCATACATGTAGGTTCCTAATTTATCCAAAGAATTGTTTTTCAGCCCCTCAACAGTCTTTAACACGCGTTCAATCTCTTGTGTCACAAAAAGACAACGTTTGTAAATCACTTCTGGGAAATGCGGTTTCAGTTCCATCAAAACTTCTGGTTTAACTTCTCTAAATGAACGAATGTTTGGATAGAACTTTTTAATGTAATACATTCCTTCCTCACATTGTTGTCTTCTTTTTGTTATACTCTCCCGAAGCCAATTGATGAGTAACATTGGTATTCAACAAAAGTAGCTTATAAGGTTTTAGTGTAATTGGAATATATTCAAAAGATAATGATAGGCAATCAAGGAATATTAGGTTATTTTTCTTACTCATAACTGAGGCAAATTGATCCATTATCCCACATTTAGTCCCCACAAAATTATGTTCAGCTCTTTGTGATAACTTAACTATATCAATTCTATCCAAATGCAAATCGAACAACTTGTTTAAGCCATAGGCTAAACCACATTCTAAAGCCGCTGAAGAAGAAACACCTGAACCTATGGGGATATCACTCACAATTTCGCAGTCAAACCCGCGTAGTTCCGAAGTCATTATTTTAATTTCATGAACTACGCCAAGAATATAATTCTCCCATTGATTTTGACTTGGCTTAACTTTGTCCAATTCAAAGGTCAACTGAGTATCAAAATTTTTACTGTAAACACGACAGTCACTAAGACTCCCATTCTTCTTTAATTTAAATTGAGCTTTTACATTAATGGCAGTTGGTAATACATATCCATCGTTATAATCGATATGTTCTCCCAAAAGATTAATTCTACCGGGTGACTCTATTACAAATTCCCAATCATTACTGTCAGAAGCTTTCGATTTATTTATCATAAAGACTTTAGTTTTTCTGCTGCTATTTCAGCAGTTATATCACGTTGTGGCATGGCAAACATTTCATAACCTACCATAAATTTCTTTACAGCCGCAGAACGTAATAAAGGAGGGTAGAAACTCATGTGCCAGTGCCATTCATCATATATTGATCCATCTGTAGGAGCTTGGTGAATACCTGCTGAATATGGAAATGATACACTAAACAGAGAATCGTATTTTTGAGTAAGACTTTTTAGCTGTTCGGCAAAATCACTTTTTTCTTTTTCATTGAGTGCAGTGATGGTCGGCATAGCTCTTTTAGGGATAATCATGGTCTCATAAGGCCACATTGCCCAAAAAGGTACAAGGGTGACAAAACTATCATTTTGGCTAACAATGCGAACCTCCATTTCTAATTCTTGTTTAATATAATTTTGAAGCAAGGAAATGCCCTTTGTTTCAAAGTAAGCTTTTTGGTGAGCTGTCTTTTTTACAATCTCTGTTGGGATAGAGGTCTGTGCCCAAATTTGTCCATGGGGGTGCGGATTACTACATCCCATAACTGCACCTTTATTCTCGAAAATTTGCACGTAGTTTATCTCTTTCTTACTCCCAAGCTCCTGAAATTCTCTCTGCCAAGTTTCGACTACTTGAACCAAATCTTTCTTCTCCATATCTGGTATTGTAAGAGAATGATCAGGTGAAAAACAAACAACTTTACATATTCCTTTTTCGCCTTCGGCACGAAGAAGCCCATCATTATAATCAAAGAGAGGAGTGTTTTCTAAAAGTGCCCCAAAATCATTTTTGAACACAAAAGTGCTTTTATACGCTTCATTTTGAACGCCATTTGCTCTCTTATTTGAGGGACAGAGGTAACATTCTGGATCATAAGTCACCTTTTTATTTGTTTCAGTCTGCTCTTCACTTCCCTGCCATGGTCTTTGTGTTCTGTGGGGAGACTAATACCCAGTTTCCTGTGAGGATATTTAACCTTTTATGTGGATGATTATTTAAACTTTTATTCATTTTTACTACTTGTTTTTAAATAAAGTTTTAAAAATTAGACCATTATTTTTCGGTATCAAAGATGGTTTTAAAAGTGTTCATTTCGTGAGTTTTCCAAATATATTTTAAACTATCAGGATCAAACCATTTAGGCTCAATATGTGATTTAGTCCAATTTTTAACATCTAAAATCATCTCCTCCATTTGGTCTGGGTATTGATTGCTTAAGTCATATTGCTCACTAATATCATTTTTAATATTGAATAGCTTCCAATTGTTTTGACTTGTTTTTAATATTTTCCAGTCTCCCTTCCTTGCACCCACATCACTATAGCCTTCTCGATGACGTAAGGCATAGATTATCTCATTTTTATGCGGTTCATTTCCTTTACTTAAATCATCCCAAATATCTTTTCCATGAAGAATTTTGGCTTTTGGAATTTCTGCTTTTGCTAAACGAGCAAAAGTAGGATACAAATCGATTGCAGAAATAGGATGTTCAAAGGTTTTGCCGCCTTCAATGCCCTTTGGCCAATGAAAAAACATTGGAACCCGATAGCCCCTTCTTGAGTACTTCCTTTCTTTTTGCAATGGGAAGTTTGTAGCTCCTAATGATAATTTTCCGCCATTATCGCTTAAAAAAATGATAAGCGTATTGTCCAATTGATCATTACGTTCAAGTGCATCAACAAGTTTTCCTACACCACGATCAACAGCATAGACCATAGCCGCGTATGTCTTTCTTTTTTTATCTTTAATAAAATCGAATTTTGCTAAATCTTCATCTTTAGCTTCTAAAGGGGAGTGTGGAGCATTGTAGGCCAAATAAAGAAAAAAAGGATTCTCTTTCTTTGAAGCCTCATCTACAAAACGCAATGCCTCACGAGACAAAGCATCAGTAATGTACTCTGTTTCTCTCACTTCTTTATAATTATGCTCTAATGGCTTTAAGTAGTCGTTAATGATCTTATTCCCTGCGGCTTTTTGCTTTTCGTATATGGGTTGGTATTGGTTAGGGAAATAACGATGACCACCGCCTAAGAAACCGTAAAATTCATCAAATCCTCTTTTTAGTGGATGGTATTCTGGTACAGCTCCTAAATGCCATTTTCTCGCATTTTCTTCAGAAATACTAAGCTCATTTAAATCTCTATTTTTTGAATAAAAGAGGGCGTAGTCGTGCGAGGTTGCGAAAAACTCACTATCAGTTCTACCCTCTTTTTTTATCTGTACGACTACTGTTGCCAGAAAGTTCTCTCTTCCTAATATTTCATCAGCGAGAACTTTTAAGTATGCAAATTCTACATCATCTATTGCTAAAACGATAAATCCATCTTCTGAAACAAGTTTTTTGGCAATTTCAATTCGATTCTTCATGAACGTGAGCCAAGTAGAATGATTGAAAGTGTTGTTATAACTAAATGTATTAGCTTCACCAGGTGTATTATATGGGGGTCCAAGTAAACCAATTTCACTTTTCCACGATACCTTTTTGCTGTGAGCAACTAATAAATTATTGCCTTTAATAAGATAGTTATTGGTATTACTGAAAAAATCTTTGCTACCTACATCGAAACTCTTCTCCGAATCTCTTGTAAGTAATTTTACATTGGTCAAGACCTTCGGCTGCAATAACTAAGGTGATTTCATCTTGCGCTAAAACGTTATTAAAAAAGATCTCTCTTTTTTGTGTTCTTCATGGGTTTGCCCTCCTTCAAGCACACAATCTTTGAAGACGTTAATACAACTTCATTTGATTGCTTAAAAAAACTTGTCATTTGTATTTAATCCTACCTTATTTCGATATCGAGTGTAACTATCATTCAAGTAATTTTTTTGCTCAAGAAATTGGATAAAAAAGATTCTGATTAAACACCAGTGTTTCATTAATACTTTGAAAAAAAATATTTTTGATTTCTGAATCTTGCATTAAAATTTTAATCAGTTCTCCATCAAAATTTTGAGCTTTATTTATTACAACCCATTTTTTCAGATCACCGTCATCGAAATAAAATCGGATTCACTCTTCAAAAGGACTCAAGCTTATTATATATTTTCATTTGACCTTGTTTGATTCTATTAACTCCTTGATATCTACATCCAAAATCTCCGAGATTTCATTTAACACCTCTAACCGTGGCTGCTGTCTATTTTGAACATAACCGTTCACTGTATTGAAACTCTTTCCTAATCTGTGCGCTAACCAAGTTTGTTTTATACCCTTTTCCTTGAGGATAATCTTTATACGATTCATACACGAAGTGATTAATCAAGTTTCTCAAATATAACATATATCATGTTAATAATGTAATATTTTTCGTTATATATTAATTTGACTTTGTCATTTCAGTTCTGTATATTTTATGTATGACTATCCATACAACAGAAAACAAATGCACTATCATTGAAGGAGCATTGATATGCACGAAACATCTCACGCCGGAACAACTACTTCAAAGCTTTTGTAGATATCGCCCTAAAGGCAGATATTGATTTCGACTTTATCCGAAGACTACAGCGGCACATTGAACATATTGCTCGCATCAGAAAAGCGAACACAATGGGGTATTTGGCGTCGAAAAATCCTGCTCCGGCAATAGATGACCTATGGGATTCATTTGGGGTTGATTGACGACAGGATCATATTAATTTCCTCCATGGTTGAGAGAAAAGCTGGCTTAATACTGTGGTTCGATATTTGAATTGAGTAGTCTACAACGAAAGCCTCTTGATTTTCAAATTGGAGAGAATTCAAGCTTGCTTGAGTATTCGAATAAATAAAAAGCCAACAATCGCAAGGCGATTAGGCTTTGGTGGTAAAGCTACCCCCTTTGGTCCATTGACGAGTGAAACGAGGGAATGAATCCTGTTCCCGCTACTACACAAGACGGACTAGTATTTTACTAGTCCGTTTTTTTAATGGTGTCTGGCGTTTATACGAGACTGTTAAACACAAAATAGAAACCAAGGAATCATCGGTCCACTTTCTTCACTATTAAAAGAATTTTCTGGTCGTTACTTGAGTGTTTTTGTAGAAGGAGAAGTGGATATTGTCCAAGGCGACTAGATCTTAAAAACAATAACTTATTTTGTAACTTTGAATAACTGGGTTATAAAGGAATCAAAATTAATCATTTGAGTATTTCAAAATTAGAGTCATTATGTTATGAGTATCAATTAAATCTGTATATTGACTAATAAATAACTAAATATGAAGAAAGTACTATTTTTATTAGTGATTTTAATTTCAATCCTCTCTTGTACCAATCAAGCTGTAGGTATTGAAGTTAATAAAAAAGCAGGGGAGTGGGTTAGTTCTGGCACAAAGTTTATCATGGGTTCTGATGAACAAGTAGAAATTGTTAAGGATTTGCTATCTAATTATGCTGCTATGGACGCGGAAGCAGTTTTTTTAAATACAAGAGATACGATTAGATTTTTTCCGTTCAACGCAGAAAAACCAGTTATGATGACTGTTAAAGATCAGAAAGAGATGTTTTCTTTGTATGATTCAATAATCTCAAAACCTGTATATTTTATTCCATATGAACTCGAGGGTGTTAGGAGTCTTGTTGAGGTAACTTCTACAGAAACTAAATATAAGAAAGACGGTACTATAGAAAAAGATCTCTTTTTAGAAAAATTTATTTTTGGAGACGATGGTAAGATTCATACTGTAAGACAGTGGAGAGCTGCATGGTAAACATTAATATAATGAAATTCAAACTCCTCGATTTTTGACAATAAGACTAATCAAATTATGAGTGTCAATTAAATCTCTTGGAGTAAAACTAATGTTCGATATTTCGAATGAGAACTCTACAAAGAAACTCCTTGAGAAATCAAGGAGTTTTTATTTTGGGGTCAAGTGATGCTTGCATCATCTTTAGAACAAAAGAAAAATCTGATGGCAAAGCAATCGGAGTTTCTTTGGGCTGTTTTCCAAAAAGGTCCAACGAACGAAGTGAGTTAATCCTGTTCCCGCTACTACACAAGAGGGATCGGTATTTCTACCGGTCCGTTTTTTTATTAGAACTATCCTTACCTCTTTCAAATGAATGAATTAACCTAAATATTGGGTTCAAATTTGAGGTCAGTAGATTTTTATACTTCTAAAAAAATAGCTCTATTCCTCGATATTCTTTATTCTACACGATAAACTCAGCAACTAGAATTATCAGTTCAACAAACATGTCAAATATGGGAGTAAAAATACTATAAGCCATGATCCTTTTGTTTGATATAACGTAGGTATACTATTTACTTTACTAAGAGGAATAGGGTACAATCTTTCTTTAAATACAGCAATAGTAATAAAGCATTATTGTTCAATAATTTAGTATATTTGTTAAACAAACTATATTTATCATGAAAGCTCAGTTAATCCTTTTATTTACTTTTCTGACCACCCCCTTTTCACAATCGATTGAAAACGAGATAACCCAAGAATTTCAGGGCAAAGCTTATTATTTTTCACAATCAAAAATGGAGTTGGGCAGTTGGGGTGCACGCATGAGTGAAGCCCAGAAGAAACAGATCAAAAGTCGCCTAAAAAACAGACTAGAAAAAACGTATGTTTTGAACTTCACAAAGGAGGAGTCCTTTTAAAAAGAAGAAGAAAAAGTAGATGCTTATTCTGGAGCAACTGATTCTTGGGGGAGTAATTTTGCACGTGGACCACAATACAAAAACATTAAAGAAAATAAACTAGTACAAGAGCAGGAATTTTACGGTAAGAAATTTCTTGTAAAAGATGAATTACAGGTCATTGAATGGAAAATGGGTTCAGAAACAAAACGCATTGGTCAATACATGTGCTTTAAAGCTACAGCATCGGTTCCAACATCAGAACTTAGTTGGTACAACTTTTCATGGCAAGACCTTCGAAATAAACCCGAGGATGATACGGTCAAAATGACTCAAGTAGAAGCTTGGTATACCCTACAAATTCCACTGCGACATGGGCCAGCAGAATACTGGGGATTGCCTGGTCTCATTCTCGAAGTTAGTGCTGGTAATACAACGATGCTGTGTTCGCAAATTGTCATAAATCCAAAAGAAAAAATTGACATCAAAATTCCAGCGAAGGGGAAAGAAATTACTAAAATTGACTACCAAACAACCATCAAAAATAAAATGATGGAAATGAGAAATAACCGCGGTCGCCGAAGAGGATAGTTCATCAAAACCAATTAACGGTTAATTTTACCTTGCACACATGAAGAAAACACATATAATCATTGGCTTACTCGTTTGCTGTCAAATGTCTTTTGGACAAATCACGCTAGAGGGAGTGATTCAAGACACCCTCAAAAACCCATTAGAACTAGCAAGTTTGGTCGCAATAAACAAAGAAACCAATGGTTTCGAATCGTATGACGTTACCAACGACCTCGGAAAATATTCTTTAACCCTCAAAGAAAACACAACTTACAAACTACAAATTAGTTATATCGGACTACAGACTATAACAGAAAACATTACGACCAATGCAATAAACCTTCGGAAAGATTTTATACTCAAATCAGAATTTGCATTAGATGAAGTAGAACTTGTATACAAAATGCCCGTGGCTGTTAAAGGCGATACACTGGTTTACAACGCAGACGCCTATAAAAATGGTACAGAACGAAAATTAGAAGACATCATCGAAAAACTACCTGGGGTCGAAATAAATGAAAGTGGGCAAATTGAAGTCGAGGGTAAAGTAGTGAATAAACTAATGGTCAATGGAAAAGATTTCTTTGACGGAGATACCAAAATAGCAACAAAAAACATTCCTTCAAGTGCAGTGGATAAGATTCAAGTACTGCGAAATTATGCTGAGGTTAGTCAATTAAGCTCGGTTAGAAACAATCAAGACAACGTAGCAATAAATGTAAAACTAAAAGAAGGAAAGGAAAGTTTTTGGTTTGGAAACATTACTGCTGGTGGAGGTAACGCCCCTGAGGAATCCTTGTATTTGGCGCAACCGAAACTATTCTATTACAGCCCAAAATACAGCATAAACTTTATAGGAGATTTAAACAATATTGGAGAGGTAGCCCTATCTAGGCGAGACATCCGAGGATTTGGGGGTGGCTTTACTGCCCCCAGTAGAAATAGTGGAACAAGCATCAACCTTGGAGACAACAGTCTAAATTTTTTAACAAACCAAGGCAATGCACTTAGGATCGAAAATAAATTAGCCACTGCAAACTTTAGCTATTCTCCAAACAAAGCTTTGGATTTGAGTGGATTTCTCATTTTCAACAACAGTAAAATCCTTTCAAAGGAAGTCAACTTTGTTCAATACAGTAATCCAAATTTAAATATCCCAGATGAACAAACCGAACAAAACAGCACCGAGCGCTCTAATCAGGGTCTCGTAAAACTTAGCGCCTCTTACAAACCAAATTTTAATCACCAAGTTGATTATGATATCTTGGCCCGTATGTCTGATGACAAACAACGGCAGAACATCTTCTCCTCTGTAATTGGCACGACCAACCAGACCGATGAAGTTACACCCTACAACATCAATCAAAGCCTAAAATACTATTATACCTTAGATGAGAACAACATCTTTGCGTTCGAATCACAACATCTACTCAAAAACGAAGACCCCATTTATAACGCAATTTTAGATAATATCCCCAATGGAAATGTCCCCTACACCAATACTGCAAATGCGCTGGGGCTAAACACTTCTCTTACTGAATACAATCTCGGTCAAAACCGTCAGATTAAATCAAATCAGCTAGATGCTAAACTAGATTATTACCACATCATTAATAACAAAAGCAACCTTAACCTTACCCTTGGAACTATTCTAAGTCATCAAGCATTTAACTCTTCTATATTTCAGTTTTTGGAGAACAATACAGTCTTCAATCCCACCCCTACCTTCAATGGAGGAAAAGCTACGAATGACATCAATTATAATTTTACCGATCTCTATTTGGGTGTTCATTACAGATTTAGGACAGGTAAATTCACCTTTACCCCCGGTTTTTCTGTACACACTTATGGAAATAAAAACACTCAATTTGGAGAAACTATCGAAGATGATTTCTTAAAATTATTACCCGATTTTGAAGTTAGAATTCAACTCAAAAAAGGGGAAAGTTTAACACTCACTTACGCCATGCGGAACCAATTTACAGATGTCACACGACTAGCAGAGGGCTTGGTCTTGAATAACTATAATAGTCTTCAATACGGGGAACCTGATTTACAAAATGCATTGTCAAACAACCTCAGCCTTCGCTACAGTAGTTTCAACTTGTTCAACTACACCAATGTGTTTGTTAGAGCTGCATATGCCAATAACATTGATCAAATTAGAGGATTAACTAATTTTGAAAACGTCATTCGAACCAGTACTTTTTTCAATTCAAGCTTTGCTGATGAAAACGTTAATGTCTTTGGACGAGTTCAACGAACATTTGGAAAAATTCGAGCCAGTATAAATGCCCGTTTTAACTACAGCAAAATCAATCAATTCATTCAAGCCCGACGTTCTTTAAACGAAGGTTTCACGCAAACCTATACTCCTGGAATTCGCACCAATTTTAAGGTTGCTCCTAATGTTAGTTTTAGTTATCGCTATGCTATTACCAACAATAACCAAGGGAGTAGAGAAACTACCTTTATTACAAGAGCTCCCTCAGTAGATTTTGACGCTTACATAATTAAAAAAATAACCTTCAAGACAAAATACAGTTATACTACACAAGACCTGGGCAATGGAACATCTCAATCTTTTCAGAATTGGAATGCTAGTATCGCGTATCGAAAAGATCGAGATGCAAAATGGGAATACGAACTCAATGCTGTTAATTTGCTAAACATCGACGCTCAGGTAAGAAACAGTGCAAATAATCTATCGGTTTTTACTGCAGAAACATTTATTCAGCCGAGATTTATCACCTTCCGTTGTATCTATAAAATTTAACGCTGTTACTTATTGCTTTAATGGAGTGGTTGCTTATTTTAGTTCATGTTAACATGAAAAATAGATTCTTCTTGTTGTTACTCGCAACTGGACTTTGTCAGGCCCAAATCGATAGCTTGTCTACCGTACAATTGGAAGAAGTTGAAATAACCTCTTTAAAAACCAAAGGAAACCTGCTCAGCTTTCCAGCAGCAGTTATTCGAAAAGAAATTCCTGATCAAGATCAAAAACAACAGCTCAGTTTACAAGATTACCTCACAAGTATTCCTGGAATCATTAGCTTCAACAGCAGCAATTTTGCCCAAGATCTCCGGCTTTCTATTCGTGGGTTTGGTGCAAGGTCAGCCTTTGGTATCCGAGGTATAAAACTAATCGTTGATGGAATTCCTGAAACTACTCCCGATGGACAAGGACAACTCGACAACCTCCCTTTAGGCCTCTTACAAAACATTGAGGTATTGAGGGGACCTAGTGCATTGCGCTATGGAAATGCAGCAGGAGGAGTGGTGGCTATAGAAACACTGAGTGACGTGTCGGAAGACTTTCATCGGGTGGGTGTCCGAAGGGGAGTTTTGACCTCACTCAGTTTACTTACACCGGAGGGATTAAGAACAAAAAAACACAACTGATTATCCATTTAAACCATACCAAAAGTGAAGGATATAGAGATCACAGTCAATTTGAAAACAATCTATTCAATGCTAAATTAAAACACAGGTTCAGTCCAAATAGTAAATTTGTGTTTCAATTCAATGCCACCAATAGCCCTTTTGCAGCAGATGCTGGTGGTCAAAATTTAGACGAATTATCCTCTAATCGACGTGCAGCACGCAATCGAAACATAACCCATAATGCAGGTGAAAAAATTAGTCATCTAAAAGCTGGAACCTCTTTTTCCTATGAAAAAAATAAGCTTTCGATTCAATCTTATGCCTTTATATCCAATAGAATATTCGAAGGTTTGCTGCCATTTTCGTACGGAGGTAGGGTAAAACTGAACAGAGCTCATACAGGTCATGGAAGTTTATTAACCTACGCTTGGGCAAAAAACGGGCTTAAATCTAAGACGCAACTGGGCTATAGCCTTTCGTTTCAAAACGACAGTAGAGATCGGTTCATCAATTTAAATGGTACAAAAGGAGAGCCAACGCTGAAGCAAAACGAGCAGTTTCTTTCCGCAGGCAGCTATCTAATTGAACAATTGACGTACAAAAAATGGATCCTTAATGGCGGCATTCGTTGGGACAACAATGAACTCCAAGTGATCGATCGATATTTGGTCGATGGAAATGCCTCTGACAAACGAAACCTTAGCGCATGGAGCCCACAAATTGGCCTCTCATTTCAATTAAAACCTTCCCTTTTTCTCTTTGGAAATTTTTCGCAAAGCTATGAAACTCCTTCCCTAAGTGAACTTTCTGCCGATCCAAACAACCGTGGTGGATTTAACGAATTGATCACGATTCAAAAGGCCAGAAACAAGGAAGCAGGGATAAAACACAAAGGCCCAAAGACACAATGGAATATTGTATATTTCTCCATTAACACCTTTGCCGATCTTGTTCCCTATGAATTGGAAGCTTCTCCAGGACGAACATTTTATCGAAATGCCGGATCAACCGTTCGTAGGGGGATAGAAATTGATTTAAATCATCAATTCAACAAAAAACTAAACTGCTCGATGAGCTACAGTTACACCAATTTCTACTATAGGGACTACGAAAGCAATGGAGAACGCCTAGATGGAAACAAACTTCCAGGAATTCCCACCTCATTTGGAAATATCGCCTTAGATTATCAATTTAAGCACAAAGGACGCTTGCAATATGAACGAACTTTTAGAGGGAAATTGTTTACCAATGACAACAACACTAGCTCGGTAGCAGAATTTTGGCGTGATGATATCTCCTATAAATTTTCCTTTAAATTAACTAAAGTGAAAACCACTATTGTTCTAGGTAGCACCAATTTATTTAACGTCAAATACAGCGACAATATTCGCATCAATGCCTTTGGAGGCCGGTTCTACGAGGCAGCACCAGAACGAACCATCTATACTGCTTTATCACTCAACTTCTAGAGGCGGATCACCTTAAAGTCAGTCCTTCGGTAGCGTTGGTAGTCTTCCTCTGACATTTCTTCACATGACGTCGTATTGATCCATGCATCAAAGCCTTTTTGCTTTAAGCTCACTTTTAAGACTTCTATCACTTCCCTATTGTTGGATGCTTTCACAACTACACGATTGTTTTGTCCTACTTCAAGGGCAGTGGCCTCAAAGCCAGCTGTGGTTAATTTTTGTATCAATGCATTTGCATTAGAGGCTAATGAAAAAGAGCCCACAACCAATTGAAAAGATTTTTGTCCATCAACATCTCCCGATAATTCCCCATAACCTTCCCCAAAAATACGCTCTGGCCGTTCAATTCGCTCACGAACATAAGAGAGTATAGCGTCTGTTCGTCTCTTGGAAAGTGACAGATTGTATTCGGCAGTACCTCGACAATCAGTATAGGAGCTTACTTCAACTTCTAAGTCGGGATTATCGCGCATAACTTGCACTACTTTTTCGACGCGATCGAGGTAACTTTCTAGGATATTGCTTTTATCTAAATTATAATAGATGGAGGCAAATGCTTCTGAAAAAACAGGAGCTAAATCACTTGCTTTAACTTCTGCTCGTTTTAATTTTACCCAAATTTCCTTGGATTGACCTTGAACCGTTTTAATTGCATAGGCAAAAGAATCAATTGTTGACAATGCATCTGTGCTTTTGTACAAGAAAGAACCATTGCTGTTAAATGTTAACGACCCATGCTTGGGTGAACTTAATTGAACAGCCTTTTTAGCCACCAATCGCTGTAAAGGATCTTTGTCGTTTAGAGCATTAATATCGTTAAGTAAAACACTATTTGTGGCTACAATTAGCGTATCAGAGGGGACGTAGACATAGTTGTCTTCAAGACCACTTAACGCTGGCTTAAAAGGAAAAGCATACAAATCATCTTGACCTTTACCCCCAGCTCGGTCAGAGGCAAAATAAGCAAGATTCAAAGAAGCATTGAGCCCAAAGGAAAAATCATCTTTATCAGAATTAATGTTTTTTCCTAACACAAAACTTTCCCAACGCTTTTCAATCTTATGTTCGGCCAAATAAACGTCCATTTTTCCAAGACCCTCTCTACCATTGGAAGAATAAAATAAATGTTTGTCATCAAATGAAAATGGAAAAACCTCATCCCCTTTGGTATTAATGTCTGGACCGAGATTAACTGGATCCGAAAATTGATCATCTACAATGTCTACATAATAAAGATCCATTCCACCAAATCCATTGGGACGATCGCTGGCAAAATACAAGCGCTTTCCGTCTGGAGAAATACTCGGATGTATCGTGGAACTACCCTCAAGATTAAAGTCAAGTGGTTCAGCAATCTTATTTTGTGTAATCTCAGACTGTTTGATACGATAAGTGTTGAGCTGAACAGTCCTCGTTTTATCAAATTGCGATGTACTACGCGAAAAATAGAAGTAGTCTGTCTCTGGGTGATAACTTGCCGGGCCTTCTTGAAAATACGAATTAACCGTTGACAAAAGAGTTTGTCCACGAACGATCGATTGCTTACTTAGAATAAACTTGCCGGGATAAAAATTATAAATCGGTAAGGTTGTTTTGATCCGTTTTAGTACTGAATTTCGCTTTTTGACTTTTTCCTGATCGCTCAGAAACACTATATCACTGATGGAATCATTGGTCAAAAAAACCAAGCCAAACTCATTGTTTTTTGTATTCCCTTCTACACCCAATATAGTGTAGGCGGTTGAATCAAATCGCTTCTTGTATAATAAACTATCGTTCGCAAATAAGGAAGGTGTGTTCCAAGCCAAACGAAAAGCTTTTTCTTGGTACTCCTTCGCCAAAGACTTCTCGTCTGTTAAAAGAGTCGCATAACGATAGTAATCTTCCACGCTTGCTTGGGGAGAATTAGCGACAGGTGTATAGGTGTTTTTTGGCTTTTGTGTATGCGCCAACACGCGCGTAGGCCTGGGCAAAATTGCGTTGCTGAGCAAGGCTCAAATCTCCTGAAAAATAAGCGTAGGCAGCAATTGCTTTTTGGTATTGTCCATTAATAAAATAGTAATCTCCCCAGACATCATTTCCACCTACACGATTATCGTTTTGTGCATTTAGGTTTGCAATAGACAGGAGAAA
The DNA here is from genome assembly GCA_038143735.1 of Flavobacteriaceae bacterium. Lineage (GTDB taxonomy): Bacteria > Bacteroidota > Bacteroidia > Flavobacteriales > Flavobacteriaceae > Arcticimaribacter. The sequence goes on from JAYQML010000004.1 coordinate 182,155, forward strand.
GAGAAAAAAAAGGTAACACTTTTTCATGCTTAAAAGAATCTAGGTGAACGTAAATATCCTTGTACTTTGGCAACTAAATCGAAGCGTAGAAAAACTTCGTGAGTGGTTGCATTTATTCCACTATTCAAGAAAGAAGAAGGAAATCCATAGGAATAGCCCAACGAAAATTGATTTCCCAAATGAATTCCTAAAAGAGCTGATGAACCGGTTCCTGCAATAGAACTAAAGGTATCTGCATCAAAATTATTTCTGATTTGCCCCCTACCCAAAGGGTTTCATTGAAGATGGCCAAAAGGGAAAAATCATATCCAGCAACACTTTTGGATTGCTTGAGCAATAAACTGGGTTTTAACATGAAATTTTCTGAAACATTAAGAAGACCACCGCTAATGAAATAATAGTGTTTTTCGAGAGAAAATTCTTCGTGAGATAATAAACGTGGTACAGCAAATCCAACATAAAAATTTTGTCCATAATAATACATGCCAAACCCAATATTAGGCAACAATGTCTTTTCACTCTCCAATACAAAAGCTGCGTCGTTTGCAATAGTTGTCTCAATCATTGCTGGATTTAAAGCATAATTCATCATTCCTGCTTTTAATCCTACCGATAAGCGGTGATTCTTTCGATTAAGGCGTAAATGATAGGCCAAATCGATATCAAAAGATGTAGTACTAATGGGGCCTATTTTATCGTTTAAAATCGTTAATCCAAAACCAATATTTTTGGCAGAAACAGGTCCACTAAACGAAAGGGTTTGCGTAAGCGGCGCTCCCTCAATTCCTGCCCATTGCGAACGCAACACCGATGTAAAATTGGTCACCCCTCGCGAGCCAACATAGCCTGGATTAACAGCCTGATGGTTGAACATATAATGACTAAAGCTAGATTCTTGCTGAGCATTTGATGACAACACTAAGAGAAAGAAACCAAGAAAGAATAAGTGTTTTCTCATTAGTTGTTTCTTCTTTTAATGTAAATAAATCCACTTAATGGTGCGCGCCCGTCTTGCCACTCGAGTACATAAAAATAGGTGCCTTCTGGTAGGGAATTATCTGTTCCGATAAAAGAGGAGACGTTAGATGTTCCTTCCCAATTATTTCTATAATCTGTGGTCTCATATACCTTAATTTCCCAACGATTGAAAACGCGCAGTACATAACTCCCACGACCATTGAGCCCCTGAATTTCCCAAACATCATTTACCCCATCGCCATCTGGTGAGAAAGCATTCGGAATAATAATTTCAGATATACCAATGGTTGTGATAGAAGAGTACATTACCTCTTGGCAAGCATTTAAAAGGTTTTGAACCGATAATCGCAGTTGTTTTCCGCCATAACTTACATCGGGTGATGTCAACTGTAATTGATTTGTTTGACTTCCAGAAAAAATAAAATCATCACTAATATCTTCCCATAGTGAGGAAGATACTGTACCCGTATTTTCTTGCCATTGGTAGAGCACAAATGAAGGGCTTGAGACTGTTGCAGAAACTTGTATTGAAGCTGAAAAAGGAACTGAAGCAGGTGGTTGACTCGCCCATGTAATCGCATCACTTGGAAAGAGGTACTCAGGAATTCCATTGTTATCTAAATCATTAGGGGTTGCATAACCTCCCTGATTCAATACAATACCTTGCGCATTTACAATTACGGGACTTTGTCCTAAAATGCCATCGTTGTCCTCATCAAAATACCCTGCTTCTTCCACATCTGGGCATCCGTCTCCGTCAGCATCTAAGTCAAGCGTATTGGGACGGCCATCTAAATCTAGGTCTGTGAATGTTTCCTCAGTATCGAGTATACCATCGTTGTCATCGTCTTCATCAATGAGGTTAGGAATAAGGTCGTTGTCGCAATCGCCCACATCAAACCGCTGCACGCTAATGTGCTGGAAAATATAATCACAAGGATCTTCTGGATTGGTTGCATCGGTGGCCTCTTGCGTATTTAACACCCCATCTCCATCCCTGTCTTCATCACAGACATTCCCTATGCCATCTCCATCAAAATCTTCTTGAAGGGGATTGGGCGTATCAATACAATTATCAACAACATCAAGGATTGTATCGCCATCACGATCAAAATCATCATTTATATTCATGACTTGCAAGACAACAGGAGATAAATTACAATAAAAGTAATCACAATTAAAACCATCTACCGTAATCGAAATATTAGACAAAACATCTCCATCCAAAAGCAGGTCGTCCATACCAACAATTGTTACTGTTTGTGGTACATTCCAGTTGGTGGGTGAAAAGATTAATTGTGTCGTAAGCGAAAAAAGTTCCGTTGCATCTTCGATTTGTATATTCACCATTGTCTCCGAAGCAATAGAGGTCATCATGGCTATGGTGAAGGTAGTTGAACTTCCTGTTTCCGAAACGGCCTCTGGCTGAGAAATCATCAACCCAGCTAAGTCATTATCAAGATTAAATACCGTGATATCAGCAATTGAACTGGCTGTGAGGCCATCGTATAGTGCATCAGTACTGCTGGGATCACCAGTAACAAGTATTACGGGACGTGTCCCATCGATTGAATTGTCGTCTAATCCTGTCAATACAACTTGATTGAGCGAAGGTTGATCCCAATTTTGACTACTGATTACAACAGCAGTAGCCGTCATCGACATTTCGTCCGTTTCCCCAGAAAGGGATAGTGGAATGGTCACCGAATCACCATTGGCTGGTTGTGCCAATAACTGAAATTGTACCGTTATGGTTGAACCAGATTCAGATGTATTAAAGTTGTTATTTAGCAAACTTAAGACAATCCCTGGGGCATCATTATCTTGATTGTTCATCAATACATCTGCAATTGCGTTGTCTGCGATTCCGTCATAATTAATATCTGTTGAACGTACGTTTTCTGTAACAATGGTGACAACTTGACTTCCATCAGATTGTGGTGGAGAATCATCTATACCTAAAGTATTAACAATTTGGGGAACGTTCCAATTGCTTGGTGTAAATGTTATTGTATTCACGTCTACTGTAACCTCGTCAAGATTTGTTGATCGAATGTCAATGGAAACATCGGCCGTTGGAATAGAACTAAGTTGAAGGGAAAAGCTTCCCATTTCACCACTCTCACTTGTCAAGTTATCAATTGTGATAACATTAATTGTCGCTTGATCGTTGTCTGCATTGGTCACACTAACCGATTGTGATGCAACCCCCAAAAAGCCTGCATTTGAGGAAGCATTGATCGAAGCAGTGATAGAAACAGTTTGCGTGCCATCAATAATAAAGTCATCTACAGATCGTAGGGTTACCGTTTGGGCAGTATTCCAGTTAGATGGCGTAAACACAAGGGAAGATGACCCCGCTAGTATTGCTTCACCTGTATCGGTTGAACTTAGGTCTATGGTTACATTACTTAGCGGTCCTACATTTAAAACTACCGTAAAACTTGCGATTGGAGGAGCAGCTTCGGTTAAATTTCCCACCACTGGAGTAAGGGTAAAACCGGCAATATCATTATCCAATGTTTGCGCTGTTATGGTTTGAGGACCCAATACAGAAAAACCATTGGTTGGTGATAAAGAACTAACTGCAACTGTTATGGTTGAAATAGTTGTATCATCTAACAAAACATCCTCTACGCTTTCTAAAATAACCGTTTGTGGTACATTCCAATTCGTATGGGTAAATACCAAAGAATTCGTTGAAATATTCACACCAACTTCGGTAGTGTCTTCACTTGCTATATCGAGGATAACAAAATCGGAACTATCGGGCTGTGCATCCAAAACTACGGTAAAACTAACCACAGCAGAACTTCCTTCGAGCAGGTCTCCTCCATTGAGTGAGCTTAAGGTGAAACCTGCAATCTCATTATCTATATTCGGAACACTTAGTGTTTGGGAAGCAACGGAACTGAATAAAGAATCTGAACCCGAAGCAATGGCAAAAACCAATGCTGAGTTAACCGTTCCATCAATTAAAAAGTCATCTAAAGAAGATAAGTGTAATCGATTGGGGAATATTCCAGTTTACATTGGTAAAAGTAACCAGTGTTGTTGACGCAGAAATCTCATCCGTTGGTGAAATGGTTGAAGAAATCATAACATCAGTTGTCGGACGGGCATCCAAAACTACGGTAAAACTTACTGTTTGGGATGATCCCTCGGTCAAGGTCCCGCTGAGCGCAGAAAGGGTAAACCCAGGAATGTCATCATCTGCTACTGTTACCGTTACTGTTTGTGATGCTAATGCTGTAAAAGCAGGGTCAGATGCTGCATTGACACTTGCCGTAATCGATACTGTTTGGGTACCATCGACCAACAATTCATCAACAGCATTGAGTAACACAGTTTGAGCAATATTCCAATTTAGTGGTGTAAATGTTATGCTTGCCGTTGCAAGGGTTGCTTCTGAAAGATCTGCACTTTCTAGGTCTATGATGATATCGGTCAAGGGGCAGCATTGAGAACTATATCGATGGACGCTGTTTGTGTGCTTCCCTCCGTTAATGAACCCGTTACAGGACTTAATAGATAGCCAGCAATTTCATCGTCCAAGACTGTAATTCCATAGTTCTGCGCAGTGGTTAAAAAACAATCGTCAGATGCTCCAGCATCCAATTGAATCCTCAGGGTTGCATTTTGATCCCCATCCGCAATACTATCATTTACTGCTGTAACGGTCCCTACCTGAATAGTATTCCAATTGGCGGGTGTAAAGGTAATGGTAGAAGGTGAAACAGTCATTTGAGCAGTATCTGTTGAACTGATATTGTAAACAACATTCCCTGTCGGTTGATCGTCCAAAACCAAGGAAAAAGTACTCACACCACTGGCTTCTAACAAAGAAGCATAGGTGTTGGTTGAGGTAAACGACCCATAGACTAAATCTATGACCACTTCCAATCGACTTTCACTTTGTCGATAGGCAAGGATAGTAGGATCGGATAAATTCGCCGCCTCCACATAGTAAGTAGCGCCATCGACCAATGGAGTTGTCCCATCGAGGTGAGTAGTAGTGCCTGTAGCGCTTGAAAACCAAACTAGATTATACGGATTGCTTGCAATATCAGTTCGGGCATCCACACCATCGGGACGTGAAACTGTTTTGGCTAAATCATTTAAGGTTGGAGTGCCACTCGCGCAAATAACTTGTGTAGTGGTGTTGGATACCACATTGGTTGCTGTTGGTGGAAGAATTTCATCAGTTACACAAATCGAAGTAGAAGAAAACCGTACAGCGTGAACATTATTATGCCCACCAGTGGCAGCTGTAAAACCCCAATAGGTGATGTTTCCACCAAAAATGGTGTCAATTAAATCAACCGTAACTGAGTTGGTATAGGTTGTTGCGTTGCTATGTCGAAACTCATAGGATAAGATTGTGGTCATTGGATCCCATTCTACAAGTAGATTATGCCACATGTCATTTTCAATATTGTCTATTTCCTGTATGCGTGCAGCTGGAGGTCTTGTACTGCTTTCTCCATTAGGAACAAAAGCGATATGGTCTGTAACTCGACCTGGATCGGACCCTCCATAAGGTGGATCATAGGTTCCATTCGTGTAAGTATCCATCTCAATGGCATAAGAAGGGGTAATGGGTGCTGAACCACCATAGCCAATTCCATGTCCAACAGTCCCTTGACCCGTATCTAAATTTTGAACAACAAAGACCATCCCATCAGCTCCGGGATTGTCGGTATCACCCAAATACACTTCAAAATCGAGGGTGAACCCAACCCGTAAATCCAACTTGTTTTGGTACCAAAAAGAACCTGCTCTTCCGTTGACCTCTTGGGTTAATTCAAAAGTGGAAGGCCCTACAAAAGTAGTGTCGTTAACCATCGTAAAGTCACCACTAACAAAAGGACGTGATATACAGAGTTCTGGATCATCATCTTGGTTTCTAACCTGCACCACCTGATCTGCCAATGCATCAAAAGCATCGTCAGACTGTGCATCGACGATGGATACGGTAACATCACTGGTTACATCCGCATCACGTATGCTGTCGTCAACCCCGGTTACAATGACCATTTGTTGAACATTCCAATTAAGATCAGTAAATGTCAACGTTGTCGTTGACAAGCTAACCTCTGAGGTATCTGCAATGGCTAATGAGAGTACAACATTAGATGCTGGCTTACGATCCAATTGTACTAGGATACTGTTGGTAACCGTACCCGATTCATTGACCACCACATAGGTGGGTGTTACATCAAATCCAGGGTCCATTGGATCGATATAATCAACAATTGTATCCCCGTCAATATCATTGACATTCAATTCAGTGCTATCCAACAAACCATCATCATCTGAATCTAAGTCAAGATAGTTTGGGGTACCGTCAGCGTCCGTATCGGTAAGTCCTTCAATGGTATCTGAAATAGTATCGCTATCCGAATCAAGGTCGAGATAATTTGGAATTCCATCTCCATCGGGGTCGGAAGTTCCTTCTGTCTGATCAGGAATTCCATCATCGTCAGAATCCAAATCCATAAAATTGTAGACTCCATCTCCGTCAGTGTCGCTTGCGGTTTCAGTTGCGTCTAAAATGCCATCTCCATCACTATCCAAATCGAGACTATTTATAATTCCATCTCCGTCAGTATCGAGCAAACAAGCGTTTGAAGGGCGATCAAAAGAAATTCTATCCAACAAATTCCCCGAAGATCCTCCAGAGGTTGCTTCAAACAAGAAGACTGTAGAAACTTGTCCAGATGGGACAAGATAAACTCCCGAATAATCTTGCCAGGCAGTCCGGGTTGCGGTCTGGGTTTCCAAAACAACATTAGTGGTGAGGGAAGGACCCGCTTGAATTTCAATTTGTTCAGGCCAAGTACCCCGAGCCAAATGACTTACTGACCAAATCATGTAAGTTCCAGGAACTGTATTAATGGTTTGATAAAGCCCAGCCGTTTGATTAGCATTAATTTCTGCTAACCTTGACCCCTCCCTGGCATTATAGGTAATCGATGAAATTGTTCTTCCATCACACCAAATTTCCATCTTATCGTCCGTGGCAGTCGTTTCCCAACCAGGAATGGTACTCGCGTCTAAAATTGCATTACATCCTCCAGAACCTTCTTCAAAGCCCCCATTGATAAGACCTCCATTGATAAATCCACATTCAATGCTATCCAAAATACCGTCATTATCATCGTCCGGATCAAAATGATCAGCTAAACCGTCAGCATCAGCATCTTCAAAAATGTATGGATCAGTTCCAACAGTAATTTCATCTGCATCATCCAGTCCATCTCCATCTGAATCAATGTCTAAATGATCGGGAATTCCGTCATTATCAGTGTCTCTGGCTTCTTCCACTCGAATATTGTCCATATATTCATCGACCGAAAAGCCAAATGCAGCTGTATCCAACCAGGGGTAATCTGTTACAGGACCCAAATCAATATCCTCTGCATCGACTTGACCCGTTAGTGTTCCACTACTGTATTTTGCCACACTGTTATGCGCCATCAAACTCCAGATATTAGAACCGTTGTTTGCTTTAAAAAAACTGGTTTTTTGTCTAAACCATCCAGCGGTTCGAGCCACTGCAGGAAAAGAAAATCCACTGGCGGGATCTCTCTTGAATCCATTGTTCCCTCCTGCATTGAAATAATAGAGAAATACCCCATCAATACTTCCAGAAACATCCTCTTGCCAAATTGGATCTTGTCCAGCTTTCCCGATATAGGTAGCAAACTCGTTACAACAGCGATCCACATTGGGGCTTCCAGAAACCTTAAAGTCTGCACTGATGGTGATAAAAGTATTGGTGTTTGAACTAATATCTGTCAATACTGAAGCATAGGATCCAATTGCATCATGTTCTGCCGTAGCAGTATTTTCATCTTGAAACAACAACTGGCTTACATCACCATTATCTAATGTGGTGGTTACAATGTGTGAGATAGGATCTTCAGCCAAGGTATTCGCATTAAACGACCAGTAGGCTTCCTTGATTCCACCAAATCTGTAATCGAGGTTGTTCCGCTCCTAATACCAGTATAAAAAGGCACTCTCTCAAAATCTTCTACATAAAACGAATACCCTTCGTTAACATCTAAAATCCCATCTCCATCATCATCCGTATCACACATCTCCTATTCCATCAGTATCGGTATCGAGCTGGAAAGGGTTAAAGGTTGAGGTACAATTGTCCGTAGAATTGGCAATACCGTCTCGGTCACAATCTGATGCAAGCCATTGAGCACTAAGTGTAGGGTCTGAAGGTTGGGGATCACAAGGTCCAACAACACGCAAGGTGGCACTACTCTGACGGGCAAAACAAATGTAATCTGCGTGTGAAATCATCAGGTTATAGACCTTTCCATCTAAGCCAGTTACGTCAGAAATCGTGAGCACCTGTGCTGTGGCTCCACTGTACACCCCTGTATTGGACAAATTAACGCCGTCCTCTTGCCATTGATATAAAAATCCAGCACTTACGTCAAAGCCTGCAGTGTAATCGGGAGTTCCATCTATGTTAAAATTAGTGGTACTTGTGGCGTTGGCAGCACTTATGGTAAACGTGGTACCGGTGCCCTCAAAAATGGTTTTATCTGATAATGCAGTGGTGTCTACTCCTACAGTGGTTGCGGTAGAAAAATCAAACAAACTCGAACTCGCACTAGAAGTCATGGGAGAGGTAGAATAGCTATTTCCTGTTACGCCGGCAGCAATTACCAGACCATTGGCATCAACCTCTCCCCCGCTAAAAGTGGGGGTATCTCGTCCATATATCCCACTATCACCCCCATCAGCAACGGGAGAACCATAGGCCTCGTTTGCATCTGAGCAGCCGTCGTTATCAGAATCATAGTCTTCTCCATCAATAAAGGAATCAAAGTCAGAATCTTTACACATGGAAAAAACAAATTGTCCCGAATTCAAGGATTCATCACGTAAATTTAAATAGATTACCCTGATTTGATCCACAGCGATGTTGGTATTTACATCAAATTCTGCAAAATTAGGTCCTGAAGTGGAAGTCCCAGAAACCGTTAGGGTATTTCCCGTAACTTGAACGTTTGCATATTGCGAAGACAGCACAATCCATTGAAAGTCTACTGGTGGATTGGGTACAATAAACTGAAATTGATCCGCATGGGTGATGTTGGAAGCCCCAATAGTACTGTCCGCACCAAAGCGAATTTTTACGGGCCTAGCCAAGGTTATTGTTGAGGTAAAGGAGTGATCTTTCGCAGCGGGTGTATCGTCCTCAAACCGTAACAAACTACCCGCATTTAATGAAGAAATAGAAACCAAACCATCGGTTCCAACGAGTTGAAGTGGGGCCTCGATGGTAATGGAGGTGGTGAGGTTATTCCCGTCTAGGAACTTGCTAAAAACTTGCGGTGGATCTCCTGGACTCAGTCCTGACGAAATGGATGAAAAATCGATGTAGGTAATTGGACATTCAGCTTCGTCGAGGATTCCATTATTATTGTCATCTAGATCGATGGCGTCCGCAATACCATCCCCATCACAATCCCCAGCAGGACCTGGACATTGTGCATACAAATGATTCCCCCAATTAAGGAACCAAGCGCCAAAAAGAACGTAAACATATACTTCAAATATGCCTTCGTGAAATGATTTCCCATTTAAATTTTAAACTACATGAATATAGTAGATAAATTATTTGTTGTTTTAAACCATTAAGAATAAATATACCACTTCATAAAGTTAGTGTTTTTATCAAGATGTATGGTCACTTACAATTTTCCATTGTCCATTAATTTTCCGAAACAATAACGTAAAGAAACCACTGGGTGCGTCATTATCTCTCTGCAAGGAAAACTTCCCAACAAGTTGGATGGTTTGGGCATCCCATTGAGTTAAGTGTAAAACATCTAAATGCAATTTCCCCATGGTGGCTTTGCCTGGATAGCCACTACGGTACTTTGCAAGCGTTTGTGCATACCCAAAAGTAGGTCCAGATCGACCCACAAAAAGCAAACCCTCGTTTTGCCAGTAGCCCATCATAAAACGCTCCAAATTACCCTCATTCCATGCATTTTCTTGCATTTTTAATACCTTATACACGGCTGCTCTATCTACAGGGACTACTTTTTGCTGTCCAAAAACAAAAATCGGCGCCGTGAATAGCCATAGCATAACAATCGTTTTTTTCATTTTTTCTTTTAATATGCTTTAATTTACATAATTCTAGGAATTAAAACGTATTCTTCAACCCATTGATTCTATTTTTTTACTCGTTTGAATTATATAGGCTACCTAAAAAAATCATATATTTAAAGACTATATTTTTCAAAAACCAACGAATTATGACGCATTTTTACCCAACAAAAAGCTTTTTTCTAAGCTTATTTCTAGCCATATTATTAATTGGATGCGAGGAGCAAACAAAAGCACCCTCCGAAATAGTTGTCAGTGGAGTAATCGCCCAAGATGCCCATTGGAAACAAAATACCATTTACATTCTAGATCAGCAAGTAACTGTACCAGAAGGAGTTAGTCTTACCATCGATGCAGGAACGATCATAAAAGCAAATCCAGGAGAAGCCACAACAACATCTATGCTTGTAATTGCTAAAGGGGCAAAAATCATTGCTAAAGGAACGGCAGAGGAGCCTATAATCTTTACTTCTATCAATGATGATATTGATCTTAAAAATGGAAAAAAATCTTCTTTATCTACGGCTGACACTGGGTTGTGGGGAGGAATTATTATCCTAGGGGATGCACCCATCTCGTTGCGAAACGGTGATGATCAAACCTTTTATACAGGCCTAGACCCTAATACAAAAAACAGTTATTATGGAGGGGAAAATCCAGAAGACAATTCGGGTATACTCGAATATGTTTCCATTCGACACGGGGGCATTTTTATTGGCACTGGAAGTGAATCCAATGGACTAACACTATGTGGTGTAGGAAATAAAACAACCATCAACCAAGTGGAAATTTATGCAAATCAAGATGATGGGATTGAAATTTTTGGCGGAACGGTCAATGTTTCAAATCTTTTCGTTCACGGATGTGGGGATGATGGTATTGACCTAGATGAAGGATATAATGGTACCATCAATCATTTTGTCGTTGAATTAGTTGACGCATCCGAAAGTGGAATTGAAATTTCTAGTGGGCAAGGAGAATTCGCCGGAAACTTCAAACTCGAAAATGGGCTTATTGATTTGAATAATGCTACGAATAAAGATGCTTTCACTTCCGATGAAGCAGTGGTTGGTAGCATTTCAAATGTTAAAATTAACAGAGGAGAAGTTAACGAGGATTTACAAATCGAAGCGGCTAAAGTAAACAACACAAATGATGACAATGCTGAGGTAGATAAATCAATCTTTGGTTGGACCAAAATTAAAGCATAACGACAATCAGCAAACTTAAAAAAAGGGGCTAACGCCTCTTTTTTTTATTCGTCGAGGGCAAGGGCGGAAAAATGGATCAATTCTTGACTGTAGCGATAGTTTAGTTGAATTGGTCTACAACACACTTCACAATCCTCTATGTACTGCTGATCGTCTTCCATTTCATCCAACAACATGGATATGGTTTGCCAACAATAAGGACATTGAAAATAATGTTCAAACATTAGCCTTCTAGTTCAATTTGCTCTTCGACTATACTCTCCCAGCGTTGCATAAATTCTGCAAGCTGTTCTTTCTTCTTATTGTAGTGATCAAAAAAATTGGGCTGGGCAATGGTTGCATCGTAGTTAATCTGTAATTCTAAGTCAATTGCTTTTATTTCTTTTTCCAAATCAGCGATTTGTCCTTCAATCTTAGACTGTCTATTTTGCAATGATTTTAACTTTTTTTGTGTGTGATAATCATTCTCATTCGGAGATTTTTTCTTTTGCTTGGACTTTTCAACACGCTCTAAATCCACCAATGATGCAAGGCTTTTTTGATCTAAGTAATACTGTATGTCGCCTAAATATTCCTTCAACGCATGATCTTTAAATTCCAAAACGCGGTCACTTAAACCTTGTAAAAAATCTCTATCATGCGAAATCAGGATAAGGGTCCCTTCGAATTTCTTTAGAGCTTCTTTCAACACATTTTTGGAGCGTATATCCAAGTGGTTGGTTGGCTCGTCCATGATGAGCACATTAAAGGGAGACAGCAGTAATTTACAAAGTGCTAAACGGTTGCGCTCGCCCCCAGAGAGAACCTTTACTTTTTTTTCTACATCATCTCCACGAAACATGAATGAGCCCAGCATATCGCGCACCCTTTTTCTGTTTTCATCTGTTGCAGCCTCCTCCATCGTTTCTAAAAGCGTGAGAGAACCATCCAAATATTCTGCCTGATTTTGTGCGAAGTAACCAATCAGTACGTTATGACCCAATTCACAGATACCTTGAAAATCTATTTCATTTACAATTATTTTGGCCAAAGTTGATTTCCCCTGTCCATTTTGACCCACAAATGCGGTTTTGGTTCCTCTTTCTATTTCGATACCTACTCCTTGAAGGACAGTCTTGTCACCGTAATGCTTTACGATATTTTGGCCTCGCAGCACTACTTTCCCAGGCTGTATGGCTACCGGGAATTTTAATTTCATCGTGGCCGTATCCTCCACATCTATCTCGATACGATCGATTTTATCGAGTTTTTTTACCAGCGATTGCGCCATAGATGCTTTAGATGCTTTAGCTCTAAAACGCTCGATCAATTTTTCTGTATGTTCAATTTCTTTGGCCTGATTTTTTTGTGCTGCTCGTTGCTGCGTCATAATTTCCTCACGTAGAAGCAAATAATTGGAATATGATTTTTTATAATCATAAATGCGTCCACCAACGATTTCGATCGTTCGGTTACTGGTATTGTCCAAAAACATTTTATCATGTGAAACCAATACAACAGAGCCTTTGTATTTGGTCAAAAAATCTTCGAGCCAGATGATAGATTCGATATCCAAGTGGTTGGTAGGTTCATCGAGTAATAAAATGTCGTTGTCTTGAAGAAGTAATTTTGCTAATTCGATCCGCATCCTCCACCCACCCGAGAAAGTGTCTGTCTTTTTATCAAAATCACGGGGTGAAAAACCCAATCCTTGAAGGATACGTTCTGTCGTACCTTGATAGTGGTATCCACCAATCAGCTCGTATCGTTCTGTAGCTTCGTTTAAATCAATGATTAAGTCATTATAGGCAGAAGACTCGTAATCTGTTCGTGAAGCCAACTGTCCATTTATTTCTTCCATTGCCGCCTCAAGCGATTTGATTTCCTCAAAGGCTTGATAAGCCTCCTCTAAAACGGTTCGGCCTTTTTCAAAATCAATGTCCTGGCGAAGAAAACCCAAACGAATGTTCTTTTCTTGTGAGATTGAACCCGATGTTGGTTCATGGTCTTTCGCAATCAAATGCAACATAGTTGACTTACCCGCTCCATTTTTACCTACTAAGCCAACACGATCCCCTGCGGTTAAGCGAAATGAAACATCGCTGAAAAGAGTTTCTCCTCCAAAAGAAACCGTCATGTTTTGAACGCTTAGCATGCTAAAAATTTGATACAAAAATGAGAAAAGACAATGACTTAATCATGCATTTAAACCGTTTTTTCAAAGCGATTAATGGCTACTTCATTTGGCAGCGTCACTCCATCATTAATTGAAGTATAAAGCCACTTTGCTGCTTGTGGTGCAGTTAAAACACCACGCGATCCCAATCCATTCAAGAGATGAATATTCTTGTACACAGGATGCGTACCCAACAATGGACGACGATCGATAACAGTAGGACGAATGTGGCAAATATGATCTTCGATGGTGTAGGGAACGTCAATAATTTGATCGATTCTTGCTTTCAACCAATCTTTTGCCTTTGATGTAGGAAGTAAGCTTTTGTCTTTTTGTTCAAAAGAGGCTCCTGCCCAATAACGATCGTTGCCAAGGGGGCGATAAAAATGGACCCTTTTAAAATGACTTCACTTTTCAATTTCGGGGCATGAATAATCAATATTTGCCCTTTTGATCCTACAAGCGGCAAATAATTAAAATAAGGATTATTGACCATGGCATAGCCTTCACAAAAAACAAGTTGTTTAGCATGAATACCTTTGTAAATAAAACCATCATTTTGCTGTTCTATAGCACTATGATCGAAATTGTCTTGGAGATAGGCATCTCCGATAAAGAGTCGATAAGTGTTGAGCAAAGCTCTGGTATCAATTCGGCCACAAGCATTGACCTTCCCATATCCGAGGGGGCTTTTGACTGCACTTATGGGTGAAGTGTATAGGGTTGAGTTCAAAAAGTTTGATAAACCGGCACGATCTGCCGCTACCGTCCATTGGTTATGATCAGAAACTTGGCTAAACAGCTTGACTATCGGGGCAGGAAAATTGATTGTCTTAGCTATTCTATTTTCAATAGCTTTATAAAATGGAAGGGCAAACGCATGCAATTCTTCTCCTTTCCACGACATATTGAATCGCTTCAAAACGGTCGGATTGTAAATTCCTGCAGCTATCGCAGATGAACCCGACGATTCTGCATCAATTACCTGAAATGTTTTGTGGGCTAGATATAAGGTTTCTGCATAGGCAAGACCCGCTAAACCAAAACCCACAATAAGCGTATCCACTTTCTTCACTTGAAATGATTATGAAAAGAAAAACGCTGCCCAAGGGCAGCGTTTTAAATGAATATTTATCTAAATTAATTATTCCACATGTCTTGTTCAAAATCACGAATCACAGAGCGAATTCTTTCTGATTCTAACAGCTGCTGCAAGGCGTCTTCAAAAATATACTCATTCACCTGTCGGTCTTCGTATACATTTTCTTCCTTGTAGATTAATGCATTGAATCTTCGAGAGTTCAGCATATTATCAAAAGTAATCGGCTGTGAAGAATTACGTGTGTTAAATACCACTGCATTATTCAACACCTCTCTTGCATCTGGAAACCATATCCAAAATAGGGGATACAAAACATCTGGATCAATCCCTGGAGGCATCCCTGCTGGGTTTAAAATTTCTTTGTCGGGTGCACAAGGTGCAATTCCCAACAAACGATATTTTAATTCCCCTTGACGTTTATTGAAATACCACGTTCCCTTGATACGATATTCTGTAACATGCAGGGACTTTAACGGAATCTGAACTCCGTATTCAGCATTGATTTCCTCTTCAGTCATTATGCCTTCGTTTGAGGCTTGTTCATAACCGGGAAGAAAACCGTTGAACGATAAATTCTCTCTTACTTGTTGATACGTTAATTTGGTTTTAAAATACCCACCGTCGTCGGCATAAACTTCTTTAATATCGCCATTTTCAATTCCTTGAATAAGTACATCAAAAAGTGATCTTCTTTCCTCTCCAAGATTTTGAGATTCACTAGGATAATAGTACGGAAAGTTTATACGTTCATCTAAATCGATTTTTTCCCAAATGGTTTTTGACCAAAGTATGTCCCTATCGTCGATATAACCATAGGCTAGAGGACTTTCATCGTTAGAAGCAATTTGTTGTTCATTCAGTTTACCAACCTCTTGCGGTACGCGCGCATTGAGCAAATTGGCTTGTCCGCACAAGCTAGTACTAAACAGAAGCAAAGAAAACAAACAACTAAATAACAATGAATTTTTCATGGGTACGTTATAAAATTTCGATTAGGACAGGAGCAACCCGCTTGAATTTATAATTGGGTTTACTTGGATTCTGAACTTTTAGATCAAAAATGCTAATTTCTTGTCCAGATCTAACACGGCCAAGAGCTTGTAAAGCTTTCGCATTCAATTTAGTTCCCTTACAGGTAATGGTAGGTGCTCCAGGAACTTTTACTTTAAACTCAAGTGTTCTTAAAGTTAAATCAAAATCAAAGTCTTCAAGAATCGCACCAACTTCTGCGCGTTCTATACTTGCCTTAGGCAATCTAATTTTCCCCGATTGACGGAAAAATGTTGCGTTTGGTCTAGGCAAATCTTTGATTCTAAATTTGGTCTTTGTGGACACTAGGTTGCCATCGGGTAACTTACCATTTGCTGTTATCGTTATCTCTCTCCCTTTGCCTGGATTCATGATGAATTTGCTTCCTTTGCTGCGTTTCAAACCAGGTGCAGATGCATTGATTTTATCATCAGGAATACCGGGGATAGAAATCGTCATTGGATTGTCAACACCGCGATAAACTACATTCATTTTGTCTGCAGAGATAACAGCTGAATTAGGCTTTGCAATAACAGCAAAACTTTGGTCAACTGGGATTTTAGACTCCACACCTGCATTCAAGAAAACTAAGTCTCCTTCAATACGATGGTCACCTGGGCGACCTGCTGAAACATTAAGCTTAATTCCTCCGGGGATTTTCTCGTACTCACTCTCGGTAAGTTTACGACCATCCATCGTTAGCGAAACTTCATTCGGATTTTGCGCTCCACCTTTTCGACCAAGAATCACACTTCCGTCAAAAGTCTCTCCTTGATAATAAGCACCCTTTTCCGTTTTTAATAACGTGATATAGTTATCAGTGTTTACTTTACTACTTCCCTCCAGTTCTTTACCAAGTAATGCATTCAATACGTCGCTTTCTGTCAAGCGAATATCGTTTTGCATCATGGTTAATTTTGCCAAAGAAGATATCAGCGGAAAACCTTCATAGTTACTCGATAACCATGGTTGTGGCTGGCCATCTCTGTTGGGTACATTTCCTTCAAAATCACCAGTGAAGAAGCGTTCTTCGACCAATTCGGTATACTGAGGAAATTGTGATGCAAAAACTTGAATAACACGCATTTTATAGGCATTAATCATATCGACAAACGCTTGTCCTTCTGGAGAAACGCCATTTGCATCAAAGAAAATTAAATCCAAAGCTTCTCCCTTATCCATTCGTGAATATTCATTCAACTCTGGATCATCGACACGTTGCTTTTCTGTGATGCTGTTTTTGATCTCAGCAATTTTTCCATAGAATTTATCCGACTCTTTTCGGATTTCTTTAGCTGTTCTGTCGTGACCAATCCATTTACCTTCTTTTTCTTTAGCGTTAACTTCAATTTTGTCGTAGTAAATAATGTTTCCTTGATTGACACGATCGTTAGCACTTTGAATTTTCTTGAACATTTGTCCAAAACCATCCAAAACTTCTTTACTAACATTCAATGCTAACATGGTAATAAATACCAAGTACATTAACGCAATAAGTTTATTACGTGGGGTTTCATTTGCTCCTGCCATTGCTTAACTAGTTTTTGTTCATAGCAGAAAGCATTCCGCCATAAACTTGGTTAAGTGAAGCTAAGTTTGCAGACAATGCTTCCATTTGCGCTTTTAGTCGTTCAGCATTTTCACCAACTTGTTGGTTGTAGGAAGATTGGGATCCTGCGCTTTCAACTTGCTGTGCGTACAACTCGTTTAAAGATTGTAACTGAACTGCTGCTTTGTCTAATTGATCGGCATAAGCCTGAGAAGAGGATGCTGCCTCAGCTGCAGGAGAAAGACTCCGTGCAGAAGCTTCCAAATTTTGTATACTCTTGGTAAGTCCACTAATGAGAGCCACATCCATTTTAGCTTCTTTGAGTAAGCCATCAATTTTAGCGGAAAGACTTTCTTCATCTCCTCCACTCGCACCAACGTGGCCATCACCGGCATGGTGTTCTTCGTATGCAGCGTGCTCTTCACGAACATCATCAAGCATTAATCCCCCAACGAGGAAGATAATGGCTTCTGTACCTAAACCTAGTCCAAGTACTACCCCACCAGTAATGGGTCCTATTTCTAAGTGAAGGATTTTAAATAATGCTCCAACAATTACAACTGCCCCTCCAATTTGGAACAACATGTGCATGATAATTTTTCTTCTTAAGCGTCCTTTTAGTTGTTTTGCGTCCATTTTTTTAAATAATTTAGTATTTGCTAAAGATAAAATATTCTATTTAATTTTTACTTTTTCAGAACCTAAATAATCTTGAACGGTTCTAAAACCAATATAACTTCTTGCAGTGTCTTGGTACTCGTAATCTCTTGAGCTAACACGTAAAAAGTAGGCAACATCTTTCCATGAACCACCACGAACGACTTTACGACTTTCTTGATTGAGGGACATATTGGGGTTTAAAGAGGAAACATATTCATACGCACCCGGGTCGTAGGAAGACTCTGTCCATTCAGCTACGTTACCGGCCATATTATATAGATTAAAATCATTCGGCAAATAAGACTTGGCTTCTACAGCATACATTGCTTGATCGGCAGAATAATCCCCACGCAATGGTTTGAAGTTAGCTAAAAAACAACCTCTGTCGTTCAATAAATAAGGTGATCCCCATGGATATGTTCCAGAAGGAATTCCCCCTCGGGCTGCATATTCCCATTCTGCTTCTGTAGGCAAACGAAAATCGTTCACTAGTGGATCTCCTTTCTCTTTTTGAAAAGAATTCTTGTAATGTGTTCTCCAGGTACAAAATGCAACAGCTTGTTTCCAGGATACTCCAACAACAGGATAGTCCTGATATGCAGGATGCGAGAAATAATCGTTGTGCATTGGCTCATTGTAGGAGTAGTTAAAATCTTTTATCCACACCGTTGTATCTGGATAAATCTCAATTTCTTCTTTCTTGATAAAAGGTAAACGATCTCTAGAGGTAGGGTCTTTTTCTCTTTCTAAGGCTGCTGCTTCAGCATCAAACCAAGAGTATTTATAGACCATCTTGTTCACATCTATTTTCATTTCGCCGTTGTACCAAACCTCTGGTGGCAGGTATAAACTGTCCATGACCTCCACATACGCCTGATCAACATAACTGTTTGGTTCCCATACAATGTCCTGGTCCCAGTTCAGTGGACGTCCTGCGTAAGGGTCATCAGACAAGTCGTAATAGTTCGCCCGCATGTATTTTTGGAACTCGGACAAATCAGAGGTGTCAGCATCTTTAAACGCGTACTCTCCAATCCCATCTCCTGCATTTCCATCTTCGCCTAGACTTAGTTCGTCTGCTTTTCGCGCAAGCATGGCAAGAGCAATTGAGTCACGAACCCAATAAACAAATTGTCGGTACTCGCTATTGGTTATTTCTGTCTCGTCCATGTAGAACGAACGAACAGTTACCGTCTTAGCTGGTGCATTCTTTAATTGGGCAATATCATCGTCTTGTTTTCCCATTATGAACGCTCCACCCTCAACAAGTGTCATTCCATAGGGCTTTTCAGGAAACCATTTTTTTTGCTTGACTCCAATAAGTTCACCACGTTTGTTTCCACATCCGTAGATCATCAACGCAGCAAAAACGAAAACAACTATTTTCTTCATATAGTCTTTTAACGTGTGGTGTTTAATAATATTTTATTCCAATGCTATTTTTACGCATATATGGTAAAATAACCACACTAATCTAAACTTCTTTTGGTTGCCCTCCACCATCTGTCAGGCAAAATATCGTTGCACGCATTCAAATAATCGTCATGTGTGCAAGATAATAACGCACTTCTTTTTGATTTATTATCCAAATAATTTTCTTTCACAAATTCCATCCACCAACGTTGGCTTTTAGAACTCTTCAAAAAAACCAATTCGCGATCAGACATTTGAACTGTGTAGCGAGTAAATCCTTGTCCTGTGGAAACAGGATACTCATCAAAACGGCAATTCACTCCCTCAACAAAATACCAAATCATTTGGGCTAGCAATTTATGAAAAATTAAGGCATTGGGTAAATCAAAGCATCCTATAATCCCAACTCTATCGCTAATACCTGCATAACGTGCTAAGGTACAGATCGTTCTAGCATCAATTCCATTGGGCATCCCTTGGGATAGATTTCCTGCAGCAATTCCACTCAAAACTTTCATGTCAAAACTAACAATATCTGCCTCGCGAAAAACAGGTTCAGTATTTTGTGGATGGTCGAGTACCTGACCTAAACGCTGGGAATCAAAAAATAATTTTTCCATTAGGTCCAATTCTTCTTGTGCAATCAGATAGGATTGATACCCTAGATTGGTGAAGTTATTGAGCCTGCTTGGATTCTCCATAATAATCTCACTCATGTAGGAACGACCGGATATCAATTCTTCCTCCTGAGAGAAATCAAATCGATTATCCACAGAAACAATATTTACCCACTGATTTGAGATTTCGAAACTTCTGTAAAGTGAAACCGTGAGGTCTTGGCTTCCTCCTAAAACAATCGGGATAACATTTATCTGTCGTAAATGAAGGCAAATTTCTTTTAGGGCATAATAGGTGTCCTCTGGCTTTTCACCCGAGGGTAAGTCCCCCAAATCAGCAATATTAACTGACCAATTTCCAGGGTAAAGCTGATAAAACTCTCTTCGGAAAGCATTTATATCATACTCCATTACAGGATAATAGCTATTTCTACTTTCCTGTACACCAAAAATGGCAATTCTTACATGATCGACTAGTTTAGGGAAACCGTTTTTCTCGGTGTGTACCTGCAAAGATTTTCCAATTACCTGTTTTGGCAACAAGGTTGTAATTCCTAGAACCGCGTCATCAACAGGGGTGAAAAAATCTAAACTCATGCTTATTTCTTTGCTTTAGGCTTGGCGGCAGCTTTTTTCTTGGTCTTTTTCTTGGGCTTTTTTGCTTCCAACATTTTCTTAGCTTCAGCCAAGGTTATTTTTGTGGCATCAATATCTTTGGACAGTTCAATTTTTAGCTTCCCTTGTATAATGTTTGAACGACCCCAGCGGGCTTTCTCTACCCGAATTCCTTCCTCTTCCCAATTATGAATCACCTTATCGATCTCTTTTTGAATCTTATCTTTAATCAGGGTTTCTATATCATCATCGGAAAGCGCATCAAAATTGTATTTCTTATTGACGTTAATAAACATTCCACTCCACTTAATGAAAGGACCAAAACGACCTGTTCCTTTGGTTACAGGAAGGTCATTGTAGGTGTATATGGGAGCGTCAGCAATTTTCTTTTCTTCAATAAGCTGAATGGCTAAGTCGCGATCAACTTCCATGGGGTTGGTCCCTTTGGGCAAAGAGACAAAAGTACTTCCAAATTTAACATAAGGTCCAAAACGACCATTATTAACAGTAACAACCTCACCTTCGTACTCGCCCAGATCTTTTGGCAATTGGAATAATTCTAAAGCGGCCTCAAAAGTTATTGTATCCAGTTGTTGATCTTGATTAAGACTGGCAAAAACGACTGGCTCTTCGTCATCGGCATCTCCTATTTGGGCAATGGGACCAAATTTACCCAAACGCACTTTAACCGTTCGACCAGAGTCGGGATGAGTTCCTAATACACGTTCTCCGGATTCACGTTCGGCATGTTCTTTTACATGCTGAACAGTTGTTTGAAAGTCACCATAAAAACCCTTGATCATTTTGACCCAATCCTCTCTTCCCTCCGCTATTGCGTCAAAATTTTGTTCCACTTGTGCAGTGAAATTATAATCCAAAATATTTTCAAAATTGTTGACTAAAAAATCATTGACGATCATTCCAATATCGGTAGGAACCAATTTTCCTTTATCCGAACCGACCATTTCAGTAAGTCGGCTAGCGGTCACTTCTCCTTCCTTTAGGGCAAATTGTTGATAGGTACGCTGTACTCCCTCAATGGTTCCTTTAGCCACATACCCTCTGTTTTGCACGGTAGAAATTGTTGGTGCATAGGTAGAGGGTCGACCAATCCCTAATTCCTCAAGTTTTTTCACCAAAGAAGCTTCCGTAAAACGATATGGTGGTCTTGTAAAACGCTGTGTTGCTACCAAAGACTTAAGCGTTAGTTCTTCTCCCTTTTCAACAGGCGGAAGAATTCCCTGTGCTTCTTCTTCATCTTCATCTACTCCCTCCAAGTATACTTTTAGAAAACCTTCGAATACTAAGATTTCACCTCTGGCGGTAAACACCTCATTGTGCTGATTTGCTCCAATTTTCAGGACTGTCCGTTCAAGTTTTGCATCGCTCATTTGAGATGAAACGGTGCGTTTCCATATCAGTTCATACAACCGCTTTTGATCATAATCAACTTCGACAGTAGCTCGGCTTAGGTCTGTTGGACGAATGGCTTCGTGAGCTTCTTGGGCTCCTTTACTTTTGCTTTTAAAATTTCTCGCTTGCGCAAAATCTTCACCATATCGACGGGTAATCTCTTTTAGCGCAGCTGTTTGTGCTTCTTTCGAGAGATTGACACTGTCCGTACGCATGTAAGTTATCAAACCTGCCTCGTATAAACGTTGCGCCATAGTCATGGTTTTACTCACTGAGAAAAACAACTTACGAGCAGCCTCTTGTTGTAAGGTTGATGTTGTAAAAGGAGCGGTAGGGCTTTTTTTGGCTGGTTTAGTTTCTTTAGAATTAACCGTAAAAACAGCATTCGCATTTTTAGCAAGAAAATCTTCTACCGCTTCGGCTTGATCAAAGGTAGTATTCAATCCAGCCTTGATCATTTTGTTTTCGGTCGTCAAAAATTCCGCTTGTGTTTTAAACATTGAAACAGGAACAAAAGATTTAATCTCTCTTTCGCGTTCAACGATCAGTCGTACAGAAACAGACTGTACTCGTCCAGCCGAGAGCCCTCCTTTGACCTTACGCCATAATACTGGAGACAATTCGTAGCCCACTAAGCGATCCAAAACTCTTCGGGCTTGTTGCGCATTGACAAGATTATAATCGATTTCACGTGGAGAATCAATTGCTTTTAAAATGGCATTCTTAGTGATCTCGTGAAACACTATACGTTTGGTGTTGTTTTCTTCTAACTCAAGTGTGTTAGCCAAATGCCAAGCAATCGCCTCTCCCTCTCGATCTTCATCACTGGCCAACCACACGATTTCTGCTTTCTTGGCCAAGGACTTCAGCTCTGAAACAACTTTTTTCTTGTCGGTCGAGACAATGTATTTGGGTAAGAAATCACCGTCGACATCGACACCCAACTCCTTGGAAGGAAGGTCGGCAATGTGTCCAAAACTAGAAGCTACTTTATATCCTTTCCCTAAAAATTTCTCAATTGTTTTTGCCTTTGCAGGGGACTCAACAATCACTAAGTTCTTTGCCATGATGGGTTTTTTCTTGTCAACAAAAGTAGACGAAATTTTTTATGGCTCAAATTTTAGGATGAAATCAAAATAAAATAATTCTGATCATTCTCCCGATTAACGGCTTGTACATTGATTTATTTTTAGGAATAAAATTTTCAGTCTTTTCCGAAAAACATGACAAAATGACGGTAATTCATTACTTTTGTACAGTTATTGAAAAGGACTAGCCAATAAATTAGAATGCACACAAAACTAAATAACACGGTAAACGTTTCAGAGAAACAAATCACACCAGCGACTGATGGTGTAGTCATTGCGCACAAGCGTACTGACCGTAAAACAGAAAAATCTGTTTACATCGAATCCTATGGTTGTCAAATGAATTTTTCTGACAGCGAAGTTGTTGCTTCTATTCTTTCCAAGGAAGGTTACCAGACCACCTCTAAAATGGAGACTGCTGTCTTGATTTTGGTAAACACCTGTTCTATTCGAGAAAAAGCAGAACTAACCGTTCGCAAAAGATTGGAAAAATTCAATGCCGTTAAAAAAACCAATCCAACCATGAAAGTTGGTGTATTGGGCTGCATGGCAGAGCGTTTAAAGCATCAATTCTTAGAGGAGGAGAAAATTGTGGACATGGTTGTTGGTCCAGATGCTTACAAAGACCTGCCAAACCTGTTGGCCGAAATAAATCAAGGAAGAGATGCCGTTAATGTGATTCTTTCCAAAGAAGAAACCTACGGCGACATTGCTCCCATTCGAATTGATTCCAATGGCGTAAGTGCCTTTGTCTCCATCACTCGTGGTTGCGACAACATGTGCACATTTTGTGTCGTCCCGTTTACAAGGGGAAGAGAACGCAGTCGTGACCCCAAAAGTATTTTACACGAAGTCGATGACCTTGCGCAACGTGGCTTTAAGGAAATTACCCTTTTAGGGCAAAACGTAGACAGCTATTTGTGGTACGGTGGGGGACTGAAAAAAGACTTTGTTAAAGCCACCGAGCTACAACAAAAAACCGCAGTAAATTTTGCGCAATTAATATCAATGGCTGCTGAGGCACATCCTAGAATTCGTTTTCGCTTTTCAACCTCAAACCCCCAAGACATGACGCTTGATGTATTGCATGTTATGGCAAAATACCCGAACATTTGCAACTACATTCATCTACCCGTTCAATCGGGGAGCGATCGCATACTAAAAAAAATGAATCGTTTGCATACAAGGCAAGAATATTTCGATTTGATCGATAACATTCGAAAAATTATTCCAGACTGTGCCATTTCACAGGATATGATTGCTGGGTTTCCAACCGAAACAGAAGAAGACCATCGAGACACTCTAAGTTTGATGGATTATGTGAAATATGATTTCGGATTTATGTTTGCCTACTCTGAACGTCCAGGAACGCTAGCAGAACGGAAAATGGAGGACGATATTCCGCTGGAAACAAAGAAAAGAAGATTGAGCGAAATTATTGACAAACAACAAGCTCACAGTCGTTTTCGTACCGAAGCCTTTGTCGGAAAAACCGTTTGTGTTTTGATTGAAAAAGAATCGAAAAAATCTGCTGATCAATGGAGTGGACGAACTTCGCAAAACACCGTGGCGGTTTTCCCGAAAGAGAACTATCAAATTGGTGATTTTGTCGATGTAATCATTACTGATTGTACCTCAGCAACCCTTTTAGGAAAGGCCGTAGGTATTTCAAATAATATTTAAGTCTAACGATGGAGAACTTACAAACAATAAAACAGCGCTTTGGCATCATCGGCATGAGTCATGGATTGAATCGTGCAATTGAAAAAGCGCTGCGCGTCGCTGTTACCGACATCTCTGTTTTGGTGACTGGAGAAAGTGGTGTTGGTAAAGAAAATATCCCCAAAATAATTCATCAAAACTCGCATCGTAAACACGCTAAGTATATTGCGGTTAACTGTGGAGCTATTCCCGAAGGCACTATAGACAGTGAGCTCTTTGGACATGAAAAAGGAGCCTTTACCGGAGCAACAGCTACTCGAAGCGGTTATTTTGAAGTAGCGGATGGTGGAACCATTTTCTTAGATGAAGTAGGTGAACTCCCACTTTCAACACAAGTGCGTTTGCTTCGTGTTTTAGAAACAGGAGAGTTTCTCAAAGTAGGCTCCTCAAAAACGCAAACAACCAATGTTCGTATTGTAGCCGCAACGAATGTCAACATGCGTGATGCCATACAAAAAAACAAATTCAGAGAGGATTTATTTTATCGTCTTAGCACCGTAGACATCCACCTTCCTCCCCTAAGGGAACGCAAAGAAGATATTCCTTTATTGTTTCGCAAATTTGCTGTTGATTTTGCTCAAAAATACAGAATGCCCACACTTCGTTTAGATGAGGATGCACAACAATTGTTGATTCAATACAATTGGAATGGAAACATTCGTCAGTTACGCAATGTAGCGGAACAAGTTTCTGTATTAGAACAAGACCGACTGCTAACAGCAGCAAGCTTACGGGCTTACCTACCCGATATGGGATCGCAATTACCTGCACTAACGTCCGATAAAAAAGAACAAAGTGATTTTGCTTCTGAAAGAGATATTTTATACAAAGTACTCTTCGACATGAAAAATGATCTCAACGACCTTAAACAACTCACGTTAGAATTGATGAAGCAAGATATCAGTGAGGAAGAAAAAGAAGGGCTTATTGAGAAACTCTATGGGAGAGAAAATATCAGTAAAGAAGAAGCGAATTCCCTCACCGTAGTGAATCCATCAATAGAACAAGTTATTCCCTCTCAACCCATGGTACAACAGCAAGACAGTTATTCTTATGCAGAAACCATAGAGGCAGAAGAACCCTTATCTCTATTGGACAAGGAAATTGAAATGATAAAAAAGCACTTGAGAGAAGTCGCGGAAGAAGAAAACTAGCTGCCGAAGAACTCGGTATTTCGGAACGAACGCTTTACCGAAAAATCAAACAATACGACTTGAATGATGAAGAAGATCTTTAAGATTATCCTTTTGGCCACGCTGGTCTTTAACATAAGCAATTGTGGAATATACTCTTTCACTGGAGCATCTATTCCTGTGGGAACAGAAACCTTCCAAGTAAATTATTTCAACAATGAGGCGGGGAATAAGCCAGGGTCAACCGTTGAACCTGGTCTTGATCAAGAGTTTACCATTGCGCTTCAAGATTTGATTCAAAATCAGACCAATTTAAATTTAGTAACTACCAATGGAGATTTGATCTATGAGGGAGAAATCATCGAATACCGTATTTCACCCACTACCTCAACCGCAAACAATACTGCTGCCCAAAATCGGCTTAGTATGACAGTTAATCTAAGGTATACCAACACCAAAAAAGAAGAAGACTCTTTTGAGAAACGTTTTGATTTCTTTTATGACTTCGACGCAAATCAACAATTATTTGATATTAAAGACGCTGCCAATCGAGAACTTTTTGAGCGAATAACACAGGATATTTTTAATGAAACGCTAGCCAAATGGTAAATATGACAGCACAAGAATACACCAAATTAGTGCGGTCTTTCGATCCAAAAGATGAGACACAACGAAAAGCTTTTGAAAAAATCACCTACCGCTACCCCTACTTTCAGTCGGCCTATGCCCACTATCTCAAGACTCTAAAAGAACAAGAGCAGTACAATTACAATCTTATTCTGCGTAAAACAGCTGTCCTAAGTCCATCGAGGTCTTTTTTATATCAATGGCTTGAAAGCAAGGAAACTGTTCAGACTTCACCTAAGTTAAAAAAAGAAATACCTGAGGATGTTAGTAAACAAGAAAAACCAACTGTTGAACCAAAAAAACCAACTCCAAAAAGCGATCATATAGCCGCACCAAAAAAAACGGTGGCGAAAGTGCCCAAAAAAGCGCGTCCGAAAAAGAAAGAGCCTTTAGCCATGACGTATGCAGACTGGGTAATTTATTCGGCTAAAGGAAAGATAACCCCAAGAAAAGAAGCAACCAGTCTAGACGATAAATTATCATTGATCGATTCCTTTTTGGAAAATAAACCAAAGATACCTCCCGTGCGTCAAGACCAACCTAAGGTCGATCTGTCTGCCCATAATGAATTCAACAAAGAGGAATTGATGACAGAAACCTTAGCAAAAATTTATCTCAAACAAAAGAAATATAAAAAAGCCCTCTATGCCTATCAAATTTTAAGTTTGAAATATCCAGAAAAAAATGGTTTCTTTGCAAACCAAATCAAAGCAATTAAACAATTACAACAAAACAGCTAAGTCATGAGCACTTTTTCAATATTCATTACACTAATTTTAATTGTATGTTTTCTACTCATCCTTGTGGTGATGGTACAAAACCCAAAAGGAGGTGGCTTATCATCTTCTTTCGGTGGTGGTGGACAACAACTCGGTGGAGTCCAAAAAACAACCGATTTCCTAGACCGCAGCACTTGGGTACTAGCTTCTTTATTGTTGGCGTTAATTTTATTGTCTAACTTTGGCATTAATACAGGAACCTCTCCTGTGGATACTGAATCAAAATTAATCGATAGCGGAGTAGAACAAACAATCCCAGAAACTATTCCAGAGGAAGTGCTTGAAACTCCAGAAGCACCTGCCCTAGAAGAATAAAACAATCCGACATAATTTCAATGCCAGCTTCCTGACAAGCTGGCATTTTTTTATGAAAAAACTGCCAACAATAGAGTTGGCATAATTTCTGAAAAAAGTTTAAAAAAATTTAATACACATGAGTAATTTAACCATTAAACCCTTGGCAGATCGTGTTCTAGTTGAGCCTGCTGCCGCTGAAACTAAAACTTCTTCGGGTATAATCATTCCCGATACAGCGAAAGAAAAGCCACAGCGTGGAGTCGTGGTTGCTGTAGGACCAGGAACAAAAGAAAATCCGGTTACACTTTCCGTAGGAGACACCGTACTGTACGGGAAATATGCTGGTACAGAACTAAATCATGAGGGTACCGATTACCTGATCATGAAAGAAGCAGATATTTTAGCAATCGTTTAATCCGAAAACAACCATATCATGGCAAAAAAAATAGAATTTGATATCGATGCTAGAGACGGCATCAAGCGAGGTGTTGATGCTTTGGCCAATGCCGTAAAAGTAACTCTTGGACCTAAAGGTCGTAACGTAATTATAGGAAAAGCATTTGGTGCACCTCATGTTACAAAAGATGGGGTGACTGTTGCAAAAGAAATTGAGCTAGAAGACACTCTCGAAAATATGGGTGCACAAATGGTGAAAGAAGTTGCTTCAAGAACCAATGACCTAGCTGGTGATGGAACGACAACAGCGACAATCTTAGCACAGGCCATCGTAAAAGAAGGTTTGAAAAATGTAGCTGCAGGTGCTAACCCGTTGGACCTAAAGCGTGGAATTGACAAAGCAGTTCATGCCATTGTTACTGCCCTAGAAAAACAAGCAGTTGAAGTGGGAGATTCCTCAGAAAAAATAAAGCAAGTTGCGAGCATCTCTGCTAACAATGACCAAACCATTGGAAGCCTAATTACGACAGCTTTCGAGAAAGTAGGAAAAGAAGGTGTAATCACTGTTGAGGAAGCCAAAGGAACAGATACCTATGTAGATGTTGTTGAAGGAATGCAATTTGACCGAGGTTATCTATCTCCTTATTTCGTTACAGACTCTGAAAAAATGGAAGCTGATTTAGAAACACCGTACATTTTGTTATACGACAAGAAAATTTCTTCCATGAAAGACTTACTTCCAGTACTCGAGCCCGTTGCTCAAACTGGAAAACCTTTGTTGATCATCGCTGAAGATGTAGACGGAGAAGCGCTTGCCACACTCGTTGTTAACAAATTGAGAGGTGCATTGAAAATTGCTGCAGTAAAAGCCCCAGGATTTGGTGACCGTAGAAAAGCAATGTTAGAAGACATTGCCATTCTTACTGGCGGAACGGTTATTTCTGAGGAGCGCGGATTTACCCTAGAAAACACCACTATTGAAATGCTTGGAACTGCAGAAAAAGTTACCATTGACAAGGACAACTCAACAGTAGTTAACGGAGCAGGTAACTCCGAAGCAATCGAAGCTCGTGTTGGTCAAATCAAGGCGCAAATCGAAAATTCAACCTCAGATTACGACAAAGAAAAATTACAAGAACGCTTAGCTAAACTCTCTGGAGGTGTAGCGGTATTGTATGTTGGTGCTCCTTCCGAAGTTGAGATGAAAGAAAAGAAAGATCGTGTAGACGATGCGCTTCATGCCACGCGTGCTGCCGTAGAAGAAGGCATCGTTGCTGGTGGTGGAGTAGCCTTGCTGAACACCAAAAAAGTACTAACAAAACTCGATGCACATAACCAAGACCAAGCCACTGGAATTCAAATAATTAACAGTGCTATTGAAGCACCTCTTCGAACAATTGTTGGAAATTCAGGTGGTGAAGGATCGGTTGTTGTTGCCAAAGTATTGGAAGGAGACAAAAACTTCGGCTTCAATGCCAAAGAAGGTACGTATGTCGATATGTTAAAAGAAGGGATTATTGACCCTAAGAAAGTAACACGTGTTGCCTTAGAAAATGCGGCATCTGTTGCAGGAATGATCCTAACGACCGAATGTGCTTTAGTCGACATTAAAGAAGATACACCTGCAGGTGCCGGTGGTGGAATGCCTCCAATGGGTGGCGGAATGCCCGGAATGATGTAAGATTTCTTTATTTCAGTCTATTAAAAAAACCGCTCAATTGAGCGGTTTTTTTATTTAAATAAAGTTTAGTACATTTATTTCGAACCAAATCTTATTATTATGAACAAAAGTTTACTTTATTCAGGAGTTATTGGAACCATCGTTTATTACTTACTAGGATGGTTGGTCTACGGAATTTTATTCCCAGACTTGGCGACAGGCGAAGAAAGCCCTCTTTTTATTTTCCTTGGTTGCTTGTTTTATGCCTTTATTTTTGCCGTAATTTTTACGCGCTGGACAAGTATTTCCAAATTTAGCACAGGCTTTAATGCTGGGCTTATTATTGGTATCCTTTATGCCATGAGCTATCATTTCTTTGTGATAAGTGGAAGCGGATCTTTTGATCTTATTTCTTTTCTAAAAGAGGTTATCATTGGCGGTCTGATGACAGCCGTGCTGGCAGGAGCAACTGCCTTTGTGATTGGAAAGACCAATTAAGAACAACTTTTACAAACTAAAAAGCGACCCAAGGGTCGCTTTTTTTAATTCTTTTGCTTTTTACGTTCGTACAAACAACATAGGGGTAAGTTTTCGTACACCTCGTCTGGTGCAGTAGCCAACGGTGTATCGTGACCCGCATTGGCTATCGCCGAATGAATGTCTTCTATGCTCACTTTGTTCGCGTCGAACAAAACTTGGAACTGATGCGATGGAATATCCCATGATGCCGTTTTGACACCTTTAATTCCAAAAGCCGTTTTTTCAATCCGAGCTTTACACATCCCACAAACACCATCTACCTCAAAAGCTGTTTTTTGAAGATCTTTTTTTTGTGCCATCAATACGAAAGGACTTATGGCAAATAAAATAATTACTAATTTTTTCATTGGTTGTTTTTTATATTAAATCGCAATCCTGCATAAAGCATTCGCCCAAAAATAGGAGCGTATACTAAACTAGCGTCAAAATCCCTGCCAAAAGGCTGATCTACGTTAACAACCGGATTGGTCTGTTTTACATTGGTGAAATTTTCACTTCCTAAATATACCTCAAAACGAGGAGAAAAGACGTGTGTCAATTGCGTATTCCACAAACCATAAGCATGGGAATTGAAATAGCGACCATCTCTGGCGTTCGAGGGTATACGCTGTTCTCCAACAAAATGATAGGTCAAATCTGCCCGCCAACCATTTCCTGCTTCGCTTATATTGTTGTATTCCCCATTGGCAAAGAAACGATGCTCAGGCTGCAATGGTTTTTGTTTTAAGCCATCCAAGTAATCGGTTTTAACCTGATAGTTCTTATAAGCAAAACGAAATGAAGTATTTCGAAAAGGAGCATAATCTACTTCCAACTGGATACTATTGGCAAAACTTCTTCCGTCTAGATTATAAAAATCAATATAACGGGCTGTTTCCCAGTCAACCACAACCTGGTCTTGAAATGTGGTTTTGTAATAATCTAAAGTAACATCTCCTTGTTTATTGAACAGGGTGTAACCTTGACGAAAACTAAGCCCATAGTTCCATGCTTTTTCGGGACGTAATCCATAAATACTCCCACCATTTGATTGAACACGAATGGTTCTATTGGTGGCAAATAAGGTTTGATTTTCAGCGAAAATATTGGCTGCCTTTCTACCTTGTCCAAAAGAAAAACGCAATGCCGCTCTTTCCCAAGGAGTATAGCGAGCATGAAAACGTGGGCTAATAAAAGTGCCTAAATTATTGTGTTTATCAACGCGAATTCCTGCGACAATATTCCATTTTTCTAAACTGTCGTAGGTGTATTCGAAGAAAGCACCAATAACCTGATCGGTGCGCTGATATAATCCACCATCGACCAATTCTTCGTATCGATCCCAACTTACATTAATCCCTGTTTTAAACTTATTCTTGGTATTCCCAAAAATAGAGTTGAATAAAATGTTTCCAAAAAAACTTTGATGTTTAATGTCGTATTGACGTAGCCCATAATAGGCTGATTGATCGTGAGAACTGTAGGCGGCTTGAAAACCAAAACTCTGATAGGTAATCAGGGGAAAACATACCCAACTTTTAAGGAAGAATCAAATCGCTGGGTGTCGATTTGACTTCCCCACTCGTTGGTCAAACCCCTGTCTACCGTGGGGTTAAATGCAATCGATCCTGTCTGTTTTTGATCGTCTAAAAAACGAAAACTTGCAAAACTCACCCATCCCTTTTCTGCATTAGTATACTGCCAACGATTAAAAAGATTCAGTTGTTTTGCCAGCGGCACATCTAAAAAACCATCCTCGTTTCGATCGGTGATAAGGTTACGCTGATTGCCATGAACATATAAACCAATGCTCCATTTGTCGGACACCTTAGAATTTAAATGAACATTAGCTTCCTGACGACCGTTGATGGATGTAAATAAATTTACAAACAAGGGTGCATCTGAAAAAGGTTTTCGCAATTCAGTGTTTATTTGTCCCGCTATGCTCTCGAAACCGTTGGTTACGGAACCTGCTCCTTTGGTAATTTGGATACTCTCTATCCAAGTTCCGGGTGTATAGGTAAGTCCATAAATTTGTGAAGCGCCCCGAACCGAAGGGATGTTCTCTTCAGTGATCAATAAATAAGGACTAGACAAGCCTAGCATTCGAATCTGCTTGGTCCCTGTTAAGGCGTCTGAAAAGCTAACATCAATGGAGGGATTAGTTTCAAAACTTTCGGACAAATTGCAACAGGCGGCTTTTAGTAATTCTGCACTATTGACTTGAACCACGTTTTGGGCTTCGAAATAGGATTTTTGTATGGTTTTTCTTCGCTGCGTTAATTCTACCTCATCTAAACTTTCCCCCGTATCTTCTTTCATGAAGTGAATGATTTTTTTTCCACTTACGACTTTTAAGGTATCTGTTCTATAGCCCAGGTACTTTAGCACCAATTGATCAGTGCTATTGTCACGTGCTAGTGTAAATTGTCCTTTTTGATTCGAAACCGTACCATTGATTGAATTTAACCAATATATATTTACACCTTCTAGTGGGTAGGTTTCATTGTTTTCTTGGATAAGTAGCTGTCCCTCTACCATTTCCTGTCCTAAGATAGAAAGGGTAAAAAACAACAGCAAAAAAGTAAATTGTGCTTTCATTTATTTTTATGTTTTAAGGGTTATAATAATTCAATCGCCCTATGCAGGGCAACGATTATTATCATCCGTAAAAAACATAAGAACAGTATCTTTTGTACAAAGCTTTTAAACACGGGGGATCTTTTGATCGAAGCACCTCAGGCGGAGGAACGAAATGATCAAGCTGCTCAACCTCACTTAACCACACGCCGTTGGCCAAAATAGAGGGTTTGATCTGTTTTAAAATGTCCTGATCTGCGTTGTTCTGTTGAATTACCACATCATCAAGACAACAACTTTTTTGGGTCAGTCTTTCCTTATCACAGCCTGGCAATTCTGATGGCTCCATACCACAACCCTTTGGGTCAAATGCCCATGAAATTTCTGCGATATGCTTTCCGCAATAATGCACATTAAAGGCAACCCCTATTTTACTGTGTAAAAAGAAGAGTAACAAAACCAAAATGCGTAACTGCTTCATCATCTAAAAATTCAATACAAAGATATAGAATTTCTCTTTACTATAATCATGCCACAATTCACTCATAATCAACCTTAAATCACAATTATTTCGTCTAAATTAATTGTCTTAAAAAACGGTATTGCGTTTGTGTTTTTGCTATTTTTGAAAAAAAATTACCGTGACCAACTATTCCCTTCTCTTAGAAGAAGCCAAATCACTGCTTGCAAACACAACTTTGGATAAGGATGCAACCCTGACAAAAATTTGTCTTTTATTACAAAGCACCGTAAAACATTACGATTGGGTTGGGTTTTACTTCGCAAATGAGGCAGAAGAAACGCTTCATTTAGGTGCATTTGCAGGAATACCAACCGAACATACTGTCATCCCTTTTGGAAAAGGAATATGTGGACAAGTGGCTGTCTCCAACCAGAATTTCTTGGTAGATGATGTTTCTTCTCAAGACAATTATATCGCATGTGACATTCATGTGAAATCAGAAATTGTAATTCCGCTTTTTGTTGAAGGAAAAAATATTGGCCAAATCGACATAGACTCAAATGTGATAAACGCATTTTCTGACCATGACATTCACTTTCTGGAACAACTCAATGCGGCCATTGCCGACTCGTTATTTTAATCTATTTTTTTATGAATTCATCGCACAAAATTACTTCAGCCCTAATTTCTGTTTTTGACAAAGAGGGTTTAGGACCCATAATACAAGAACTCCACAAACAAGGGGTTAGGTTATATTCAACAGGAGGAACTGAAAAATTTATCCGAGATATGGGCATTGACGTTATTGCTGTTGAGGATATAACGTCTTATCCGTCCATCCTTGGTGGACGTGTAAAAACACTACATCCGAAGGTGTTTGGAGGAATTCTAAACCGTCAAAATGTTGCCTCTGATCAAGAGGAAATCCAACAATATGAAATTCCACAATTGGATTTGGTTATTGTAGATCTCTACCCCTTTGAACATACTGTTGCCTCAGGTGCCCCAGAACAAGACATCATAGAAAAAATTGACATCGGCGGATATCATTAATTCGTGCTGCAGCCAAAAACTTTGCAGACGTCTTATGTGTTTCCGATAAAAACGATTACCAAGAAGTTTTGGATCTACTGGTCACATCAAATGGAGCTCCAACTAGAGAAGACAGGAAGCGCTTTGCCACCAAAGCTTTTCAAATTTCCTCTCACTATGACGCCGCTATATTCCACTATTTTAATGACGCGACAGAAGCTTCAAACGCATTAAAAATAAGCCAACAAGAAGCAAAACCCTTACGCTATGGCGAAAATCCTCATCAAGAAGGAACTTTTTATGGTCCCCTTGGCGATTTATTGGAACAAGTGCATGGAAAGGAAGTTTCTTACAACAACTTGTTAGACATAGACGCTGCCGTAAATCTTATGCTTGAATTTTATGATGGGAAACCCACCTTTGCCATCCTAAAACACAACAATGCTTGTGGTTTTGCCACACGCGAAAACCTTCTGAACGCCTACGAAGACGCATTGGCTGGAGACCCAGTATCTGCCTTTGGGGGCGTCTTGATTGCGAACAAAGCAATTGATCTAGCCACGGCTGAGAAAATCAATACACTTTTCTGTGAAGTAGTCATTGCCCCGTCCTTTACTGAAGAGGCCTTAGCGATTTTAACCAGCAAAAAGAACCGAATTCTTTTGGTGCAAAAACCGAATCCTTTGCAGGGTAAAACAATACGTACTTGCTTGAACGGTTATTTGGTTCAGGATCGTGATAATGTAACTGATTCAAAAGAATTATTGAGTACAGCAACAGAAAAAGCACCTTCTGCAGATGAGATAGACGATCTATTGTTTGCCTCTAAAATCTGTAAGCATACAAAATCTAACACCATTGTTTTGGTAAAAAATGGTCAATTACTTGCTTCTGGTACAGGTCAGACTTCCCGAGTAGATGCCCTACGCCAAGCAATAGCCAAGGCACAGAATTTTGGCTTCGATCTCAACAATGCTGTTATGGCAAGTGATGCTTTCTTCCCTTTCCCTGATTGTGTGGAAATTGCAAAAAATGCTGGTATAATGTCAGTTATACAACCAGGTGGTTCTATTAAAGACCAATTGTCTATTGACTATTGCAATGCGCAAAATATGTCTATGGTATTCACCGGAATACGCCATTTTAAGCATTAAATTTGTTAACTTTGAGAATCAGCAATAAATTATAGAGGCGCTACATGGGATTTTTTGACTTTTTAACGGAAGAAATTGCAATTGATTTAGGGACAGCAAACACTTTAAATATTCACAAAGAGAAAATCGTTGTGGATAGCCCTTCCATAGTCGCCATTGACAGAACCAACAACAAGGTAATTGCAATTGGTTATGAGGCCAGTATGATGCAGGGTAAAACCCATGAAAACATTAAAACCATTCGTCCTTTAAAAGATGGAGTAATTGCTGACTTCAATGCTTCTGAACAAATGATCAGCATGTTGATTAAAAGTGTTCCTACGCTGAAAAAAAAGATGATTACCCCCTCACTGAGAATGGTGATTTGTATTCCTTCTGGCATTACAGAAGTTGAAATGCGTGCAGTTCGAGAATCCGCCGAGCGGGTGAATGGGAAAGAAGTATATCTCATTCATGAACCCATGGCTGCTGCTATAGGTATTGGTATCGACATAAAGCAACCCAAGGGAAATATGATTGTAGATATTGGTGGTGGTACTACAGAGATTGCGGTCATTGCTTTATCAGGAATTGTATGCGATAAATCTGTAAAGATTGCAGGAGACGTATTCACCAATGATATTGTTTATTACATGCGTCGACAACACAATCTTTATGTAGGTGAACGTACAGCCGAAAAAATTAAAATAAACATCGGGGCCGCCTTAGAAGATTTAGAAAATCCGCCAGATGAAATGTCTGTTCAAGGAAGAGATCTCTTAACTGGAAAACCCAAACAAGCCATGGTTTCCCACAGAGAAGTTGCACGTGCGCTAGACAAATCGATTTTACGTATTGAGGATGCAATTATGGAAGCTTTATCACAAACACCTCCAGAATTAGCAGCAGACATCTACAATACGGGTATTTATCTCGCTGGTGGAGGATCAATGCTTCGTGGTTTAGATAAGCGTATTTCTTTAAAAACAGACCTTCCTGTTTATATTGCAGAAGATCCTTTGCAAGCTGTAGTTCGAGGTACAGGAATTGCACTAAAGAATATTGACCGATACAAAACGATTCTATTAAAATAAGTAAATAATGCAATGGGTCTTAAATGCTTTTATTCGCTACAAGAACTTTTTGCTCTTTCTTTTTTTATTTAATCTTGGGCTAATTATCTCGGGAAAACAAAGCGATTATCACAACAGTAAAATCGCAAAATTTAGTCTAGCGATCTCCGGGTTTATTCACCAACCCTTTGAACAACTTAACAGTTATTTCAATCTAATAGATGAAAATAAACGTCTGATAGAAGAAAATAATACACTCAAAAGCTTGGTATTGGAGCAGTTTAACAAGGCGGAGGTTTTGTCCTTAGGGGAGCAAAACATCGCTGGTCCCCAATATTATTCGCTCCCTGCTAAAATAATTCGAAACAGCTTTACTCAGTCGCGTAACATCTTGTTGATCGACAAAGGAAGCAATGACAATATAACCAAAGAAATGGGGGTCATTGGCCCAAAGGGTATCATTGGTATTGTTAATCAAACCAGTGAAAATTACGCTTCTGTATTGTCCATTTTGTATCGCGATTTAAAGATTAATGCGAAATTCAAAAAGTCCAATGTTTTTGGTTCACTTTTTTGGGAAGGAGACAATCCTAATGAAATGCAACTAGCGGATATTGCCAATATAAATTCGGTTGAGGTTGGAGATACTTTGGTCACCGGTGGAATGTCATCTTATTTTCCTGAAGGCATCTTAATTGGAACAGTAAAAAGTTTTAACTTACCAGAGAACGGCGGGTATTATAATATCAGTGTGCGTCTTTTTAATAACATGACCGACCTTGAATACGTCTATGTCATTGGCAATAAAAACAGAAAAGAAATTATCGAATTGTTAGAAAGATAATCATGATTCCCTATTACACACGCTTCTTTTCGATTGCATTTGTTTTGCTGATTTTACAAATCTTAGTGTTTGATCATATTCATTTATTCAATTTTAGCAACCCTGCGATTTACTTAATTATACTCATTACTTATCGTTTGGATTTAGATCAGTTTGGTTTTATTGCGATTGGCTTTTTTACAGGTCTTTTTCTAGACTTGCTTACCCAATCACCCGGAGCACACAGCTTAGCAGGTGTTTCAATTGCTTTTTTTCGTCCAGTTATTTCTCGTTTTGCTTTAGGAGCAAACTTCAATCAATCCAATGCTTTGTCCACAAGCACATTGTGGAGCAATAGAATGTTGTATGTGTTTTTGATGATTTTGATTCATCAATTCATCTTTTCTTTAATCATTTATTTCAACATGACTCATCTATGGATAATTGTTAAGCACACCCTAGCCAATGCTTTTTTCAGCTTTGTTTTAATTACCGCAACCTTGACACTCTTTCAAACAAAAAACTAATGCGAATTTTCCTTCTTCGTGGATTAACTATTCTTATAGCGGGGCTGTTTTTATTTAAATTACTTGAGCTTCAGGTGATGAATACTAGTTATAGAACCCTCTCGGAAAACAATGCTGTGCTTGAAATCGCTGATTATCCCGAACGAGGTTTTATTTACGATCGTAATGGAAACTTATTGGTTGCTAATCAGCCTGCTTATGACATTATGATTATCCCAAAAAACGCATCTCCATTTGACACCATAAGTTTCTGTGAATTGACGGGTATTTCGAAAAAACGACTTATTTATAACCTAAAAAAGGCGCGACAATATTCAAAACAGCTCCCCTCGATTATTGTTAACCAAATTTCTAAGGAAACCTATGCAAAGCTGCAAGAACAAATGTGGAAGTTCGATGGTTTTTTTATTCAAAAGAAATCTTTACGTCAATATCGAATTAATCATTCTGCCAATGTTTTGGGATATGTGAGTGAAGTTAATACATCGGATTTAAAAAAAGATGATTACTATCGGTTAGGAGAAATCATTGGACGTCAAGGCATTGAAAAATCTTACGAAACGCAACTTAGAGGGACCAAAGGAAAACGCTACCTTCAGAAAGATCGCTTTAACCGTATTATTGGACCCTACAAAGAGGGAGAATTTGACGTTGCGCCAATTCCTGCAAAAAATATTCATCTCACCCTAGACGAAAGACTTCAATCCTATGGGGAAATGCTCATGCAAAATAAACGTGGCGGCATTGTGGCCATTGAACCCGCAACGGGTGAAGTACTTGCCTTGGTCAACGCTCCCTCATATGATCCAAGTATATTGGTGGGACGGAAACGTTCGAGTAATTATCGTAAACTTGCGAATGATACACTCGCTAAACCACTATTTGATCGAGGTTTATTGGCACAGTATCCTCCAGGCTCGCCATTTAAAACCCTCAACGCGCTCATCGCTCTTCAAGAAGAAACCATTACCCCAAAAACAGTGTATCGCTGCAAAAAAGGACACTACTATGCCCGTGGGGCTTTCATGGAGTGCCATTGTGCTATTGGTAGTCGCAACGACCTCTCTAAGGCAATTTATAACTCCTGTAATTCTTACTTTTCTGCAACCTATAGGGGAATCATAGATAAATACGACACTCCCGCTGAGGGTGTAGACCGATGGAAAGAGCATTTGAATAGTTTTGGTCTTGGAAATTATTTGGGGTATGACTTATCGATTGGACGACCTGGTCACATTCCAGGAGCTTCGTATTACAACAAAGCCTATAATGAGGGACAGTGGAAAGCGCCAACGATTATTTCCAATGCCATTGGTCAAGGAGAATTGCTTACAACACCAATACAACTGGCCAATTTTACAGCTGCTATTGCCAATCGAGGATATTACTACACACCACATTTTGTAAAAAAAGTGGAAGGAGACTCCCTTCAGAAAAAATTCGCCAAAAAAAATACGACCATTGCTCCTGAACATTTTGATGTTGTAATTGATGGAATGCAAAAGGTAGTCGAAAGAGGAACTGCTCGTATCGCGCGAATTAAAGGAATTGAAGTATGTGGAAAAACTGGAACAGCCGAAAACTTCACTCGCATAGATGGTGTTACCACACAGTTAACCGATCATTCCATTTTTATCGCTTTTGCCCCTAAAGATGATCCTAAAATTGCCATTGCGGTCTTTATTGAAAATGGGTACTGGGGAGCTCGATGGGCAGCGCCAATTGCCAGCCTAATGATTGAAGATTATTTGACTGGAAAAGTGAAAAGAAAATGGCTAGAAAAACGAATGCTTGAAGGAAGCCTTGAACATGAATATCTAAAACCTTTCTCTGGAAAAGCTTTTACAATAAATGAATAGATCTCTCCGCCTAGACTGGATAACAATTGTCATTTACCTCGCCTTAGTATGTTTTGGTATAACCAATATCTATTCTTCTACCTTTGATGAAAATCTACCAGAATTTTTTAACCTAAGTAGATCCATTGGCAAACAATTGGTCTTTTTTGGCGTAAGTATAGCAACCGCTATTTTTATTCTTGCCTCACCGTCTAAAGTTTTCGAACGTTTTTCAAGCATCATCTATTTAGTCACCATCACACTCCTCATTGGACTTTTTCCTTTTGGAAATACAATTTCGGGTGCGCGTTCTTGGTATGTTTTTGGTGGAGTAAGTCTTCAACCTGCTGAATTTGCAAAAGTTGCTGTGGCTTTGGCTATTGCAAAGTTAATTAGTGAAATTCAAATTGATCTCCGTAAATTCAACTCTCTCTTACAGGTTGTTTTAGTTATAGCGCTCCCCATGGGACTGATAGTGCTGCAGCCAGATGCTGGATCAGCATTGGTTTTTGGATCGTTTATTTTTGTTCTTTTTAGAGAAGGATTAAGACCTGTTTATTTACTTCTCATTGCAGCCATGTTATTTTTCTTCATACTAACCCTAGTTGCTCCTCTCCCTTTTGTTTATGTTAGTATAATGACGGTTGTGATCTCCCTTTACTTCTTTTCTAAAAAAGTAAATAAGAAAGCGGCTATTTTTCCCTATTTAATTGCCATTTTTATCAGTATAGGATACGTCTATTCTGTCGATTACGTTTTTAATGACATCTTTGAACAACGACACAGAGATCGCATCAATATTGTGCTTGGGAAAGAGGTGGACACTCAGGGAATTGGTTATAATCTCAACCAATCCAAAATCGCCATTGGTTCTGGGGTTGGAATGGCAAAGGCTTCTTACAAGGAACACAAACAAAAGGAGGTTTTGTCCCAGAACAGCATACCGATTATATTTTTAGCACAATTGGAGAAGAATGGGGCTTTAAGGGAACTGCAGCAGTTGTACTGTTATTCACTTTCCTCATTTTACGAATATTGATCAGAGCAGAAGCACAAAAAAACAACTTTTCGCGCATCTACGCCTACAGTGTTGCGAGTATCTTTTTTGTCCACTTCTTTATCAATATCGGAATGTCGATTGGACTGGTTCCAACCATAGGAATTCCGCTACCTTTAGTCAGTTATGGCGGGTCAAGCTTGTTGGCTTTTACAATGCTGATTGCCATCTATTTAAACTTAGATGCAAATCGATTGAACGATGCTAGTTTTTGATGTCCAAGGCATCACGTAAACTGTTGCCAAGAGACATAAAAGCCAGAACCAAGCTCATGATTGCCGCACCTGGAATTAATGCCAAATAAGCTTTTCCCATAAGCATATAGCGAAAATGATCCTTGATCATTCCACCCCAACTTGGTACAGGAGGTTGAGCCCCAATTCCCAAAAAACTCAATCCACTTTCAATAAGAATTGCGCTGGCGAAATTTGCCGTTGAAATTACAATAAGAGAGGGAATTAATACAGGGAAAATATGTTTTCCAAAAATGCGCATCTCAGAATATCCTAATACTCTAGTTGCTTGCACAAAAGATTGCGCTTTGATCGAGATAACTTGTCCACGAACCAAACGAGCCACTTCCACCCACATGGTCAATCCT
This sequence comes from Flavobacteriaceae bacterium, assembly GCA_038143735.1. Taxonomy (GTDB): domain Bacteria; phylum Bacteroidota; class Bacteroidia; order Flavobacteriales; family Flavobacteriaceae; genus Arcticimaribacter. Next base: position 223,392 of record JAYQML010000004.1, read on the forward strand.
ACAGCTATAAATACCTGCCAAAATCCTTTCCCAAGGGCAAGGGTAATCGCAATCACCATTAACAAACTAGGAATGGACCAAATAACATTGATGAACCAGAGAATAATTTTATCGGTTTTACCTCCAATAAACCCTGCTAAGCCACCCAAAAAAATACCTACAAATAAAGAAATTATAACCGCTATAAAGCCGATCGCTAATGAAATACGCGACCCAAAAAGCATACGACTGAAAAGATCTCTCCCAAATTTATCTGTTCCCCAAAGAAACGTTCTTTCAACCAAAAAGTTTTTTTCAATTTCAGCTGTAGACATTTCCGCAGGAAAAATCGATCGGTTAATCGATTGATCATAACCAGAACCCACCGCTTCTGCCTGATATATCAATTGTTCATTGTCCCAATGATAATCGATGACTGGAATCTCTTCGCGTATCGATCCATTTTGGGCAGGAATAAGAAGCAGTAAGGATTTATGCCCAGGAGGTTTGGAATGAATCGATAAGTGCATCTGATTTGCATTCGCAGTGTTGTCAGGTGCTATTGAAGCAGCAAAAACAGCTACAATAGAAATGAGTAAAATATAACCTAGACTAATTGCACCCACTGGATCTCGAAGTATTTTTGCAAGGGCAAATAGTAAATTCAATATTAACTTTTTAGTTGAGCAATTGGTGAAGTACTTCCCTTAATCTTTACTAAATCATTCAATACATTCACCGCTTCGTCAACATAAATATCCTTAGCAAGGCTTTCTTCCCAGCGAACTCTTTTTTCTTTTAACACCTCATCCTTTTGAATCAATTGAAGATCGCGAGGTAATGTCTTAAAGGAAATTGCGCTTTGAAATTCATTAAGCTTTTTAAACTTTTTTGTTTTCTTTTTTTCGCGCTCCTCCTGTGCTAAATAAGACTGGTAATTAAGTGAAAATGCATCATCCTCTTGACGTGATTTTACCCACTTGGCTTGTTCATCGATCAGCTGAACAAAAGGATTATCAGCTAAACGTTGTTTACTTCTTTCAATGGCGTAGGCATAGGGTTCACCAGAAGTCCATAAGGAGTAGTTGGCTGGTGTGATTCTATCCCATTCCAATGGGTTTTCTTGGTCTTTTTCTCCAATGTCTATGTAGGCATAGCGATTGGGAAAAACAATATCACTCTTTACTCCTTCGAGTTGGGTAGAACCACCATTGATGCGATAAAACTTATCTGTCGTTACTTTCATGGCACCTAAGTCACCATAGGTATTCCCTGAAATGATTTGATTCAGATCGATTACATTTTGTACTGTCCCCTTTCCATAGGTTTGTTTACTTCCTAACACAATTGCACGTTTGTAGTCTTGAAGTGCTGCAGCCAAAATCTCTGAAGCAGATGCAGAAAATTCATTCACCAACACGACCAGTGGGCCATCCCATTCAATTGAACTGTCTTCATCATTTAAAATTTGCTTTTGTCCACCTGTTGATTTAACCTGAACAATGGGGCCTTTTTCAATAAAATACCCTGCCATGTCAACAACAGTTTGAAGGGAGCCCCCTCCATTATTGCGGAGATCAAAAACAATTCCACTTACACCTTGTGCTTTTAGTGCCTGAATTTCTTTCTTTACATCAGTTGCTGCATTTCGGTTACCGTAATTCTTGAAATCGACATAAAAACGAGGTAGATTAATTAACCCGAATTGCTTCCCGTCTTTTTCTATGATGGTTGACTTGGCAAATGCTTCTTCCAATTCAATTACATCTCTAGTGATAGGGACTACAATAACAGAAGCGTCTACTTTTTGAATGGTTAAAAATACTTGGGTTCCTTTTGGCCCCTTTATCAATTTGATTACGTCGTCTAGACGCATTCCAATTACATCAACTGGATTTTCATTTACCTGGGCAACTTTCAAAATCTTATCTCCAGGTTCAATTAGTTTATCACGCCAAACTGGGCCACCCGATATGATCTCTACTATTTCAATTTCCTGATTTCGCTTTGTTAAACGTGCTCCTATCCCTTCGAATTTTCCAGATATATTTTGATCAAAACGATCTTTATCACTTGGCGCTAAATAATTTGTATGGGGATCAAATTGCAAAGCTATCGCATTGATATAAATGGAGAAATAATCATTTCGATTAAGATCATCACGAACTTCAAAAAAGATTTTCATGTCTTCTTTTAAAGCATCTCTAGTTTCTCGCTCTAACACTACATCCGTTTTTGGAACATAGGTAGTATCCTCTTTTTGTTTTCTCTCTTCAGCTTCTTTTAAACGCGCAAAAATTCCCAATGCGTTGAACTTAAAAAACTTACGCCATACAAGCTTCAGCTCAGAAAGAGAAGCAGCATGGGGCGCTTTTTCATAATCAACGTTTATTTTTTTCTTTAACTGAAAAGTCAAAGGGTTTTTCCAACAAGCTAGGATAAAAGGCTTTTACCTGCTTTAGGCGCTTTAAAAACCTTTCGTGGGTTAGGGTAAAAAAGTCAATTTTAGATGCTTTGATTTGATCATCCAATTCTTTTTTATAGACATTGAAATTATTGATGTCTCCTTTAATGAAAAATTGATGCCTACTGTCTATCCCATTGAGGTAATTGATGTATATATTTTCAGAAAATTCATCATTAATTTCTGAGGGAGAAAAATGCCCACGGCTCAAAACATAGGAAATAATTTCTATTAGTAGCTTATCTTTAGAAGGATTGCTTTTTAGCGTATTAAACGCAAAAAAAACAAATGTCCCAATTACCAATACCGTTAAGGCAGCAATTTTTTTCATCATCATTGGATTAGTCGTCTAATATATTGAATTGCCTAATGCTTAACAAAAATGTTCTCTTTTTTTGACGCGAATTTAACAACCTCAAACAAAGACTATTTCCTTACCTTAGCCAAAAATGATGCCATGAGCAAACGACCGCTTATCTTAGTCACCAATGATGATGGAATTTCGGCGCCGGGAATACGCACCCTAATTGATGTGATGAATACAATTGGCGATGTAGTTGTAGTAGCTCCCGATAGCCCTCAGTCTGGAATGGGACATGCCATTACACTCGACTCTACACTTTATTGTACCGAAATAAAGGTGAATGATGGGCCACAAAAAGAATATCAATGTTCTGGGACTCCTGCAGACTGCGTGAAATTAGCGGTCAACGAGTTGATGAATCGCAAGCCAGACCTGTGTGTTTCTGGAATTAATCATGGATCTAATTCTTCAATCAATGTAATCTACTCAGGAACAATGAGTGCCGCCATTGAAGCAGGGATAGAAGGTGTGCCTGCCATAGGATTCTCTTTATTAGATTATCGTTGGATAGCAGACTTTGAGCCCCTAAAACCATTTATTGAAAAAATCACGCGAAATGCCTTGAAGAATAAAATTCCATCGGATGTTGTCTTGAATGTAAATTTCCCCCTTCTTCCTAAAAAAGACATAAAAGGGATTAAGATATGCCGTCAAGCAAAAGCACATTGGGTAGAAAAATTCGATAAAAGGATGAGCCCAATGGGCAAAGACTATTATTGGCTTACAGGAGAGTTCATCAACGAAGACGGAGGAGATGACACTGATGAAGCTGCCTTATCAAGTGGATACATTTCGGTTGTTCCAACACAGTTTGATCTCACCGCACATCATGCAATTCAAAAACTAAATAGCTGGAATTTTAATCAATAAAGAAGATTTACATGGAATGTTGGTGGGTACTGTACTTACCTTTATCGGAATGTGTTTATTTACGCTATTTTTCTCGGAGGCTGGGATATTAGAAAGCATTGGTTTACTCTACGCTCAAGGAAAATTAGGGGTTTAATTAGTTTAGGTGCTTTACTCAACCTACCTGTATTCTTTTATCTGCTCCAGCAATATCGCTATAAAATGGCCTACGGTATGGTAAGTGTATTGTTACTCTTTGTCGGCTTAGTCGCCTTATTAAAAATCCTGTAAATGAAGTATTACATTATTGCTGGTGAAGCTACTGGAGATCTGCACGGATCCAATTTAATGCAGTCTTTATTACTAGAGGACCCAGATGCAGCGATTCGCTTTTGGGGCGGCGATAAAATGGCTGCAGCGGGAGGAACCTTGGTGAAGCACTATAAAGACCTTGCCTTCATGGGGTTTTGGGAAGTATTCATTAATCTTCGAACCATATTAGGCAACATTTCGTTTTGCAAAAAAGACATTCTTGAATTCCAACCCGACGTATTAATCTATGTAGATTATCCTGGGTTTAATATGCGCATCGCCGCTTGGGCAAAACTTCAGGGGTTCCGTAACCATTATTATATCAGTCCACAAATCTGGGCTTGGAAAGAAAATAGGATAAAAAAAATCAAACGAGATCTCGACGCACTATATGTGATACTCCCCTTCGAAAAAAGCTATTTTAAGGAAAAACATCAGTATGAAGTTGAGTATGTAGGCAACCCCCTTGTTGAAGTAATTCAAAAGGAACGCAAGAAAAAAGAAGGGAATCTTCCCGTTGAACTTCAAACAGATCAGCCCATCATAGCACTGCTTCCAGGAAGTAGAAAACAGGAAATTCTCAAAATGATGCCCGTATTCCTGAAAGTAATCAATACATTCCCGATCTATCGTTTTGTGCTTGCGGGGGCCCCCGGCATAGAGGCGAGTTGGTATAAGCAGTTTACTAATCATCCGTCCATATATATGCTTCAAAACCAAACCTATACACTCTTGAAACATTCATTTGCGGCAATTGTCACCAGCGGAACAGCAACCCTTGAAACGGCCTTGTTTCAAGTACCTCAATTGGTATGCTATAAAAGTAGTGCCATTAGTTTTGCCATTGCTAAACGGATCATTAAACTTGAATACATCTCTCTTGTAAACCTCATCATGGATAAAGAAATTGTGCGAGAACTCATTCAAGAAAAATGTACTGCTGAAAATATTCAGCACGAATTAGCCCATTTGGTCGACCCCCATAGACGCGAAAAAATGCGTCAGGACTATCTTGCGATTGAACAAAAATTAGGACAAAGCAAAGCCAGTGAAAAGGTTGCTCAAGCCATCATCAAAAAATTAAACTAAGGCTTTTTATATCTTTAAGGGGTGAAACCCTTATCATTACCGCTTGTTCCCTACTTATTTGTCGCTATACTTGGTGTATGTTTTTATTATCAAGAAACCTACCCCGAAAAAATCTTGGTTGGTATATTAAGCTTCGTAATACTTGCTTATTTCTCCTTTAAACCTCTTTTCTATTGGCGCACATTTTTTTGGGGAATCGCTTTTTTCTGCTTGGGGGTTTGTACGGCGCATATCGATCAATTGCTTCCTGAAAAACATTACAGTAAATACATCTCTCCAGGAATAAATGAAATTAAAATTGAATTGCACCAACGTCTAAGGGGAAATCAAAGAAACCATCGTTTTTATGCCGAAGTAACTGCAATAAACGAACTACCCACAGAGGGTATGATTTTGGTTCAAATAAAAAAAGACAGCAGTCTATCACCACTTTTTTTAGGAGATAAACTGTTGGTTCGTGATCGGTTATCAATAATCCAACCACCATTAAACCCAAAGGGGTTTAACTACAAAAAATACTTAAAAGGGCTAGCTATTTTTCATCAGCTACAGACGAGTAACAAAGCGATTGATTTCATTGAACATTCGGAAAAATTCATGTTTAGAAATAAAAATTATATTTTAAAAAAACTCAACGAGAGTTCATTGAATCATTCGACCATAGCCATTCTAAAAACCATGCTCCTAGGAGAACGATCTAGCTTAGACACTACCATCAGAGATGAATATGCCAAAGCAGGGGTCGTACATTTATTTGCGATTTCGGGTCTCCATATTGGTCTTCTGATGCTTTTATTTCAATGGCTTCTTCGTCCTTTAAAACTTCTTCCCCATGGGAATTTAATTCAGCTTATTGGGGTCTTGACATTACTCTGGTGTTATGCATTTTTTGTAGGAGCAACGGCTTCAGTTTTGCGATCGGTCACACTTTTTTCTGCCTATCATGTGGGTATGCAAAGCAACCGAAAATTACCCACTGCTTACCTTGTGCTATTATCCATGGCAATTTTAGTGTTTTTCCGCCCGCAATTTATTCTACAACTTGGGTTTCAAATGAGTTATTTAGCCGTCTTTGGGATTTTATACCTCTACCCGCTAATGCATTACAAATGGAACTTTAAACCCTTACAATGGGGGTGGAATTTAACTTGTGTAAGCTTAGCTGCACAAATTGCAGTAGCACCGATTAGCATTTACCATTTTCATCAATTCCCAGGTTTGTTTCTCTTGAGTAATTGGACCATTTTGCCTTTCATAAGTAGCTTTCTTTACTTAGGGATTGGGTGTATACTTTGGCTTCTCTTTTTCCCTCTACCTGAAATTATTGTCACACTACTCGATGGGTTAATCTTAAAAATGAACCTATTTGTAACTTGGATTAGCCAACAAGAAGCATTTATTTTCTCCTCCATAGTGTTGGATAAACTCAGCTTAGGTTTACTGTATGGCATACTTCTTTGCTCTGTAGCAGGATTGTATCAAAAAAAAATGCATTGGTACGTCTTGACGTTTTGTAGTCTAGTCGTATTGATCGTACACCTAAATACTTTGCCCGAAAATGAAGAACAAAAGCTATGGGTGGTCCATTCCTACGGAGAAACAATTTTGGTGGAAAAAAATGGAAAATCGTTTACTTTTCACAGCAACATTCAACTCGATGAAAAACATTTTATCATTCGGCATTTTACTCAAAACTTTTCCCATTCCACGTGGACTATTGTTCCCTTATTCAACAAATACCTTATTGATGATCGGCAGCTATATATCGTCGAAAAGGAGTGGCCCAAAGAAATACCTCTGCAAGAAAACGCTCTCATCATCTTGAATAACAATCCAACAATAAACCTTGAACGACTTATAATGAACTATTCCCCGAAAAAGATCATTATTGATGGAAGCAACACCCCCTATTACATCAATCGTTGGACAACAACGCTTAAAAAAACTGAAACGTCTTATCACATCACCTCAACGATGGGTGCATATGAATTAACCGCGAAATCGGGGAATGAAGGTTTTTAGATATATTTCTATGTCTTCCGGTTTTGAGAAAACAGCGTAATCGCCTTGCTTAATCATTTTCAGATAGGGCTCTAATTGACGTGGGGTATAATACCCAACTACTGGCATGATAGGATCACCTTCTTCACTAAAAAAGACCATGGTAGGGTAGCCTTTGACCCCTAAGAACTGAGTGAATTCATGAGTGCCATTTCGACCTCTTCTATTGGGATCATATTTCGGATTGCGGAAAATACGATCATAGAAACGGATTTCTTCGTTGCCTTCGGCATTGAATTTTACCGCATAGTAATGCTCGCTAATGTAACGAGCAACATCTCTATTGGCAAAGGTCTTTTTATCCAGTAATTTGCATGGTCCACACCAAACGGTGTAGACGTCCATGAATATCTTTTTGGGTACAGTCTTTTGTGCCTCCATCGCTTCTGCTAGGGTCATCCATTGAATTTCTTGCGCTTCAACTACAACAGAGCCTAGCATAAACAAAACAACTAACCAACGTTTCATCCGTATTTGTTTTTTAATGAACATCTCCCATCAGCTTTTTCATTAAAGGGGAGAAAATAAGAACAATTAATCCTGCACCCAACGAATATTGCGAAATGAGCATAAAACCATCCGTATAGATTTCTAAGGTATCCAGACCACCAACATTGACGTCAGTACTGTCTACGGCAAGTTGTTTGCCAATAAAGCCGACAATTTGAAATGCGTAAGCTGAGGATAAGAACCAGATTCCCATCATGAAAGCTACAATTCGTTTCGGCGATAAACTGGTTATTTTCGAAAGACCTACGGGAGACATGAACAATTCACCGATAGATAACACCAAATACATTATAATTAAATAGGCAAAGGGAACCATCCCATTTGCATCTGCACTGCCTTTACTGAGGGCTAAAGCATAAAAACTAGCTCCTGCTAAAACCAAACCTAAGCCAAATTTATAAGGGGTACGAGGATTTAAATTTCGTTTTGACAAATATCCCCATAGCCATGAAATTGGAATAGCCAAAAGGATAATAAACATAGAATTCAGAGAGTTTGTTTGTGCCGCAGTCATAAAACCGTCTAAGGCAACATTTCTCGAGGCAAACAAGGTAATTACACTTCCTGAGAGCTCGTGAAAACCCCAAAACATGGTCATAAAAAATGTAATTAAAACGGCCATGATAAGTTTTTTTCGTTCCGCTAAAGTGGCATCAAACAATATTCTTGCCAAATAAAGGACAATAGTAACGCCAATGATTTTAAAAATCAACCCTACAATGGTTTCATCGCCTAAAAAAGATTCTCCCCCCATTATAGCCTCATAAGAAGCTAATACATAAGCAATTATAGGGACAGACAAAACAGCAAAAATTGGAATAAGGGTTTTTTGCGGAATCCCTAGAACGGGTCGTTCAAACACCTCCATATTTGGAGGCAAGCCTTTGTCTTCAAAAACATTATTCTTGATTCCACTCCAGAAGAAAATTAAACCCGCCATCATTCCAATACCCGCTAGTCCAAAGCCATAATGATAGCCATAGTTTACTGCCAACCAGCCACACAACAATGGTGCAATCCAACCTCCTATATTAATTCCCATATAGAAAATGGTAAATCCAGAATCTTTTCTCACATCCCCATCTTCATACAAAGCACCTACAAATGTTGAAATATTTGGTTTAAAGAAACCATTCCCAACGATAATAAAGGCCAATGCCAAAAAGAAAGTAATGTCATTTTCTATGGCCAAGACAAAATGTCCAAGGGCCATTAACACTCCTCCTAAAAATATCGATGAACGCATTCCTAGAATTTTGTCTGATACTCGACCGCCAATAACGGTCGAGGCATAGACCAAAGAACCATAGGAAGCGTAAACAGCAGCTGTTGCAAAATCTCTATTCGACAATGATTGAAAAATTTCTTCTACCATATAGAGCGTTAATAACGCTCGCATACCATAAAAGCTAAACCGCTCCCACAGTTCAGCAAAAAATAAATAAAAGAGCCCTTTGGGATGTCCAAAAAGGGTTGCCTCAGTGTTTTGCGCTGTTGCCATAATAGTTCGCTGTTTAATTCTTTCTTTAAAGGTTATTTTCAATAAATGTAGTCATTTTATTGAAGAGGTGAGTACTCGTATTACCCCCATAAATACCATGATTTTTGTCTGGATAAATAGCCCATTCAAACTGCTTGTCTGCTTGTACCAATGCCTCGATCATACGCATGCTGTTTTGTACATGCACATTGTCATCTCCAGATCCGTGAATAAGCAAATATTTCCCCTTTAATAAATGTGCGTAATTTAATGGAGAGTTTAAGTCATAGCCCGAGGGGTTCTCCTGAGGAGTACGCATAAACCTTTCTGTATAAATGGTGTCGTAAAAACGCCAATTGGTTACTGGAGCAACGGCTATGGCAAGTGCAAAAACATCATTCCCTTTTAAAATACAGTTTGTCGACATATGTCCTCCATAACTCCATCCCCAAATACCAATTCGATCTGCGTCTATATAAGGCAGTGCACTCAACTTTTTGGCTGCTGCAATTTGATCTTCCGTTTCATATTTGGTCAATTGCTGATAGGTTACTTTCTTAAAATCTGCTCCTTTAAATCCTGTTCCACGTCCATCTACACAGGCAACAATATAGCCTTTCTGAGTCAATAGTTGATGCCACAAATCGCGTTGATCGTACCATTTATTGGCTACTTTTTGCGAACCAGGTCCAGAATATTGATACATAAACAATGGGTATTTTTTATTAGGATCAAAATCAGTTGGTTTCATCATCCACATATTGAGTTCTTCATCGTTTACTGCAATGGTAGAAAACTCTTTTTGAGTAAAAGTGTATTCCTTCAATTTATCTACCAAGGCAATATTATTTTCAATTTCTCGAACTAAAGCACTGTTTTTTGTCAATCTAAGGTTGTAAATTCTTGGTGTTTTTGCATCTTCATAGGTATGAATATAATAACGATAGTCAGCACTAAACGAAACCCCATTCGTTCCTTTTTCTGGGGTAAGTGCACGCTTCTTTTTTCCATTTAATCCGATAGCATACACGGCACGTTCAGTAGAACCTGGCTCGACAGAGGCGTAATAGACTTCTCTTGTTTTTGGGTTGAAACCAAAAAAACGTGTGACCTCCCAAGGACCTTTTGTAATTTGTTTCTTTAAACTACCATCTGCATTGTAATGGTAAATGTGATTAAAACCATCTCGCTCACTCGTCCAAATAAAATCGCCTTTGTCCAAAAATCTAAGATTACTATGAACATCAACATAAGTTTCAGCTGTTTCTTGCATGAGTTTTTTAGCTACCCCTGAGGTGGTCAAATAATCCCACAAAATAAGCTCATTTTGCAAACGATTCATGGTTTGAATAACCAATCGATTCTCTTCAGGGGTAAATTCAAAACGGGGAATATAGTACGGAGGCTCCTCTCCTAACGCTATTTTGGTTGTTTCTTTCGTATCAAGTGTATAAAGATGTAAACTTACAATAGCATTTTGTTCCCCAGCTTTGGGGTATTTAAACGTGTACGGAAATTGATACAACTGATCGCCATAGATGTCCATGGAGAATTCTGGAACATTCGTTTCATCAAACTGCATAAAGGCTATGGCCGTTCCGGTAGCATTCCAATCAAACGCACGCACAAAACCAAATTCTTCTTCGTAGACCCAGTCTGTTAAACCGTTGATGGTGTGTTTATCCCCAGTGGTGGTCACCTGTTCGATACTATTGGTGGTTAGGTTTTTTATGTATAAATCGCGTTGATAAACAAAGGCTACCTTAGAACCATCTGGAGAAAAACCGCGGTTCTTGTACTTTGCCTCCAAAGAGGTAATCCACCTTTTTTGAGTTGCGATCTAGGATCCAATACTCTGCCTTTTTCGATCTGCGATATATGGACTCAACGGCTGTTTCAAGCAAAATTTTTTGCTCATCCTCCGAGAAATAATACGCCGTAAAAAAAGGGATTTGTGCCGAGGTAGCAGAATCGACCAAGACGGCTAATTCTTTTGCAGTTGCGTAGTCATACATGACCACTTTCGATTGACGTTTTTCGTAGTCAATCTTAATCACAGTGTATGCACTCTGACTCTTCAATGGATGAATAGAGGCAAGGGTCTCCTGAGAAAACTCAAAGTCCCAAATAGCCTCATTGGTGAGTGCTTTTTGTTGGCCATTAATTTGTACACCAAAAAAAAGTAGCAATAAAAAAGAAAGATAGAAACGCATGTAATATTTATTTTAAGGAGGAAAAATAATCATTTAATATCAGAAAATCCTATCCTTAACAAAAATTAACCTGCTTTTAAAAATGGTATATTTACCAAAAAATAATTCAGCATGAGTTCTCCAGTTCGCGGCTTTTCAAAACGTTCAAAACAAGAAAAAATAGATTGGTTAATCGAGCATCATTTTCACAATGACACTTTGGCCAAACAAGTCGTTGAGCAATACTGGAACAGTGATGCAAGCTTACAACAATTGCATGACGACTTTATTGAAAACACCATCAGTAACTTCTATCTGCCCCTTGGTGTAGCACCCAACTTTAACATCAACGGACAACACTACACCATTCCTATGGCAATTGAAGAAAGTTCAGTGGTTGCAGCGGCAGCGAAAGCAGCCAAGTATTGGGGAGAGCGCGGCGGATTCAAAACAGAAATTCTTGGGGAAGAAAAAATAGGGCAGATTCATTTTATCTACACTGGAGAAGCACAAAAGCTACAACAATTCATATCTGAAATAAAACCTCAATTGCAAATAGATGTCGCAAGCATTACACGGAACATGGAGAAAAGAGGTGGAGGCATACAATCGATAGAGCTTTGCGACAAAACCTCCTCTATAGAACATTATTATCAATTGCACCTTAAGTTTTTGACGGCAGATTCTATGGGAGCGAATTTCATCAATTCTTGTCTCGAAGAATTGGCCAAGCGTCTTAAGCACTATGTGCAAGAAGCTACCATTTTTTCAGCAGCTGAAAAAGACATTGAAATTATAATGAGTATTCTCTCCAACTATGTACCCAATTGTGTGGCCAGAGCAAGTGTACGATGTTCAATCGAAGAACTTGAAGTTGAAGAGGGCTTGAGCAAACGCGCATTTGCAGAAAAATTTGTTCGAGCTGTGGCCATTGCTAAAGAAGAGCCTTACAGAGCCGTTACCCATAATAAAGGAATCATGAATGGTGTAGATGCTGTGGTCATCGCTACCGGAAACGACTTTCGTGCTGTTGAAGCCGGGGTGCATGCCTATGCTGCACGAAACGGACAATACAGCAGTCTTTCCAATGCCTATATTGAAGGAAATGATTTTTGTTTTGAGCTGTCTCTTCCCTTGGCTATTGGAACAGTTGGTGGACTAACCAAATTACACCCGCTGGTTAAATGGTCCATGCAATTACTTGGCAATCCATCTGCCACCGAATTAATGCAAATCATATGCGTTGCTGGTTTGGCTCAAAATTTTGGTGCCTTGCGTTCATTGGTTACTTCTGGCATTCAAAAAGGACACATGAAAATGCATTTACTCAATATCCTCAATCAGCTAAATGCTAGCGGAGACCAAAAAGAAAAAGCAATCGAATATTTCAAAACAACCGCAGTAAGTCACAATGCCGTGGCTGACTTTTTACAAAACAATCCCTAATGGAATTTTACAGTCATGGTAAACTTTTATTGACCGCAGAATACGCCGTACTTGAGGGTGTAAAAGCCTTAGCAGTTCCTACAAAAAGGGGACAAGGCTTAAGCGTAGAATACACCCATACAGACAACATCATATGGCAAAGCTCAACAGTGGATGGTGCGTTGTGGATTGATTGTGTTTTCGACTTTAACTTCAACAGTATAATTGTCAGAAAAGGGACTACCGCTGTAATTGAACAATTAGCCACCATTTTAAAAACCCTGGATCAGCTCTCTCCCAATTTTTTTGCCAAGGGAATTAGGGTACAGACTGATCTCGAGTTTCCGCGTGACTGGGGACTTGGGTCATCTTCTACCTTAATAAATAATTTAGCAAAGTGGTTAAACATTAACCCCTACCAATTACTTGGAAAAACAATGGGCGGAAGTGGCTATGATATCGCTGCAGCCCAGAGTGATACGGCATTGTTTTATACACGAAACAACTACCAGCCAACAATAGCATAGTTCGTTTCTTTTCTCCACCCTTTAAAGACAACTTATATTTTGTACATCTAAAGCAAAAACAAAATAGTCGAACGGCCATTGAAGGGTTTAAAGAACGAAAAGCCGTTCGATAGCGAAACCAAAAAAGATTAGAAGAAATTGGGCATCATTTCTTAACATCACAATCCAATCAGAATTTGATGCCTTATTAAAGGAACACGAGTCAATTACAGCATCATTCCTTGGACAAACAACCGTTCAAGAAAGGCTATTCCCTGATTTTAACGGACAACTAAAAAGCCTAGGCGCTTGGGGCGGTGATTTTATCCTTGCTTCTGGTAACGAAACTACTGTTGACTATTTTAAGGGCAAGGGCTATCCGACTATTTTCAAATTTGCCGATTTCATTTTAGGGTAAAAAAATCCCCAGCAAGCTGAGGATTTTTTGATATGATCGAATGTAAAGTATTAATACAATGCTCTATTATCTTCAATTTCTGCCGCAGATTCTAAAGCAGCGATAATGCGTTGTGCCAACTGATCACGTTCAGTTTGTTGCAATTGTTTCGCATAAGCGGTGTAATCTTCAAGATCTTCTGCTATACGTTTTGCAGTAAGCTGAAGCTTATAGACTCCTCGGTTTCCTTTGATGAGTTTAGAAACACCATTTTCAGCTAAACCAAATGCGGCTCCCACTACATAGGGTTCAAAGCCGGCACCAACAAGGGTTCCACTCTTTTGGTTGACAGCTAAAGCATTAACAACTTCAACACCATTTTTAGCAGCTAAATCTTCTAAGGAAGTGATTGATTCATTGTCTTCAATGATCATTTTGGCTTTCTTTTCTTCACGTATTTTAGGAGCAACCTCGTCGAATACATCTTTCGCACTAGCTAAACCAGCGTCTTTCTTTTCTACCAATTTAACAATAGCGTAACCTCCAAAGGATAGATTGAATCGTTTAAAGTCTCCCGTTTCAGTGTCATCACTAAACGCCCACTGTACAATATTTCTTTGTTCCGGTAAACCAGGAAGGTTTTCGTCTAACTCAGCTACTGAAGCAACCGTTCTTAATTGGTAGTTATTTTCTGAAGCCAGCGCAGCAAAATCGCTTCTGGCAGCATCCATTTCAAATTGCGTTGCGTTCTTAAAAATTTTATTGGATGTTTTGTCAGAAGGAACGATTTCATTACTTACACTAGCCAACAAAACCAAATCTTGCTTGTCCGTTATTTTGACAACATGAAAGCCAAATGGTGTCTCTACCACCCCTACTTTGCCCACACGGTTTTTATTGGCAAACGCAAAAATTTCTGGCGCTGTAGTTCCTTCCTGAAAGAAACCTAAGTCTCCCCCTACACGACTGCTTTTGTCGTCAGAAAACTTGATGGAAAGAAGTTCAAACTTATCTTGATCTCGACGAACTTGACGGGCCAAATCGTTAGCATATTTTTTAGCCTCTTCTTTGGTGCGGGTAATCGACTCATCTGCTTGTTGTGCCCCTTGGTAAGCAATCATTATGTGGCTAGCACGAATAGATCCATTTTTCTTGCGATCCAATAACTTGGAAATCTTTAAGGTATTAATGTCTTTATAAGGGCCAAAAATTTCGCCTTCGCCGAGGTTATAAAGTATGTCTGCATAGTCGGAAGGAAGTCTTCCTTTGGGGGTGTAGATCGAATCGAAGCTGACTTCTGAATAACGATCAATGAAAGCAGTCAAATCTTTGGTTGTTCTGAACCCTTCTATTGTATCCGTTAGTTTAGAAACTTCATTGTATTCAATTCTATCGTCAACTAAACCTTCAAGGTAATTGCGAATAATGGTCTCGTCGTCAGCAGTTGCTTGCTCCAAGAAAGAAACATACTGAAGAGATCGCGTAGCTTTTCGGTCAAATTCTTTTGTATTATTCTTGATGTATTTAGTTACATCACTTTCCGTTACAGTCACTAAGCTGTCTGGGATAGATGCATAAGGAATTTGAACATAGTTCAGGTCAACATTATCGGTTTCTAGGTGGTAGTTGATTTGCGCTTCTTTACTTGTCACCCCAGTACTTGATTTGATCAAATCAAAGTAAATTCCTTCGCGAGCGGAAGAGATAATCCCTGCTTCTTGTTGTTTCCATTGCTCATAAGCTTGTGGATTCGAACTACGCATTTGGGCGATGAAGTCGGTGAATAATCCAAAATCAAAAAAACCAGCTTCATTGATAAAACGCGGGTCGGTAATGATCGATTCTGTAGAAGAAACCACTTGTTCGATTTGATCTTTCCCAGCATCGATACCTAAGGCTTTAAATTCAGCTTCAAACAACTGGCTACGAACATATTGATTCCATACCACCTCTACGGCTTGTAGGGAGGAGTACCCATAAGTACGCTCGGTTTGATCAACCAAGATACGAAAATTATCCAATGATATTTCTTCTCCATTAATTACTCCAATTGGATCAGATGGACCAGTATCACCGGTACCCGTACCAAATGCTCCTGAAATAATAAAAGCAAATAATGCGAGTCCTATTACTAATATCAAAAAAATTGATTTCTGTCTAATTTTCCCAAGTATGGCCATGTTGTTGGTGTTTTATTGGATGCGAAAGTACAACTTCCTCGGCAATTATAAAAGCCTTAAGATGCTATTGAAAAGAGGTTTGCATTTTGGGGATAAATTTTTTAATCGTTTACTATTGACAGAGAGATTCTTTCAATCTTTGTTGAAGAAACTTGTGTTACCTTCATTTGGTATTTATCGAGGTCTAAGACCAGCCCTCGCTTAGGAATTTCTTCTGTATAAAAAACAATAAGGCCTCCTAGGGTTTCATAATTTTCGTCCTTCGGAATTTCTAATGAATAGGTTTCGTTAATGTAATCTATCTCTAGACGGGCAGAAAACTCAAAGAGCGTTGGACTCAATTGCTTTTCATAATGATCCACTCTATCGTGTTCGTCTTCAATTTCGCCAAAAAGTTCTTCTACTATGTCTTCTATGGTTAACAAACCTGCTGTTCCACCATATTCGTCTAATACCACTGCAATACTTTTGCGCTTGCGGGTTAGTCGGTTCAATATATCGTTTACCGCATTGGGTTCATGTACATACTCAACTGGCAAAAGAATTTGTTTGATAACACTTGGTTGCTTCAACATTTCAAACGCATGAACAAAACCAATAATATCATCAATATTTTCATCAAAGACAGGAATCTTAGAAAAACCGGTGGAGGCAAATAATGCTTTTAGCTCCTCAATGGATTTATTTTTTTCAATGGCCACAATTTCTGCTCGCGGAACCATTACTTCCCGTGCTTTTACCGTTGAAAATTCTAAGGCATTTTGAAAAATCTGAATTTCACTGTCTAATTGTGCTTTGTTTTCTACTCCTTCGACCTGCTCTTCAATATAATCCCCCAACTCAATTTTAGAAAACGACAGTTCTAATTCTTCGGTTTTGGAACGAAACAATATTT
Organism: Flavobacteriaceae bacterium; assembly: GCA_038143735.1. Lineage (GTDB taxonomy): Bacteria > Bacteroidota > Bacteroidia > Flavobacteriales > Flavobacteriaceae > Arcticimaribacter. The sequence goes on from JAYQML010000004.1 coordinate 240,095, forward strand.
TGAGAATGGCATTTGTAATTTTCAATACAAATAAACTCAGTGGAGTAAAAATTGCATGAAAGAATGCGGCAGGAAGTGCTAAAAGGCGAACCAACTGATTGGCATATAATTGAAAAAACACCTTAGGAAGAAATTCTGCTGTTACTAAAATAATTCCTGTTGAAATCAAGGTTTGGTAAAAAAGAATTTCCAAGGGCAATTCGATGCCATCTAGCGATGGGAAAAAGAGTCTAATTATTTTATCCCCCATGAAAATCCCATAAACCACCAATGAAATATTGTTCCCAATAAGCATGGTTGTAATAAAACGTGAGGGATTTTTTGTGATAAATTGGAGGATTTTAGCCCTTATTGTCTGCTTGTTTTTCTCGATTTCGATGAAGATTCGATTGGAAGAAACAAAGGCAATTTCCATTCCGGAGAAAAAAGCGGAAAGAACCAAGCAAAGCAGTATAATACTGTCTTCTAATTCCATTTAGGGTTTGCGACGGTTAAATTTCTTTCGGTAATGGCTTCGAAAGAAATACATGAAAATGGCCAAAACTGCAAATCCTAGGAACAAATAGGCTTTATTGGGGCGAATCTCCCAAAGCACATAAGCTTCTTTTATGGAAATTAGTGCTATTACGATATAAAGTATCTCGGAAATTCTGAAATTTTTCATTGATTTGATTCTTCTTGAACAGCAACTGTTCCCGTTAATTTTCCTGTATTAAATTTAGTGAATTCTTTATTGGTATCCAATCGGGTAGCCACAACATCATAATCAGGGTTTGAGAAATTAAAGGTTTCTTCTGTAAAAATCCAATCAGAACTTGCGTCCCAGTAGAGTTGTGGCGTTTCCAATAATCCCCCATCACTAGCTTGCAACACTACATTCCCTTGTAAATCGATAAGCGAAGTTGCATCGTATAGGGTTCCATAGTCAGCAGTGATTATATTTTTACGCTTCAATTCATCAATAAAAACAACTTTTACCCCCTCGGGGAAGACAGAATGGCTCATGGAAAGATTGCTGTAATCTTTGTGCAAAGGGGCAGTTAATATGGCTTTAACTCGCATAGAATCGGTGTACACCATGCGAATGTCTCGCGCAATGGCAGCCGGCTCGCCACGAAACTGCTCGGCATTGATTTGGTCTTTGTCCGAGGTGTCACAAGCACAAAAAAAGGTTACTGTAACTACAGTAACCTTAATATAATATGCGATCTCCCGTAACTTCATTTAAAGCTTTGGTACTTTTACGCTGGAACCAATCCAACATGAAAAAGTAACGCTAGTACCTTCTCTTCCGTCGGTAAAGATATCTGTTTTACTCGGTGCACGACCTTCGTAACTTTTAGCTGTTTTTAGCGCTGCTTTTTTAATCGAAGCGTCTACGCTTGCTGCTTTTCTAGCAGTGTTAGCTGCCAACCAATAAACGGCTCTTTTGTCAAATTGTGAGTTTCCACAATCATTTGCACTGCTGGCATATAAATTAGCAATTAACAAATAAGCTTTTCCAAAGAAGGCTGGTAACCCAATGCTTTGCGGGCATAGCTTCTGCTTTTGACTTACGCCCTTTGTCTTTAAATTTCAATGCAATCTTGTACAAAATTTTTGCCTTCTTGTAAGGATCTGACTCCAATGCTATCGACTCTTCGTAGTATTTAAGTGCGTCGTTGCTTTTCCCACGCTTATCATTTAACAGGCCTAAATAATAGGCCGAATCTGCAGAAGGTTCTAGACCGTGTAGCGCCTCTACCAATGTAACAAACAAAGGATCATCCGAACATTCTTTGCTGTCCATCCGACTTGCGGCACGCTTTAACCAAATTGCATTTGTTTTATTCTCCTCAAAATTGCGTTGATACAAAGGAATTAGATTTTCACAACTCGATTCTTTTGCAATGATTGCATCTAGATTTCTCAAGAAAACACCAATTGCATTTGAATTGACGCCATAAATGCGTTTACGTTTCAAATCTTTTGTCGTTAGGGCAGCTCCACTCTCTTCTTTTTTCAAGATCACGTCTAGCTTTTTTGCCAAGCTGGTTGCTTCGACTTCAAATTTTTCAGAAACTTCTTCGTACTTATTGAATAACAGTTCTGTCGTTATGGTATTATCCCCATTTTTGTAGGTATCATACAATGTTTTAAAATAATTGTACAAACGTTTTGGATTGGTAAAGCTTTTTGCATCCTCTGAAAAGGCTCTATCAAAAATTGCATAAGTATCTTTGGTTGATCCTATCTTAAAATCAATCATATTTTGCGCCTTACTCGACAAGATATCCCCGACTTTATTTACCCCTTTTTTGGTTGGAAAATAGGTAATCCAATCATCATAAAGGCTAAGTAGAGCTTGCTCTGCTGAGGCTTTATCTGCCGGAGTCGCATTCTTTAATCTGTCTTTTAAGATTCGTTCGCCATAAGAATAAATCGCCATGTTCAATTTTGGGCATTCATTTCTAACACTCATCCATGGCTCGTAGGCAGCAGAGTAGTTTTTTACTTTTGCATTTTCAGCAAATATAGATAAGTTCTGCAAACACTGTTGATTATCTTGTGCATGCAATTGCCCTATAGTTATTGTAAATAAGGCAATGATAAAATGGATGTACTTTTTCATCTCTCTTTCGTATTAATTGTATTTTCTTTTAATAAACCATAAATCGTTCAAGGAAGCACCTATACGCAGTGCCCAATAATTCTCTTGAATCAATCCATTGTCGTTTTGTCCTCTTTTTCCAAATTCAAACCCTACATTGAGGGAAGAAAAACCCGCTACATTTGCGCCACTGTAATAACCTCCTAATGGTAGACTTACACCAAATGATATGCCAGTTTCTTTTAACGAAGTATTGTTTAGAATAATTCCTGAGGTTTCTTGACGAAAACCTGCACGGAAAACAATGCGTTTCCAATAATCCGTAACAGAACTGTAATTTGGAATAAAGTAACCCCCAAAAGATAAACGAGAGCCATTTTCATAGCCTACATTATTCAATTGAATGAAGTCATTTTGAAAATTTCCAGAATTGATTTCGGTATATTGGGCGCCGAGCAACCATTTTTTGTCTTGTCCAAACCCAATGCCAAATTCATATTTACTCCCTATAGTCAAATCAACTTCAGCTAGATTTTGAGCTAAATCTACTTCTTGAATATTGAACCAATTGATTGTGAAGAGATTGATCTAGTCGTAAAGGTTTGTTCGTTTTCAGAGGTTAAGCTGTGCTCTGGGCTGTATGTTCCAAATGCATCAACCGTTAAGTTCTTTCCAAGTGGTACCTTGAGATGAGCACCAAGCTGAAAATCAATCCCTCTAATTTGTGATCTGCTATTCAAAAAGGTTCCAAAATCTATATTTTCTTCCTGACGAGATGCTTCAGAAGAAATGGAACCAAAATTGAAATTCATGGTTCCTCCTAGATTGAGGTATTTAAATAGCTTAAAACCTAGTGAAATAAATGTTTTGTTTACCCCTCCTCTTCCGTCATAGCGGTTTAGGACAGTGATGTCATTTTCTTCTTCTATCGATTGTAACTGATATCCTACCGATGAGAAGGGCATCACCCCAAAACTGAAAACGAAAAAGATTTGACTGGAATAGAAACTGCAATATAATCAAGTGATCCTGATGCAACATCTTCGTTTGTTTCATTGGAAATTAAACGGGTATTTCTATAATGAACTCCTACTGAAAAAGTTGTAAGTTTCAACTCGCCCAAACTAGCGGGATTATTAATGTTGGAATGAATGGAGTCGGCAAAAACACTGATTCCTCCCATCATTCGATTGATCGCGTTTCCACGAAAAGTAACATCTCCCAAACCACCTAAAGAATATGGAGATGCCGTACTATTTTGTGCCCAACTAGTAACAGACACCAATAAGGCAATAACGAGAAGTACTCTTTTGAACATTAATTTTTATTGTGATCCAACAAATAGTCCAAACCCTCTGCAAGAAAATCTGGCTGGGCAAATATGGTGTTTTTTACGCTTTTAGACAAGTATTGCGCATCTCCTCCTGTTAAAATTACTGTTAAAGAAGAGAAACGTGCTCTGTAGGCATTTATTTGTCCCTTCTATTTCATGTACCATTCCCTGGAGAACTCCAGCTTGTATAGATGTCTCTGTACTATCTCCCCATAGGAAAGGCGGTTCTTTTGCCTCAACTTGAGGCAATTTCCCAGTGAAGTGGTGGAGGCTTTTAAATCGTATTGTTAGTCCAGGACTAATGGCACCTCCCAAATAATTCTTCTCAGCTGTAATCAAATCATATGTGATACAAGTACCCGCATCAATGATAAGACAGTTTTGTTGAGGAAAATTTTTCAGGGCTGCAGCCACCAGTGCTACTCGATCTTCTCCTAAAGTTTCAGGAGTAGAATAACTCGATGTGAATGGAAATGCCAAGGATTTAATCGAATGCACTTTCAGTTTAGGAAAAAAAGAACAGATTGCTGAGTGGCTGTATTTGCCGCGTACATCTGCATAGACCAGATGGCTGAGATTGGGATATTCTTTCAACAAAGACGTTTCCAAACTGTGAAGTTGATCTATTCTGTCACCACCCACTCTTTTTCCGGCCAAAAAAAGATGGTACTTGATGTGGGTGTTCCCTATATCGAGTATCAAATGCATGTACAAATTTAAGGAAAAAGCATTTTGTAATCTTTTCTTTTGGTAAAATGATTTGGAGAGAAAAAAGGACGTTATATTTGCATCCACAATTGAGGTACCTTAGCTCAGTTGGTAGAGCAAAGGACTGAAAATCCTTGTGTCCCTGGTTCGATTCCTGGAGGTACCACTTTAACAACTCTCTAATAAACTGATTATCAGTAATTTAGGGAGTTTTTTTATGTTCTTATTTCAAAAAAGAACAACATTAAGAACAATATAACGGTTCAATTTGTATCTTTATAGGGTGGATTTAAGAACATTATATTGAGTATCTTTTATAAACTTAATTACCTCAAAAAGAAAGAACTTTACTCTGTTGATGATAAGGTAGGGATACAAATTGTCTACTATTTCGATAAAAAGAGAATCTCCTTTTCTACTAACATAAATGTGAAAATAAAGGATTGGGATGACCATTGGAGAAACAAAAGAACAAACGAACCTGTTCTTTCATCAGACAAGGATTTCAAAACAAAGAACATAATCCTACTCCAAAAGTGGATGGAGATAAAAGATGTCATTTTTGAAATAAGAAAAAATGACATGGTTCCGTCTACTGATTTAGTTAAATCCTACATGAGAAGGGAATCCTCCATTAAACTCAATAAATCAGGTGGAGAAATTCATTTTGAGATGTTTTTGAACAAATATTTAAAATGGATTAAATCTCCTAAATACCTTGTTGAAACGAGAAACTCCATATCATATGTAAGAAGTGTAGTTGGGTCAGTAACCGATATTATTCGGTTTACCAAAGAGTACCAAGTGAAGAATTCAATAAAACTTCTCCCCTCAGACATAGACAAAAACTTTACTAATGAACTCATTATCTATTCAGATAAAAGAGGATTACAACCTTCAACGATAAAGAAAAGAATAAAGGTTCTTGTAATGTTTGGAAAATGGTTAGAGGAAAATCATGGAGTTAAAATGATTGTCCATAAACCAAAACGAGATAAGGACAAGGATAAAGAAATTCTATTTTTGAAAGATGATGAATTAGTAAAACTTCATAAGTTTAAAGGATTTGAATACAACAGAAAAGAGTTTCATCTTCATTATCCCAATAATGTTCATAAAATCGAATTTTTTGAAGATATACTTAAGAATGGTAAAGTAAAAAAATACACCTCCTATGAAGTGTACAAAGACCTACTTCTGATGTTATGTGGTCTGGGATTGAGATATATTGATGGTGTCAATTTAAAGTTGATTCATTTTAAAGAACTTGACAAAAGAACCAAGAAGGATAGAAAAGATTCCTTTGTTAAAGGTGAGTTCGTCTTAACACCTCAGAAAACGAGTGTTGTAGTTAGAATCCCCAACACTCCATTAACTTGGGAGATTTATAAAAAGTATTCTTCTGGAAAAGGAGTAGACGATTATTTGTTTCCAAGAACAAGATTTGGAAACTCTATATCAAACACAAAGTTCAACAAACACATAAAAGAAATAAGTAGAATAGTTGGATTGAATAGAGTAATCATGAAACCCAAGTATGACTGGAACAATCAAGTTATTGAGGGGACTGACAACACCAAAAGATTACCCCAAGTTATAACATCACACATTGGAAGAAAAACAATGATTAGAACATATGTAGATGTAGGTTATGACAGGAAAACTATTATGAGTATAACTGGGATTCAAAACTACAAAACCCTTGATGTCTACTACGAAACATCAGAAAGAGATAGATTCAAATTCAATAATCTATTACATCAGAATATAGATACTAATCTAAAATCTAATGATGTTGTAGTAGATGAGAAAGATAAACTCTTCGAGATGTATAAAAGAGGGGATTTGACTTGGGAACAATTAGGTAAACTAATTGACAATTAATGTATAAATCCCATAGTGGAAAAAAACTAACTCCGATATAAAAACCACTCCGATTAGGGATTAGAGAAAAAGTATTTTATCAATTACAGGAAACCTCCACAGTATTCCTTTAGTTATTTTAAAATTATATTGATTGAATCTTTGATAACATATGAATCCTCACCACAATCAAATTTAGTTTGTGAAAAAACTTTGATTGTATCTCCAATCATACTCTTTAAAACAGGACCTACAATTCTTTTAGAATACAAAACACAATTACCAGTTTCATAAAAGGTTGGACCACTTTTGGGATTCTTCCAACCATAACATTTCATTTTGTTTTTTACATTATGGTACACAGAAGTTTCTTGTACTAATGGAACTATTTCTCCCTTAAAATAATCTAAAGTTACCGTTGTATCTTTTACCTTAATTCTATTATTTGATTGAGTGTAAAGACTATTAAAGGGATTGTATAATCCAAAAGTAAAAGATAAACCACTATCTACTTCCCAAAAAGTATCGGAATCAAAACGAGTACTAACCACAGGTACTCCATTGTATTGACATTTAACAATTGTTGGTGAAGATTCTATATGAATGTTAAATCTACCTGAATTTTCTTTGTACCATGTTGGGGTTACATGATAATATCCATTGGAATCTTGTTCAAAATCAGTATAAAGTTTAACCCAACAACTCCCATCCGGACAAGGAGGAGAAGTTATGTTATTAGTATTATAATGAAATACTGAGAACAACAAAACACTAAAAAAATATTTGTAATAATGAAGTGAATAAATCATCGAGTTTAAGGTTATTTATGGTCCATCAAACCAATCCCAACTTCCTTTTAAGGTAGATTTACTGTAATAACTTGTTAGGTTTTGGTATTTCAATCTAGAATTAGTTTCTGAAAGTTGTTTATTTACTGAGTTTTCTAAACTTCCAATAGAATATTTTATTGAATTGAGAAGGTTAGAGATATTGAATTCCATTGACCAACATTTATTCAATTAATTTTTTAAATGAAGAATTGATATTTTTATTGTTAATTCAGAAATTTCTTCAATTAATTCATTTTCCCAGTTCGAATTAAAAATATTTTGTTTATCGAAAATATTATAAATTTTATTAAAGATGATTAATTTATTGTCAGTTAATGAAACCAACATAACAATTGATTGATTAACCATTAAATTATATGAATAACTTAACCCTATGAAAAATGAAATCTTTTCTTCTCTTTCAACAAAAAACATCCTTATCGTTCATTTTCAATTATAATAATATCATTATAAATTTTACTTAGTGTATTATGTTTTTCATCTATTACTTATTGAAAGTTTTACTAATTGATTTATATATTCTTCTTTACCTATTTCTATAATTTTTGATTCATTGTGTATTAAAATATTTTCAAAAGTTGAAGGATTTATAATTTTACTCTCCCAAACTTTATTTGAATATTTTTCTTCAAATGAAACTAATTCATTTTTAATGAAATTTTTTATGTTGAATTTTGATCCTGAATATTTTTCATAACCTATAATCTTAATATCAAATATGATTTTAAAAAAATCTTTTAGATCATTTCTAATTAATTCTTGATCCAAATAACTTCGATAAGATGATCTAACATTAAAAGAACCTCCAGGAAAATAATAAGTTAAATATTTTTCATCAGGTGGAGGAGATGAAACATACCCTTTTAATTGATCCCTTAAAAGTTGTTTTGAAACTATTTCGGAGTGGGGTTCGTCAATACTTGTGTTTTGTTTATTTAATTTGGAAAAATTAATATTACCAGAAAAACTTTTACTAAAGTTTGAGTAAGACTCATAATGATTTCCACAAAAAAACTCCATCTTCATTTACTTCAAAGATTATACACGTATCACTTAATTTATCCCATACATCATTTGGAATTCCATTAAATCCAAATTCTTTGATATGAGAAAATGGATTCAAATTTTTTGATTCTCCAATAAAATCCGTTTCTTTAATTATGAAGTGTTTTAATTTATCACTTTTGTAACAAAATAAAGTGTTTGTTTTTTCATCTATCCTATATTGTATATTTTTAGATCTATTAGTTTTCTTTGGTTTTGAAGAAGTAGGTTTTGGTTTAGATACTTTTTTTGGTGTGGTTGATTTAGGTTTAGAAGTTTTTGATGATGAGGTTGTTTTGGGTTGATTTTGATTTGTTACTTCCTTTACTTTTTTTTCATATTCTTCTTGAATAGATTTTACTTTATCAGTAATTGAATCAACATCAATGTTTTTCTTTACCTCATCAACACCTTTCTTTACCTCATCCATAATACTTCCAAAGCAACCTTTCTTCTTTTGGGGTTGTGAAGTATTCTTCTTAGAATGTTTTTGAATCATTCCTTCTAAAATGATTTCACACTCATCTTTGGATATACCGAGTTCCTCCGATTTCTTAAAGATTACACTTCTTTCTTTATCAGAAATAACTCCATCTATTAAACAGAGTTCAATAAGTTTTATGAGTTGTTGGTTCATTCAGATTTTATTTTTTATGGTCCATCAAACCAATCCATCACACCAGGTAAAGTATTTTTTTTGTAGTAACTCGTGAGGTTATCGTATTTCAATCTAGAATTAGTTTCTGAAAGTTGTTTGTTTACCGAGTTTTCTAAACTACCAATAGAAGTATTAATAGTATTTAATTGAGTAACTAGTTTCTTCTCCATACCTCTCATTTGATTCATTAAACCTTTAATTGAAAAGTTTAAATCATGTAGAGATTCGTTAATCTCAGATAATTTATCATTTACCTCATTTTCCCAATTGGTGTTAAACACATTCATTTTATCAAAAACTTCATATGTCTCGTAGAAGACAATCATATCATCTTCTATTAAAGAAGTTACCATTACAATTGAATGATTTACCATTAGGTTATATGAATAAATTAACCCTTTTAAAAAATTTACTTCATTTTCACTTTCAACAATAAACTCTTTAGATTCAGTTTCAAAGTTTAAAATTACCTTATCAAGAATATTTGAAAGGTTATTATACTTTTGTCTTAGGTAATTATTGAGTTTTATAAACTTTTGAACGTATTCTCTATCAATTTCAATAATTTGTTTTTGGGTTTTTTTAAGTATTTCAAAATAAATATTGTTGTCTAGAACGTATTCTTTTGGATTTTTTTTAATAAATAAAACTTTGACTTCAAGATATCTAAATCAGAACCTGAATTAAGAAATTTTTCTACTCCACTATTCAAAATAAGATTTATGGATTTTATCAATTTCTGTTTTTCTTTTTTTTCAATAATTGACCTGGATGGTATATTGAATAAAGAAAAACTTCTAAATTTGAACTACAGTAAAAATTTCCCCACAAACCATCAAACCAACCACCCCAATTATACCTATCATCAAATTTAAACACAGGAGGTTCACCTAAAGAAAATCCAGAACCTTCAAGATAAAAACTTTGAAAGTTTCTTTTTTTTCTTTGATTGATTTAATTTCTTTTCTAAATATTATTTTATTGGGTATTGACTCATTTAAGTTATTATCATTAATAATTGATATCATTTTATTCAACATAATTTTTGTTTTTTTCATCAAACAAATCACTATTCTTAGAAAAATAATTTGTGTTTACAGGATTAATTAAATATTTAGAGAATTGATGATATTTTTGATTAAATAAAACTAGAACCTCATCTGATGTAAAACCAATTTAAAACTTTGTATAAAGTTTTCTTTATTGTTTACCTTGAAATAGTCTTTAAATGTAAATTGAAAAATTACATCTTTTACATTTAGTTGTTTTCTTTCATTTTGATTTTTACTTCCTCTACTTTTTTTTAAATTTAGTTTTTGTAATACTAGGTTTCTTTATAGATGTTTTAGGGATATGGTTTTTTTGTTTCTTTAATTTTTCTTTTGGGGTTTTGAAGTATTCTTCTTAGAATGTTTTTGAATCATTCCTTCTAAAATGATTTCACACTCATCTTTGGATATACCAAGTTCCTCCGATTTCTTAAAGATTACACTTCTTTCTTTATCAGAAATAACTCCATCTATTAAACAGAGTTCAATAAGTTTTATGAGTTGTTGGTTCATTCAGATTTTATTTTTTATGGTCCATCAAACCAATCCCAACTTCCTTTTAAGGTAGATTTACTGTAATAACTTGTTAGGTTTTGGTATTTCAATCTAGAATTAGTTTCTGAAAGTTGTTTGTTTACCGAGTTCTCTAAACTTCCAATTGAGGTGTTTATGGATTGAAGTTGAGTAACTAGTTTCTTCTCCATACCTCTCATTTGATTCATTAAACCTTTAATTGAAAAGTTTAAATCATGTAGAGATTCGTTAATCTCAGATAATTTATCATTTACCTCATTTTCCCAATTGGTGTTAAACACAATAGTTTTCTCTAAAATATTGAAAGATTTTGATAAGTAGTTATTGAGTTTGATGAATTTTTGGACATACTCTCTATCAATCTCATTGATTTTAGATTGATTGTTTTTAAGTATGTTAAAATAAATGTTGTTATCAAGGATTAGTTCTTGTTCAGTACTTTTATATGATTCAAGTTCTTTTTTATTTTCAATTAGTATAGATTCTAAACTTTTAAAATATTTATATCCTTTATTAATTAAAACTTCAATATTTCTGAATATTAAATTGTAATTTTTATGACCATCATCATTCTGAAGAGTCCATATTTCAATTTTATCTTTATTTTTAATTAAATCATTAATTAAAATATTTTTCTTGTTTTTATTTATCAATTTTAAATAAATATTGTAAGAATGAGTTGGTATACCATCAAAATCCAAACTATCAGACCAAAAACGTTTCCCCATCTCAAAATCATTAGAATAATTAAATTCTATAATAGGAGTTTTATCTATACTAAGACCATTAATCTCATATTTTAGAAAGTCATATTCAATATTTTTTAATTTATTTATATCGTTAATTGATAATTTACTTGGGGGATAACCAAAAGTTGGACCTGATGACCATAATTCTATGTATGAAGTTTTTAAAATTTCAAAATTTTCTTTTAAGTGAGAATAACTAATATCATGTGGGATTGTCGAACACACTAAATCATAATACCTTCTTTCAAAATTTTTCCACCAGAAGTCATAAACATAGTCTTTTGTAAAAACTAATTTTCTAAAAATAAACTTATATAACTTACCGTTTTTTTTTTCATTTCATGAAAAAATGGTAATATTATTAATGATTCTTTCTCAATTTCCTCCTTCTCTTTACTCTTCGATTTTTTTGATTCAATAGTTGAACTTTTAGTAGTTGTTTTCTTTGGATTTGAAGAAGTAGGTTTTGGTTTAGATACTTTTTTTGGTGTGGTTGATTTAGGTTTAGAAGTTTTTGATGATGAGGTTGTTTTGGGTTGATTTTGATTTGTTACTTCCTCTACTTTTTTTTCATATTCCTCTTGAATAGATTTTACTCTATCAGTAATTGAATCAACATCAATGTTTTTCTTTACCTCATCCATAATACTTCCAAAGAAACCTTTCTTCTTTTGGGGTTGTGAAGTATTCTTCTTAGAATGTTTTTGAATCATTCCTTCTAAAATGATTTCACACTCATCTTTGGATATACCAAGTTCCTCCGATTTCTTAAAGATTACACTTCTTTCTTTATCAGAAATAACTCCATCTATTAAACAGAGTTCAATAAGTTTTATGAGTTGTTGGTTCATTCAGATTTTATTTTTTATGGTCCATCAAACCAATCAAAAGTTAAACCAACCATAATCAAGAGACTGATAAATTTGTCTGATATTTCCATCCATTGAATCGATGTTTTCGTCAATACCCTTTAACAATTTTAATGATTCATTATTAGATTCAGTTATTGATTCATTTATCCCAAGAAGTGATTCTTGAATATTATTAAAACCCATCTCTAAGGTTTCATTTATAACATTTAATTCTCTGTTTAAATTAGAAATCCCCTTTGTGATTGAAGAATTAATTGAATCTAATTCGTTAACAATTAGTTTAAGTGTTTGTAATGATTTTTTTTCAGGTTTTGTGAGAAAGATTCCTTCATCTTCTATTAAATTAAAATACTTGTTGAATAAAACGATGTCTTTGTCAACATTATCAATTATAACGTTTAACACAGAATAATGAGTAGTGATTTGATTTAATAAACTAAGAAGTAAATTAAAACATCTATTATTTGGATTCTCTAAATATTTTGAAATTGATTCATCATACAAATTACTATATATCTTTTCATTGTTCTCAATATGAGTCAGAAGTCTTATTATTTTATTAAATTGAACTGAATCAAATAATTTACTTTTAAAATTAAGATTATTGTATAAATCAACTGAACCATAACATTGGTTTGGAAGTTGATTTAATAAATTTTCAAGAAATATTGACTTCTTTAAATTTGAAATTTCAATAAGAGTTTGTTCTTTTTGTTTTTTTAATTTTTCTCTTTTTTTCCTTAAGTGGTTGGATAGATTTTTTAAATGAATAAGAGGGTTTACATGACCCCATTTCCTTTAGTTTCTTTTCAATAGGTTTCCAATCCTCATTTAATTTATTTTCCTCTTTATTTAACCTATTTAATTCTATTTTAAAACCTTTTAAGTTTATATTCAGTGATTTGGATTGATTATTAATAATTTTTTTCTCAACTATGTTAGGTTTTTTTAATTCAAATTTATTTTCTGAAACTTGTAATGAATCCTCATTTTTGATTTCACTAACCCTACCTTTTGTTGAATCATTCCTTCTAAAATAATCTCACATTCATCTTCAGGAACTCCCAACTCCTTTGATTTTCGAAAAATCACCTCTCTCTTTATGAGTAACAACTCCATCCATTAGACAGAGTTCTATAAATTTGATTAGTTGTTCATTCATAAACCTATATTATTTATTTTATTCCACATTTCAAATTCTACTTGAAAAGGGGACCTATTATACTCATTAATTGAGATTTCCCTAAAAATGTATTGAAACTTTTCGTAAATATCATAGTTATTTAAATTCGTCCATGGACATTTACATCCGTTAACTCTAAACTCAGAATTTGATGTGACAACTCCCTCTATTTTTTTTCTATGTAATCTATAAGTTTCCCTTAATATAATTCTATCAATTGGGATATGTAATCCCTCGATATTGTTTATTAAAAAATCACCTATTTCCTCATTTATAATAGATTTTTCTTTTACAAAATAGTTACAAATAAAATACTTCAATGTCATATTTATTAACTTTTGACATCTCCCTATTGATAGGTTATTATCTCTATTTAATTTAAGTATTTTCTCTTTAAACCAAGAATCTATTTCTTCAGGTTTTATTTTAATTATAGTATTTACTTCTGAAAAAAAATCTGTTTTAGTCTTATTCGTAATTTGAAAATTGATTGAATATTTGGAACGTGATTTCAATGTTTTCTCAACACCATTAAACCAATTTATTTCATCAAATGAATATAAATTTGTTGATGGTTTCCTTTTAATTAAAACCTTAGAAAATTCTTCACATAACTCTTTCATAAATAAACTTATTTATGGTCCATCAAACCAATCCATCACACCAGGTAAAGTACTTTTTTTGTAGTAACTCGTGAGGTTATCGTATTTCAATCTAGAATTAGTTTCTGAAAGTTGTTTATTTACTGAGTTCTCCAAACTTCCAATAGAAGTATTAATAGTATTTAATTGAGTAACTAGTTTCTTCTCCATACCTCTCATTTGATTCATTAAACCTTTAATTGAAAAGTTTAAATCATGTAGAGATTCGTTAATCTCAGATAATTTATCATTTACCTCATTTTCCCAATTGGTGTTAAACACATTCATTTTATCAAAAACTTCATATGTCTCGTAGAAGACAATCATATCATCTTCTATTAAAGAAGTTACCATTACAATTGAATGATTTACCATTAGGTTATATGAATAAATTAACCCTTTTAAAAAATTTACTTCATTTTCACTTTCAACAATAAACTCTTTAGATTCAGTTTCAAAGTTTAAAATTACCTTATCAAGAATATTTGAAAGGTTATTATACTTTTGTCTTAGGTAATTATTGAGTTTTATAAACTTTTGAACGTATTCTCTATCAATTTCAATAATTTGTTTTTGGGTTTTTTAAGTATTTCAAAATAAATATTGTTGTCTAGAACGTATTCTTTTGGATTTTTTTTAATAAATAAAACTTCTGACTTCAAGATATCTAAATCAGAACCTGAATTAAGAAATTTTTCTACTCCACTATTCAAAATAAGATTTATGGATTTTATCAATTTCTGTTTTTCTTTTTCTTCAATAATTGACCTGGATGGTATATTGAATAAAGAAAAAACTTCTAAATTTGAACTACAGTAAAAATTTCCCCACAAACCATCAAACCAACCACCCCAATTATACCTATCATCAAATTTAAACACAGGAGGTTCACCTAAAGAAAATCCAGAACCTTCAAGATAAAAACTTTGAAAGTTTACTTTTTTTTCTTTGATTGATTTAATTTCTTTTCTAAATATTATTTTATTGGGTATTGACTCATTTAAGTTATTATCATTAATAATTGATATCATTTTATCTCCAACATAATTTTTGTTTTTTTTATCAAACAAATCACTATTCTTAGAAAAATAATTTGTGTTTACAGGATTAATTAAATATTTAGAGAATTGATGATATTTTTGATTAAATAAAACTAGAACCTCATCTGATGTAAAAACCAATTTAAAACTTTGTATAAAGTTTTCTTTATTGTTTACCTTGAAATAGTCTTTAAATGTAAATTCAAAAATTACATCTTTTACATTTAGTTCCTTTCTTTCATTTCCTCTTTCCCTTCCTTTTTTTAAATTTAGTTTTTGTAATACTAGGTTTCTTTATAGATGTTTTAGGGATATGGTTTTTTTGTTTCTTTAATTTTGTTTCTTTTGAAGTATTCTTCTTAGAATGTTTTTGAATCATTCCTTCTAAAATGATTTCACACTCATCTTTGGAAATACCAAGTTCCTCCGATTTCTTAAAGATTACACTTCTTTCTTTATCAGAAATAACTCCATCTATTAAACAGAGTTCAATAAGTTTTATGAGTTGTTCGTCCATGAGTTCTTTTGTTTATACCATTGATATAGGAGATATAAACCATATGGGTAAAATAAAATCCCTAAAATAATTTTTGTGGTACTAATTGAGGAACTGGAATTATTTTGGGTTGATTGTGTAATATGTTGAACAGGTTCTTCTCTCTCCTCTATCTGATGTTTTTGTATTAAAGAATCTAAAACAATTTCACACTCATCTTGAGAAACTTCTAATTCTTCAGATTTTTCAAAAATTAATTTTTTATCATTCTCAGTTAACTCTCCTCTACTGAGTATTTCTTCTATAAATTCTATTAGTTCTTCATTCATAATTAACCTTTTATAATTTCAATATAGTCATAATTTACTTGACAACTTGGTTTTAATCCGTAACCAACTTCTTCATCTTTATTATCCCAAAGTGGAATCCCATTTAACCAATTAGAAGAAGAGTAACTAGATGAATTAAAATACATTTTAGTTCCTTTTTTAAAGGTTTTTGGAGTGTGAGGGTGGTTTAGTTTATTAACCTCACTAATTATTTTAAATTCTTTTGGAAAAGAATAGTAAACCTTAATAGATTCTTCATTAATATCAATCCATAAATTGTAATACCATCTCAAGATAAATACAAGTATTTCTTTGTCTTTTTCATCATGATTAATGGTAAGGTTTTCACACACTTTTATCTGATTGAAATACTTTTTGGAAAGATCATTGAATTCATCAACTGATACAGAAATTCTTTCCCTTCTAGATGAGATTTTTCTTTTTAATCCTTCCTTTGAATCCTTTATTAATCTATTGAAATTCACTTTTCTAAGTTAATTAAAAAAGACCTATCATTTTCTATAGGGAGAAAAATTAACCTCGATTTAAAAACCACTCCGATTGGGGTTTAGGTGAAAAGTTCTTTCTCAGTTACAAGAAACCTCAACATTAAAATAAATACAAAGGTTAATTTAAACTCAACCTTAAAGAGTAGAAGAAGTATATCACCCACAACCAAAAAAATAATTTAATTGGAAAACGAATAAAAAGTCTAATCCAAAAGTTTTTATTACCTAAATAATCAATTGTTTCAATAACAATAAGATATAAGATCCCCATAATTATTCCTCTCAAAATTCCACTTATTTCAAAAGGAAAAAGGATATTATTGAAAAAGTGAATTAAAACAAGTATGAAGGATACAAAGAAAATTAGAAACAGTTCATTGAATGTGGAATTTTTCAAATTGACTTTGTTTTATTTTAGTTTAAAAATTTAATTTTTTATTAATTGATTTAGTGTTAGAATTGATCCTCCACAATTGATAAGTTTGAACTACGTTTAAGAGATTATTGACATCTAATTTTGTGGAAATATTTTGAAGTTGATTAGAAATGGTATCATTCAAATAAGACACCTCAAATTTTAATTCTCTTATTGAAGAAATTAACTCCTTTCCAAGTTTGTCAATAGTATTTGTTAAGGTTTCAATATTAGAGTTAAGTTCAACTAAGTTGTCATTAATTGAATTAAGAGAATTCAAAACATCATTTTGATATTGAGAATTAAATATTCTCATCTTATCAAACTTCTCATATATCTGATAAAACCGAACTCTATCGTCATATATAATTGAACGAATCATCTCAACAAGACCAAAAAGAATGGATGAATTGGTGGTTATAAAAATATTTTCGGACTCAATCAATTTATTTAATTGTTCTATGAATTCCGTTGACTCGTAAGTTTTTCTCTCAATTCTACCTTGAAACCTTAAATTTAGGTTTTTGGAATTTTTAATGTTTTCATCTATAAAGTTCAAGGTTCTAATAAAGTCTTGAATGAAGTTAGTTTGAAATTCTTTTTCCTTATTTTGAATTTCAGATTCTTTATATTTTAAAATATTATTTACTTCATCAAAATGTGTCTCTAATTGATTCCACTTTTCAAAAGAATTCTCTAATTCTAATTTATACGTAGAAGATTTATTAGAAATTGATTCTTCTTTAAATTGTTCAATTGTTTTCAAAAATTTATACCAATAGTTGTAATTTTTTCAGACTCTTCACACAGTTTGTTTGACGTGATTTCTACAACACTATCCTCATATAAAACGAAAACAGGTTTTTTAAATAGTGATCCCTTTTTAAAATTTGGTGGGGTATTATCATATGTGTCTAAACTATAAAAGTCTACCAAAGGACGATCATCAACATTGTTTCCATAATAAAACAAGATTTCATTCCTAAATGGATTGAATAACCAACCGTTTTTATCACGATAAACCCCCCAATTTTCTTTACTTAATTTGACATAACCTTTATATGATATTGGAACACCATTTGGAAAACCTGGACGTGGTCTATCGTAATGTGTCCTAGCTTCAAACGTTCGAAACCATTCGTGGTGATGACGATATAAATGAACATTGAAGATTGTGTGATCCCCTTTTAGTAATTTGAAAAATGATGTAAAAAGTCGATCAATTACAATATATTTTAACCCCAGGATAGAATTCTCTAATTGTTCTGTGTTAGAAATTCCACCTATAATTTCTATTTCATCTTTATAAAATAAGTAACTACATTTAAACTGTTCGTTACTCAATAAATCAAATAATTTACTTTTAGGATTAGTAATATTTTCGAATGAAATCGATTTGAGAAGTTCTTTTCTATTAACTTTATTTAGTTCTTCTTCCTCTTTTTCTCTTTCCTTTTCTTTATTTTTTCTCTTTTCTATTCCAACTTCTACTGTATTGATGATTTTTCCATTTTTCCATGTGTGTTCCCATTCTGGATCACCATCATTGTCATAACTTATTGATTTTACCTCGTTTCCTTTTTCATCATTAAAATATTCACTTGTTAACTTCCCATCTTTATCAAAAAATTTTGATTTTGATTTTACACCATTTTCAAATTTATTTTCAACCATTATGAAATTTGAATCAGGGTGGTTAATTCTATTATATACAAGAACATCGTTTTTATATCTTTCGTAAACAAAAGGTTCTTGATCCATATGACTTATTACTTCACCATGTTTTTTACCATTCATGTATGGTGTTTCAAGATTTGTTTTACCCTGAAAACATGATTTCCAAACACCAGTTTTATTACCATTTTCATCATATTCACCTTCTTCCCAGTTTTTATCATCCGAATATAATCTCCAAATACCAATTCGATTACCATTTTCATCTAATTCACCTTCTTCTCTCTTATCATCATTTTGTGATTTGTTTTCTTCTTCAGAAGATGTGGAGAAAGATGTTTCTGTAGTTGTTTCTGATGAAGGACTATTCTTTTTATTCTGTTCTATCATTCCCTCAAGAATAATTTCACACTCATCTTCAGGAACACCCAATTCTTTTGACTTTCTGAAGATTACCTCTCTTTCTTTATCAGTAATAACTCCATCCATTAAACACAGTTCGATGAATTTGATTAGTTGTTCGTTCATCCTTTTGGTTATTTAACAATGACTTTTATTGAATCTAATACTGATTGTGTTCTTTCACCACAATCGAATGTTGTTTTACTGTATATGGTAATTGTATCTCCAATCATATCTCTAATTATTGGACCAACAATTTTTTTTCCAACCATAACACAACTATTTGTCTCTTTGGGTGTTGGACCTGAATTAGGATTGGTCCATCCCCAACAACTCCTTTTATCTTTCACATCATGACTAATATTTGTTTCTTGTACAATTGGCACTATTTGACCCTGAAAGTAATTAATATTAACTATGGTGTCATTTACTGGGATTAAAGTACCATCTTGAGAACTAAAACTTTGAAAAGGATTGTATAAACTGAATGTAAATGACAAACCACTTTCAACTTCCCAGTAGGAACTTGAATCAAATTTGGTTGAAACAACAGACACACCATTATATTGACAAGTTGGTTCAGTAGAAATACTCTCAACATATAGATTAAACCTGCCAGAATCACTAGTCCATTGTGGTGTAACTTCATAATAATCTCCAACAATGTTATTCCCTTCGGTATATAAATTTACCCAACAATCATTATTAGGACATACGTTAGAATTATTTGAATCTTTTGAACAAGAAATAAGAGACAGTACTAGAAAAAGTAAAATTGATTTTCTCATTTATTTAATTCTATATAGTTATAATTTACTTGACAACTTGGTTTTAATCCGTGACCAACTTCTTCCTCTTTGTTATCCCAAAGAGGAATCCCATTTAACCAATTAGAAGAAGAGTAACTAGATGAATTAAAATACATTTTAGTTCCTTTTTTAAAGGTTTTTGGTGTGTGAAGGTGGTTTAATTTATTAACCTCACTAATTATTTTAAATTCTTTTGGAAAACTAGAGTAAACCTCAATAGAATCTTCATTAATATCAATCCATAAATTGTAATACCATCTTAAGATAAATAAAAGTGTTTCTTTATCTTTTTTATCATACTTAATTGTAAGATTTTCACCCTCTTTTATCTGATTGAAATACTTTTTGGAAAGATTATTGAATTCATCAACTGATACAGAAATTCTATCCCTTCTAGATGAGATTTTTCTTTTTAATCCTTCCTTTGAATCCTTTATTAATCTATTGAAATTCATTTTTCTAAGTTAATAAAAAAG
This sequence comes from Flavobacteriaceae bacterium, assembly GCA_038143735.1. Taxonomy (GTDB): domain Bacteria; phylum Bacteroidota; class Bacteroidia; order Flavobacteriales; family Flavobacteriaceae; genus Arcticimaribacter. Next base: position 260,320 of record JAYQML010000004.1, read on the forward strand.
ACCTGTTATTTTCTTTAGGGAGAAAAAATTAACTCCGATATAAAAACCACTCCGATTAGGGATTAGGGAAAAAGTTCTTTCTCAGTTACAAGAAACCTCATCAATTAGATAACCTCTGTTAAATCTAACAGAAGTTGAATTAGTACTAAACCCTTTATGGGTAGTGGAACTGTTGGAAGAGTTTGTGATAAGTTGGGGAGGAGTTTTGTGGGGTATGATTTGAAGAGGTATTAATAGAGAAGGTGTTTCTTTGAGTTATTTCTCCACCCACTTTGTGATTTATATTTTACAAAATAGATTTTTAAATCTGATTGTGATGGGTAATCTACAAAGTAAATTTTCTTATCTGATTGAGAAGGATATTTGACAAAATACCATAAACCTTCGTTTCCCTTAGATTGGGATTGGTAATCTACTTTGAATACTTTTAAATCCGATTGAGATTCATAATCAACTGAAAACACTTTAATGTCAGCTTGTGATTGATAATCTGTGGTAAAAATCTTTTGTGAGAAAACAAGTGATGGAATTAAAAGAACAATAACCCATGTATAAGAAAAAAGATTAATCAGTAAATACTTCAACAATTTCAATAACATCTCCATTTTCTTTATCACAAATAGCTAAAACTTTATTTTTGACCTTGCCCCCAAAGGCATTGTTCCCTCTAAACGTGACCATAACATATAATTTACCGTCCTCAATTGTGTAACCAGACTCGATGTGGTCATAGCTGTCAGGATCGTTCATTAATTCTTTTTTAATATATCGTTCCAACTTTATATGACTTCCATCCCAAGGGTGGAACTGATCTTCTATTTTTTTCTTTTGTATTTCTTCAGGGGTTAAAACTTCTACTTTAGTTTCTTCATCCGAACTATTATCAGAATCAGAACATGTATAGTACAAAAGAAAAACCAATATTATTAAGTAAAATAATTTCTTCATATTTATTTACTAGTTGTTTGTAGTTTAAATTTTAATTTACAGATCTGGTTATTAATAAATTTAACCTTTATTCTGTCAAATGAATTAGTCTCCGTTCCACCAATAACCACTGATGTCTTTGAGTGTTGTACAGTTACGGATTAAATCGAGAGTTTCTGTTTCCTGTGGACTAATCCAAGACTTGTATAAGGTTATCTGATCATTTTCATATGTATATTTTCCTTCATAAGAACGATTTCCGTAATCAGCAAATAACACAAATTTGCCATTCTTGAAGAATTTATATGAGAGACTTGGGGACGAACCTAAAACATATGGTTTTTAGTAAAACAGTAATATTTCATTGATTTGTCTTTTACTTTTTGTCTCTCTTTACGTCGTTTTATTTCTCTTTCCTTTTCTCTCTTTAACCTTTCCTCTTCCTCCTTTTTTAATCTTTCCTCTTTTTCATTCTTTAACCTTTCCTCTTCCTCTTTTTTAATTTCAATCTCTTTCTTTTCAAGTTTTACCCTAGAGGAATTTATTAAATCATTGAAAATATTTTTGGTTTGTTCAGAGAATTCAACCTCATTAGATAATCTAACATATAAGTTTAAAGAATCCTCATAAGACGAACTTAACTTTAAAAATCTTTCATTATCCATTTTAAAAATTGTGTCGTTAAGACTTAATTCTAGTTTTGAAATTCTTTTTTCTATTTCTCGATTAAATTGAAGATCTTCTGTATCAGAGTATATTCCAATTATTATAAGTATAGTAAATAGGATGATCACTGTAAGGAATAGATATTTTAAAAATTTTTTAAATGTTTTCATAATATTAGTTTAATAATGAGTAGGTTTTAATTTTCGAATTTAGGGTTTATTGGCAGTTAAAACATAAATTAGCAAATGATGCGACTATTTTTAATTTTATTAACAACAACTGTTTTTTCTCAAAACAAATTTTCATCGATTAATAACTTCTTTCATATTAATGAGGAATTTCAGATTTGGTCAAATGACAGTATCTATCGTTTTAATGAAAATCTCCAGTTGGTCTCTGTAAGATTAAATCCTCTTATAGATACTTCAGATAAAATAAACGCAATCAATTATGTTGGAAATAATTCAAGTAATTATTATTTGTTAAATGGATCTGGTGATGTTTATGATTCTACATTAAAAAGAATAGATAACACTAATGATTCATATTTTTATAACAACAGTTCGTCGTTTATACACAATGACACCATATATAAATTTGGAGGATATGGTCTTTGGACGAGTTTCAAACGACTTATTTATTTCGATTTTAAAAACAAAGAATGGAGTTATTTTAATTTAAGAACTCCAATAAATTTTGAGGGGTTATTTAGTTCTCATATTGTTAAAAGTGGACCTGAGAAATATTTGATTTATGGAGGAAATAAATTAAGTTTAGAAAACAGTCTCATTGATGAACCAAATAAAAACATCTACTTAATAGACTTTAAAAGATCTGAATTAAAAGATATAGGAACAACGAGTATAGAGTTATCTGGAAGAAAGATAAAATTTGAAGACGCTACATCATTAATCTTAAAGAAAAACTACATTCTAATCTTGGATTGGAAAAATAATAGGTTTAAAAAGTACAAAACTAATTTTACCCATAAGGTTTCTCAGAATCACGATATATTCATGTCTAATGGAGTAATATACTATATTGAAAAGAAAAATAATGATTATGTACTAAGTTCCTCTGAAATAGATATTGAAAACTTAAATATAATTGACGAACAGGAAATATATACAACCAAATCTTACGTTCAATATTTAATTTTCTCTGTTTTTCTTTTTATACTATTGATCGTTTATTATTTATTTAAAGATTTTAATAAAATTACGGTTCACAAACACTCTATCCGATACCGTTTTATAGTGTTTAAAATTGATCAAGAAAAAGAAGAGATATTATCTATTTTATTAAAAGATCGAAAAATTTCTACCAACCAACTTTTCAATATAATTTCATCAAAAGACCTACATCCAAATCATATTTACAGATTGATCCCTGAAGTGATGAACGATCTTAGTAACACGATTAAACTGGTTACAAGAAAAAATGAAGAGGTATTTAGCATTTCAAAAAACAAAAATGACCGAAGAATAAAAGAGTATCGTTTAAATCCCTTTTATAGAGTAAAAAATTAACACCGATATAAAAGCCAATCCGATTAGGGTTTAAGAGAAGTTATTTCTCAGTTCCAAGAAACCTCATCAACGAAATAACTTCTGTTAAATCTAACAGAAGTTGGAATAATCTTTGTTCCAAATTAATCATTTTACCATTTATCTCATTAATAATCAGCTCATTGGAAGTAATTTTCGTGAGAAGACAGTACATTTTAATCCTGTAAAGCAATAATTTACAGGATTTTTTGTTTTTCAATCTTCATTTTATAGAAGCTATCAAAATGGTGAAAAACAGCGTCGGCTTCTTTTTTCCTAACAGCGATACGAAAGGCACAATTAATCCCTAGTTCTTGGCTAAGTATCTTGATGTTCTTCTCTTTCATAATGCGCATCACTTTATTCATCAGGTCGTAGTCAAAGTTTAATTGAAAAACAACATCTATGGTATGCTCCACTAGATCAGCTTTTTCCAAGGTGATTTTTGCCGAATGCTTGTAGGCCTGAATTAGTCCACCTACACCCAATTTGGTACCGCCAAAATAACGAACAGAAACGACCAATGTATTGGTCACCTCAAAAGCCTGTAGCTGACCATAGATGGGCATTCCAGCAGAATGACTAGGCTCCCCGTCATCACTCACACGATAACGGAAGGACTCAGTGCCCATTTGCCAAGCATAACAAAAATGCCCAGCAGTGGGATGTTGTTTTTTTAGACTTACCAAGTGATGTTTTACCTCTTCTTCATTTAAAACAGGAAAAGCATAGCCATAGAACTTGCTCCCTTTTACTTTAAATAGGGTTTCGGCTGTTGTAGACGCAATGGTTCTATAGGTATCCTTCAAAAACGTCAATTAAAGATGGAAGAAATTAGTCTCCTTTATGCGCCCCATCGCAAAAAGGCATATTTGCTGACTTTCCGCAACCACATAGTGAGAATCGTGGACTGTGCGCAATGGGATTTCCTTCCTCATCAGTCAAATTAATCTGACCTTTAACCACTATGGGTCCTGTTTTTTTCCTAAATATACTGGGTTGACTCATTTTTTATTTTTTCATTAAGATATAAAAGTGCTACAAAGTAAGGAAGCACATCGTTTATATTTTTTTCTTACTTTTAAGAAAACCAAAATAATTTGACGATGAGAAAATTCCTAGTTTTATTTGTATGTATTGGTGTTGTTCTAGCTCCTTTTGATGGAAGCGCGCAACGTAAAAAAAAGAAATCAATTGAAGCAAAAAAAGAGAAAATATCTTTGGATGCATTTAAATTCCGCAATGTAGGTCCCGCCTTTTTATCGGGACGTATTGCCGATATCGTATTTCATCCTGAGAACGACAACATTTGGTATGTTGCTGTAGGCTCTGGCGGAGTATGGAAAACCGAGAATTCGGGAACGACTTGGACCCCTTTATTTGACCAACAAACCTCCTATTCTACAGGTTGCATTAGCCTTGATCCGCAAAACCCATCGACCGTTTGGGTGGGTACAGGAGAAAATGTTGGAGGAAGACACGTGGCTTATGGAGACGGGATTTACCGCTCCAAAGACGGCGGTAAAAATTGGGAGAATTTAGGCTTAAAAGGCACGGAACATATTTCTAAGATCATTATCCATCCCGACAATTCTGATGTTGTATGGGTTGCTGCACAAGGCCCCCTCTGGAATAAAGGTGGCGAGCGTGGAGTGTATAAAACCACCAACGGAGGAAAAAGTTGGAAACAAGTTCTTGGCGATTCAGCTTGGACAGGAGCAACCGATCTTCTCATCGACCCCCGCAATCCACAAGTGCTCTATGCTGCTACTTGGGATCGTCACCGCACCGTTGCTGCTTTGATGGGTGGTGGACCAGGTTCAGGAATACACAAATCTACCAACGGTGGAGAAACTTGGGAAAAACTTACCCAAGGACTTCCCAGCTCTAGTATGGGGAAAATTGGTTTGGCTATTTCCCCTCAGCAACCCGATGTGCTCTATGCTGCCATCGAATTGGACCGTACGACCGGTGGGGTGTATCGCTCGGCAGACCAAGGTGCCTCTTGGAAAAAAATGTCAGATGCCGTTTCAGGGGCAACTGGACCACACTACTACCAAGAGCTCTATGCTAGTCCACACAAATTTGATCGCCTCTATTTGATGAATGTTCGTGTTTTAACTTCTGAAGACGGAGGAAAAACTTTTGTTCAACTCAAAGAAGAGAAAAAACATTCCGATAACCACGCCATCGTATTCAAAAAAGACGATCCGAATTACATTATGTTGGGGACCGATGCAGGCATCTATGAAAGTTTTGACCTCGCTCAAAATTGGCGTTACCATAAAAATCTTCCCCTAACACAATTCTACAAAGTAGCGGTCAACAATGCCGAACCTTTTTACCATATCTTTGGTGGAACACAAGATAACGGCTCCGTAGGAGGGCCCTCTGCCACCGACGAGCGCGAAGGAATTGCCAACAAACACTGGTACAAAACTCTCTTTGCTGATGGACATCAATCGGCCACTGACCCTATCCACAACGAAATCATTTATGCCGAAACCCAACAAGGGGGCTGCACCGCATAGACCTCAGCACAGGAGAACAAGTTTTTGTTCAACCACAGGCTCAAGACGGTGAACCACACGAGCGTTTCAATTGGGATGCTCCAATTTTAGTGTCTCCTCACGACCCTTCCACCCTCTATTTTGCTTCCTACCGTGTGTGGAAATCTACCAACCGCGGAGACGATTGGTCTTCCATTTCTGGCGATTTAACCCGAAATGAAGAGCGCCTAAGTCTTCCCATTATGGGTCGAAAACAGTCGTGGGACAATGCCTGGGATGTAGGGGCTATGTCGAACTACAATACCATTACTTCTTTAAGCGAATCTCCCCTTCGCGCTGGACTCCTTTACGCAGGAACCGATGATGGTTTTATTCAAGTTACTGCAAATGGGGGTGAACAATGGACCAAGATTCCAGTAACGCGCCTAGGCCTTCCAGAACGCAGCTTTATCAACGATATTAAAGCAGACTTGCACGACGAAAACACTGTATATGCCGTGCTCGACAATCACAAAGAAGGAGATTTCAATCCCTACTTGTACAAGAGTACCGACCGCGGACAAACGTGGACTTCGTTGTCGAAAAATTTACCTAAGCGCACCTTGCTGTGGCGCATTGTTCAAGACCACGTCAATAAAAACCTCTTCTTCTTAGCGACTGAATTTGGTGTCTACACCTCATTGGACGGGGGGGTCAATTGGCAAAAATTACCGGGCACCCCAAACATGGGCTTTAGGGATTTAGTTATTCAAAAAAGAGAGGATGACCTCGTCGCTGCTTCGTTCGGTCGAGGATTCTACGTACTCGACGACTACAGTGCACTTCGCGAAATGACCCCAGAGCGTTTAAAGGAAGAAGGAACTTTATTTACGCCGAGAACAGCCAAATGGTATATTCCAAGAAGCAATCTTGGAAATACAGGCGCCGATTTTTACATCGCTGAAAACCCTGAATTTGGAGCGGTATTTACCTATCACCTTGCCAAGGAATACAGCACCAAGAAGCAAGACCGAAAAAAACAAGAAAAGGAAGCCAACAAAAAAGGAGCCAACATTCCTTTCCCAGGTTATGCTGCCCTTGATGCCGAAAACAACGAAAAACCAGCAAAAGTATGGATTAGTATCAGCGATGAAGAAGGGAATATTATACGTCACCTCGCGCAAAAAGCTAAAAAAGGAACCCACCGTTTAACTTGGGATTTACGCCATGAAAGTACACAAGCCATCGACCCCGATCAAAAAAGTAACGGTTGGAATGCAAGTGGCCCAATGGTAGTACCCGGCAACTACAGCGCACAATTAAGTCTGGAAAAAAACGGTATTGTTCAATCGCTTGGTAAAGTAATTTCCTTTGAAGTAAAAGCCATTCGCGATGGCGTATTGAAAGGTGTAGACCATGCAACCTATGACGCTTACAGAAAAGAGCTCACAGAAGTGCAAAGAGAAATGCAAAGCTTAACCGATCTTTTCAATCGAGCAGAAAAACAACTCAAAGCCCTAAAAAAAGCGGCAGTGAAAACCCCTCTTGCTCCTCAAGCTGTGGCAAGTGAACTTTACGCTATAGAACAAGCTTTAAATGCTTTAACGATAAAAGCAGAAGGTAGTCCAGCTCGCGATGAAATTGGAGAACGCAATCCACCTTCTGTGCAAAGCCACATGCGAGCGGCCTATCGCGGGATAACCACCACCTATGGCCCTACGCCCTTGCACCGCAAAAGCTTGCGTCTAGCCAAAGCAATGATGGGGGATTTACGCCCTGAAGTTGAACGTATTGCACAACAAAAATTGCCTGCTCTTGCAGCAAAACTAAAAGAGGCGGGCGCCCCCTACATCATCGGGCAATAGTAGCCGTGTTTTATGTAAAGACAAATCCCTCAATTCAATTGGGGGATTTTTTTGTAACAAATTTGATGTTTACCCATCTTATAGGGTAAATAGATAAATCGAACACCATGAAAAAAATCACAAGCCTACTTATTACCGCTTTACTTTTTAGCAGCTGTGTAGCCATTAAATTTCCAAACGAAATTAAAGTACACGTTGATTTACCCGAAAATGTAAGTGAGGAACAAATCGATCGTTTAATCGATAAAATTCCACCCACGGTAGGGCAACGCAAAATAAAAACCCGTGTCGAGATTAGTACCGATACCGGCACAACAGTAAAAGAAGAAAAGAAAGAAGAAAACTACACCAAAGACAATTAGTCTTTGGGTTGATACTTTAATTTCTTTTCTATCGCCATGATAATGTTGTTGGCGATATCCTTACCTGTGGCATTTTCTATCCCTTCTAAACCGGGAGAAGAATTTACCTCTAACAACAAGGGGCCCTTTGTTGGAGCGGATAATATCCACTCCAGCAACATCTAAATTGAGAATTTTAGATGCTTTTACGGCAAGGCGACGTTCCTCGGCGGTAATTTTTACTTTATGCGCAGTTCCACCTTGGTGAATGTTGGATCTAAATTCTCCTTTGGGAGCTTGTCGCATGATAGAAGCGACGACTTTTCCATCCACCACAAAACAACGGATGTCTTTCCCTTCAGCTTCTTTGATGAATTCTTGCACCAAGATATTGGCTTGCAAGCTTTTAAATGCATTGATTACACTTTCTGCTGCTTTGTTGGTCTCAGCAGAAACAACTCCTTTCCCTTGCGTACTCTCTAACAATTTGATGATGAGCGGCGAGCCTCCCACCATATCGATCAAATCTTTGGTCTCCAGGGGCGACTTTGCAAAGCCAGTAACAGGAATTTGTATCCCGTTCTTAGAAAAAAGTTGAGAAGAAAATAATTTATCGCGTGACTGTGCAATTGCAGATGAGGAATTTAAACAATAGGTGCCAATAGAATCAAACTGACGCAACAATGCACAGCCATAGAACGTCATACTTGGTCGAATACGAGGGATTACAGCGTCTACATCTTGAAGGGTTTTACCCCACGGTACCTCACCTCGGGAGTCTGAGCATCTAGACGCATATAACAGTGCTGAATGTTTAAAAACTGTATTTCGTGTCCTCTTGCCTCTGCTGCTTCGATCAAGCGTTTATTGCTATATAATTTTGGATTGGTGGCCAACAATGCAATACTCAAACCCGATTTTGCTTGATACAAGTGCTTGTAAAAGAAAAAAAAGAAGCTTCATCATAATCACCAACCAAAAAACTTTTTGAAGGATTTACCAAAAATCGATTCTCCATGGCCTCTCTCCCCAATAACATTCTATATTCCATAGAATCACGATTGGCCAAGGTTAATTCTATGGGAATGGTTTGATTTCCTATCGTCATAGGGGTTTTAATGACAAAACGCTTTTGAATAGTTCCAGATGAACTTTTTATGTTCCGGGTATCTACTATTTTGGCAGAACAAAGCACCGTTACACTTCGATTGTCCTGTACCGGATTTACTTCGAAATCTACCCAAGCAACACCTTGTCGTATGACACGCTTAATGTTTGATGCCTGAATTGATGATGTCCTAGCCCCAGAATCTACACGAGCCTTTATTGCCGGGATTTGCAATTCATCGAACGCACACCATTCTTCACTTCCAATAATTTTTTGTTCTTCCATCCTATTCTTTTTTAATAAAAAAAGCCCTCCAATAGAATGGAAAGCTCTTCACTGGTTTTCTACAAACCTCTTGCACATTTATGTGCAAGCAACACAACATTGTTTCCCGCAAGGGGTAATATTTTGTGGTAAAGATAGTTTATTTTATTCAATGTAACTAATGGTTCTTAATTATCTCGCATGTGAGTTTGTGGTGATGTTGTACATGGTAGATACAAAAAAATAGCATTTCTCGCAGGGTGAGTTTTCCGATTAAAGGATGTGGAATTACAAATTGATCCAACTCCTCCTCTGTACATTTTTGGGTCACTGAAACGAGACGTTTAACCGATTTGTGATACCGCTTAAATTGCTTTTCACGTGTGGAAAAATCTACTGGTTTTGGTGCAAAACGTTTGGGAGCAACGGCCTTATTATTCCCTAAAGCTTTTAGGTAACGAGCGACCAAATCTTCATAGGATCTTGAGGGTCGATTGGTCAACCCAAATTGATATTTTAATACAAAACGAGGAAGCCAAAATGCGAGTATAACGGGATCGATAGATTTTCTGATATGGACCAACTGCTGACCAGGCGTCCATTTGTTTTTCCAAGAAAACGCAAAAGCTTCTTTTTCGAGTGATTCTACACTAGAAATAAAATCTGCATGGTGGGTACCTACCGCTTTAATGATAGACGTTTTATCCCATAAAATGGTTTCATTCATATGCAATTGTGGTCATTTTTGCGACACAGGCTGGTTTTTTAACATCTTTAATTTCGATGGTCACATCCCAGATAATTTTGAGTGCACCAAATTTTTTGTTCTTCAATTGTTTCTACCTTGACAATCCCTCTTAGGGAGGCACCTTCAACAACAGGGTGGGGGAAACGTACAGAATCAATACCGTAGTTAAATCCCATTTTTAAGGATTTTACTTGGACGGACTCTGCTAAAAATGTAGTTATCAATCCCAATGACAAAAAACCATGGGCAATTGTCTTTTTATAAGGAGACTCTTTTGCAGCTCGTTTTTGATCCACATGAATCCATTGATGGTCATAGGTTGCGTGGGCAAAATGATCGATCATCTCTTGCGTAACTACCAGCCATTTAGTGGGCTCAAATGTCATTCCTCTCGCTAATTTAAAATCGGTAAAGTCATTATATATCATCGGTTAGATTTAGTCTTACCAATATACTCAAAAAGAAGAACTATTTTACGAACGAGCTATTTTCTTGTATCCCTGAAAATAAACCAAGGGTTTTTCTGTTGGCTTAGCGTCTAAATCGATAACCTCACAAAGCACTAAAACATGATCTCCAGCAGGAATGAGCTGAGAGACTTTTGTCGCATACCAGCCTTGAGCTTCTTCTAACACGGGTGCATTGGCTTTCATGGAAAAAGCAGGAATTTGATCGGATGATTTTATTTTAGCAAAATGATTGCTAATGGCCTCCATGTCTTCTGACAATATACTAATCCCTACAGGCATGTCGACCTTAAGTAGGGCTGCCAATTGATTTTCATTCATCACCGAAAAAAGCACCAATGGTGGAGACAAAGATACGGAGAGGAAAGAACTGGCTGTCATCCCCTGAATATCACCCCTCGAATTAGTACAACTCACTACCGTTACTCCGGTGGGGAAACAACCTGCCACTTGACGCAATTTTTTTGGATCCATAACAACTTTATTTTTTTATAAAATTACGCATATGTAATCTTTTCAAGCCATGTTATAACACAATCTTTTTCGCTATTTTAAGCTATCTTTGCAGTCTGAACATATCTCCATGGAATATCAAATAGGTGATCAAGTAGCATTGATTGTAATTCGAATTACACAACTTGGTTACGTCGTACAAATTAATGATGACAGCGAAGGTTTGATTTTTAAAAATGATGTTTATCAGCCGCTCGATAGGGGAGATGAAGTGAAAGGATACATAAAATTCATTCGTGAAGATGGCAAAATAGATGTCAGCCTTCGGCCACAAGGATTCAAAAATGCCATTGACCCAGATTGTGATACCCTACTCAACCACATAAAAGAAAAAGGCAAACTCTATCTAACCGATAAAAGCAGTCCTGAAGAAATTCGATTGACCCTTAATATGAGTAAAAAAGCCTTTAAAAAAGCGGTCGGATTTCTGTACAAACGTAAAGTCATTGTCCTCAATTCAGACAGTATTGAATTACTAAAGAAGAAAAAATAGCCTAAAGCCATCCCAAAACAAGGACTAGCGACGTTGATTTAACCTAAATTCACGGTAATGGTTCACTACTTTTTTGGAGCCTCAATTAGGGGAAAATGTCCAATATTCTTAAGTTCAATCACATCTGGATTCGAAATAAGTTCGCGGTAGCGATCGACCATATTTTGTCCTGAAATGGGATCACAAATGCCGTCTATGAGTCGCAAAGGTATATTGGCTTTTTGGAGTGCACCCACCCAGCGTTCTCGATTGTCGTTGCGCTCTTGCATATAACGAATTAACAGATGAAAAACATACTTTCCTCCACGCGAAGAAATTAAGGTCCAAAAAATAGCCATTTCCTCAGCGGTTGCTTTGGTTTCTGGTCCGAAAATTTTATCAAAATTCTTCTTGAGCTTTTTTTGATTGAACAGGCGTCCTACGATCCATCCAAGGGGTGACATCAATATTTTTTGAATCAACAGGGGTTGGTGAACTTCGGGAAACAATCCGCCATTCAAAAAACAAATGGACTTCAGCAACAGGAGGGCTTAGATGCTTCGGACTTTGCTTGGAAGCGAGCCAATAATTCTTGGGCTACCGTATCGCCATAATCATGGCTTAATATATGTACCGATAAAATTCCTTTATCGGTCAAAAAATGCTCAATTAAATCGGCTTGTTCAAATATACTATAAGGATGGTTTTTGGGCTTATCCGAGAAACCAAAACCCAGCATATCTATGGCCAACACGCGATAGTCTTTGCGAAGCTCAGGCAACATTTTCGACCAATCCCATGAGGCCGTAGGGAAGCCATGAATAAGCAGTAGAGGCTCTCCCTTTCCCTCATCCACAGAAAAAATTTTGTGCCCATTAAATGAAACATAGTTGCCTTTGTCTTTCCAGTCCGATAGTGTCATCTTCGAAATCATCTTTTCCTACAACTAAATGTATAAAAAATAGAAATGCAATCCGCTCTTCTACTTCAACAGAACTATTTTTTTCGTTATCTTTAGTTTTTATTGGGTTGTGTGCCAATTAATGCTGACATAAATTTCATGGTCAATAAAACAAACTATTTTATTTTATCCTGTCTAATGCTTTTTTCTAGTTCGATATTTGCACAATATCCGGACATAACAGGAAGCTCAATCAGTGACGATAATCTAAAAATAAACATCGTTTTTGATCAGGAAATATACTCGAATTCTAGCTGTAGTACCATAACCTGTATTGAAGTAACTGATTTTCAATTGAGCATTAGCGGAGGTGAAGCTACCTTGGGTTCTTACATCCCCACCACCATAACGCAACTAGGGAATTATAATTTCAACCCTTTTGGAATCCGGGAGAGCCCAATAATGCCGGTAATGAGGGGTATGCACAACATGTAACATCAGGGAGATTAAATGACTTAAGGGATGGATCATCTCTACCTGGTGTTCTCGAACTTATCGATCCCGTTCAACAATCTATTCCTGGCTACACTTACATCACTTCTTGGCCAATTGGTTCAAATTGCGCCCATTCATACTATCGTTCTACCAATGCAAGCTCATGGACAACACAAAAAGCAAAAGCTCAAGCTGCTGGTGGAGACCTCTTGGTGTATAACTCTGTGGAAGAGTACCAATACCTTGTTCCCGGGTTCGCTAATTCTAGCGGAGTAGCCAACACTTGGATTGGTCTTTCACAAGACACTAGTGCAACTGACTACTCAGAACCCAGTGGGGGTTGGTATTGGGATGATGGTACTCCCATAGACAATAGTGCAGCAAAAGTAACCTATCAACTCACCTTTAGTTTGGTGGGAACACCCACTGGAGATGAAATAATCACCGTGACACCAGTTCTTTCACCTTCCTCCGTTTTCACCTGCTCGGGAGTCGCTGCTCGTTTACAAAACAACCTACTCAATCGCGTACGATTAGTTGACGAAACCGCTCCCTACACTATAAGAACAGTAGTAGCTGATGATAATCGATCCATTACCGTTCGCTTTCAAGAAGATATTTTTTCCGACACCAGCGGTTCACAAATGACTGCAGCAGACTTCTCCCTTTCTATTGCGCAAAATGGCAGTACGGCAAACTTAACCTCCGCTACACCGCTTAGTTTACTGATCATTAACAACCGCACCTTTGTTTTGGAACTCCCTTTAAATGGAAATCACATTACTGGTAAAGAAGTTATTACAGTACTTCCTGCTTCTGGGACATCCATATTCGATGCAGCCGGAAATGCTGCTATTTTAACACAGGTTAATAATTCTATTCAACTGAACCCTTCCAAGACAGGACCAATTTATTTGGGAATTAATTACAAATCATCTACCACATCGGGTACCTTAGTGCAAACATCCTACGCTTATTTGTGTAATGAAAACTTTTTCAACAATTACAACATCGCCTATCACAGTGGCCCAGGTGCTGAACCTGTTGTAGGCGATTTCCTAATTTTTAATTACAATTACAACTTTGAAAGACAACTAATTTCTGGCAATGACTTTGCCTATATGCACCTGAGGGGGTACGATAAAATTGTGGAAGTACGAAAGTCCGATGGTCTCATTGTTGCTATATACAATTGCACTTAAGTGCTGCACATTTAAATCGAATCAGATTCCTTCTAGATGAGTCATCGATTTAGTCAACATTAGTCAATTCAATTTTCAAAAAAGAAAGCTGATGAGAGGTGGCAATTTTCGCTCCACTAGTCGTCGTTTTCCAATTATCCCAACTGGCATGTAATCCTCCAATAGGGATTATATCCACCCACATTTGAAAAGAAATTGGAATTCCATGTTCATCCAAATGCCATAAATAGCTGTCTCCGGGAGTGGTCCCTCCAGAGGTGTAGGTAACCAACAAGGCCTCTTTTCCTTCCTTTGTCTTTACATATCGTCGCTCTACGCCTTTGTCGAAAAGCTTATAGGGGGCAACCAACCAAAAAGAGTCGTTGTTAAAGGAGGAAAGTGCGCGATCAATTAGTTCGTCTTTTTCTGGTCCATTAAAAAGGACATTATCTACAAAAACAAAAGATTCTTGTTTCTTACGCAAATCCAAATAAACCTGCTTATTCTCCCAACGAACAACACATTTTCCTTCTTTTCGGCTCCATTCATAGGTGTTTTTACCTCTAAACGTCCAGCGAAGCTTTGCCGTTTGCTGGTATTTTTCAAAAGATAATGCATTGAGCATTTTGGTGGCCAGACGGTCGGCTTTATCACCTTGTATTCCTGTGGGTAATGGTTTGTCATAAATGACAAAAAGGAGCAGGAGGACTAGACCCACTATCCCAATTAGTGTAAGAACTATTTTCCTAAACTGATTCGTTTCGGTCTAAACTTAATACAAAAAATAGGTCTGTAAATCGACATGCCTTTGAAATCAATTTGGTTTATTTAAAAAAATACAATAAAGCATTTTTACGGAATTTAGCTAAAAGCAGTCCTGCTTAGTTTAAAGAGGCTCCCCCTCGTTCACCCGTTCTGATTCTGTATGCATCTTCCACTGGAAGAACAAAGATTTTTCCATCGCCAACCTGGTCAGTCGAAGCTGATTTAATGATGGCATCAATGGTTGGTTGCACAAAGTCATCGTTCACCACAATGGATAAATACCTTCGCTGAATTTCAGCGGTGCTATAACTAATTACTCTATAAACATGTCCTTGTTTTTCATTGCCAACTCCTGTGACATCCCAGTAGCTAAAAAAGTTAACTTCAACAGCATGAAGGGCTTCTTTTACTTCTTTGAATTTTGACTTGCGAATGATTGCCTCAATTTTTTTCATACTAGATTAATTTACATTTACATTGAAAGGATCCTTTCAAATATACACAAGTCAGTTGCTACTTCGTCTTCCACTTGGTGAAAATGTCAATTCTGGTTTTTACACAAACCAAAAAAGCCTCCGTAAACGGAGGCTTTTTTAATTCTAGCGGTCTGGACGGGACTCGAACCCGCGACCCCCTGCGTGACAGGCAGGTATTCTAACCAGCTGAACTACCAGACCTAGAATGCGTGCAAATATACACTGCATTTTTATTTTGCCAAACATTTTGCCGTGGAAAAAATAGAAATTTTCATCTACCAATTAAATGTAGATAGGACAATTTTTGCTTACCAAACTAGTTGTTCGTACTTTCTGCTAAATGTTAAGTAATTCTCGCTGCTAGAAAACTAAAAAGCCACCCAATGGGTGGCTTTTGATAAAAGTAATCTATTGTTTACAACAGTGTATCAAGAGATTGTGCATAGGCAGTCTTTGGGGCAACGCCCACCTGACGACCAACAACCTCTCCATCTTTAAACACCAAAACCGTCGGTATATTTCGAACACCATACTTTGCAGCATATTCTTGATTGGCATCTACGTCCAATTTACCCACAATTGCTTTTCCTTCATAGTCAGAACTAATTTCATCAATGATAGGACCAACCATACGACAAGGGCCGCACCAAGCTGCCCAGAAGTCGACCATTACTGGTTTGTCTGATTTTAATACCACTTCCTCAAAAGTAGCATCGGTTATTTCTAAAGCCATAATTATTAATTTTAAACAAATGTACTTAATTTCAACAGGTTCTGAAACTTCTTAAATTATTTTCCCTTTATGCTACTATCAAGGCAGCCTTTAGTTGAGTTTATACAGTAGTTCTTCTTCTTCCAACATTTGAAGAAACTCATTGGTTACTTGAACTTTCTGCTTTCTGCTAGGCAAGGTCAACTTGATTTTTTCTTCCGAATGAAAAACGTCTACCATCAAAGGCTTCTCTCCTTTAAAGGAACCAATAATATCACCGATCTGCGCTATTCTGTCTTCATTCAATTGTTCAATGTCCAATTGTAAGGTCAGGCGCTTTACATTGTGGGCGAGCGTGTCTTGCAGCATTTCAACTCCATTAAATTGCATCCGAGGGGCACCCAGTTTGCCGGTTTCTCTATTCCGCCAACCTTCTACAACCTTTACACGGAGACGGATAAAACCATTTGGAATAAGAAAATGACGGTACTTTAGGTATTCTTCTCCGAAAATTTTAAACTCATACTGATCGGCAAAATCTTCTAATTGAAAAATGGCCCAGCCCTTGCCTGTTTTAGAAACACGATGGTCAACGGTATTGACAATCCCACCAAAACTCAATTCGCGATTCACCAATGGGTCCAAATCATTCAAAGCCGTTAAAGGAGCCGAAGAAAAGTACTTCATTTCTCGTTTAAAATCATCCAATGGATGGGCAGAAAGATAGATCCCCACTACTTCTTTTTCTTGCTTTAAACGTTCAAGGGTTCCCCAACTATCGCAGTCGGGAATTTTTATTTCTTCCACCTGTAGTGCACTGTCTTCTCCAAATAAATTGGTCTGAGAAGAATTTAAGCTTTCTTGATGTTTTGCTCCATAGCGAATGGCCTTCTCCAAAAAGGTGATTCCATCTCCATCGGGATTAAAATATTGTGCTCGGTGGGTGTTTCCAAAAGAATCCATTCCACCAGCTAACGTCAAATTTTCGAGGGCTTTCTTATTGGCAGCACGCAGGTCGATGCGTTGGGTGAGGTCAAAAATAGAGGAATATTTGCCTTCCTTCCGGTGTTCAATGATGGTCTCTACTGCCCCACGACCCACGCCTTTTACTGCACCCATCCCAAAACGAATGGCTTGGGCATCATTTACCGTGAATTTGTAGAACGACTCATTTACATCGGGGCCTAAAACGGTCAAGCCCATTCGGCGACACTCCTCCATAAAAAAGGTCACCTGCTTGATGTCGTTCATATTATTCGACAATACTGCTGCCATATATTCGGCGGGGTAATGTGCTTTTAAGTATGCCGTTTGATAGCCAATCCATGCATAACAAGTGGAGTGTGACTTATTAAAGGCATAGGCAGCAAAAGCCTCCCAATCTTTCCAGATTTTTTCCAAAACTTCCTCGGGATGACCGTTGGCTTTTCCCCCGTCGATAAATTGTGGCTTGAGCTTTTGAAGTAAAGCAAAAATCTTTTTCCCCATCGCCTTTCTCAAGACATCTGCATCACCTTTAGAAAAACCTGCTAGCTTTTGTGACAATAACATCACCTGCTCTTGATATACCGTAATCCCATAGGTCTCATCGAGATATTCGGCCATTTCGGGTAAATCAAAGCTAATTTCTTCCTTTCCATTTTTGCGATCGACAAAGCTTGGAATATATTCCAAGGGCCCTGGGCGGTACAAGGCATTCATCGCAATTAAATCAGCAAACACCGTGGGTTTCAAATCCTTTAGGTACTTTTGCATCCCGGCTGATTCATATTGAAATATTCCTACGGTATCCCCACGCTGAAAAAGCTCATACGTTTTTTTGTCGTCTAAAGGGAACGTATCGGGATCGAGGTCAATATCGTGCTTATATTTGACCAACTTTACAGTGTCTTTGATGAGGGTCAAGGTTTTAAGCCCCAAGAAATCCATTTTCAATAGTCCTGCATCTTCCACCACAGAGTTGTCGAACTGGGTGACATACAAGTCAGAATCTTTTGCCGTGGCTACAGGGACAAATTGCGTAATATCGTCGGGTGTAATGATTACGCCACAGGCATGTGTTCCGGTGTTGCGCAACGAACCTTCTAGCACCTTAGCTTGCTGAATGGTTTCTCCAGCCACAGAATCTTCATCCGCTAAGTTTTTAATTTCATTGACCTTGAGCAACTCATCAGCGCGTAGGCTCTTTTTTAATTCTTGGTCGCTAAGGCCAAAGATTTTACCCAGCTTCATATTGGGCAATAACTTGGCAATTCGATCGGCCTCTCCCAGAGGTAAGTCCAGTACCCTTGCTGTGTCACGAATGGACGACTTGGCCGCCATGGTTCCGTAGGTAATGATTTGCGCCACCTGATTAGCACCGTATTTTTCGATCACATAGTCCATGACCCTACCCCGACCTTCATCGTCAAAATCAATATCAATATCAGGCATGCTTACTCTATCAGGATTCAAAAACCGCTCAAAAAGCAGATCGTATTTGATAGGATCAATGTTGGTGATTTTTAGACAATAAGCAACCACAGAACCCGCAGCAGATCCACGTCCGGGTCCCACTGATACATCCATATCGCGAGCAGCTGCAATAAAATCTTGAACAATTAAAAAATATCCCGGATAGCCCGTATTGGCAATAACATCCAATTCAAAATCGATACGTTCTCGAATTTCAGCTGTAATTTCTGGATAACGCACTTTGGCCCCTTCATAGGTTAAATACCGCAAATAATTGTTTTCGCCTTTTTTCCATCGGGGTCAACTTCTGCCTGATACGCTGATGGAATAGCAAATTTGGGCAGTAACACATCTCGTGCTAACTCAAAAGGGGTGATTTTATCGACAAGTGACTGTATGTTAAGAATAGCTTCTGGGAGATCATGAAATAACCCTTTCATCTCATCACTCGACTTGAAATAGTATTCCTGATTGGGAAAACCGTAGCGGAAACCTCTTCCTCGACCAATGGGTGTGGCTTGTTTTTCCCCCTCTTTCACACACAACAAAATATCATGTGCATTAGCTTCTTCTTTATTGGTATAATAGGTGTTATTGGTTGCAATCAGAGGAATACTATGCTTCCTAGAAAAATCAACTAAGACTTCGTTGGCACGATCCTCCCCTTCTTCCCCATGCCGCATTAACTCTATATAAAGGTCTTCGCCAAACTGTTGGTGCCACCATTGTAAGGCTTCTTCTGCTTGGCGATCCCCTACATTTAAAATTTTGGAGGGAACTTCCCCATAGGTGTTTCCTGTGAGTACAATTAAGTGCTCTTTGTATTGTTCAATTAACGTTCGGTCGATCCGCGGAACATAATAAAAACCATCTACATATGCCGCAGAAGTAAGCTTAGCTAAATTATGATAGCCCGCTTTATTCTTTGCTAGCAAGACAATTTGGTATCCATCATCTCGTCGGGTTTTATCTTTATGATCATCGCAAACATAAAATTCACAGCCTACAATGGGCTTGATTTTTTGGCCCTCTTCTTGTGCTTCGTTGTGTTTGTTAATTGCCTTGATGAAATGGAAGGCTCCCATCAAATTCCCATGATCGGTAATGGCCAATGCAGGCATTTGCTCTTTTGCTGCAGCTTCGACCAACTGATTAACACGGGAAGTCGCTTGCAAGACAGAAAATTGGGTGTGGTTATGCAAATGCACAAAAGGGGCATCGACCAACAAAGGATCTAAACTAGTTGTTACGCTCGGTGATTGCGGACTTGCTTTCTTTTTTAATTTTAACGACGCTTCCTTAAGGTTTTGGTGACGCAATCCTACTAAACGGAAAGGAGTACTTATCGCTTTTAGCGCAGTAGTTTGTACCGCTTGATTATCAAATGCACTAGGATGAAGTACATCTTTTCGTAAGAGTTCTAGAAAGGCGCGAGAAGTCGCCTCAACGTCGGCGGTTGCATTGTGCGCCTCTTCAAAACTCTCTTGAAAAAGAAAGTGATACAATTCTGATAGTGTGGGCAATTTGAATTTACCCCCTCGACCGCCAGGCAATTGACACAATTGAGCTGTTTCTTCGGTACAAGTATCGATAAATGCTTTGCTTTCCAATAGGTCTTCTAAACCTGCACGAAGGTATTCAGCCCCCATAATATTTCGGTCGAAAGACACATTGTGACCCACCACATAATCGACCTCATCCAAGGCAGCATGAAATTTATTTAAAACCTCCTCTAGGGGCACACCCTGCGCCTCTGCTAGGGCAGTAGAGATACCATGAATCTGTTCTGAGTCGAAAGGGATGGTATAGCCGTCTGGTTGAACAAGATAATCTTCGTGACGCACCATTTCACCGGAGGCATCGTGAATTTGCCATGCAATTTGAATACAACGTGGCCAGTTTTCGCTGTCACTTAGCGGTGCATCCCAGCGTTTGGGCAAACCCGTTGTTTCGGTATCGAAGATTAAATACATACTAACGAAAATAAGAAATAATTTGAGGGAAGAAGAATGGAGTTATTGGCAGTTATTAACCGTTTGAATTTTCCTTTTTTGTACCTTCCCCTTGAAAAAGAAAAATTAGGTATGCCATTACTGGAATTCACCTCAAAAGGAATTTACTGTAAAAAAGCTAACGTTTATCTCGACCCATGGCAGGGCGTGGATAAAGCCATTATTTCCCACGGACATTCCGACCATGCGCGCTGGGGGAGTAAACAATACATTACCCACGAAGACAATGTGCCCATCATTCGCCACCGGCTGGGCAATATTGTAGTAAGTGGAAAAAAATACGGGGAGTCTTTTAATATCAACGGGGTTCAATTTTCATTGCATCCAGCGGGTCATGTTACTGGCTCGGCACAAATTCGCGTAGAATATCAAGGAGAAATTTGGGTGTTTACAGGGGATTACAAAACTCAAAGCGATGGCATCTCTACGCCTTTTGAGCCCGTAAAATGTCACACCTTTATCACCGAATGTACCTTTGGTCTGCCCGTATTTCAATGGAACGATCCACAAGAAGTGCATAACGACATCAACCGCTGGTGGGCGGAGAATCAACGTCAAAAAATCACCAGTCTGCTCATGGGCTATTCCTTGGGGAAAGTGCAACGTTTATTGAAACATCTTGATCCTTCTATAGGGAAAATATACACCCACGGCGCGACGGAGGAAATGACGACAGTCTTACGCAACTTCATCGACTTCCCTCCTACTGAACGCATTACCCGCGACACCACCAAAAAAGAAATCGAAGGGAACCTAGTACTTGCCCCGCCTGCCGTTTTGGGGAGTGCGTGGGTAAAGAAATTGGGGAGCCTTTCGACCGGCTATGCCTCGGGCTGGATGGCCTTCCGTGGAGCGCGTAGACGCAGAGCCGTAGACCGCGCCTTTGTCCTTTCCGACCATGCCGACTGGAAGGGACTGCTTTCTGCCATAAAAGCTACGGGCTGTGAAAACGTCATCACTACCCACGGCTATACCGATAACTTTGCCCAATACCTGCGGGAACAAGGATGGAATGCCCGCACGGAAAAAACACAATATGAAGCAGAAACGCTAGAAACCGCCGCTGCCGAATGAAACGTTTTGCCCAGCTCATCGAACAACTCGACAGCACCAATAAGACCAATCAAAAGGTTGCTGCGCTCACCCACTACTTTCAAGAAGCCCCCAAAGAAGATGCCTTGTGGGCGGTGGCACTCCTCTCTCACCGTCGCCCTTCCCGACCCGTTACCACCACCCTTATGCGCCAATGGACTGCAGAGCTTGCCCAATTGCCCGAATGGTTGTTTGAAGAATCCTACCACATTGTGGGCGACCTAGCCGAGACCATTGCTCTTTTGGTTCAGCAGGAAGATAGTGGAGATGCGCCTAGCCTTACCCAATGCATAGAGGAAATCATCGCCCTAAAACCCAAAACAGAGGAAGAAAAAAAAAGCTATATCCTCAACCGCTGGAAAGGACTAAATAACTTTGAACGCTTTGTGTTCAATAAAATCCTTACGGGAGGCTTCCGTATTGGTGTAAGTCAGAAACTAATGACCCGCGCACTTTCCAAAGCGGTGAATATTGAAGAGAACATCTTGGCCCATCGTTTGATGGGACAATGGAGTCCGCAAAACACTAGCTTCGATGAATTGATCTTAAATCCCAACCCAGAAGATCACCTCTCGCAACCCTACCCCTTTTTCTTGGCCTATGCGCTGGAGGAGGGTTTTCAAGCAAAAGAAAATCCCCGCCATTGGCTCATTGAACACAAATGGGATGGCATGCGTGCCCAACTCATTGTCCGCCAAGGGAAGGTATTTCTGTGGAGCCGAGGGGAAGAACTCATCACCGATAAATTCCCAGAATTGACTGTTTTAGCGGAACACCTTCCACATGGAACAGTGGTCGACGGAGAATTACTCCCTTTCAAAAATGGACAAATTGGCGATTTCAATGCACTTCAAAAACGCATCGGTCGCAAAAACGTTTCACTAAAATTGCAGCAAGAGGTACCTATCAGCATTATGCTTTACGACCTTTTGGAATGGGGCGGAGAAGACCAACGTCAGCTCCCATTACACCAACGTCAACAACTACTGCAGGAATTATATCAAAAACTCCCCGAAGATTTACCCCTAATGCTTTCTGAGGTATTGCACTTTTCTTCTTGGGAAGCCGTTGCTGAAGAACGCGAACGGGCACAAGAAATGCGTAGTGAGGGGCTTATGTTAAAGCACAAGGATTCACTTTATGCGGTGGGAAGAAAGAAAGGAACCTGGTGGAAATGGAAATCAGACCCTAAAACCATCGACGCTGTGTTGACCTATGCCATGCGGGGTCATGGGCGAAGAACCAACCTCTACACCGACTATACCTTTGCCCTTTGGCAAGAAGAAGAACTGGTTACCTTTGCCAAAGCCTACTCGGGCTTAACCGATGCAGAAATCAAAAAAGTGGATCAGTTTGTAAAACAAAACACCACTGATCGTTTTGGTCCTGTGCGGCAAGTAAAACCTGAACTAGTCTTTGAAATTGCCTTTGAAGGTATTGCCGCATCTTCTCGACATAAAAGTGGAGTGGCAGTGCGTTTCCCGAGAATCTTACGGTGGCGGCACGACAAAAAAATCAAAGAAGCCAACAGCTTGGAAGACCTCAAAAAACTATTGCCATGAAAAAAATTGCCCATTGGTTTAAAGCACACGACTGGCGTCCACAGCCCTTTCAAAAAGAATGCTGGAAGGCCTATGGGGAGGGTAAAAACGGCATGCTCCACGCCCCTACCGGAAGTGGAAAAACCTATGCGCTTTGGGGGGGCATAATGCAAGAAGCCCTTGCGCAGCAACAGCACCCCAATGGTATACAAGCCTTGTGGATAACTCCGCTAAGAGCACTAGCGGTGGAAATTCAACAGGCTACTCAGCGCATGACCCAAGACCTTTGCCCAGAACTCAAAGTCGCCCTACGAACTGGTGACACTTCGCAAAGCGAACGCGCCAAGCAAAAGCGAAAACCTTCCTTCGGTTTGGTCACTACCCCAGAAAGTTTGCATGTACTCTTGAGCACCAAAGACCATCAAAACGATTTTAAGCAATTAAACGTGATTGTCGTCGATGAATGGCACGAACTCTTGGGATCAAAACGGGGAGTGCAAATCGAATTGGCCATTGCCTATTTGCGGTCTTTCCTTCCGCAACTAAAAGTCTGGGGAATTTCGGCCACCCTTGGAAACAAAGAACTGGCGCGTGAAATTTTACTTGGCCCCATCGAAAATTACACTACCGTTGAAGCAAAAATCAATAAAAAAATAAAGGTTAAATCCATCCTCCCCAAAAGCATGGAGAGCTTCCCTTGGCGCGGACATTTGGGCTTGCACCTTCTCCCACAAGTCTTAAAACTGGTGCAGAAAAACAACACCACCCTCATCTTTACCAATACCCGTGCACAGTGTGAAATCTGGTTCCACCGTTTACTGGAAGCCGATCCCAATTTGGCGGGAAATATCGCCATGCACCACGGGAGTATCGATAAAAAAATTCGCCTTTGGGTAGAAAATGCCTTGCGCGAAGAACAGCTCAAAGTAGTAGTATGTACCTCTAGCTTAGATTTAGGGGTAGATTTTAGTCCAGTAGAAAACTGCATTCAAGTGGGAAGTCCCAAAGGAGTAGGTCGATTCATTCAACGTGCAGGACGTAGCGGACACCGACCCAAAGCAGGGAGTACCATTTACTTTCTCCCCACCCATGCCATGGAGCTCATAGAGTCGGTAGCATTGCAACGCGGAATAGAAAACCAACAAATCGAGGACCGCATCCCCTACCTGAACGCCTACGATGTTTTACTGCAGTTCTTAATGACCCTTGCAGTAGGAAGCGGCTTTCACCCCAAGCAACTCCTTCCCATTATCCAGCAAACCTTTTGCTATCAAACCTTGGATGAAGCCCAATGGCAGTGGATGATCAACTTTTTGGTGCAAGGGAGTCAAAGCCTAGAGCATTATGACGAATACAAAAAGGTTACTGTGCTGGAAGACGGACGGATAAACGTCTTAAACCGAGGTATTGCCATGCGTCATCGGCTTTCCATGGGAACCATTGTAAGCGATGCTGATTTAAAAGTGCGCTACCAAAAAGGAGGTTACTTGGGAACCGTAGAAGAATGGTTTGTGGCCAAGCTTAAACCAGGAGATGTGTTCACTTTCTCCGGACGAAATTTAGAACTCATTCGCATGCACAACATGGAAGTCATCGTGAGAAAGTCCAAATCGAAAAAAGCGAGAATCCCTGCTTGGATGGGGGGTCGCATGAGTTTTAGCGCGCATTTGAGTGATTTACTGAAAAAGGCCCTCTTCGAAGAACGCAACAACAGTACCCCTGAATTTAAAGCCCTGAGCCCGGTGTTTCAGCAACAACGAAAAGAATCCATCGTTCCCCAACCCAACGAATTCCTTATCGAACGCTTTCAAACCAAAGAGGGGTATCATACCGTTTTTTATCCGTTCGAAGGCTATGCCATCCACGAGGCCATGGCCAGTTTGATGGCCTACCGCATTAGCCTGCTCTCACCCATTAGT
This sequence comes from Flavobacteriaceae bacterium, assembly GCA_038143735.1. Classification (GTDB taxonomy): domain Bacteria; phylum Bacteroidota; class Bacteroidia; order Flavobacteriales; family Flavobacteriaceae; genus Arcticimaribacter. The sequence continues at coordinate 285,275 of JAYQML010000004.1, forward strand.
TTTAGTATGTCGTTCAACGATTACGGCTTTGAGTTACTGTCCGACCAAGCCTTTGAACAGGAAGATTTTATGGACAACAATTTATTGACTCCCGAACACCTGCTAGACGATTTAGAAAAAAGCATCAATATATCTGAAATGGCACGCCGTCGCTTTCGCGATATCGCCGTAATCTCGGGCTTGGTTTTTCAAGGCTTCCCCAACAAACCCATTAAAGCCAAACACCTGCAAAGTGGATCGCAGTTGTTCTTTGATGTCTTTAAAGATTACGAACCCGACAATCTACTTTACCAACAGGCCTTAGAAGAAACCTTTGATCACGGCATGGAACGCGGCCGTATGACACAGGTTTTTGAAAACATCCAAAAACAGACGATCGTTTGGCGGGAGTGCAGCCAACCCACCCCTTTTTCCTTTCCCCTCATCACCGACCGGATTCGCGCCAAACTCTCCTCAGAAAGTGTGGAAGACCGCATCAAAAAAATGTATCTACAACTCGAAAAAAGCGACCAGTGAAAACCATCGTAATTGCTAAAAATCACTTTTCCCTCCACCCCAGCGGTGCGGCCTACTGGCAGGAAAAAAGACCCTTTTGTTGGCCGACGTACACTTGGGAAAAGTCGCCCACTTTCGAAAAAATGGAATTGCTGTGCCCCGAAAAGCCGAGGGAGTGTTTTACCAAAAAATGCATGCCTTGTTCCAACTCTTTCCCATTGAACGCATTCTTTTCTTGGGAGATTTGTTCCACAGCGACCAAAACAACGAATGGCATTTATTTACCGCATGGATCGAGCAACAAAAAGCAAAACTGGTTTTGATAGAAGGCAACCACGATGTTATTCCTCAATGGAAATTTGAACAAATTGGCCTTAAAGTAGTAGAAAGCTTAACGGAAGAAATGTTTTTCTTTACACATTTCCCCACAAAAAAAGAGGATCAGTTTGTTTTTTGTGGACATATGCACCCTGGGGTAAAACTCAAAGGTGCTGGACTACAACGCCTCTCTTTACCCTGTTTTTATCAAAGTAAAAACCAACTCATCCTCCCAGCCTTTGGTGCTTTTACCGGCCTACATTTGCTGCAAGCAAAACATGGGGATCGGGTCTTTGTGACAACAGGAAAAGAAGTGGTGGAGTTTGGAGAAAAAATGCATTAAGGAAGTTATCTTTGTAAAAAAAGCGCTATCGACCCTTTGTATCGTGCCTTTGCTGATTCACCTTCTCAAAAAAGCCTAGCACAGGTTTTTTTGCAAAACGACATATCTCTATACCTTAAGGGTACCGTGGGTTCTGGGCTCAATTTTCGCTTGGCTGAGGCCTTTGAGCAACACCAAAAAACAGTTTTACTGGTTTGTGAAGACCGCGAAAAAGCGGCTTATCACCTCAACGACTTGGAACAACTTTTAGGACAAGAAACTGTACTCTTTTTCCCTCTAGTTACCGTAAACCATATCAAACCGAAACGACAGACAATGCCAACTTACTCTTGCGTTCGGAAGTGCTGAATAAATTGAGTAATTCTAAAAAAGCACGCATCATTGTTACCTACCCACAAGCGCTTTTTGAAAAAGTCGTCTCCCAATCGACCTTGCGCAAAAACACCTTAGAGGTGGTAAAAGGGAGTCAACTCTCTATTGATTTTGTCAACGAAGTCTTGTTTGACTATCAATTTGAACGGGTAGATTTTGTCTCACAACCAGGAGAGTTTTCGGTGCGTGGAGGAATTATCGACGTGTTTTCTTTCGCCAATCAACACCCCTACCGCATAGAGTTTTTCGATGAAGAGGTAGAAAGTCTCCGCAGTTTCGATGTGGCGACTCAACTCTCGATTGCTTCCCTTGATAAAATAAAATTACTCCCCAATACCAGCGAAGGTTTTAAGCGCGCAATCCGAAAGAGCCTTATTGAGCTTATTGCACCCGAGGGCGTCTTAGTACTGCAAAATGTAGATGGAATAGCGGCAAAACTTGCTATGTATTTCGACGAGTCCGAAAAACAGTTTACCGCCCTCTCTGGAGAAACGCAACACCTTCCCCCACAAACCCTTTTTCTGTCTAAATCTGCCTTTCTTGGAGCTGTCGATTTGGTGTCTTGGATTAGTTTACTCCCCTCAAATGAAAAGAAGACCCAGCAAACCGTCTTGGTCAAACAAAGTCCTCAACCGGCCTTTAACCGAAAGTTTGATCGACTCATTAGTTACCTAAATGAGAATCACGAAAAAGGCTATACGAATTTCATCTGTTGCTCTTCCGCAGAACAAGCCGAGCGACTCAATACCATTTTTGCAGAAATGGAGGAAACGGTGCATTACAAAACTATTGTACAGCCGATTTTTGAGGGTTTTGAAGACATTGAAGCCAAGCAAGCCATTTTTTCTGACCACCAAATCTTTGAACGCTATCACAAGTACCAGCTTAAATCGGGCTACACCAAAAAGCAAGCCCTTACCTTAAAGGAACTGACCCATCTCGAAGTGGGAGATTATGTTACGCATATTGACCACGGAATAGGGCAATTTGGCGGCTTACAAAAAATTGATGTGGAAGGAAATCAACAAGAAGCCATTAAGTTGGTTTATGCCGATCGAGATATCTTGTATTTAAGCATCCATTCCCTCCATAAAATTTCAAAGTTCAATGGGAAAGACGGAAAGGTCCCCAAGATACACAAATTGGGTTCTCCTGCTTGGAAAGCCCTGAAACAAAAAACCAAAAAGAGGGTCAAAGAAATTGCCTTTAACTTGATCGAACTCTACGCTAAACGACGACAGAAAATTGGTACTGCTTGTGTTCCAGATAGTTATATGCAACTCGAACTCGAGGCCTCCTTTTTGTTTGAAGATACTCCCGATCAAAGCACTGCAACGGCAGCCGTAAAAGAAGACATGGAAAGCGAGCGTCCCATGGATCGCTTGGTGTGTGGTGACGTAGGTTTTGGTAAGACAGAAGTAGCCATTCGCGCTGCATTTAAAGCTGTTGACAATGGTCGACAGGTGGCCGTATTAGTACCCACAACCATTTTGGCTTTTCAACACCATCGTAATTTTGCCAAACGATTGGAAAACTTTCCACTTCGAGTAGACTATTTGAATCGTTTTCGTACGGCGAAAGAAAAACGGTTGGTTTTGGAAGATCTCAAAGCGGGAAAAATCGATATTATCATTGGAACCCATCAACTGGTTGGCAAAGGAGTGGAATTTAAGAACCTTGGCCTTTTAATCGTCGATGAAGAGCAAAAATTTGGCGTCTCGGTCAAAGAGAAACTTCGCGCGCTAAAGACCAATGTCGATGTACTAACGCTAACCGCAACGCCTATACCACGAACACTCCAGTTCAGCTTAATGGCTGCTCGGGATTTGTCTGTCATCGCAACACCCCCTCCCAATCGTTACCCCATTGAGAGCGAAGTTATACGATTCAATGAGGCCAGTATTCGCGATGGTATTTTATATGAAATGCAGCGGGGAGGGCAAGTCTATTTTATTCATAATCGTGTTGAGAATATTCAGGAAGTAGCTGGTCTGTTACAACGTTTAATCCCTGATGCTAGAATTCGAGTGGGACATGGTCAAATGGACGGAAAAAAACTCGAGAAAAACCTGCTAGAATTTATGGAAGGTAAGTACGATATTTTGATCGCCACTACCATCATTGAAAACGGATTGGATGTTCCCAACGCCAACACTATCTTCATCAACAATGCACAAAATTTTGGTTTAAGCGATCTCCACCAAATGAGAGGACGCGTTGGTCGAAGCAATAAAAAAGCATTTTGTTATTTCATTACCCCTCCCTTAAGTGCACTCTCTAGCGATGCACAAAAAAGAATACAAGCCATTGAACAATATGCCGAATTAGGCTCTGGAATTAAAATTGCCATGAAGGATTTAGAAATTCGTGGTGCAGGAGATCTATTGGGGGGAGAGCAAAGTGGTTTTATTAATGATATTGGTTTCGAAACCTATCAGAAAATCCTGAAAGAGGCCATTGACGAATTGAAGGATAACGAATTTAAGAACCTTTACACAGAAAAAGACGAAAACCAATCTAACAGTTCTTTTGTCAAAGAGATTCAAATTGACACCGATTTGGAAGTGCTTTTCCCAGATGATTACATTAATTCTGTAAGCGAACGTTTGTCGCTCTACAACCGACTCAATGCGCTGAAAGATGAAACTGAACTTGCGGCTTTCCAACGAAATTTGGAAGATCGTTTTGGGCCGCTCCCACTTCAGGCAGATGATCTCATCAATAGTATGCGTTTAAAATGGAAGGCGCAAAAAATTGGTTTGGAAAGATTGATCTTAAAAAAAGGACAGCTTTCGGGTTATTTTATTGCCGATCAGGAAAGCGCTTACTATCAAAGTGAATTGTTCTCTCATGTTTTACAATGGGTTCAACTCAGCGAGGGTAAAATCGAATTAAAAGAAAAAGAAACGCGTCATGGCCTTCGTTTGCGGCTAAGCATTAAAAACATTACTACAATTCCAGAGGCATTGGCTTGTTTTCCTGACCTATAGGTCTTTTAGCTCTTTGATGGCCTTGAAAGCGAGGTTTACATGATCTTCATCAACCAAAATAGTGAATTCGTTAGAGGTAGAAATAACTTCGAAAATATTGATTCCTTCCCAAGATAAACGCTGAAAAATAAAGTAATAGATCCCTGGAATAGTGACATTCTCCGTTGGAAGTTTAATTGAAATGGAAGAAAGGCCTTCTGTTTTTTCAATCATAATTTCATTTTTAAAACAAGCATCAATTTGTGACTCCATATTGCTACTCACAATAATATTGGACTCTGTTACCCCACGAGAGGAGGTGTAAAACACCTGAGGTTGTTCGTTGACCTCTGCCAAAAAATTTGCTTGAGCGCTTAACAAGGTTTCGGAAATTTTAAAACTATAATCGATAAGGTTTGATCGCACGGTGATGTCTCCTATCCCTTGTAGAACTTTAACGATTTTGTGTGTAGAAAGAAACTCTAAATTATCCGATATACGCTTCAATGCCATCACTATAGCTCCACTTCGGGCAGGTTTCTGCAATGCTTCTTCTATTTCGGGCTGTATTTGTCGCGCCAAGGAAGTAAGGTTAATAATTCCTTGGGACATAGCGGTTGAAAGGTAGGGTTTGGTCTTGATGTAATGTTCTACAACAGAAGCAATGGTTTTCATTTTGTTTATTTTATGCAAATATAGTGAAAATAAAAACTAATTGTTATAAATAAAACATTTCTTTCAAAACGGATAAAACGCATCCTTGATGTGGTTCATCTGCCATTGTTCATTCACTACGGTAAAGGCCATTATATCAAAGCGCACCTCAACATCCAAATTGCGTTCAAGCACAAAAGCGTCTATGGCCATCACCAAGCGTTTGATTTGTTGCTGAGATACAAAGGTTTCGGGATCTCCAAAGAAATTAGAGGAGCGAGCTTTCACCTCCACCGCAACCAATTGGGCTTCTTTCTGAACGATAAGATCAACCTCAGCTTTTTGATAGCGAAAATTCTTTGCGAGAATAGAAAACCCGTTTGATTTGAAGTAGTCGGCAGCACGTTTTTCAGCTTCTCTGCCAAAGGCATGGGGTATAGACATGGGAGTATTAAGGTTGAACTTTATAAAATTAGGGGTTTTAAGGGAAGAAAAAGTCTTATTTTTGCCTAAAATTTATTTCATGTCGCTCGATGCAAAACGATATACAGTCACAGCTGCTCTTCCCTACACCAACGGACCCATTCACATTGGTCACCTAGCTGGAGTATATGTGCCAGCAGATATATATGTCCGTTACCTCCGTTCTCAAAATAAAGATGTAGCATTTATATGCGGAAGTGATGAGCATGGAGTGGCCATATCAATTCGTGCAAAAAAAGAAGGTGTAAGCCCCAAAGAAATCATCGATAAGTAACACGATATGATTCGAACTTCCTTTGATCAATTGGGTATTTCATTCGATAACTATTCGCGCACCTCTGCAGACATCCACCACAAAACAGCGGCAGAGTTCTTTGAAAATATGCACCTAGATGGTAAATTCATTGAAGAAACAACAGAGCAATTATTCGATGAGGAAGCACAACAATTTCTCGCAGATCGTTTTGTAACAGGAACCTGTCCCAAATGCGACCATCCGGAAGCCTATGGTGACCAGTGTGAACAATGTGGAAGCTCGCTAAATGCAACCGAATTGATCCACCCAAAATCTACACTATCGGGAGCCATTCCACAATTAAAATCAACGAAACATTGGTTTCTGCCACTAGATCAATATGAAAACTTTATTCGTGAGTGGATCTTGGAAGGACATAAAGCAGATTGGAAACCCAATGTTTATGGCCAAGTAAAATCATGGGTTGATGATGGATTAAAGCCCAGAGCAGTGACCAGAGACTTGGATTGGGGTATTCCTGTTCCCGTTGCCGGAGGAGAAGGGAAAGTGCTTTATGTATGGTTCGATGCGCCAATTGGTTACATCTCTTCTACCAAAGAATGGGCTGCGCGCGAAGGTAAAGACTGGGCGCCTTACTGGAAAGACAAAGACACTGAATTGATTCACTTTATAGGGAAGGACAACATTGTCTTTCATTGTATTATTTTCCCCGCCATACTCAAAGCATCTAAAGAATATATTCTCCCAGAGAACGTCCCGGCCAATGAATTTTTAAACCTCGAAGGCAATAAAATATCCACCTCGAAGAACTGGGCGGTTTGGCTGCATGAGTATTTGGAAGAATTCCCAGGTCAAGAGGACGTACTTCGCTATGTTCTAACGGCCAATGCACCAGAAACAAAGGATAATGATTTTACTTGGAAAGATTTCCAAACCCGCAACAATAGCGAACTAGTGGCTATTTTTGGAAACTTTATCAACAGAGCTGTCGTTTTAACCCACAAATATTACAATGGAGAAGTTCCTGAAAGCGGAACTCTTTTAGCACAGGAGCAAGCGGTCTTGGAGGAATTAAAATTATTTCCTTCACGTGTTGGTAAGTCCATTGAAAAATACCGTTTTAGAGAAGCCAGCCAAGAAATGTTGAATCTAGCCCGTCTAGGGAACAAGTACCTTGCGGACGAGGAGCCCTGGAAACGCATCAAGGATCAACCCGAACGTGTTCCTACCATTATGCATACAGCTCTTCAAATTGCAGCAGCACTATCCGCAATCTGCGAACCCTTCTTGCCCCACAGTGCCCAAAAACTTCGCGGAATCCTCAACATAGATTCTCCCATCGCATGGGAAACCATTGCGACGCAATCGGTCTTGTTATCTGCTTCCCACACCATTGGAAAACAACGCCTCTTGTTTAGCAAAATTGAAGATGATGTTATCGCAGCTCAATTAGAAAAACTAGCCAATACAAAGGAGGAAAACGAAAAGGAAGCAGTAGAACTACCGCCAATAAAAGAAACAATTACCTTTGATGATTTCAGTAAACTTGATCTTAGGGTAGGTACTATTACAGCAGCAGAAAAGGTGAAGAAAGCCAATAAACTCCTGCAATTAGAAGTTGACTTAGGCAATGAAATCCGCACCATCGTTTCAGGGATCGCAGAAAGTTTTTCGGCGGAAGAAGTTGTGGGGCAAAAAGTTACGGTTTTGACAAATTTGGCACCGAGAACCATTCGTGGTGTGGAAAGTCAAGGCATGCTCTTAATGAGTGAAACTACTGATGGTAAAATGGTGTTTATTGCTCCTGACCAAGGTGGAGAAAATGGCTTTCCTATACATTAATGCTGTCGATAGCCCACCACACCATTTATCAAATGCCTTTGCCAGAGAGACATCGTTTCCCTATGGAAAAATACGATCTTCTCCCTAAGCAATTACTCCATGAAGGGACTTGTTTAGAAAACGATTTTTTTACCCCTAAAAAAATAGACCGCTCGATTATTGAACAGGTTCACTTGTCTACCTATGTTCAACGTTTGGTCGATCTTCGTCTAGACCCCAAAGAGGTCCGAAAAATTGGATTTCCACTCAGTGCGCAACTTATTGAACGTGAAATCATCATTGCAGGCGGAACCCTCGAGGGTTCACTTCGAGCACTCGACACCGGTATTGCTATGAATATTGCCGGAGGTACGCATCATGCGTTTAGCGGTCACGGAGAAGCTTTTTGTTTATTAAACGATCAGGCTATCGCTGCCCAATATTTATTGGATGAACAAAAAGTGTCAAAAATATTAATTATTGATCTAGATGTTCATCAAGGAAATGGGACGGCTGAAATCTTTAAAGACAATCCAAACGTCTATACTTTTTCTATGCATGGAGCAAAAAATTACCCCTTTCACAAAGAAAACAGTGACTTGGACATAGCACTTGCTGATGGAACAGGTGATGAAGAATATCTTGCAACACTAGGTCGAACACTTCCCAAACTAATTGATGAGCAACAACCGGAATTCATTTTCTATCTCTGTGGAGTAGATGTAGTAGCCACAGACAAACTAGGACGCTTAGGAATGAGTATTGATGGCTGTAAAGCAAGAGACACTTTCGTGATAGAAAGCTGTAAAAAAAATGGTATCCCCCTACAGTGTAGTATGGGGGAGGGTACTCGAAAGACATTAAAATAATCTTGGAAGCTCATGCTAATACCTTCCGTATAGCCCGGGAATTTTATGCCTGATGCCAAGTTGCTCCTCTTAGTTTAGCTGCAGCAATTACGATATCTTTTCGACTTACCTGGCCTACCAAATTTCCGTTATGTAATACGGGAAAACGGCGCCGTCCGGTTGAATGAAACATTGATGCGGCATCAAACAAACTCATTTCAGCAGGTAAGGTCTCCACCTTAGATGTCATAAAGTGTCCCACCGACTTATCCAAAATGGGCATATTAAAGTAACGACTGTCAGAAATCTCTTTCATACAATCTCCCTCAGAAATAATTCCAATTAATTGTCCCTGTGCATCAACCACTGGGCCACCTGATATACGGTGTTTAATCAATGCCTGCATAACATCATGAATGGACTGTTCTTCCGTAAATGTAACAATATTGGAAGTCATTATGTCACGGACAAGTATATTAACCGGTTTTATCTTTTCAGCATCAGCGCGGGGGCCTTGAAAACTCTTTACTGCCATGATTTTCATATTTTGGTGAATATCCAAGATAACAAAAAAAAAATAAAGTTCGGAACTAGGTATTCCTTCGTTATATTTATGGTAATTATAATGAAAGAAGAAAAAATCAAATCGATCGGTGTTTTAGGTTGTGGCTGGCTAGGCCTACCGCTAGCCAAACAACTCGTAATGGATGGCTATAGTGTTCGTGGCACTACAACTACTAAAGCAAAACTTAGCGCAATCGAATCGATTGGTGCGATTCCATTTTTAAGTGAATGCACTGTTGATGATAGTACATCACTAACACCTTTTCTAGAAAACCTCGATGTAGTTATCATTGCTATTCCTCCTGGAATTAGACAAGAACCCAAAAAGCGTTTTGATCTCATCGTGGATGAAATCATACGCCAAGTAATTGTGCAAGGCGTGCAAAAGGTTGTTTTTATCAGTAGCACATCGGTTTACGGACAAGCAACTGGAGAAATTGATGAAGCCACTGCGATCTGTCCGATGACAGAATCTGGAAAACAACTCGCAGCTTGTGAACAAAAATTGTTGAAAAGCCCTTATTTTGAATCTTGTATTTTACGGTTTGGAGGTTTGATTGGTCCAAATCGACACCCTATTTTTAGCTTGGTTAAAAAAGGGCAAATTAAAAACGGAGAGGCAAAAATCAATTTAATCCATTTAACAGATTGCATTGGTCTAATCCAAGCTTGCCTCCTAGATTTTAAAGGAAATAGTGTGTTTAATGGCGTAACCCCCTATCACCCTAGCAGAGCGAAATATTATTCAGAAATGGCAAAACTAGCGGGATTACCTACGCCAATATTTATACCGGGTAACGCAAACAACCGAACGATCTCCTCCGCTAAGATTCAAAAAACACTAAATGTTGCATTTGTGGTTGAAAACTTGTTGACATTAAATTAGCCTTGTCATAAAAATCAATTCGTTATAATTGTACTTTTATGATAAACCCAAAGTTTTGTCAAAAAAAGATATTATTCGATTATTGGAACGTCTACTTAACCAAAGTAGAAAAGATAAGTTGATGTATCTCAATGCTGCAGATCGACAAGACCTCCCCACTTTTAAACGATTCTTTAATCAACAAGCCCTTTATAGAAACAGCATGTTCTAAGATTTTAGTAACCTACTGAGTGAAAATGGGGTAGCGGTTGAAGATGTTATATTGAAGCGACCAGATATTCGCCAACTAATGATGACTAAACCTGGCCGAGATAAAAAGAATTCTTTTGCAGAATGTTTGCATCAAGACCTTGATTTCAAAACTATACTTGAAGCGTTGATTAAGGTAGACACAAGCGAAAAAAATGCACCCATCTACCAAAAACATTTGGTTAAAATAAACGCCAGTATAAAAGAAAACGAATTATACAGTATGGAAGTGAATGCTAAAGCATACACATCTACGGATTTACTTTAATGCTACTGTTTTATTCACCTCCATGCTAACTTGCTCGGAAGAAGCTGATGCGAAGTCTTCAATACGCATTAAATAAGCTTTGTAAGCAACATACAGTTTTTTTAGACTTTCATTGAGCTTTTCTTGATCGGCTTCTTGCCCATAATACCGGGCTTTTATCAACTCTGTTTTTACGACTTTGAGCCTACTCTTAATGTCAGGAGTTGAAAAAGGAGGCGGGAGCTTCTGTCGCAGTAAATCATCACATTTTAATAAAGCGTCATAAAGAAAAGGCTCTATTCCTGTAGGGTTAAGCTCAGTCAAGTCTTCCATAGTTGTTCTAAATTCGGTAAACTTTTCAATAGGAATTAATACCGAGTCAATGAGCGGGGTTTCAGTTAATTGATATAACTGTATCGACTCTTTCTCAATACGCAACGGTTGTTGCTCTTGGACAACAGTCAATTCCTTTTGCTTCAAAGAACTGGTACATCCGCTGAAGAACAATGCTAGTCCAAAAAATATCGAATTAAAGCGCATTCTGAAGTGTGTTAATTTGTAATAAAAGTAGGGTAAAGAATATCATTTGCAATAAGAACAGATGGTGGGTAAAGGTGCCCCTGATTTCTACTTTATACAAATGATAAAAAAGATGAAGCGGTAAAGCCGTGATAAACCAACCAATATAATTTTGCACTGGGGCAGTACCCCAGAAAACTCCCAGAAATCCAAGATGGGGGCAATGGGTTCGATTACCGCATCCAACAAAAGCATTAATCCAACACCTAAAAAAATTCGACTGATAATGTGCTCAGCTAAATTGGCGGCTATGGCAGCACAACAAATGGTGAGAATCGCCCAGTTTACACCAATTAACCACGGTACACCAGCAACTTTCCATCCCAACACGTCCCCATAAACATACTGTCCAAAAATGACTCCATAGTTTACACCTAATCCCTCAGCTACCATTCCTACAAAAAATGCAATTGCAGCAACCAAATAAACCTTAGGTTCTGCTCTACTGGTAAAGAGTAGCAACGCAAAAGAAAGCATTAAATTAAGTGGCGTTGCAGCAACAAACCATTGAGAGTCGCCATATAAAATACCCACTATTCCACTGATATGGAACAACCATATTATACCAATGGCAATATCGTTTGGCTGGATGGTTTCTTTTTGTATCATTAAAGTGTAGCTAGTTGATCGCTTACAATTTTAGCCGATAGTAGACACAATGGAATTCCTCCACCTGGGTGAACACTACCTCCACAAAAGTAAAGATTTTTAAACTCTCTTGAAAAATTTGGGTGACGCCAAAAAGCCGCCATTGGCGCATTACTCGAGGCACCATACAGGGCGCCCAAGTGCGATTGCGTTTTCTCCTGAATCATGGGAGGGGTCAATACCTCTTCGGTCACTATATGAGAACGAATGTCGGTAGCCAATTGTTTTTCAAGTTTATTCAAGACTTTTTCTCTTAGCAATTGCAGGTCATTTCCCCAATCCTGTCCATAGTCAGCAGGCGTATTGATCATTACAAACCAATTTTCACATCCCTGAGGTGCGTCAGCAGGAACATCTTTGGCCGTAATATTGATGTAAATTGTAGGATCATCATAGAGCTGGTGCTTTTTGAAAATCGCTTCAAATTCAGCCTGATAATCTTCGGAGAAGAAAATATTATGCAAGTCTAGCGATGGAAATTGCTTTTGAATACCCCAATAAAATATCACTGCTGAGCTCGACCGCTCTTGTGCTAATATCTTTTCAGGGGCTTTTGCTTTCGGAAGCAACTGGCGATAAGTAGGAAAAACATCCATGTTTGAAACAACTATATCAGCCGATATTTTTTGCTGGTTTACTACTACCGAGGTCACTCGATTTTTCGTGTGCATAATTTCCGAGACCTTTTGACCAAAATGAAATTTCACACCCTGTCGAACGGCCAATTGGTAGAGCGATTGACTTATTTGCTCCATACCTCCTTCGGGAACAAATGTTCCGTACTCGGATTCCAAATGTTGCACCAGAGTCATTATCCCAGGAGTTTGATAGGGTGAGGAACCATTGTAAGTTGCAAATCGATTGTAAAATTGCACCAAGTGGGGTTCTTTCAACTGGGCTGTATTGACTTCGGCTAAACTTTTGTTTAACTCAAACAAAGGGAGTCTGGCAAGGGCTTTTATAGTGCTTAGGGTCAAAAAAGTTCCCCATCGATGTAATGAACTTTCTAGGAAGAGCTTAGCGGTTAAATCAAATTTCTCTTTCGCTCGAGAAAGGTAAGCTTTTACTTCCTTGGGAGCAACGTTCAACTTTTGTTCAACTTCTTGAAGAAAGCGATCTTGGTCACTATAAGCTGTTAAACGAGTGCCATCTTGCCAAAAATATTCACAACCAATTTCTTTTTTATGGTAATTGAAAAAGGCACGAGGATCTTCTCCACACAGGGTGAAAAGAGTATCTACATACTGCGGCATGGTGAAAAGTGACGGTCCTGCATCAAATCGATATCCCTTCGATGAAAAGGCACTTAATTTGCCTCCGGGATATTCGTTTGACTCATATACCTCTACGGAATATCCTTTTTTGGCTAAGCGAATGGAAGTGGCTATTCCCGCAATTCCGGCACCTATAACAATACACTTTTTCATCCTTTTAACTGTTCATCTTGTACAACATAAAAACGAGAAAACAAATCCTCTTTATACCACCTCTTCTGGCGAGTTTCCTTAACAATATTACCGTGATCAGCCGACGTATAGGCAAATTGAAGCACATTTTCCAGGGAATCCCACAGACTAATTGTTGCCTGTTGAACAAATGGCCATTCCCCTATCCCCTTGTAGAAGTATACCCCTTTGGCATTCGCTATGGCCCTACTCGCTCTTGGAACCGCTCGCCAAAAAGACAATAATCGTGACCAACGAAGGGTAGCCCGAGTGATAATAGCAATTTTTTTATCCTTTTTATTCGACCTATGCGGGGGCAAAAAGGGATTTTGCCCAGCCCACAAGCCATGACTTTTGATGTTCTCAAGAGTAAGCATTCGAATGCTACTTGCTTTTTCAAAATATTGTTGCAAAAAATGATGATCTTTTTTAAAAAGTTGGGCAGCGGCTTCATCTTCCCAAACGCCAAGAAAAGCATAGGTTGAAAAATCCGGACGTAGACTAAACCCAGCCCCTCCTCCTGTTCCTAGAAGACGGAAAAAAGTTAACCCCTGGGTTCCGATCAGTTGAGTATAGCCAATACCCATTTGCTTGAATGCCCAGAGCTTATTGGTTTTGAATGAAAATAAATAAAGTTGTGTTACTTGGTCCGCACCCGTATTCATAAGAGGAAAGGTAGTGCTTTTTAAAAAAAACACCTCTGCTTATGGATTTTAGAATTTGACTGTGGAAGTAAATTTGCAGAGGTGTCTTAAACCAAATTGAATTAAACTGTTTAAAATTAATCATAAAAAGTTAAACGAAAAAATTTTTCTCCCTTTTTCTGTAAAAAAGTTAAACAAAATGTAATTTCAGATTACCTTACGAACAAATCTAGGCTATACGGCTTAAGAAGTTTGGTTAGATTTACCTATTTTTGTTTAAATAAACCACTATACTATGACCACGACCTTTGTTGCTAATGTTGTTATCGTTACCACTATAATTGTTTGCGTATTTATTATTCGCGACATGATTAAACAATAAACTGTTTTGAAGGTAAAACATCTTCATTCTTGGATAGACAAGGGCATCTACATTCTCATTTTCTTGAATGTTGGCGCCATGATCTTGGAATCTCACTTAAGCTTAAGAATAACTTATGGTGCTTATTTCCAAACCTTTGAAATCGTTTCGATCATTATTTTTAGCGCTGAATATTTATATCGAATAGGACACGCCATTTATCTGAATGGTTCTAAGGGAGCATTTCAATACATTTTTAGTTTCTTTGGACTCATCGATCTCATTTCGATACTTCCTTTCTACCTCAATCAATTCATCCAACTCGACGGACGCTTCTTACGTATTTTACGCCTTTTCCGTTTAACACGTATATTTAAATTTGGCCGGAAGAGTAATTCACTTAAAGTCTTTACTAAAGCACTTTTCTCGGTAAAGAGTGAATTAGTATTTACATTGTTTTTGTCTGTTATTACTATTCTTTTTTCTGCCTCTGCCATTTATTATTTAGAATACGAGGCACAACCTGATAAATTCTCGAGTATTACTGAGTCGATTTGGTGGGCAACGGTTTCTCTGGCTACCGTAGGTTATGGCGATGTCTACCCCGTAACCGTGGGAGGGAAAGTTTTTGCCTCAATTATTTCGTTGGTAGGAATTGCTGTTGTGGCTATTCCAACTGGGGTTATCAGCGCTGCTTTTGTTGAAGAAATTTACAACGCACGCATCAAACGTAAACAATAAATCATTCGTAATTTGCGCTACACTTCTCTAAGTGTATTGTATCACTATTTATCATGAAAAAAATAATTGTCATTGGATCCGGTTTTTCTTCAATGTCTGTGGCTTCTTATCTAGCCAAAGCAGGACACGAAGTTTCAATCTATGAAAAAAATAGCACTCCGGGTGGACGAGCGCGTCAATTTAAAAAAGATGGTTTTACCTTTGATATAGGTCCTTCCTGGTACTGGATGCCCGATGTCTTTGAACAATATTTTGGCGATTTTGGTAAAAAAGTGAGCGACTACTATACCCTTGAAAAATTAGATCCAGGCTATGAGGTTTACTTTGACAAGCAAGAATCTATCAAAATTGGGGACACACTTGAAAAAATATATGCTGCTTTTGAGAACGAAGAAGCAGGTAGTTCAGCACCCCTAAAACGATTCATCAAAAAGGCTGAAGACAATTACAACATTGCCATTAAAGATTTGGTTTATCGACCCGGAATTTCTCCACTTGAATTGGTCACTCCTGCTACCATAAAAAAGCTAGGGTATTTTCTAAGTACTATAAAGCGCGAGGTAATGAAAGAATTCAACAACCCTCGTTTGGCTCAAATATTACAGTTTCCTGTTTTATTCTTGGGAGCTAAACCCAGTCAAACGCCGGCCTTTTACAATTTCATGAATTTTGCTGACTTTGGTTTGGGTACCTGGCATCCAGACAGAGGAATGTATTCTGTCGTTGAGGGAATGGTTCGTTTGGCGAAAGAATTAGGGGTGCAATTTCATCTCAATCAAAACGTGGAGAAAATTCTTGTTGAAGAGGGTAAAGCAATTGGAATTGTTTCCAATGGGAAAACCTTGTTAGCAGATATTGTCATTAGTGGAGCTGATTACCATCATTCTGAACGTTTACTCGACCAAAAATACCGCGCCTACTCCGAAAAATATTGGGCCAAAAAGACTTTTGCTCCTTCCTCCCTATTATTCTTTGTTGGAATCGACAAAAAAGTAAAAAACGTTTCACATCACACCCTCTTTTTTGACGTAGACTTCGACACCCACGCAGCTGACATCTACGACCATCCTAAGTGGCCTGAAAGCCCTTTGTTTTATGGTAATTTCCCCTCAATGACAGATGCTTCTATGGCCCCTGAAGGAAAAGAAGCTTGTTTTTTACTGATCCCCATTGCTCCTGGCCTTGAGGATACACCAGAAATGCGAAAAAAATATTTTGATATGGTTGTTGATCGATTGGAACACCTTACCGAGCAAACAATTCGTGATTCCATCCTATTTTATGAATCCTTTTGTGTAAATGACTTTGTGAAAGAGTATAATTCCTACAAGGGAAATGCCTATGGGATGGCCAATACATTATTGCAAACAGCCTTCTTACGCCCAAAATTAAAAAGCAAGAAAGTTGAAAATTTATATTTTACTGGTCAGCTAACAGTTCCTGGTCCTGGCGTTCCTCCGTCGTTGATTTCTGGAAAAATTGTAGCCAATCTGGTGTCGTCCCCCACCACCAAATAAGGGTCCATTCGCTTTCTTTTTCCAAAAGAACATTGTCTAGAATGTCGATGTTCTTGGTCAAAGTTTCCTCGTAACTAATGAGTTGCTCGTTGATTTGATTCCACAACTCTATGCGTTTAAAAAGATTGTATTTGACAAAACGGTCTTGCTGAACATACTTGCGATTTTCGACCCAGAAAGAATTGTTTTCGACTTCTATTCGTTCTAAATCAAAAACCCATTGATTGGCCAAACGGGACCTGTACTCATCTACAAAGGTCTTTTCTTCTTTGTCGGTATTGATCATTAAATACTTTAAGTCAGTTCCATCGTAATTGTCGTTGACCAAGCGACCAACATCCGAGCCTAAGAAACGGAAGGTACCATCGAGTTTTATTGCGTCGTATACTACACGTGGAGGATTGAACGGGTCCCGATTGGTATAAAAGGCCATAGGAGAAAAATAATAATCATCTTCTTCTTCATGAACCAAGAAAATACTGTCGTTGTCTTCTTCCCAACGCAAGTATTGTTGTAAGTACATATCTGTTACCCATTCATTTTGATCGATATATTCTTGGGTATACTCACGCATTTCTATCAGCTCATTTCTGAGACCAGTAAGGTTGTCTATATTGGACTCGCGATCATCAAAGTTTTCTCCCTGTTGTTCCACTGAAAAGGAAACCAATACCCCAAAAAAGACAATTAAAAACTCTACAAAGCCTTTCTTTAAACGGTCGTAAAAGTCACGTAGCGAAAATCGATCACCAATGGTGAATAACTGAAGAAACCAATTCAGTTCTTTGCGGTCACTGCCCTTTTTCTTTGCCATCAAATATAGTCGTTATGAGAATTTAATCCCTCTCGTTTACCAAATATACGAAAGACTTTTTTACATCAAAGATTTCTTCGATAAGGCCTTTTAAATAGCGTTCAAACGCTTGTATAAAATTAGTGTCTATAGAATGTTGGCTCTTTGTTTTGGGGAGATCTTTTCGTAACACGGGCAATACATTAGCCATAGGTGTTTTCAAGGAAATAATTCCTAGTTCAAAAATGGTATCCAATGGATAATTCTTTTGTTGTGACCAGGCATACAAAAGTACTTGAAAAAGTGGCTGACGTTTGTAATCCCCAACAAAGTCTTCCCAATCATTCCAGTATAACTTTGTTTTTTCAATGACCCCAGTTTTATAATCAATAAAACGCAAAACACCATTAAAACGATCTACTCGGTCAATCGTACCCCCAACCTTTATGGGTGTATCGAGCGTAGGAATGAAAAGATCGACCGAAAACTCCTTTTCAACTTCTAAGATAGTGAGGCTTTCGCCCTGTTGAACCAATTGCATTTCTTGGGTTAAAAATGCCTTGATCGAACGCTCATAAGCCGCAAGGATAAGATGATTTTCCCCAATAGGTTGTTTGGACTTTGGATATACTTTTGCATAATGAGTCAATAATCTTTGTCGAAGTTTAAGCAACATTGTATCATAAAAGTGAGCTTGCATAGGTTCGCCGACATAAGGTGCATAGAGCTCTTCTAAGGTGTTATGAACAATTGTACCCCGCTGAAAATTGGTCAGCACTTTCTCAACCTCCATAGCGGGCTTTACTCCTAAAACATAACGCTCATAGAAGTCCATTGGATTTACCAAGTAACTACTCAACGACGTAGGTGAAAAACCCTTGGCAGCAACTTTTTTAAGTTGGGTTAAAATAGTTTCGTTTTTTTTCACTTCTGGGAGAACCGCTGCTTCAATTGTAATATTTCTAGTTGCATCCCGATCAGTAAAATCATGATTTTTCGGGCACATGAATTCTAGTTGGCGAATAAACCTACTTTTTTCTCCTGCGTTTAGTCCTTCGCTTGTAGCATTATACAGCAAATGAATGTTTTTTGCTCGTTGTAAAAGACGATAAAAATGATAGGTATAAATGGCATCATTATCCAAAAAAAGTAGGGAGTCCAAAGTGCTTTTTAAGGCAAACGGGAAAAAGCTTTGATCATTTTTTCCCACGGGTAAAATCCCTTCATTTACGTTAGTGATTATGATTGTTTCAAAGTCTAAAACACGTGTTTCGAGCATCCCCATGAGTTGTAATCCTTGTACAGGATCACCCTTAAAATCTATGGTTTGCAATTGAATTTCTTCTTTCAGTAATACTAAAATTGATGGCAATGATACGTTGATCGATTCGGCTTGAAGCTGAACCTTGTTTTGTAAAACTAATTTCCGTAATCCAAGAAGTGTAGCCTGAGTCAACTCGGTTGACCGCTCAAATGAAAACTGTTTAATCAATTGATCGATCCATATAGTGCATTGATCGAGTAATAAAAAGGCATTTTCTGGAACACCAAAGAGCGCTTTCCCTAAAGGCTTTTCGATCATTGATTGAAGGAATTTGGTCGATGTCCTCGTTGAATATTGCTGCTTCAACATTAGCAGATCATCTTTGACTGATGGATTCTCTTTGAAAAGCAGTCGCTGAATAGGTGGATAGTTAAATATATCTAACACTAGTTTACGTTCAAAGCCTTCTTCATTATATGAAGTATGTAAAGTCAAAAAATCAATGAAAAATCGAGTGATGGGCAATTGAGCTATAGGGTACCCCATAGTAACATTCCAATGGCTATTGGTATGTGGTAAATGCGATAGTACAGGAAGAAGCATGGATTCATCACCTAAAACAACAGCCGTTGAAGTAGAAGAGGATGGACAATCTTTTAGAATTTTACCCACATATTGAGCCTGCTCAATACTACCTGAAAAGCCTACCGCCTTTATGCTCTTTGGTTCACTAAAAAGCGTAGATGTAAATGTGCTTGGGTTTTTTCTATAATGGTTCCATTCCTGCTGATATTTTCGAATAAATCTTGAGGAAGCATGCATAGTATCTTCATAAAGCACCTTGTCTATGTCCCATAAAACTTCCCCTTTGGCGCTAGTTAGAAACTCTTGAAACAAGTATTCTTCTGAGGTGTTGAGTGCATTGAATCCAACAAAGTAATGTTGTTTTTGGGTTTGGTCAATATAGATTTGCAAAGCGTTGAGCGCTTCAACATAAAGCATCCCCATTGTCCCCCATTGCTTCTCCGCTAATTTCTCCTTAAATACCCGATATATTTTTGGTAAGGCCTCCCAAAACTCCTGATTAAAAGCCATTTCGTTTTCTTGCTGATTGATGGCCTCAAGGGCATAATAATCGCCAACATTGGCAAGAATTGCTGTTGCATCAACTTGATAGGCGTCTATATCATTAAAGTCTTTTAGTAAGCGGGAAGCCCACTGTAAATACGCTTCAAAACTGTCTTGATACTCTTCTGCGACACTTTGTTTATACGCAGCATAGAGCGTAAAAATTTGTTGAATTTGTGGCGCTTTTTTAAGTTGTGCAATGACTGCTACAAATTCCTCAATACTATAAATCTGTGGCGAAAACTGTGGTGTTTCAATTTGCTGAAGAAGATGATTGATCAAAAAGACCTTTGCACGTTTACTTGGCAAAACAACAACTACGTCTGAAAGAGATGTATGTTTTGATTGAATTGTTTTTAGGGCTTCTACTAGAAAAGGAATCACCGTTTAAATTTTCAATTAAAGTACCATCTATTTGTTAAAAGATTGCCTAAAAGCAAAAAAAAATGCCTTGTAAAACAAGGCATTTATGTTGTTGCAAAATAAGCATTTAGTCATTCCCTACTGAAAACTGTACTCTTCTATTTGCTCTTCTTCCTTTAGCGGTATTGTTATCCCCAATTGGTTTATCTTCACCGAAAGCAGCAGTAGAAATTCGACTTGCATCAGCGCCAGCAGCAATTAAAGCAGCTTGAACTGAAGCAGCACGCGCCTCTGATAGTTTAAGGTTATACGCTTTACTACCATCACTTGAAGCGTGACCTTCTACAATAAAAGCAGCGGTAGGATAGCTTTCCAAAATTCCTTTAATTTTCTGAATCACCTCAGCAGAATCCGCTCCAACGATCTCAGCACTCTCAGCTTTAAAGCGAATCATTGTCCCTTCTGTGTTAAGTGTTGAAATAACATCTTCAGGTAACTTTGGACAACCATTGTTGTCTGCTACACCCGCTAATTCAGGGCATGCATCATCTTTATCGGCAACACCGTCTCCATCAGTATCGGGCCAAGGACAACCATTATTTGCTGCAGGACCAGCTTCTTCTGGACATGCGTCGTCTTTATCACTTATGCCGTCTGAATCAGTGTCGGGACAACCGCCCATTTCAACGGAACCTGCACGATTAGGGCAAGCATCTTCAATGTCTGAAAGACCGTCACCATCGGTGTCTGGGCATCCATTCATTTCTACAGAACCTGCTCTGTTTGGACATGCATCTTCTTTATCTGTTATTCCGTCACCGTCTGAATCAGGACATCCACCAAACTCTTCTAAACCAGCCACTTCTGGACATGCATCGTATTTGTCATACACTCCATCACCATCAGTATCTACACCACCGTACTTGAAGTTTACGCCAAGATAGTGTTGGAAGTTGGTGAGACCTGAAACGGCTTCAACAGAATGATTGTAATTTGCTTGGTAAGAAATACCAAAATTATCATTCTTCCAGTAAACCAATCCAGCGCCAAGGGTAAGACCAACATATTGATCGTTGCCTAACCAGTTGTAGTTACCACCAACTTCAGTAAAAGGCTCCCAAGTTGCACTTTTCTTTGCAAGGGAGTTACGCACAACAAAATTTAACGAAGCAAATGTTGTTGGAGTAATAGCCGTTTCTCCAAGTTTGGTCAACTGATTAAAACTAAATCTACTTGAAAGGGAGAATTTATCTGTTATGTGTCTGGATAATCCAACTGTTGAAATTGGCGAAATATTCCAGTTCGATACGTTGTAAAAGTCTTCAAACCATTTTCCAGTTGCGGCACCTAATTCATTAGGCGTAGCATTGGTCGGATAACTATCTACGGCATTGATTCCGAATGTAATTACCCAAGGGTTATTTTCATCTTGTGCTTGGGCTACAGATGATACAACAAGTAAAAGTGCTAGGAATAATCCTCTTGTTAGTGTTTTCATTATTTAATTGTTAATTTTCTCAAAAATAGCTGTAAAACTTGACTTAACAAAGGATTTCGAGCTGTTTATCGCTAATTTTCCCCTCCATTAAATCTTCAAAAGGGTAATTTCGTGTTTTGTTTTTTTAGAAAAGTAAATCAAATAGCCGCTTGTTGCCTTAGTAGTAACTTGTTTAACAGCCTTACAGTATCCGTTGATTTGGTTCAAGTGCTCTTCTTTTTTTACCCCTGTTTTATAACCTAAAACAACGTCCTGTTCCTCGCTTATAACAATACGATCAGGACGAAGAATTTGTCCCTTATCTAACAGTATTGTTTGTTCATTTAGCACCCTAAATTTTTTCGAGAAATAGGTTGATAATTCTGGGTGTTCTACTACTTTTTTAAAAAGAACTGTGAATAACTCCAAGTCCTCAATTGAAAAATCTCCTCTGAAATACGCCTCCTTTAACACCGCATCAACATCTTCAGCGTAATCTATCTGAGCAAATAACGCGTGAATGAGTAATCCAAAGTCTTTCGCCTCGTCTCCGTCTTTATTTTGCTCCAATTGTAAAATCAAATGGTTTTCATAGGGGTTTTTTTTCACTCGATCTAACCCTGTTTGTGGAGGAGTTATTTTTTGCTTAGAAACTTGCTTTACAGAAGATTTTACTCCCCAGCTAAATGAACTGTCCTGCGGAGATTTATTTTGTTCTGAAATGAAATTTTCTAAAAATCCAGCATAAGATAATGTTTCTTTTTTTTGCCGTTTAGTAATTACATACAACTGATTTACGGCACGTGTTGTTGCCACATAAAATGTATTCCATGCATCGATTTCTTCTTCTCTGCGAATGCGCTCAAAACAAGCTTTTCCTGTTGATCCGTAATGCGCCAAGCGTTTAGATAAATTAATCCAAGCCAATGGGAATTGCTCTCCAAATAAAGAGGATGTATCTAGCCATATTTTTTGTTGAATGTTGGGGTGAATGGGTTGGTCAGCATAAGGGAAAAAGACCACCGGAAACTCTAATCCCTTGGCCTGATGAATGGTTAAAACTTTTATGCCAAGCGTTGTATCGGCCATTGGTAAAGCTTTTAATTGTCCTTCTTTTTCCCAATAATCAAGGAATGCAGCTGGACTTGAATTTTCACTTTGGCAAAAATTGAACAGGAGGTCCAAAAAGCTTTGCACAAAAGGCTCGTTTGTTTGGAGCTTTGGAAAAACAAAACAAAGTTGCTCCACAACATCATAGAGAGAATAGCGCTCAAATCGTTTAAGATCGAACGCTATGCCTTCTTCTTTCCAAATATCAGTCAAATTTTGGTTCATTTTTTGTGCTACAAAATCGTGCTGATCCATGGTTCTCTGCTTGGTTGCATACAAGAAATCTAGATGCACTTTTTTGAACGAAAGATGAGTTGGTTTTACGTGGATCTGTATGAAGGTGAGTAGGAATTGAACCAAAGATGAATTTACTATGAGTAATGAATCAGAAGAAACCACAGGAAGTTTGTGGCTAGAGAGAAATTGGGTCAGTTCTTGAGCCTGTTTCCTTTTTCGAACCAACACAGCCATTTCTTCATAGAGGTTTCCTTCCTCGCGAGAAGCTTGAATCAATTCAAGTGTTTTTTTTGGATAAGCCATTTTATCTTCCTCGATCTCTTCCGTACTTAGAAAATCAAGCTGAACATAGCCCTCTTCTTTTTGATGGATTTCTTGCTGTGCGGATGCAAAAATATGCTTGTTTTCTGGATAGACTAAATATCTTTCTAATGAAGCGTAAAGGTGGTTATTAAAGGTAACAATCTCCGCTGCACTTCGGTAGTTGGTGGTTAATGGTACAATCTCTTTTTCAATTGGAAAAGGCTTGTCTTCTCCTAATAATCCAATGAACTGGTCAACATCACCTCCTCTCCAACGATAAATCGACTGCTTTGGATCCCCAACCAATAAAAGCTTACCAGTCTTCCCGTTTAGGTCTTGACTTATAAGTGCATTTTCGATTAACGGAACTAAGTTGTTCCATTGTAAATTTGACGTGTCTTGAAATTCGTCTAAGAAATAATGACGGTAATTTTCGCCCAAGCGCTCGTATATAAAAGTGGCGGGGTGGGCTAAGATTTCTTTTGCTATTCGCTCGTTGAAGGTAGAGAGCAATACCGTGTTGTCCTCTTTTTGCTTATCTTCTAATTGCTTTGCCAAACGTGTTAAAAGGCGCAAAGGAACCCATTGTTTCTTGATGTCACTGGTCAACAACCAAAGATAATAATCTTGAAGCGCATCTTCATAATGCGACAATAAAGCAGGCAATAGTTGTTCAATTAGCTGCTTTTTTGCTGCTCCTATTTTGGCAGGATAAATCCCTTTTCCTTCTTGTAAATTTTGATGAAGCTTACCAAGTTCAAAGCCGTTGAAATCTCCATGAGATAGTTTCAAAAAACGTTTGTAAAGTGTCCCATAAGAAAAATCTTGAGCCGAAAGTCCATTGGTATTTAATTGATCGATTACTGTTTTTCCTCTAACGACCAATGCTTTTTTGAGCGCCTTGTTTTTGCTGACGATAAACTGATGCTGACTACTTTTCTTCGCCTCACTTAACTGAGCAATCGCATGTATTTCTTTTCGATCATTCTCGTTCATCAGAAGTTTTGCAGCGAGAAACAAACTTTGCTTAATGTCCCAACTCGTTCCTTCTTCTTCCATCTTTTCAAACGTGAAGTTCTCTAGAATGGTAGTGATTTCTTCTTCTTCTCCTATAGAGTCCAATAAGGAATCAACCGTGTCATTAAGCATCATTTCTACTTGAAGGCTTACGTTAAAATTGTACGACAACCCCAAATCTTTCGCAAAAGAACGAATCACCCGATGAGTGAAGCTATCAAGTGTAATCACATCAAATGCAGCATAATCGTGTAAAATGGCTTGCATACTATCTCTAGCTCGTTTTCTCAATACGGGAATCGCTATACCTAAGTTCCTCATTATATTGATTGCCATGGGATCGTTTGTCAGGTCGTTTTCTGTTGAACCAAAAGCATGAAGTTGCTTTAAAATTCTGAACTTCATTTCAAACACTGCCTTGTTGGTAAAGGTGAGGGCCAACATTCGATGAAAACCGTCTTGCTGCCCTGCTAATAAAGTTTCCAGGTATTTTTGAACCAACAAAAAAGTCTTACCCGAACCAGCAGAAGCATTGTAAATATGAAAAGAAGGTGAAATGTGCTGAATTTCCATGATGGTTTAAATGTAATTAATCTTTAGATTTGTATGCTAACATTTAAATAAAAAGATATGGCTTTCGAATTACCACAATTACCTTATGCTTATGATGCACTCGAGCCGCATATAGATGCGCGTACGATGGAAATTCATCATGGAAAACACCACAATGGATATACCACCAATTTAAACAATGCAATTGCTGGAACCGAATTAGAGGGGAAATCCATTGAGGATATTTTAACCACGCTTGACCTTGACAATGGAGCAGTCAGAAACAATGGGGTGGTTTTTATAACCATTCTCTTTTCTGGTCGACCATGGGAGCAAATAAAGGTGGTGCACCAACTGGAGCATTAGCTGATGCGATAAACGACTCCTTTGGGTCATTTGATGCATTCAAAGAAGCTTTTAGTAAAGCTGCAGCTACACGCTTTGGGTCTGGATGGGCTTGGCTATGTGTGCACAAAGGAGGTAAGTTAGAGGTTTGTTCTACTCCTAACCAAGATAATCCACTCATGCCAGGCATTGGTTGTGGTGGTCATCCAATTCTGGGGTTAGATGTTTGGGAACACGCCTACTACCTCAATTACCAAAACCGTCGTCCGGATTACATCAACGCATTCTTCAATGTAGTTGACTGGAATGCCGTGAGCGAACTCTACTCAGCTCAACGATAAACGATTTTTTTGTTGTGAAAAGAAGGGGACTTTGGGTCCTCTTTTTTTTGGACTAGTGTGGTGTAAAATAAAAAAGGAGGAATAAATTCCTCCTTTTTTGCCCCAAATCTTACCATGAACTTAACCTACTTATGTTCTGGTGATGTAAAGATGCTCTTTCTGGCATTAGCAAATTAAAAAACTCGATTAAATGCATGATTTAACGATAAAGTGCTAATATGCCCGTTCAGACTTTCCTTCATGGTAATTCATAAAGGCTCGATTAACAACTCTATTTCCCCCAGGTGTTGGATAATTTCCGCTAAAATACCAATCTCCTTTGTGGTCTGGACAGGATTGATGTAAGCCCTCAATGGTCTGAAAAATAATTTTGACGGGGCATTTTATGGAGGAATGGGTTAATTTTTCAGCAATTTTCTTCGACAACTCTAGTTGTGTGAAAGGAGCATACAAAGCTTTAACATAATTTTCTGCCTCTGCCGTTCCATTGGCACAGCTTTCTTGACAGTTTGCATAGATGGCATCTAAGGTCTCTTTAAGCGTACCCCTCTCTTTGTGCAAGGCAATTGCAGCCTGAAATGCAATAAAGTCTTCTAATTTTGCCATATCAATTCCATAACAATCGGGATAGCGGATCTGTGGTGCACTAGAAACGACCACAATTTGTTTTGGAGACAATCTATTCAGCATGGTCAAAATACTCTTACGGAGGGTTGTTCCTCGAACAATACTGTCATCCACAATCACCAAGTTATCTGTTGACTGGACAACTCCGTAAGTTATATCATATACATGTGCAACCAAGTCGTCTCTACTACTATCTGCCGTTATAAAAGTACGCAGTTTAGCGTCTTTGATGGCGATTTTTTCAATTCTTGGACTAAGGTTCAATCGTTCCCGGAGACGTTCCTTATCCAATTGATCACTCTCAATTTCTTTGATAATTTGCGTTTGCAAATGCTTCTGTGCTGCTCCTACTAATCCATAAAAAGATGTTTCGGCTGTATTGGGAATGTAGGAAAATACGGTGTTTTTAAGATCGTGTGAAATAGCATCCAAAACTTGGGGAAATAATCGCTCCCCCAAATTCTTGCGTTCGGTGTAAATCGAAGCATCACTGCCTCTTGAAAAATAAATTCGTTCAAAAGAACAGGCTTTCTTTTCCAGAGGATCTAGTACAGGGTCAATCGAAACCTTCCCAGATTTTTTGATAATTATTGCATGGCCAGGATCCAATTCATTAATTTGATCGATCGAGACATTAAAAACGGTTTGAATAACAGGACGCTCAGACGCCACTACAACCATTTCATCATTCTCCATATAGAATGCTGGACGAATTCCAGCGGGATCACGCAGGACAAAAGCATCGCCATGACCAATCATACCAGCCATAGCATAACCACCATCCCAATTTTTCGCTGCCTTGCGTAATATTTTTGCAACGTTTAAACGCTCGGCAATTTTTGGTGTCGCTTCATATTTACTAAAGCCTTCTTTTTTGAGTTTCTTGTAGAGCTTGGCTACTGCATCATCTAAAAAATGCCCGATTTTTTCCATTACAGTAATGGTATCGGCTTTTTCTTTAGGATGCTGACCCAGGGCAACTAAATTTTCGAATAACTCGTTAACATTGGTCATGTTAAAGTTTCCTGCCACAATTAAGTTCCGGTGCATCCAATTGTTTTGTCGTAAAAAAGGATGGACACTTTCGATGCTGTTCTTACCGAAAGTTCCATAACGGACATGGCCCAGCATCAATTCCCCAAGGTAGGGAACTTCGCGTTTTAATTGCTCCGCATCTTCAAGCAACGCAGGCTTCTGGTCGAGGGTCGCTTGAATTCGAGTGCTAATCTGATTGAATACATCTTGAATAGGTTGTTGTTCACTAGAGCGCAAACGACTGATGTAGCGCTCCCCAGGGTTCATGTTAAATTTGATGCTTGCAAAACCAGCTCCGTCTTGCCCACGGTTATGCTGCTTTTCCATCATCAAGTACATTTTATTTATGCCATAGAGTGAGGTGCCATATTTTTCCTGATAATACGCTAAGGGTTTTTTTAATCGGATTAAGGCAATTCCACATTCGTGCTTAATAGCGTCACTCATAAGTTTAGCGTTTTATCGTCCCAATTAAAATGCGTTAAGGCTTTAAAATCAAGTATTCGTTTTCTTAATTCACTAGCTTGTACTTTCTCTATTGCCTCTACTCCAAATGCTTCAACGGTAAACGAAGCAAAGACAGAACCAACCACTAAGGCTTGTTTCAAACTTTCAAAATTTATGGTGCTAGCTTGGGTTAAAAAACCTGCCAAGCCTCCGGCAAAACTGTCTCCAGCACCTGTTGGATCTACCACCTGGTCAATAGGAAAGGCAGACGCAATGAATACTTTTCCTTCTCCATACAATTGCGCTCCATGCTCGCCTTTTTTGATGATCACATATTTAGGCCCCATGGTATGAATTTTAGCTGCTGCTTTGGTTAGAGCATATTCTCCTGTAAGTAGACGAGCTTCTTCATCATTGATCGAAATTAGATCAACCATTGCAATAACTTCGTCCAATTCCTCACGAAAATGTTCCATCCAAAAATTCATAGAATCTAACAACACAAAACGTTCGTTAGAATCCAATTGATCCAGTGCCATTTTTTGTACTGCTGGATGTAAGTTTCCAATTACGACGACTTCACTGTCTTTGAAACCCTGAGGCACTTTAGGTGAAAAGTTCTCTAAGACATTTAATTGGGTGTCGAGGGTAGTTCGTGTATTCATATCGTCGTGATATCTACCACTCCAAAAGAAAGTTTTGCCCCCCGCTACCTTTTCAACACCAGTAGCATCTACACCCAAGTTGGTCAATTTTTCCAAATCTGACGTAGCAAAATCATCTCCGATAACTGAAACTAAACCGCATTTGGCAGAAAACTTTGAGGTAGCCAAGGCTATATATGTGGCTGCACCACCTAAAATACGTTCCACTTTCTTGAAAGGTGTTTCGATGGCATCGTAGGCCATGGTTCCTACAACCAATATTTTTTTAGTCATACACAAAAATACGCTTCTTTCCTTATCCTCAAAAACAATTTGACATTGCTTTTTTACTTTTTTTGGATTGACTGTTCATAAAAATAATCATGTTCAATGGCCATGTTTTTGGCCGCCGCCACAGCCAATTGATCACAACGCTCATTTTGGGGATGATCATTGTGCCCTTTCACCCATTGAAAAACCACATTATGCTTTGCGTATATCGCTAAAAAACGTTTCCATAAATCAGGGTTTTTCTTTCCTTTAAACTGCTTTTTTACCCAGCCAAAAACCCACTTTTTATCGACTGCTTCAATAACATATTTCGAGTCTGAGAACACCAATACATCCATTGGTTGCTGTTTCAACATCTCCAAAGCTTCGATAACCGCCAACAACTCCATTCGATTATTCGTGGTATGCTTAAATCCTCTTGAAAATTCTTTAGTGTAATTTTTTCCCACCCACTCCATAATTATTCCATAGCCACCCGGTCCGGGGTTACCCAAGGCTGAACCATCTGTATAGATATGAATGGTCGCCATTTACTGTAATTGCTTTTCGATTATTTCAGGAAAATACCTGTATTCGAGAGCTTGCACCTTGGTTGCTATTTGTGCAGGAGTGTCCTCCGGGAGAAGAGCTACTTTGGCTTGAAAAATAATGGCGCCCTCGTCATAGTGCTCGTTAACATAGTGGATCGTGATGCCAGATTCGGTTTCATTGGCCTGTTTTACGGCAGTATGTACGTGCATACCATACATGCCTTTTCCTCCATATTTTGGAAGCAAGGCTGGATGTATATTGATTATTTTATTGGGGAATTTGGCGATTAATGATGGTGGAATCATCCGTAAATAACCTGCCAATAGGATCAAATCCGGTGTGTTATTGGCACAATAGTTAACCAAAAAGTCTTGGGAAGAAGCATCAAACCAATGGCAGGGTGTGTTCAATGCTTTAGCCCGTTGAAAAACACCAGCCTCTTTTCTGTTGCACAAAATACTATGAACGCTAATTAAGGGAGACTTTTGGAAATATCGGATGATATTTTCTGCATTTGTTCCTCCTCCAGAAGCCAAAATGATGATTTTTTTTTCCATATTTTAAATGGTAAAATTAGGCTAAAATCCCTTATGATAAAAGAAGTTAGCATGATTTAACCAAGATATGAATGATAAAAAAAGCCATTTTAACTTCTTTAAAACAGTCTATGCTGTAAAGTTTTTATATTTTTGCAAGCGAACAAAACTAAAACCATTTGTATTATGTCTGACATTGCATCAAGAGTTAAAGCTATAATTGTAGATAAATTAGGCGTTGACGAAAACGAAGTTGTAACAGAAGCGAGTTTTACGAACGACCTTGGAGCTGACTCCCTGGACACGGTAGAACTCATCATGGAGTTCGAAAAAGAATTCGATATCCAAATTCCAGATGACCAAGCAGAAAACATTGCCACTGTTGGTCAAGCAATCCAATACATAGAACAAGCCAATTAATTTTTGGTAAGATGAATCCAAGACGTGTAGTTGTTACCGGATTGGGAGCATTAACTCCTATCGGAAATTCAGTCCCTGCCTATTGGGAGGGACTTATTTCTGGAACCAGCGGAGCTGCCCCTATCACCTATTTTGATCCTGTAGATTTTAAAACGCAATTTGCATGTGAACTAAAAGGATTTAATCCACTAGACCACTTCGACCGCAAAGAAGCACGTAAACAAGATCGTTTCACTCAGTATGCCATTGTTTCTTCTGATGAAGCAATTGAAGATGCTGGATTAACCAACGACAATGTTGATCATGACAGAGTTGGTGTTATTTGGGGAGCAGGGATAGGCGGTTTAGTAACTTTTCAATACGAAGTACTTAACTTTGCTGACAATGACCGTAAGCCGCGTTTCAATCCATTCTTTATCCCAAAATTAATTGCAGACATCGCTCCGGGGATGATTTCAATCAAACACGGTTTTAGAGGACCTAACTTTGCCACGGTATCTGCCTGTGCTTCTTCTTCAAATGCATTAATTGACGCACTAAACTATATCCGTTTAAACCACGCAGATGTTATTGTTGCCGGTGGATCGGAAGCAGGTGTAACTTATGCTGGAATTGGCGGGTTTAACGCCATGCATGCACTTTCTACACGAAACGACGATCCTGCCTCAGCCTCACGGCCCTTTGACAAAGACAGAGATGGATTTGTTTTGGGTGAGGGTGCAGGAGCAAATGTTTTAGAAGAATACGAACACGCCAAAGCACGTGGTGCAAAAATATACTGTGAATTGGCTGGAGGTGGGCTTTCCGCTGATGCACATCACATGACAGCCCCTCACCCTGAGGGTATCGGTGCTAAAAACGTAATGTTAAATTGTTTACGCGATGCTCAACTCTCTGCTGAAGATGTAGATGCAATCAACATGCACGGAACATCTACTCCATTAGGTGATATCGCTGAAACAAAAGCGATACTTGATGTTTTTGGAGAGCATGCTTATTCAATCAACATTAACTCGACCAAGTCCATGACGGGTCATTTGCTTGGGGCTGCCGGAGCTGTAGAAGCCATTGCCTCCATTCTTGCAATTAAAGAAAAAATGGTTCCGCCTACCATTAATCATCAAACGGCGGACGAAAACATCGATCCAAAGTTAAACTTCACTTTTGGGAAGGCCCAAAAACGCGATGTTAAAGTGGCACTGTCCAACACTTTTGGGTTTGGTGGACACAACGCCTGCGTTGTTTTCAAAGAAATTGAGTAAATTGCTTTGTGCAATTTTTTTCAAAACTTTGGTCAAAGGGAACCGCTAATCCAGAACTTAAGGCAAAGCTGAAGAACATACTTGGTTTTTCACCGAAAAACATAGCTCTCTACCAAACTGCATTTACGCACCGCTCGATTAATATTAAAAACGACAAGGGGGTGCTCATCAATTTTGAGCGTCTTGAATTCTTAGGTGACTCCGTCATTGATACGATTGTTGCAAATTACCTTTATGAAAAATTGGAAAAAGACAATGAAGGCGAACTCACGCGAATGAAATCAAAGATCGTAAGTCGAGAAAAACTAAATTTTATAGGAAAGGAACTACAGTTGCTTGATCATTTGGTTTGTACAGGAAATAAAGAAAAGTTTGGTGACGATATCTACGGGAATATTTTAGAGGCATTGATTGGGGCTGTATTTATTGAAAAAGGTTACGAGAAGTGTAAAAAAATTGTTTTTAAACTAATTCTTGATCCTCATATTACTTTGAAGGAAGTGAAAAAAGAAATTATTTCTTACAAAAGTGTATTGATCGAATGGGGCCAAAAAAAAAAAAAAGCCATTGTTTTCATTACCGAAAGAGAAAAAAGTAAAGACGTCATTATTAATTACCAATGCAAATTAATGATTGATGAGAAACAATTATTAAAAGTGCGTGATGTTTCGAAAAAGAAAGCTGAAGAAAAAGCAGCAAAACGGGCATTTAAAATTTTAAGAATCAGACGTTAAATCAATTCAAAAGAGGCTTGTTTGTCAATAAATTTGTATTTTTACTACGAATTGAATTGCTTCTTATTAGGGATGTATAAAATGCCTCAAAAACGTTTTTTTTTAGAGATTGAAACAGAAGATGATGTTGTTTTCGATTTACTTGCCATCCACAGTCCTGCTGAGGATTTTTTTTTGGCCTATAAACTAAATGAGGTCCTAAATTCACTCCTAATTAAGGTTATTGAGCACAGTGATTCGTCGAACGATAGTCCGTATTTCAATCGTTTTGTTTGGGAACAAAATTCAGGAGAAGACTCTTGGGAATTGATTGCAAATCACTTTTTTCAACACGAGCAAAAAGAGCAATTCGCTCAATTGTTTCCAACAGAAGTAGCAAAAAAAATCACTTTAATTGACGATTTGCCAAGGGTAGACTATTTTTTAAAGGCACCTGAGAATAGCCTAACAACCACACGACTTTCTGCTATTCAAGCAATCAATGAAGTAGGGATGGCTTATAAAATAACAGAACCAAACGTAAAATTGAATCCAAACTTAATTTTTGACTAATGCCGCAAGAAAAGAAAACTAAAATAGTAGCCACATTGGGCCCAGCCTCATCAAGTCATGAGGTTATTGAGAAAATGATTCTCGCTGGGGTAAATGTTTTCAGAATAAATTTCTCACACGCTGACCATACTGATGTAGCCGAACGCATACAAATTATTCGTGAAC
This sequence comes from Flavobacteriaceae bacterium, assembly GCA_038143735.1. Taxonomy (GTDB): domain Bacteria; phylum Bacteroidota; class Bacteroidia; order Flavobacteriales; family Flavobacteriaceae; genus Arcticimaribacter. The sequence goes on from JAYQML010000004.1 coordinate 317,889, forward strand.
TAAGCGAGAAACACCAAACCTATATTGCCATACTTGGCGATCTTCAAGGCCCAAAGTTAAGGGTTGGTGAAATCGAAGAGGGAGTAGAAGTATCGCCTGGAGACACGGTAGAATTTATTACTACGGAACCATTTGTTGGAAACGCAAAACAGGCCTATATGACCTACCAACGTTTTCCAAAGGATGTTACGCCTGGGGAAAAAGTATTATTGGATGACGGAAAATTGATCTTTGAAGTAGTCGCTACTGATCATGAAGAAAAGGTTACTGCAAAGGTGATACAAGGAGGGCCTTTTAAATCTAAAAAGGGCGTTAACCTCCCCAATACAAATGTTTCGCTTCCTGCCCTAACAGAAAAAGATATTGAAGATGCCATTTTTGCCATTCAACAAAAAGTAGATTGGATTGCCCTCTCCTTTGTTCGTAATAGTGATGACTTAATTGATCTAAAAAATTTAATCGAAGAACACAGCGATCATAAGATCCCTATTATCTCTAAAATTGAAAAGCCAGAAGCGCTCGAAAATATTGATAAAATCATTGCCTATTCCGATGGTATCATGGTTGCAAGAGGTGACTTGGGTGTTGAAGTCCCAGCAGCAGAAGTGCCGCTGATTCAAAAACAACTGGTTCATCGAGCTAAAAAAGCCCGTATCCCTGTGATCATTGCTACCCAAATGATGGAGAACATGATTGACAGTTTAACGGCTACACGTGCTGAGGTGAATGACGTCGCTAACTCTGTCATGGATGGGGCTGATGCAGTTATGCTTTCCGGAGAAACTTCTGTTGGAAAATACCCTGTCGAAGTCATCGAAACGATGTCCTCTATTTTAAAAAATGTAGAAAACTCCTCACTCATTTCTGTACCGCAAAATCCTCCCTCCATCCGAACAAAACGTTTTATCACTAAATCAATTTGTTATCATGCCGCGAGTATTGCCAACGAAATTGATGCTGCGGCAATTTGTACACTAACCAACAGTGGGTATACTGCATTTCAAATTTCAGCTTGGCGACCAAAAGCACATGTTTTGGTGTTTACTTCAAATAAAATTATTCTCTCCCAACTCAATTTACTTTGGGGGTGAAAGCGTTTTATTACGATAAATTTGAGAGCACCGACAAAACTGTTGAACAAGTGAATAAAATTGCTGAAGAGAATGGATGGGTTGAAAAAGGTGAAATGCTTGTTAATCTTGCAGCTATGCCCATCATTGAAAAGGGAATGGTGAACACCTTACGAATATCGCAAATCTAAAAAGGCAGTGTTAATTGAACCTGAAGTTTACTTTGGGAGTCTTTTGTTGATTTGTCCTTTTTTAGCTCTGTGTTGAGATTGGAAATAGATATCCCTATAAGGCGGACAGAGTTTTGCAATTTGTCTTGATATAGCAATTGTAAAGCATATTCAACGATCATGCTTTTGTCCGAAATAAAAAAGGGTAAGGTTTTACTTCGTGTCTGAATGACGAAATCACTGTATTTAATTTTGAGTGTAATGGTCTTACCCGAAGCCTTGGTTCGGTTAATCCGCTTTTCTAATTCATCGGCTACCGCTTTGATTTTCTCTTCTAAAAAAAGTTCACTGCTCAAGTTTTCCTTAAAGGTACGCTCAGCTCCCATGGATTTTGGAATACGAGTGGGTTTTACAGGACTGGTGTGAATTCCACGTACAGCATTGTAATAATAACTCCCCGCTTTGCCAAAATGTTCGGTTAAAAAATCGATTGATTTCTCTTTTAATTCCTTGCCCGTAAAAATACCTAGGGCATACATTTTCTTGGTGGTTACTTTACCGATTCCATGATACTTTCGTACATCAAGAGCGGCTAAAAAATCGATGACCTGTTCTGGGGGGACTGTCTTTTGTCCGTTGGGCTTGTTATAATCGCTTGCAATCTTGGCGACTAGCTTGTTGATGGATATTCCTGCGGATGAGGTTAAGCCAGTTGTTTCTAAAATTTCTGCACGGATCTTCTCTGCCATTTTGGTGGCAGAAAACAGTTGCAATTTGTTCTGTGTAACATCTAGATATGCTTCATCTAAAGATAAGGGTTCTACCAAATCCGTATAACGATAAAAAATGCTGCGTATTTGCTCAGATATTTGTTTGTAACGCTCAAAGCGGGGTTTTACAAAAATAAGATCTGGGCAATTTCGCTTTGCAATTATTCCACTCATGGCACTACGCACGCCAAATTTTCGGGCTTCATAACTGGCTGCAGCTACAACTCCTCGTGATCCCCCACCGCCAACTGCAATGGGTTTATTCCGAAGTGTAGGGTCATCTAACTGCTCTACCGAAGCATAAAAAGCATCCATATCTACATGAATGATTTTACGGGAAATTAAGGATGCGTCCATTGCCTAAAAATACATATCTTCCCTGCAGTAAAAAAACCAAGAATGATCGAAATAGAACGTAAATTTTTAGTGCAGTCGATGGATTTCCTTGAACAGGCAACCAAAAAGGCTATTATGCGTCAGGGCTATCTGTCAAAAGATCCTGAGCGAACCGTGCGCATTCGAATAAACGATCAGCAAAGTTTTCTTACGATAAAAGGAAGGTCGAATGTGTCGGGGATGAGTCGTTTTGAGTGGGAAAAAGAAATTACGCTTGAAGCGGGAATACAATTGCTCTCCCTTGCGCTCCCTAGTGTAATTGAAAAGACCCGTTATTTTGTTCCACACAAGCAATGGCTATTTGAAGTAGATGTCTTTGCAGGCATCCACCAAGGGCTTATTTTAGCGGAAGTTGAACTGAATAGTGAAACTGAAACCGTTGATCTTCCTGCATGGATAGGGAAAGAAGTTACGGGTGACCCAAACTACTACAATGCAGTGTTATCAAATAAACAACGCTAGAGCGCTTATTGAATCACTTGACAAATTTTGAGACTATAATTTTTGTACCACTGTTGTTTCCCTAAGGTTTTCGCTTTTTGGTGTTCAAGATTGTTTCTCCATTGGTCAATTGCATTCAATGAACGCCAATAACTCACCGTAATCCCAATTTTGTCACGTGCACTCTCCATTCCCAAGAAGCCGGGTTGCTTGGCTGCTAATTTTTCCATTTTAAGTGCCATAGCGTTGTACCCCCTTGTTTGATTTGAGAGCGTAGAAGAAAAGATCACTGCATAGTAGGGAGGGCTTAGCTTACTCATCTTTATAAATTTTGACGGCTAAATTTCCTGCAGCGTCCATATGAGCGCGGTACATTCCTGCCGTATTGAATTCCATGGCTACGTTTCCCTTGTTGTCCATAACAATAACTCCTCCGTCGCCACCTAAGTCTTCTACTTTTTGGATTACTTGCTTGGAGGCAGTAGCAATGTCTAAGCCTTTGTATTCAACAAGGGCTGCAATGTCATGTGCTACTACCGAACGAATAAAAAATTCTCCCCAGCCTGTAGCAGAAACACCACAACTGGCATTATTTGCATAGGTTCCCGCACCAATTATAGGAGCGTCACCAATTCTATCCCATTTTTTATTGGTCATTCCTCCCGTAGATGTTCCTGCAGCTAAATTGCCATTTTTATCTAGGGCAACACAACCAACAGTTCCAAACTTTGCTTCCTTGATAAAAGGGTCGTAAAAAGCCGCTTTCTTTTGTTCCCTATCTTGTACTCGCTTCAAAGCATTTTTTCTTCTTTCGGTAATAAAATACGCATTGGGCACAGTATCTAATCCAAGTTCCACCGCGAATTGATCTGCGCCATTTCCGGAGAGCATAACATGTGGTGATTGTTCCATCACCCCAATGGCTGCGGTAATTGGGTTTTTGATATGGCTAACCCCCGCAATGGCTCCCGCATCCAATGTTGCGCCGTTCATAAACGATGCGTCGAGTGAAGCAAAACCACTGGCAGTTAAAACAGCACCTTTCCCAGCATTGAATAAAGGAGAGTTTTCCATTACATGAATGGTTTTTTCAACGGCTTCTTGGCTACTTCCCCCTGCTTTTAGAATGGCATGTCCGACCTCAATGGCTTGGGTCAGGGTTTCACGATAGGCCTTTTCCATTTCTGGCGTCATATTTTGTTTTAAAATGGTTCCCGCTCCACCATGGATCACAATACCAAAGGAAGGTGAAGTCGATTTAAAATCTCGCCTTTCGCCAGCACAGTAGAGAAAGAAAAAAGAAAGTAGGACAACTGAAAAAATTCGCATAATACATTTGATTTATTTCTAAGATACAAGAATCTGACAAAAAGAAAAGATCTTGTTAAATTTCTTTGCTCCAATCTTATTTTAAAACTACATTTAATCCTACCTAAACATCTTATAATATGATTTCATCTGTGCTAAAAGAGTTGGGCATTTCTGCTGAGCATAACGGAAATTCAACGGGAAAAAAATGGTTTGGAAGTGGCGTATCATTTGATTCGCATTCTCCGGTTGATGGAAAAAAGATTGGTGTCACATCTAGTCTTAATATTGAGGAATACGAAAACTGTATGCAACAAGCAGAGAAAGCCTTTAATCAATTTCGATCAATCCCTGCGCCAAAGCGAGGGGAAATGGTTCGCCAATTGGGTGATGCCTTGCGCAAAAAAAAAGATGCACTCGGAAAGCTGGTTTCCTATGAAATGGGAAAATCGCTCCAAGAGGGTCTTGGAGAAGTGCAAGAGATGATTGACATCTGTGACTTTGCCGTTGGCTTATCGCGTCAATTACACGGTTTAACCATGCATTCCGAACGTCCACTCCATCGAATGTATGAGCAATATCATCCATTGGGAATAATCGGTATTATTTCGGCCTTTAATTTTCCTGTTGCCGTTTGGAGTTGGAATACTGCACTTGCCTGGATATGTGGGAATGTTACGGTATGGAAACCTAGTGAAAAAACACCTTTTTGTGCCATTGCCTGTCAAAAAATTGCAGCGGAGGTATTTTCAGCTAATGGGCTACCAGACGGAATTTCATGCCTCATTAATGGCGATGCAGAAGTAGGAAAATGGATGGCACAAGACCGCCGTATACCACTCGTCTCTGCTACAGGATCAACCGCTATGGGCAGAAATGTTGCACAAGAGGTTGCGGCAAGATTGGGAAAATCGCTTTTGGAATTAGGAGGGAATAATGCCATCATTGTCACCCCCTCAGCAAATATAAGAACAACCATTATGGGAACGGTATTTGGAGCGGTCGGTACGGCAGGGCAACGCTGTACATACACGAAGACTCATTGTACATGAAGACCTTTACGAAACACTCAAAAATGGACTCAAAAAAGCCTATGGACAATTAAAAATTGGGAACCCACTCGATGAAAACAACCATATGGGACCACTCATAGACCAAGATGCTGTTCGTAATTATCTTAACGCTTTAAAAGAAGTTGAACAAGAAAAGGGTATTTGGGTGGTGAAAGGAGGCCTTTTAACTGGCGAAGGCTATGAAAGCGGGTGCTATGTTTCCCCTTCAATTGCTGAAATTGATGCCAATGCTTCTATTGTTCAAACCGAAACCTTTGCCCCCTTGTTGTATTTAATCAAATACAGCGGCGGTGTTGAAAATGCTATTGCCATACAAAATGATGTTCGACAAGGCTTATCTTCAGCCATTATCACCCAAAATATTCAAGATTCCGAGACGTTTTTGTCTCATTGGGGAAGTGATTGCGGTATTGCGAATGTCAACATAGGTACCTCTGGAGCTGAAATTGGCGGTGCTTTTGGTGGTGAAAAAGACACTGGAGGTGGACGAGAAAGCGGTTCGGATGCCTGGAAAGTTTATATGCGACGCCAAACCAATACCATTAATTTTTCTGATGATCTTCCTTTAGCACAAGGGATAAATTTTGATTTATAAGCGAAGAAAATTGTATCTTCACTAAAAATATTTTCATGTATTCAGTACTTAAAACAATTCATTCTTATTGGGCTTATTTGGCTCTTTTGATATTAGTCATTGCAGCCGTAAACGCCTTAATGGGAATGTCAAGCAAAAAAGAATTTGGTGCAAAAGACTTACGCATTTCCTTATTTGGACTAATTTTTTCTCATATTCAACTACTCATCGGTTTCATCCTCTATTTTGTATCTCCATGGTTTCAACAATGGAGTGCTTTAGGTATGGGTGGGGTAATGAAAGATGCTCAAACCCGTCTTTATCTCGTTGAGCATCCTTTCACCAATATTATCGCAATTGTTTTGATTACCATGGGATGGTCCATGCACAAACGTCAAGCACTCGACACAAAAAAATTCTCTAGAATTGGTATCTTCTATACCCTTGGATTAGTACTGCTTCTATCGCGTATTCCATGGGATGCTTGGTTATAATCTAGTTCAATAAAAACGTATGATTGCAACACCCCGTAAAGCAATCCTTAACGAATACCTCAAACACACGCAAAAAGTGGCTGTTTTGGGTGGTGGAAGTTGGGCTACCGCTTTGGTTAAAATTTTAACCGAAAACAAACGTAAGGTTCATTGGTATATGCGCAATGAAGAAGCCGTAAAACGCTTAGAAAAAGAGGGAAGAAACCCCATTACCTCAGCTCAGTTGTGTTGCGCAAAAAACGTTTAATTCTCAGTACCGACATTAATGCCATTGTAGAAAAAGCAGATGTTGTCATTTTGGCTATTCCCACGGCTTTTTTAAATACTGAATTAAAAAAGATCACCGCCAATTTAACGGATAAAATAATTGTATCTGCGGTCAAAGGTGTTATTCCTGAAACCCTTCAAATTGTGGGACCCTATTTAAATGAACATTTCAGTATACCAATTGATAATATTGCTGTCATTGCGGGACCTAGTCACGCTGAAGAGATTGCCATGGATAAATTATCTTATTTAACGATTGCCTGTACCGATACCAAAAAAGCTGAGTTTATTGCGACACTGTTAAAAACCAGTTATGTAAGAACAGCTATATCTAATGATATTATTGGGACGGAGTATGCTGCTATGCTTAAAAATATCTATGCTATTGCTGCCGGAATAGCCCATGGTTTAGGTTATGGAGATAATTTTCAAAGCGTCCTAATGAGTAATGCCATACGAGAAATGAAGCGTTACATTCGCAATGTTCACAAACTCAAACGCAACATTAATAATTCTGCTTATTTAGGAGACCTATTGGTAACAGGATACTCTGTCTTTAGTCGGAATAGAACATTTGGAAATTTTATCGGAAAGGGGTACACAGTCACTGCAGCACAGGCAGAGATGAATATGATTGCTGAAGGCTTTTATGCCGCAAAATCAGCTAAATTATTGGGCATTAACTTCAAGACACGCACCCCCATTATCGATGCCGTTTATGCAATTTTATACGAAGGCTTATCTCCTGCAAAAACCTTTCAAAAATTGAGTAAAAAACTGAATTAAAGTGTTGACTTGAATTGCTCCAAGAAACGAAGGTCATTTTCAAAAAACATACGAATATCCCCCACTTGGTAAAGCAACATTGCAATCCGTTCGATGCCCATGCCAAAAGCGAAACCTGAGTATTCTTTAGGATCTATACCACAATTGGTCAATACATTGGGATCAACCATTCCACAACCCATTATTTCTAACCATCCGGTTCCTTTTGTAATACGGTAATCAATTTCGGATTCTAGGCCCCAATAAATATCGACTTCTGCACTTGGTTCCGTAAAGGGAAAATAGGACGGCCGGAGTCTAATTTTAGACTTTCCAAAAAGTGCTTTGGTAAAATATAGCAAGGTCTGTTTCAGGTCGGCAAAGGAAACGTCTCTATCGATATACAAACCCTCAACTTGATGAAAAATACAGTGGGCACGAGCAGAAATGGCCTCATTGCGAAAAACACGCCCAGGAGAAATGGTTCGGATTGGTGGGGTATTGTTTTCCATGTAGCGAACCTGAACTGAAGAGGTATGTGTACGCAACAAAATATCGGGATCTGTCTGAATAAAAAAGGTGTCCTGCATATCACGGGCTGGATGATATTCAGGCAGGTTTAGGGCCGTAAAGTTATGCCAGTCATCTTCAATCTCGGGTCCTTCAGAAATATTGTATCCAATTTGATTGAAAATTTCAATGATACGGTTCTTCACTAAAGTGAGCGGGTGTTGAGCCCCTAAATTCACTGGATAGCCAGGACGGCTTAAATCGAGGCCATGGCTAGAGGTTGCTGCACTTGTTTGGTTAGATTTTAAGGTTTCGACTTTATTTGCTACCGCGGTTTTAAGGTCGTTTAAAACCTGCCCATAGGCTTTTTTTCTTCATTTTTTACTTCGCGAAAAGCAGCAAAAAGCTCGTTCAAGATACCTTTCTTTCCCGCATATTTAATTCTAAATGCTTCTATAGCCTCTGGAGTCGTAGCGGTGAATTGAGTCACCTCATCTAAATGCGCTTTAACCTTGTCAATCATGGGCGTAAAAGTAATAAATATCCTATTGAATTACTCCTTTTTCAAGGAAGTAATCCACGATAGCCTCTTTCATTAATACCGATTGTTCCCCAGGCTTTAAGGCAGGTAACTCTTCCACTAGTTTGAAATGTGGCCAACCATCCTCATCATAGAAATCAAATGCATAATAACCAAAAGGCTCTAAAACAGTACATATGCCGATATGGATAATATTTACATTATCGTCTTTTTTAAATCGCTGATGGATTTTTCCCAATTCTTGAAGCCCCACTAAATAGAGTACTCCTTCTATGTCTATGGTTTCTGTTTCAGAAAATTTTTCTGTCAAAAAATCCAAAACAGCATTCCAACGGCTTTTTAATAATTGATCGCGGGTTGTGGTTTGCATCTTACAAAGATACCTATTCTTGAGGCAGAATGAAAGGGAAGAAAAATGGTATCTTTAACCAATGAATTATTTAGATATTTTTCTAGGTGGGCTAATTCTTTACGGAGCAGTAAAGGGCTTTTTTAAAGGCTTCATTATAGAAGCTGCATCTTTGATTGCCCTAGTTGCCGGAATGGTTGGAGCGCTTTTACTCGCTACGACTGTTAGTGATTTATTGCGTCAATTTTTTGATTTTGATTCCATCCCTCCTGCCGGAATGGTCTTTGCGTTGATCTTCATTGTAATTATTGTACTGATTAACTTACTTGCGCGTTTCTTGACAAAAGTCATCAAAATGGCTGCTTTAGGAAGCATTAACCGCATTTTTGGTGCAGCGTTTGGTGGAGTAAAATTCGCACTGATTTTGAGTGCATTACTCTTATTGGTAGATCAGTTTTCTTTTCTTTTTCAATATTTTGACACCACCGTCTTAGATGAGTCACTTTTATATCACCCTATTAAATCCTTTGGACAGGGGCTTTTTGAATGGCTGCTCGACAGAAAAGACCTATTGCCGCAAGAATTAATTTAGACGTTTGATGGCCTTATTTTGAATCCATCCTTCAGAACCATTGGCTAATTTTATTTTCGACCAACCTTCTAAAGCGTCTGTTACCTCAACGACTGTTCCTTCATGCAATAAAAAAAGAATATCCGCACGATTATTTGGCTCCCCCAAAATTTCGATTTCACGGTCAAAAATAACCGCCTTTTCAATCAAATTAATGCTTTGTTTCTTTTGGGTTAAACTAAGACTAAAGAAAGTCATTAAAACAACGATAATGGCCGAGGTAAAAAATACACGCTTGAACAGAATTTGATTGTTCCAACGATAAAGAAAAAACAAAAGAGCCCCAAGCCATGCGAAAACCAAGGTAACGGTAGTCCACTCTTCTATATCGAGTAGCGTCAAGAGCTGTAGTTGCAATCGCTCTATTTGTGTTTGGGGTAATTCTTCAATCGCATCTTGGGTCATGTTATTCGCAAAACGACTATTGTTTAAAATGGCTTCGTCTGTCGAATTTAATCGCTTCGCTTGCTCAAAGTAGTAAACACTCTCAGCGACATTTCCCAACTTATAGTGTGCATTTCCAAGGTTAAAATAAAGTTCTGCACTATGTAACTCCTCTGCTAAAATGGCTTCATACTTTTCAATAGCCAAGGGGTAGTTTCCTCCATTATAAGCTGCATTGGCTTGCTCAAATAGGGCAGAACTATTTTGTGCAAACAAGCTTGTTAGTGGAAAGATAACTACAATGAAAAGGTAAACGTATGTTCTCATATTTCTCGATCTAATGCAGTAATGGTTTGAACAGCAAGATCAAAATCCTCTTGCATAGTAACGTTTGAACTTGGTGCATAACGCGCTGCTTCACATTTTTCTAGGATGGAAACAAAAGCACTAATGCTCGTTGATTGACTATTCTTTTCTTTTAACAAATCTACAATGCGCTCTTTCGAAAATTCAGCAGTTTCAATAGACAGTTTAGCTTTTAAATAATTGTGTAATGCGCGCTCAAGGGCATCATAAAAGCGCTCTTTTTCCCCCAAGGCCTTCTTGGCCGAACTCAAATAATTTTTGGCCAAACGATTGGCGTGTTTCTGGCGCGCCGTGATCGGATTAATTACCTTATTGTCACTTCTTCTTTTCAAAAACGAAAAAAGAAGATAGGCTAAATATGGGCTGAATAAGAGCATCCAAAAAAGTTTAGAACGATAGAATACTTCTTTTTCTATAGCAACTAAAGTAGTTTCCAATTTGATAAAGTCAAAGTAACTTTCGTTAATCAATGGAAATTGTTTGGTTAACTTTCCCTGCTGGGGCGTATTCGCTGCCATGGGCCCCTCATAAACATCAATCAAAGTTTCTTTAGAACTTAGGCTCACGTAAGCCTCCTTCACGGGATCAAAATAACTAAAGTTAATGGATGGGATGGGATAGTTACCTTGATACTGAGGTACAATGGTATAGGTGTCTTCTATACTTCCCTGCATTCCCAATAAATTGGTTTTTATCTTCTCTTTGTGTTCGGGTTCGTAAACTTCAAGAGAGCTTGGGGCACTGATTTTTGGAAGCGAAAACAAAGCTAAATTTCCGCGACCTGCAACCTTAACAGTGGCTTGAAAAGACTCGGATGACTTGAGTGCTGTTTTGTTGAATTTCACATTTAAATCAAACGTTCCCACGGCTCCTTCAAAATTAGCTGGTTTCCCTGCTTCGGGCAAAGGGCGTACATTGATCGATCGACGACCCGCAGTAATTACTTTAGGGGTTTTTTGGTAAACCCTATTTCCAAAAAAATCGCGTCGATTGGTAGGAACATCAACGGAAACGTTCAACGTCAGTGGCTCCAAAATCAATTTTCCTGCCTTTTGGGGATAAAGTACAGCTTTTCGCCATGTTACATAATTGTAGACTTCACCTTTGTATTCACCGCGTTTGATCTCCAGTTTAGGGATAGGAATTAAATGACTCCAAAAATCACTGTATTTGGGCATTTCTACCTCATTTACATTAGATATACTTATTTCTGAAGAGAAATAAAGCTTGTAAATAACCGTAACTGCTTCGTTTAAATAGGGATTGCTTTTCGATATTTCAGCAACCAAATGTAGGTTCTCATCAGCAATTGCTGTAGCACGAGACTGAGGACTATTTGGATTATTGACAGCCTCGGTCACCTCTACTTCTTTCGGGCTGGTTTTGTACACCTCTCCTTCTATGACAATCGACGCTTGGCCAATGGTCAATTTCCTTTACGATTTGGGGTTAAAAAATAAGTATAGGTTTTTGAGAAGCTTCGCACTCCATTGACCCAACTATTACTGACTGACTGATTAGGTCCTCCAATAACTGAAAATCCATCAAAGTTGGGCGGTGTGAAATTATCGCCATTTTGATTCATCTCAAAACTTACCCTTAAACGTTCGTTTAGGCCAAGTCTGTTTTTACTCAGCTTGGTGTCAAAACGCACTTGAGCAGTCCCTTCCAAAGAGAAGAAAAAAATACAGAACACACTAAAAAAGAATAAAAGCTGTTTCATGTCGATTACCAGTCCTTTTTTGTTTTCACTGGGACGCCTTGTACTTTTTCTGCATTGACTTTATCCTGAACATTTTTTTCTTGCTGGTTCATTGCTTCAAGAAGGCTTTTTACTTGCTCAGGAGATATTTGACCGGGTTTTCGTGGTGGTGGAGATTTCTTTTGATCCCCTTCTTTTTTATCCTCTTTAGGCTTTTTAGGGTCATCTTTCTTCTTGTCCTCGTCTCCTTTTTTCGTCTTTCTCCTCTTGGTCTTTCTTGTCTTCTTTGTTGTCCCCTTCTTCCCCATCCTCGGAGGGCTTTTCTTTTTTATCCCCTTCAGAATCATCTTCTTTCTGCTCCTGGTCGTCTTGCTGGTCTTGCTGGTCTTGCTGGTCTTGTTGCTCTTGATTTTGATCTTGCTGGTCTTCTTCCTGCTTTTGCTTTTCGAGCAATTCTTTTGCTAAAGCATAGTTATAGCGCGTTTCCTCATCTGTAGGATTATTTCGTAACGCATTTTTATAAGCTTCTACCGCTTTTTCATACATCTTTTGTTGCATAAAACCATTACCCATATTGTGGAAAGCTAAGTGTTTTTCTTCTTTTGTTTGACTGTTTTGTTGGGTTTCAAAAAAACGCTGATTGGCTTGGTCAAAATCTTTTGAACGGTAAAGCGCGTTGCCTAAATTATGCTGTGCTTTGGTATTGATATTATTGATCGAAAGTGCTTTTCTGTATTCTGCTTCGGCTTTTATATAAGCTTCATCCTGATGCAATTCATTTCCATCTGCAATTAAGTTCGTTTCTTTGGTTGCTTGTGCAAGCACACCCAGTAAACCAAACCAAAAAAACACTAAAGTGAGTCGCTTTTTCATGGAGAAGAAATTTCCTTTTCGTTAAACAAATTTAAACGCTGCACCCATTTTGTTCGGGTTTCTAGCAAAAAAACATCTATCAAAATTAGTAGAAATCCTGCAATCAAAAAAGATTGAAAACGATCTTTATAGCTGACAAATTTTTTGGCCTCAAATTCTTTTTTCTCCATTTTCTTTAGTTCCTCGCGCACGAAACTCAAGACTGCTTGAGTATCGTTTCCATCTAAATAAGCAGCATCTGTAGACGTGGCTATGGATTCTAAAACAACTGAATTCCTTTTGGTGATGACCACCTCATCATTTTCATCTTTCTTGTAGCTCTCTACGATGCCATTGCGTTTTATTGGAATGGGAGAACCTTTTTCGGTTCCTACACCTAGGGTGTAGATTTTAATCCCGAGTGCATTAGCCCGTTGCGCAGCATCGATGGTTCCGTCTTCTGAATGGTCTTCTCCGTCGGACAAAATAAAGACAACCCGATTGGTCTGTTCTTCGTCATCAAAAAGGTCGATCCAAGATCAATAGCAGCATCAATGGCAGTACCTTGAGAAGAAAGCATATCGGTATTTAAAGCTTGTAGAAACATTTTTGCAGCACCGTAATCAGTCGTTATAGGCAATTGAGGTATGGCTTGGGCTGCATAAGCGATAATACCCACTCGGTCGCTTGCAAGGTCGTTTAGTAGTGCAGACACCAGACGTTTGGCTTTTTCCAAACGGTTGGGTGCAATGTCTTCGGCCAACATGCTTTTAGAAACATCAATAGCAAAAACAATATCTACGCCTTCCCGCTTTACGGTTTCTAGTTGTGTTCCAATTTTTGGATTGACCAACGCCAAAATAAAACAGCTAAAGGCTAAGCTCATCACAATCAATTTAAGAAAAGGCTTAAAACGAGAACGATTAGGACTTAAAACAGCTAAAAGGGACGAAGAAGAAAAATTTGCTTGGGTTTTTTTCTTCCAATTACTTACCCATAGATAACCGAGCCAAAGTATGGGTAGTACGGCAAAGGCATAAAAATAAACAGTCTCGTCGAGTTGATACATATTATATAAAACTTCTATAAAGGGTATTCTTCAAAATCCATTCCAAGAAAAGGAATGTCATAGCAAGTAAGACCAAAAAACGGAACTTCTCTTGGTAATTGTAATACTTAAATTCTTCTATTTCTGTTTTCTCTAATTTATTGATTTCTTCGTAGATTTCCTCCAGACTGGTGTTGTCTGTAGCACGAAAATAGCGCCCTCCGGTTACATCGGCAATTGACTGTAGCAATGTTTCATCAATTTCTACTTTAGTGATGCCATACTGAAACTTCCCATTGGGAAGAATTCCAATGGGTGCGCGTGCATTGCCATTGCTTCCCAGCCCAATGGTGTAGGTTTTAATCTGAAATTCTACGGCTAATTCAGCTGCAATTTTTGGGTCAATAAAACCAGCGTTGTTGACCCCGTCAGTCAACAAAATAATCACCTTACTTTTGGCACGACTATCTTTCAATCGATTTACAGCTGTGGCGAGTCCCATTCCTATGGCAGTTCCATCATTGATGACACCATCATAACGAATTTCGTTCATTGCATTTTGTACAATTCGTTTGTCGCTAGTAATGGGTGTTTTGGTATAGCTTTCTCCAGCATAAATAACTAGTCCAATTCGATCGCTTCGTCGTTGTTTAATAAAATCTCCCGCCACATTTTTTAGTGCAGTAAGTCGGTTTGGTTTTAGATCTTGTGCCAGCATACTTGAAGAAACATCTATCGCCATAACAATGTCAATTCCTTTGTTGGTTTTGGTTCTGGTAGACACATCAACCGTTTGCGGACGAGCAATTGCGATAATGATTAGGCTCATGGCCAGTATTCTAAACACAAAGAGTAAAGGAAAAAGCTTCACCAATAAAGAAGGACTTCCTTTAAAACCATCGAGGGAAGAAAGGGTTAGTCTAGCTTGCTGTTGCTTTCGTTTAAGGCCATACCATAGCCCCAGTGGTAAGAGGAGAAGAAAGCCCCACAGGTATTCTGGATTGGCAAATTGAATTTCGTTAAACACTTATAGTTCTTTTATTATTTCTATGGATTCAAGTATTCTTTTCTCAATTTCTTCCCCATAGCGGTCTTCTTTGGGGAATACGAATTGTATTTCTGTAGTTCCATTATTAAACGGAAAGAGGATGGTAACAAAACGACAACGAAGATTTTCTGAACCATTGGGTAAATCTAGGGTTCCAAATAAACGCAGCGCACTAGTTCCATCGGCTGTGGTAAAATTATCGTTTTGCACCAATAAATTTACCGCCCCTTTAGCCTCGTAGGCAGCTACTGCAGCTTCTAGAAGTTCTCTGGCTAGGGCTTCTTGCTCTTCTTCGCTTAACGCTTCGTTCTCTTTAATTGTTCGCTTTTCAAAACTAAATTGGATGTAAAAATCATTGTGTGGATCTCCAGATGAATAAATTGTTTTTTGCGCGGTAGAACTTCTTTCACGGATCAAAACGGTTGGTGTTTCCATTGATATTGGAGGTGAACCATAGTAACTTTTAACCCAAGAATTATCCAACAAAACTTTGGTTGGGTAGCGGAAAATCGTGTCTTTTACTGGGGTAAACCCGTAGTAGGTTATTGCGATAATTGCTGCAAGGACAACTAAAGATAAAGACGAAATTCCAATCAATTGTATTTTTTGAATACGTCTTTTTTGTTCCATTTCGCGTTGAAAAGCTGCGGTGGCGGCCAATTCTTCGGGAGTTGGTTCTGGAAGGGCTTCATTGGTTTCAATAACCACTTGTTCAACCATTGCCCGATCGGTTGTTGCGATGCCTAACTCTGGAGCAGAACGAGCAAACTTTACTAAATCTGCATTTTGCAAAACACGCTTTAAGTTATTTAACGTTTCCAGTGTTAAGTCAAGTGTTCCGGCATCTTTTCGAAGTTCGAGTTTTTCGATTAATTCATCAGAGGTGCTCTCTAGGGCATCGATAGAAGCTTCTTCTTGTAGGTAACGCCTAACTATCTCGGTCAATTTCGAATAATAAAATTTATACTCTTCTTGGGCAGTTGGCAATTGACTTTCGAGGGATTTTAATTCATTTAGAGCACGATCAAAAGGAGGGATTTCCTCCAACAAGGCCGCTTTCTTCTTTTTATACTGCTTGTTCAAATAAATCAATGTAAAGAGTAGCAATAAAAAGAAAAATCCGAGGAGATATTTTTGTATCACTTGCGTATAATCGCGCTCAACTAATTGAATTGGTTTGATGTCGAACAACGGTTGCTGGAGTGTATCGACCTTGACCATGGCAACTTGCATGGGAATTGAATCTGAGAAACTTAAACTACCATCGACAACAATCTTTTGTGGAGGGATCCAATAACTTCCAGAATCAAATTGAATCAAAGCGTAGCGTTTGGTATATAGGTAGTGTTGTTGTGCTCGGAGGGTGTCTACAGGGGATTCTTCCAAAAGCTCGAAAGGGAAAAAAAGTGGCTCGGGAGGAAATTCAACCATGGACAATGAATCGGTTTTAACCTGTACAACCAAGTTAATTTGCTCGCCTATACGTACTTGTGTAGAATCTATCGCAGTTGTGACCTCAGCTGTTTGTTGGGCACGAACTACAGCGATACAACAGAAAAATACAAACGTAAAATACGTCAAAAAATGCTGCTTCATGCTCTATATTCTTGCTTTAAAATAGCCCAATAATTTTTTAACATAGCTTTCGTCCAAACGGCAATCTATGGCACCAGCCCCATTCATTTTAAAGATGTTTTTAAATTCTTCTTTACGCTTAGAATTAAATGATACATAGGCTTGACGTACTTTTTTTGACCGTGTATTGACCCATTGAATGGTCTGAGTTTCACTATCCACCATGGGCACTATCCCAAGATTTGGCATTTCTTCTTCCAATTTATCATACACCCTAATTCCTGTCAAGTCATGTTTTCTTGCTGCGATTCTCAAGGTCTTATCATACCCTTCATCCATAAAATCTGAAAGAATAAACACGATGGCTTTCTTTTTTAAGACACCAGAAAGAAAAGCAAAAGCATGGGAAATATCAGTAGCCTTACTCTCGGGTTCAAATTCCAATAATTCTCGAATAATGCGTAAAATATGGGAGCGCCCTTTTTTGGGGGAATAAACAATTCTATCTGATCTGAAAAAAGCAATAAACCCACCTTGTCGTTGTTTTGAAGTGCTGAAAACGATAGTGTAGCTGCAATTTCGGTCAAAATATCGCGTTTAAATTGATGTGTTGTCCCAAAAAACTCTGACCCACTTACATCCACCATTAGCATTAAGGTTAACTCTCTTTCTTCCTCAAATACTTTCACAAAAGGTTCATTGTAACGCGCCGTAACATTCCAGTCGATTGCACGTACATCATCGCCAAATTGATATTGCCGCACCTCGCTGAAAGTCATCCCCCTTCCCTTGAAGGTACTGTGGTATTCTCCCCCAAAGACATGATCGCTTAGCCGTCGGGTTTTGATTTCAATTTTTCGAACTTTTTTTAATAAGTCTTTGGTCTCCATAATGGAATTTACGCCTCGCTTTTGAATGATTAAGGTACCTCAACATGATTGATGATTTGTGCAATCAAATCTTCTGGACTAACATTTTCTGCTTCTGCCTCATAGGTCAACCCTATTCTATGGCGCAAGACGTCGTAAATTACTGCACGTACGTCTTCTGGAATAACATAACCGCGGTGCTTCAGGAATGCATATGATTTTGCGGCTGTTGCAAGGTTAATACTTCCCCTAGGTGAAGCGCCAAAACTGATTAAGGGTTTCAACTTCTCCAATTGATAGTTTTCAGGATAACGCGTGGCAAAAACCAAATCTAGAATATAGCGTTCGATTTTTTCATCCATATACACCTCTCGTACAGTATCTTGCGCAGTTATAATTTGTTTGGTGGTCACAACAGCTTTCACCTTTTCATAATCGGCTTGCAAGTTTTGTCGAACGATTAGTTGCTCATCGGCCAATTTTGGATAGTCGATTACCGCTTTTAACATAAAACGATCTACCTGTGCTTCAGGTAAGGGATAGGTTCCTTCTTGCTCTACCGGATTTTGTGTGGCCATAACCAAAAAAGGCTGCTGTAATTTGAAGGTGGTATCGCCTATGGTAACCTGTTTTTCTTGCATGGCTTCGAGCAATGCCGATTGTACTTTTGCAGGCGCACGGTTAATCTCATCAGCCAAAACAAAGTTGGCAAATATGGGCCCTTTTTTGATGGAAAAATCGTTCTCCTTAATGTTGTAAATCATCGTACCAATAACATCCGCAGGAAGGAGGTCAGGTGTAAATTGTATCCTACTAAAGCTTCCTTTAACTGCTTGACTAAGGGTGTTTATGGCTAATGTTTTTGCTAGTCCAGGTACACCTTCTAATAAAATGTGTCCACGACCAATTAGTCCTATCAATAAACGTTCGATCATCTCCTTTTGACCCACAATGACCTTGTTCATTTCCATGGTAAGCAGGTCTACAAAAGCGCTTTCTTTTTGAATTTTTTCATTAATTTCTTTGATATCTGTACCTGTCTGGGTGCTCATACTTATAGTTTTTTATCGGAAGACAAATTTGTAGAATTTTTTTGCTACAGCTTGTTAATAATTGGTTAAAAGTTGTTATTTTACAAGGGATGTGCATCTCTACTTCTAGCTTAAATTTAGTGGACTTTTTTAACTTAATTGCATAAAATGAACAGAATAATTACCGGAACAATGTCTTGGGGCGTTTGGGGCAAAAATTTTACCCCGTCTGAGCTAACGCAATTGATCGAAAAAAGTGTCGAAATTGGGCTTTCTTGTTTTGATCATGCCGATATTTATGGTGGCTATACGACCGAACAAGCCTTTGGCAAGGGCTTTGTTTCTTCTAGTCTCACAAGAGATCAGGTTTGCTACATCAGTAAATGTGGAATTCAATACCCCAGTGCTACACGACCGTTAGAAGTTAAACATTATGACTATAGCAAAAAACACATCATTACTTCAGTAGAAAACTCCCTAAAAAATCTTCATACCGACTATTTGGATGTGCTTTTATTGCATCGCCCGAGCCCTTTAATGGACCTAGATGAAATTACAGCGGCGTTTGAACTACTTTCAAAAGAGGGAAAGGTAAGGTCATTTGGTGCCTCTAACTTTACGCCAAGTCAACTGCAACTTTTACAAAAAGAAGTCGCCCTTTGCTGGAATCAAATTGAATGTTCGCTTTCCCACGCCAACCCTCTTTTTGATGGCACGCTCGATTATCACCAAACGAACAGTATAGGCACTATGGCATGGAGCCCATTAGGGGACTATTTTAAAGCAGGTGCAATCCGCAAAGAGCTCAAGGAATTAATGTCCAAACTAACCCAAAAATATTCGTTGACTGAGGATCAATTACTCTTAGCATGGCTGTTGAAACACCCCGCTCACATACATGCTGTTGTTGGCACAACAGAGGTCGATCGTTTACAGGCTGCGCAAAGGGCATCTACGGTAGAGCTTGATCTTCAAGATTGGTTTTTATTACTTGAAGCGCAAAACGGAGAAAGCGTTCCTTAAACAACACTCATGAAAAACACCACCATACTTATTACTGGCGCAAGCAGCGGAATTGGAAAAGCAACGGCTGAATTATTTGCTAAAGAAGGGGCACGTCTCATTTTATGTGGCCGAAGACAAGAACGTTTAGAAGCACTAAAAGAAAAGCTAAACACTGAAGTATTTCTTCTCAATTTTGATGTGAGGGACAGAACGAAGGTTTTTACATCAATTGATTCCCTTCCTGAGCATTGGAAACAAATTGATGTCCTTATTAACAATGCCGGAAATGCCCATGGTTTAGATCCAGTTCAAAGCGCTAATCTTGATGACTGGGATGCCATGATTGATGGGAACGTAAAAGGGGTAATGTATGTTACCAAGGCTGTTCTTCCACAGATGATAGCGCAAGGAAAAGGGCAAATCATCAACCTAGGTTCGATCGCCGGACTTGAAGTTTATCCCAATGGGAGTGTTTACTGCGCAAGTAAATTTGCCGTAGATGCCTTTACACAAGGTTTACGCATTGATTTAAATCCCCACGGAATTCGCGTGGGAGCCATTCACCCAGGGCTGGTAGAAACAGAATTTTCCATGATTCGCTTTAAGGGTGATGAAGCTCGCTCTAAAAATGTGTACGCTACGCTTGAAGCCCTTCAAGCAGAAGATGTTGCCCATGCCATTGGATATATGGTAAATGTTCCCCCCCACGTAACGATTGCAGATATGACACTATTGCCCACAGATCAAGCGAATGCAACTGTTGTTAACCGCAAACCATGATCAATAAACGCCTTTTAGTCAAAGCGCTTTTATCTCACAATGATGAAAATAGTTTTTATGACAAAAAGCTAAAACTCAATCTAACTACAAAAGAAGGCAAGGCCAAGTTTCTGAAACACGTTTGTGCACTTTCAAATTCCAATCCTACCAACAATTCGTATATAGTAATTGGTGTAGGAGACAAAGCCAATAGTATTATTGGTGTAGACTTTTTCGATGACAGCAAAATTCAAAACTTGATCAATGCCTATTTGGATCACCCTCCTTTAGTATTGTATGAGAATATTCCTTTTCCACATCTACCTTCTGGGAAAGTGGTGGGTTTGGTGACCATTCGCCCAGCCCAACACACAACTTCATTGCGGAAAAATATTTGGAAGTACCGTGGGGGGACTGTTTTTTTCAGAGAAGGGAGTATGTCCACACCAAAAAACAATCCAATTAAATTGATCAACACAAATGCTAAAAAGGTAAATAGCATAGAAAAGCACGCACAAAATAACATTAGTCTAACCCTAGATGGCGTAATTAATTTTATCCAAAACCATCACAGTGATTTAACTACAAACTACAAAGTATTTAAAGAAATTTTTGTGGTCTGTTGGTCGGGTATACCAAAAAAAATTGAGCAAAAGACATTTTACTCACGTGTTGATATTGAACTCATTAACGAAAATGTGAAATTATTTTACTCCAATTTTGACGAAGTAGAAATTGACTATACTGAGGATGCTTTTACCCTCACCGAGTATGTCCGCTTGGGTATGAATACTGTTTACACCTATTATCCTTTGGAAGAAGTGAAGATTTCATTTAATGAAAACGGCAGCTATGTTATTGATACTAAACTTCTATTCGAGCCACCTCAACTAGACAAACCTACGCTTTTGCACTTATTCAACGCAAACAATCGCCTATTAGAGAAATTAAAGCTAAAGCATTCTCTTTCCCTTGAAGAAGAGAGCGACTTGTTCAACCTTTGTTCACTCTACATGCTTTGTGCACTAAACGATATTCCAAAAGCATTGGTGAATTTAGAGGAGGCCAAAAGTCATTTAAAACAACGTGAAGATACCCTTTACCAGACCTATAAAGATTGTCAACGAATCTTACGCAAGTTGAAATACAATTAAATTTTTTACATTTAGGAACAATAAACCCTAGTCTTATGCCAAAAATGAATGTCATCAAGTCAATCTACATTGACGCGGCGCCAAAGAAAATCTATCCAATTATCAACAACTTAAGTAATTGGGAACAATGGTCTCCATGGGTCATTGCTGAACCAACTGCCCAACGCAATGTTGCCAAAGATGGAAAATACCACGAATGGGATGGTGAAATTATTGGAGCTGGAAATCTCAAAATTAAAGAAGAAGTAGACAACCAATCGGTTACTATGGCCCTTACTTTTTTAAAGCCATGGAAATCTAAAGCCGTTACCCGTTTTACCCTTGAAAAAAGGGAAATGGAACAAATGTCTTCTGGACCATGGACAGTAGCCTGCCGTTCTTTTTATTTTGGATGAAAAAACAAATGGAGGTTTTTGTCGGAATGGATTATGATCGCGGGCTAGCCATGTTAAAAGATTTGGTAGAAACAGGATCCTCTAACTCTAAACTTACATTTAAAGGCGTGAAATCATTTCATGCCACCAAATACGTTGGTCTTAGATCGCAATGTAATTCTTCCAATCTTGGACAAAGCATGGAAAAAGACTTCACGCAACTTATGAATTTTATCCGTGAAAAAGCAGAGGATACTGCAAAAGGAAATCCCTTTTCAATTTACCATGAATTCGATGTAATGAAAGGAAAGGTAATCTACAGTGCTTGTCATCCGGTAAATGAAATTCCCAAAGAAATTCCTGAGAACTTCTACACTGGTGAATTACCAAAAATGAAAGTCTACACCGTGAGTCATACAGGACCTTATCGTCATATTGGCAACGCCTGGTCAGCAGCCATGATGCACCAGCGCGCTAAAAAATTCAAGGCAGCGAAAAAAATTCCTCCTATGGAGGTAATGCACAATAGTCCAAAAGATACTCCCGAAAAGGAATTGATCGCTGAGATTTTGTTTGCAGTAAAATAGTCCCTAGGGTCTTTTTCGCTAAATTGTTAAAGACTTTTTTATTAAATCAATTTTTTTCAAACACCCGAATGTCGTCCACCTCATAGGTCCCATCGCTGGCTGTTTTTCCACTCCCAGTGTAGCGAAAAGCAAGATGAAATTGACCCAATTCCTTTACTGAAATAGTACCTGAGTCTATCCATAAATAAGCTTCATCACTGTTTTGTGCAAGCCGTGCAGCCAATGGTTGCCAACTTGCCTCTGCTATTGTTGCCATAGAACCGTTCCAGTTTAGAGAAACCAGCACTTCAAGAAAACTATTATCAGCAAAACGAGTCGATGTTCTAAAGGCCAAATGAGGGTTTTGCAATTCACGCACATCTATTTTTGGGCTAATTAGCCAGCTAATGGTGGAGGCGTCTTTTGAACGATAAGAGCCCAATTCAATGGACTGACCCAATGAGTTCTCATCTTCAAAAACTTCCCATCTTTTTGATCCGGCCTGACTGTAATTTGTCCATCCTTCACCTTCGAAACTTCCCAAACGTACTTGTTCAAAATTCTCCTCAAAAAAGGGATCACAACGGGAATCATTAAGGTTTAAGTTGGTGGGGTCATTAATTTTCAAAATATGTTTTTCGCCAAAAAAATCTTTGCTTAGAATACCTTCAACAACACCCGAGCTGTCGGACAACACTATCGATTTAAAATCAGAAAAAGTACTTGTGCTCAACAAAATTGAGCGCTGGTCTTTGCATTGAACCAAGCGTCTTTCACCATCAAATTCATCAAAGGCTTCACCAGAGAAGGTTTTCCCTCTTTCCCCTTTTGCGAATTGCACTTGCATTACTTTTACCCATTTCCCAACATCTTCTTCAACAATATTGGCTAAGTCAATTGTTTTTGGTACAATCAAGTAAAGACTATCTGCGGGGAGTATATGCGCTTGAAAATTAAATTGTGGGATTTCTCCTATATCATTTCCTTGGTATTCTCCTAGGGTAATGATCGAGCTTTTCAATCCCGCTCCTAATCCGTTGAGGTAAATTGATACTTTTCTTCCCGGAGGGAAAAAATCTACCAAAGAAGTACGATCAATCAATAATCGAATAGCTGTTTTAGCGTCTTGAGGAGCATCTTGGATGTAGATTTCCTTGTAAAAATTTCCTCCTTCGTCATTCGACGTCACATAGCCTTCCACCCAAAGGGAATCTTCACTCAGGGAAAATTCGACAAAATTTGTTTCCGATTGCAAAACTCTTTCTCTAATTGCTGTCAAAGAACTATTCGCCTTTGGGAATTTAATGGCTTTTGGGGTTTGTGTTAGATCTTCCTCTTTTATAGTACAAGAAAAAAATAAGGCCATCAATAGTAGAAAACATCTCTTCATGATAAAAAAATTAAAAACGATAATAAAATGAACTAAAAAAAGTAGGCCCTCTCCCCCACCAATACTTGGGATTAAAGAGCGGTGTCGCTCGCTTAGCATCTTCAATTGCAAGGGAATAATTTGCATTTCGTCCTTGTTCGAAGCCCCCTGTTTTGTAGGTTGTGTTGAGTAGGTTTTGTAAGCTGATGAAAAAGCCAATATATTTTTGTTTGATCTTCCATGATTTTCCTCCTGTTGCATTAAGCACAAAGTAGGCGGGGAATTGCTCTTGAGTGAGCAATTCCCGGAGAACATCATCTTTAACCGTTTGAAGTGGAAGACCAGAAGAATCCAATAAAAAACTTTGGGTTCTTCGCAATGGATTTGGCTGGAGGTAAGTATTGGAAAAATAATTCCCTGTAATTCCCATTCGCCAATAATTGGGATCGTTGTATTGTAATCCTAGCGAATAAGCTTGTTGGGGACCGTTAGATAAAAAAAGACCTTTAATATTGGCAAAGCCAAAGTCTTTAAATCCTGCTGAGAAACCTGCTGCTTTAGCACTTTCAGAAGGTTCTGTAAACAAGAACAAATTAGGCGAATTTGCATATTGATGCTTCCCATAGGCGCCCGCTATTTTGATATCGAGCACATCGGCCAATGTAATTTTCCAACCTAATTCTACCCCTTGATTTAGGGTGTTGACCTCTTTTAGTACCTCTTGCACAAAGAAGGCTTCTTCTCCACCCACGCCATCGGCAAAGTAAAAAGATACATTATTCTGATTTTGTTGTTCCATCCAATACGCCGTCAATGACAAATCAAACCAATTGGCTTGCCAATGGTATTTCCCTTCTACTCCACGAATAAGTTCGGCCATTGGATCAGGGATGATAGTGTTATTCTCTCTTGGGTTGGGATAGACGGATCGAATGGAAGGTGGAACATGAAATATCCCTCCGTTAAATGACACCCTGTGCCGTCCCGAAAGCGCAATACTGAATCCTGTTTTTGCACTCCACGTTTTAAATTCTACCACTTCACCAAGGCCTAAGCTTGTTTCGAGAAAACCACCATTTTGAAAATACCCCTCCCTTTGATAGCTTCTTTGTTGTACTTCTCCTCCAATAAAAAAGGAGATTTTCTTCCATTGCTTTGACCATAGCGAGCTTAACTGTAGGTCTTCAGTAGCTATTCCGTAGTGGTAAAGAAAAGGATCTTCCTCTCCCAGGGTTGAATCAGGAGTTAATACATTATTAAATTGACCAATCGTTGTTTCTGCATAAGGATCAATGTCCCATATATGTTTAGCTCCAAGTAAATCAACAGGCTGTGCAAAATACTTTGCTCTACTTTGACTAATCGAAAAGACGGTATTCCAGAATTCTCCTGGACGTGGGTCAAAGAATAACCGAGCTGCAGCAGTTGCCCTCATTTCCCTTTTCACATCCTCATAAAGGGCGTAACGTGCAGATCCGTCAGGAACAGATTGATTGGCTTGGCGCAAACCCAACCAATCAATTTGACCATCATTTTCTAGCGCTTTCTGGGCAGTGTAAGCTCCCGACAAATTCGGTGCCACAAGACTACGAAGAAAATAACTAGGTAAATTTTGATAATACACCGGATCTGGATTTCTTCCTCCCCCTATAAATCCATCGCCAAGCGGACGAACTCCGGTATAGAGTAATCGACTGCTCCCTTGCTCACCATTTTTATAGGCGGCACTGACCAACAATGAAGTTTTATCGGACAAATACAGCTCTTGATTGAAGAGAAAATGGGGCATTTCTGTTCTGCTCATCCGTGCGTTGCGCAACTTGCCTTGGTCCATTCCCCAATACGGATTGTAACCATTCCCTCTAATCGCAAAAACCTCTTCGGTTAGAGGGGCATTTCTGCCGCGTTCTGTTGGAGTAAACCAAATTGTTATCCAAGAACTATTCTTGCCTTTCCATAGTTTCTCTAACGAAAATAGTGCAGAATAGCCTCGGTAGGCTGTACCTTCATGGAAACCACTACGCCCTGTTCTAAAAGATGCTAGACCAGAAAAAGCCCAGCCTTTCGCTGAAATTGAGGTGTGGTACGAAAGCATTGATCGCATCCGATAGCTTGAGTTTGAGAACGCCTGCGACAACTTTACGCCTTGTCTAAAATTTGAAGGGCGAATATCTATTTCAACACCCCCTAGTGCTCCTCCAAAATAATCTCCGAAGGGACTAAGACCATGTTGCACCAATTGACTTCGGTTGATAATATCGTTGAGCCCTCCCCATTGCGACCAAGCCGCACGACCAGTATCAAATTCATTCATTGAAATACCGTTAATTCGCAATACTTGGTGACGCCGATGCAAGCCTCGGACAGTGAAAAAAGAGCTGCTGAATTGAAAACTTGTTGCTTCTAAAAAGACGGTTCTTCTTGATTGTAAATTCCCTCCAAAGGATTGAGGCGTTCCATCTAAAAAAGAGGTTGATTGTTCTCCAAGATCAACAATGGGTGTATCGTCTTCAATAGAAAATTTATCTTTTAAAATCCATTTTCCAAGATTGATTTCATCTTCTTCTAGTTGAATGGGAATGGTTAAAGTTGTAAAGCCTGTTTTGGATATTTCTAAAATTACATTGGATAAACCCGCGGGAATTTGAATGGAAAAAGCCCCATTATCATCAGATAACTGTACCTGTGCATTCTCCAAATAGCGAATATTTGCTCCAACTATCGGACGTTCATTTTGATCAAAACAAAATCCATTCACAGTGGTTTGCTGTGCCTGGGAAATAGTCAAAAACAAGAACGCTAGGTGTAAAATAGAAATTCTCATAGCTTTGATTTGGGAAAATAAATATATAAAAAATGTTTATTTTGAAATACTTTTTTAAAAATCATGAAGCAACTGTTTGTCCTTTTTTCATGTTTTGTGTTTTCTCAACAAGGAAGCCTTCACACCCTAGCATTCTATAATGTTGAAAATTTATTTGATGCCATAGACAATCCAAATACATTTGATGACGACTACACTCCTTCGGGAAGAAATAAATGGACAAAGGAATTAATGGAACAGAAGGTGAAACAAGTATCGAGTGTACTTTTTTCCATCGGAAATATAGAAACAAAACGCCCTCCTTTGCTCATTGGCTTGGTAGAGGTTGAAAATAGATCAGTCATTAACGAAATCGTTTCTTCTGAAAAGCTAAAACCTTATGACTATGGAGTCGCTCATTTCGAAAGCCCAGATTTTCGCGGCATAGACACCGCACTCCTCTACCGCAAATCTCTATTCACCGTTACGCATCAGAAAGCTTACGGGCTTGAGTTAGTGGATCTCAAGACAGGACGCAAGCGCACAACAAGAGACATTTTAGTGGTCAGCGGCTACTTAAACCAACATCATCTAACTATTTTGGTCAACCATTGGCCCTCGCGAAGAGGAGGGAAAGTACGGTCTGCAGCTCAACGTTTTAAGGCAGCACAACTCCACAGAAAAATTACGGATTCAATCGCCCTAAAACATCCCAATGGAAAAATGATTAGTATGGGCGATTACAATGACGAGCCCAAGGACAAAAGTCTCCAATGGATCATGAAAAAGAAAAAGGAAAAATTATTTTATAACCCAATGCTTACCATGGCAAAAAAAGGCATAGGGAGTTTGGCTTACAATGACCGGTGGTACCTTTTTGATCAAATGCTCTTCTCGCTCAACTGGCACAGTGATGCTTCCCTCTTTATCATCAAAACAGCCGTCTATAGTCCTGCAAAGTTGATAACCCAAAGAGGTCGATATCAGGGATATCCATTTAGAACGTCATCTAGAGGAAATAGCTTAGAGGGGTATTCCGACCACTTTCCGGTCTATTCAATTATTGGGGTAAAAAAAGATTAGTTTAGCACCCGAATCACAAAGTCGTCTGGACTTTCTTGACTGGCACCAGAAAATGTCTGTCCAACTTCTATAGCTTTTAAACGTAAATAATCTGTATGAAGAATACTATGATACAAAACGTCAAAATCTAACGCTCCTTGCGCATCAACAACATCTGTCCCGGCGGTGTTATACAAATATACAGGAGGATCATTGGCATCCATAAAATCGCGATAATCTAGGGCGTCTAATTGTGCTTGTGTAGGTTCACTCCCGCCATAAAACAGCGTAAATAAAATTTGTAATTCTTGACTCATTTGTCGGAGTGCATCTAACGAAAATCCTTGAAAAACATTCTCCCATTCATACAGATCGTAGCTGCTTTGTGCAGCCAAGGCTACGACTCCTTGTATTTGTCCATTGGTGGCTTCGCGAAAACCGTTCCACTGTGCTATCCCAGCACCCGCAGAAACCCCTGCTAAAACCATTTTATTGGATGGTATTTTAAGCTCAGCTAATTGTGACTGAATGTAAGCGATGACCGCTGAGCCATCTTCGAGGGCCGAAATAACGCCTTGATTCCCTGGTGTAGTTAAGAGCGTATAATTGGCACTTACTAGAGCAATATTTTCAGCTAAAATAGCATTCATGGTAGTTTCTAAAATCGCATCGTAAGCATTTCTCTTGTCTCCTGAAGTAAAGCCGCCTCCATGAAAAAAGATGACTACACCTTTTGGATCCACCATACTTGGTAAAAGAATATCCAATTGATTTCGGAAACCCGAACCGTACGAAACATTTTCAAAGAAAAGCGCCTCCCCTCCTAACGGAGAGGCAGAAGCTTGAACACCAAGAGCAGCCTCCAAAGATGCTCTCTTGTCTAGGGAAGTGTCTTCCTTAGAGCAAGCAACAATAAATAGGATGATAAACACGTAACGGAAAATTTTCATAATCTAGGGTTTCTGTAAATGTAATTAATTTGGTCTAGTCTTCCAGTCCCTCAGGATAGAGAAAATGATTGTAGGGAAAGCGTGTAATATGAATGTCACGAATTGCGGCATAAGCTCGTTTTCTAAAATGCTCAAAGTTTGACTTATTGAGCGCCGAAATGAACAAGGCATTCCCGTTCATTTTAGCCATCCATGTTTCTTCCCATTCTTCAAGCGTAAAGTGTTTTGAAGTACGCTCCGTGATCAAATCATCCTCGTCTATCTTTTCAGGCACATAAGCATCAATTTTATTAAATACCATTATTGTTGGCTTGTCTAAACTTTTAATCTCCGATAAGATTAAATTTACCGAAGCAATTTGATCTTCAAAGGTTGGATGTGAAATATCCACTACATGCAGCAATAAGTCAGCCTCAATGACCTCATCCAAAGTGCTCTTAAACGATTCGACCAATTGAGTCGGTAGCTTACGGATAAACCCAACGGTATCACTCAATAAAAAAGGGAGATTCCCAATCACCACTTTTCGTACGGTGGTATCAAGCGTGGCAAAAAGTTTATTTTCAGCAAAGACTTCACTTTTGGCTAAAACATTCATCAGCGTAGATTTTCCCACATTGGTGTAGCCCACCAAAGCAACACGAACCAAAGCGCCCCTGTTCCCTCGTTGGGTACCCATTTGCTTGTCAATGACCGCTAATTTTTTCTTGAGTAGCGTGATTTTGTCCCGCACTATTCGTCGATCGGTTTCAATTTCTGTTTCTCCTGGACCGCGCATTCCAATTCCTCCTTTTTGACGTTCTAAGTGAGTCCACAAGCCCTTTAAACGTGGGAGTAAATATTGGTATTGCGCCAGTTCTACTTGGGTACGGGCATAGCTGGTTTGCGCTCTTTGCGCGAATATATCCAAAATCAATCCTGTTCGATCCAACACCTTACAGCGTAGGGCTTTTTCAATATTATTTTGCTGGGCAGGGGTAAGTTCATCGTCAAAAACAACCGTCGAAACATCGTTGTCGGCAACAAAATCTTGTACTTCAGTTAATTTTCCACTTCCGATAAAGGTTTTTGCATTGGGTAAACTTATTTTTTGTGTAAATCGTTTGATTACTTTTCCTCCTGCGGTGTGTGCTAAAAATTCTAACTCATCCAAGTACTCTTTGGATTGGTCCTCATTTTGCTTAACATTAATGATCCCAACTAGGACGGTATTCTCAACCGATAAGGTTTTTTTTTCTAGCATTACTATGCGGGTTTCCAGGTAGTAAGTTTCAGCTGTTTTCCATCGAAAACACTGTAGGTATAGTGCGTAATCCAATCCCCTAAATTGATGTAACGCGCATTGGGTTCAATAGCAATATCTAGCGGAATGTGTCGATGGCCAAAAACGTAGAAATCGCGTTCTTTCTCAACCTGCTTTCGTTTTGCATACTTTACCAACCATTCGTTTTCTTCGCCTAAAAAAACAGCATCTTCCTCACCAGAAATGACTTTGTTTTTAAGTGATAGATATTGCCCTATTCGCATCCCAATATCTGGATGCAACCAACGATAGCACCACTGGAAAATAGCATTGGCAAATACTTTTTTCATTCGTTTAAAGCCTTTGTCGTTGGGCCCCAAACCGTCGCCATGGCCAATAAAAAAGGTCTTCTTGTTGAAGGTAAATTCTCGGGGTTGATAATGAACATTCATTCCAATTTCTCTTACGAGATAATCCAACATCCACATATCGTGGTTTCCTACAAAAAAGTGGATGGGAATACCTGCATCGGCGAGTTCTGCTAACTTTCCTAACACACGAACAAAACCTTTAGGAACAACTGTTTTATATTCAAACCAAAAGTCAAAAAGATCACCCAGTAAAAAAAGAACACCAGCATCTCCCTTGATTTCATCCAACCATTGAACAAAAAGACGTTCACGAGGAGCACTTTCTGTCGGGGTTGGTGCACCTAAATGATTGTCAGAAGCAAAGTAAATCTTCTTTCCTTTTGGGAGTTGCATACGTTATATTCTATGACAAAGATACTATCTTTCTAGCCAATGGCTTGGTCAAGATCTTCGATGAGATCTTCTACATCTTCTATTCCAACACTCAAACGAATTAAGGTATCAACAACGCCACTTTTTTCACGCTCCTCTTTTGGAATGGAAGCGTGGGTCATAGAGGCCGGATGTCCTGCCAAACTCTCTACTCCGCCCAACGATTCTGCGAGGGTAAACATCGTTAAATTTTCGACGATTTTAATGGCAGCCTTATAATCTGCCCCTTTTGGAATAAAAGACAGCATCCCACCATAATCCCTCATTTGTTTTTTCGCTACCTCATGGTTAGGATGGGTAGCAAAACCAGGCCAGTATACTTTTTCAATTTTTGGGTGCGCAGCCAAATATTCGGCTACTGCTCGCCCATTTTCACAATGGCGCTGGAGACGAACATGAAGGGTTTTGATTCCCCGCAAGGTCAAAAAGCTGTCCATCGGTCCAGGTACTGCACCGCTAGCATTTTGAATAAATGATAGGCGCTGCTGAAGTTCATCATCATTAATGACCAAAGAACCCAAGACAACATCGGAATGTCCTGCCAAATATTTGGTTGCAGAGTGCATAACGATATCGGCGCCAAAATCTAAGGGCTGTTGCAAATAGGGAGAGGCAAAGGTATTATCAACCGCTAACAAGAGATTTTTCTTCTGAGTGATTTCTGCTATGGCAGCTATATCGACGACATTCATCATGGGATTTGTCGGTGTTTCTACCCAGATTAGCTTGGTGTTTTCATTGATCGCAGCTTCAACTTTGGCTACATTATCCATTCCCACAAAATGAAATTTCAATCCAAAACCTTCAAAGATTTTGGTAAACAATCGGTAGGATCCTCCATACAAATCATTGGTTGAAATAACCTCATCTCCAGGTTGAAGTAATTTCATCACGGCATCCATGGCCGCTAGTCCAGAAGCAAAGGCTAAGCCATGCTTTCCGTTTTCAATACTCGCTAACGCTTTTTCTAAAGCCTGACGTGTTGGGTTGTGCGTTCTACTATACTCAAATCCTTTGTGCCCACCCGGAGTTGTTTGGGCATAGGTCGAGGTTTGATAAATGGGAGGCATTACCGCACCATAAGCAGGATCGGGTGTTTGTCCTCCGTGAATCGTTGCGCTATTGAAACGTAATTTTTTCTCCATAATTTCTATTCAGTCATAAAAAATCAAAGGTAAGAGATTCCGATGATTTATCTTCGCTTTGGCCAAATTTGATTTACTTTGTATCAAAGGAAAAGTTAATGCATACATTCTACTACTTAAGCAGTTGTGATACCTGTAAGCGGATCATAAAAACCCTTGAACTTCCCGAGTATGTTCGCTTGGTCGATATAAAAAAAACACCTTTGACCGAAGAAGAACTATCATTGCTTTATTCCCATACTGGATCTTACGAAGCCTTACTAAATAAACGGGCACAAAAACTGAAAGAAATCGATAAGGATAGCCTCTCAGAAGAACAAATCAAGCAACTCCTTTTAACGCATTATACTTTTTTAAAACGTCCTGTATTGTTACTCAACAAACGTCTTTTTATCGGTAATGCTGCCTCCACGGTAGAAGCAGCGAAAGCCGCTTTGAATGAATAAAAAATCGTTAGCTCTCTTGGCCGCCATTGGTGCTACAACTATCTACGGTTTAAATCACACCATCATGAAGGTGATTATGCCCGACTATATTGGTCCTTATGGTTTGGTGTTGTTGAGGGTAATTACCGCGTCTGTCTTATTTGGCTTGTTGAGTCTTTTTTACCCCGCAGAAAAAATTGACCGGCAAGACTATTTACGCATACTCGCTGCTACAGCTTTCGGGATGTGTTTAAACATGGTATTTTTCATCAAGGGACTAAGTCTTTCTACTCCTATCAATAGTTCGGTGATCATCACCATTATGCCCATTATTGTTCTCATATTATCGGCCCTGTTTTTAAGCGAAAAAATCACATGGCTAAAGCTTTTTGGGATCATTTTTGGTTTTACTGGAGCAATAACACTGGTCCTTTATGGCAGTGTCTTTACCAAAAACGCACCCAATATCCCACTGGGTAACGCCATGATGCTTATCAACGCTTTTAGTTATGGTGCTTATTTGGTCATCCTAAAACCCATTACAAAAAAATATCACGTGGTCACCTTAATGAAGTGGATGTTCCCCTTTGGCGTTTTAATGAATCTCCCGTTCGGAACACAAGAATTACTTGCAGTACAATGGGCAGATTTGCCCTGGAACGCCCTTTGGCGGATTGGTTATGTGTTACTGTTCACTACTTTTCTGGCCTATCTATTAAACATGTACGCCTTAAGAGAAGTCCCTCCTACAACCATAGGGGTATTGACCTATGTTCAACCAATTATTGCTATTCTATATGCTAGCTTTACAGGGAATGACCGTATGGATGGAGTTAAAACCCTAGCAACGCTCTTGGTCTTTTTAGGTGTCTATTTAGTGACCAAAAAAAGAAAAAAAACCATGAATTGACTACCGATTTTAATTTAAATTCTCAAGAACAATACAAGCAGAAAAAAATCCAATAATATCGTTTTCGACGGTAAATCAATCCTTTTTTTTGAGTGTTTGGATTTAAACAAATTAGAGGGTAAATTTAGAAAATCAATCCATTACCATGAAAAAAATTATTTATGCCTTTTTGTGCAGCTTGCTTATTGCGTGCGGCGATGATTCCACCAAGAAAAAGGAAGGATTTCAATTTAACCGCACAAAAAAGGAACTATCCCGAAAAGAAACTGTTCAATCCACTACCCCAATTGACCTAAACAATACAGGTATTGGACCAATAAAAGATTTTGCATTCGAGACTGAAATTGATCAAAATTTGGTGAGAATAGGATCGGTCGTTTTTAAACAGAAATGCACCGCATGCCATAAAACAGATGCAAAATTAATTGGACCAGCCATGAAAGGTATCTATGAAAGACGTCACCCTGCTTGGGTCATGAATTTATTGCTAAACCCAACTGAAATGCTTCAAAAAGATCCGATTGCAAAAGCGCTTTTGGCGGAATACAACAACATTCTTATGATTAATCAGAACCTCAACGAGGAGGAAGCTAAAGCGATTGCAGAATACCTGCGAACGCTATAGTGCCCAAGCTTTTCCCCCCGTAGCCTCTTGTAAATCTACACAACCTTTTTGTTGCCCAGGAACTGGAGCGTAAACCATGTGCTCTTTGGCAATAATGGCATTTCCTTCAAAAGCACGAACAGCAAGTGTTCGTAAATTGTAGAGAAAACTTTGACACACACCTTCCATTGGAGGAGTAGCCGCTATTCCATCTTCTAAGGCCGTAAAATAATCATTTAATGCCTCACCTCTCGCCGCTTGCTTTTCTGGAGTAGCACGAAGGAAGGCGCTTAATTGTTGGTCCATGTCTTCAGCATTTAAGGCTGATGCATTTTCTTTTGCGGCAGATGCAAGGGTTGCTCCAATAAAAATTTCTGTAGCCATTTTAGCGAATTCTTGCTCTTCTGTATCGATTACCTTAGCCAAATAACCATCGACAAATTGAATCAAATTCAAATCATTTGCCCCGGGCATTCCCTCCGTCGTAGGTAGCATTACATCGATGACTTTAGCAATTACATCAGCTTGTTCTTGGGTTAAAAAGGAAGGAGCCCATCCAGCTTCTGTTGTTTGACAGCTTTGCAATAAACCAGCTACAGTGGGGGTTAATGTCAATGCGCCAAAAGATAGGCCTATGTTCTTTAATGCGGTTCTTCTTTGCATATTACATTCGATTAAATATTGTTTTTTTTCAATTCTTCTACGGCAAAATGAGCGGCTCTAGCCGTTAATGCCATATAAGTCAACGATGGATTCTGATTGGCCGCTGAGGTCATACATGCACCATCGGTCACAAAGACATTTGGAACTTCGTGTAATTGGTTGTTGGCATTCAAAACAGAAGTTTTCGGATCTCTTCCCATACGAGCAGTACCCATTTCATGAATTCCAAGTCCTAATTTATATTCATCGTCGTAACCGTACACATTTTTGAAACCGGCATTCTCTAACATTTCAATGGCTTGTTGCTGCATGTCTTTTCGCATAAGCATTTCGTTCTCTTTGAGCTCAGCATCAAAGGTTACTGTGGGCAATCCCCACTGATCGGTTTTTTCATAATCCAAGTACATCCTATTCTCATGGTAGGGCAATACCTCGCCGAAACCGTTGAGCCCCATATTCCAACCACCTGGACTAATGATAGCCTCTTTAAATTTGGGGCCATAGGCCATTTCTTTTACATTTTCAGTCCAAGATCCACGTCCGCCACCACCTTGATATCCATAGCCGCGGATGTAATCTCTACGATCCGTTGCTCCTCCAAGGTTTCGGAAGCGTGGAATGTATATTCCGTTTGGTCTCCGCCCGGTAAAGTATTTATCGTCAAAACCGTCAAATTCTCCATTTGCACCAACTTGAAAGTGATGGTCCATGATGTTATGCCCAAGTTCACCCGAAGCATTTCCCATTCCATTGGGAAAGTGTGCTGATTTTGATTGCATAAGAATGGCTGTTGAGGCCACTGCAGAAGCACATAAAAAAATCACCTTAGCCTTAAACTCGATTGTTTCCTTTGTCTCAGCATCAATGATACGCACTCCGGTGGCCTTCTTGGTTTCAGGATCATATAACACTTCATGCACAATTGAATTAGGACGAAGTGTCATGTTTCCGGTTGCTTCGGCCATGGGTAAGGTCGATGAGTTACTACTAAAATACCCGCCAAATGGACAACCTCGTGCACAGCGATTTCTGTACTGACAACTTATTCGACCTGCCCCCGGTTTGGTCCCTTCTGTAATATGGGCTACTCTCCCTATGGTTAAGACGCGGTCATCGTATTTTTCTTTGAGGGAATTTTTTAAATGATCTTCAACACAATGTAACTCCATTGGTTTTAAAAACTCGCTGTCCGGTAGTTGTGGGAGACCAAGCGCTTCCCCTGAAATTCCAACGTGTTTTTCTACATACGAATACCAAGGAGCAAGGTCTTTATAGCGAATGGGCCAATCTACCGCTATACCATCTTTTGCATTAGCTTCGAAATCAAAATCACTCCAGCGATAGCTTTGCCTTCCCCACATGAGCGACCTTCCACCAACATGGTATCCACGGCACCAATCGAATCGCTTATCCTCGTTATATGGATGCTTAATGTCATCGACAAAAAAATGCTTTCGAGATTCGGTTGTAGTGTAGCCTGTTCGACTTTGTTTGGGTTGCCTTTTTCTGGTTTCGGCTGTAATTACTTCTCCATGTGGGTAATCCCACGGATCGTTGTTCATGGTCGGATAGTCGTCAATATGTTTGACCATTCTTCCACGTTCCAAAACAAGTGTTTTTAATCCTTTTTCCGTTAGTTCTTTTGCGGCCCAACCACCGCTAATTCCAGTTCCTACAACAATTGCGTCGAACTTGGTTTCAAAATTTGAGTGAGACATAAGCTTTAATTCTACCACCCAATATAAGCACAGTTATATTAAATTCTAAATTTATCCCTGTTAATAGTGCTAAAAATATAATTATTAACGTTTTCGGTTGAATTTTTAAAAAACATCGAAATAAAAAATGACAACTCTAGAACAATCATTACATTGGTGTTACAAAACCTACCTTAGTTATGAAACGAAGAAAATTTATTCAAAATAGTTTAGCTGCTGGATTGGGTGCAACTGCATTTGGTTCTTTCGCTACATTCAACCATAAAATGTCAACCCTATCTTCACCATCATTCACACCCCCTTTTTTAAGTTATCCCTTGCTCAGTGGTCTTTACACAAAGCCATTCAAAGCGGAGAACTCAATCCGTATGACTTTGCTGCAAAAGCGCGAGAACTCGGTTTTGAAGGAATTGAATATGTCAGCCAGCTTTACACCGATATAACGAAAAGCAAAAATAAATCTGCTGCCTTAAAGAAGTTTATTAAAACATCCACTGCCAAAGCCAAAGAAAATGAGGTGGAAAATCTATTGATCATGGTCGATGGAGAGGGTGACCTCGCAGTGCGCAGCGCGCGAAAAAGAGCAAAAGCCATCAACAAACATAAAGTCTGGATAGAAACAGCCGCTGCTATGGGCTGCCATTCCATTCGAATCAATTTATTTGGTGAAGAAGACAAAGAAAAATGGAAAGCCTTTTCTGCCGATAGCATGCGAAAACTAGGCGAATACAGTGCCGATTTTAAGGTGAATATTCTCGTTGAAAATCACGGTTACTTATCGTCCAATGGCGAGCTTGTTATGGAAATGCTTGATCAGGTAAACCTTCCCAACTGTGGTACTTTACCCGATTTTGGAAACTTTTGTCTTGAACGAGAAGGAGGGGAACGATGGGGAGCAAAATGCATCCGCGAGTACGACCGGTATAAAGGTGTTGAAGAGTTATTGCCCAAAGCATTTGCCGTTAGCGCAAAGTCGCATGATTTTGATGCAGCAGGAAACGAGATAAACACTGATTATTTACGCATGCTTCAACTTGTAAAGCAAAGTGGATATACCGGTTTCATTGGTGTTGAGTATGAAGGAGATAAAATGAATGAAATCGATGGTATTTTAGCCACCAAAAACCTATTGATCGAAAAAGCGAAACTACTTGTCTAACCAAAAACGCAACTATGAATTCGACAACAAAAATACAATTGTCCCTCATGATGTTTCTCCAATTTTTTATCTGGGGTGGCTGGTTTGTTACACTCGGCACTTTTTTAGGCAACAATCTTGGCGCTAGTGGCGCAGAAATTGGCATGGCCTTTTCTACGCAATCATGGGGAGCTATTATCGCCCCCTATTTATTGGATTAATTGCCGATCGGTTTTTTAATGCCGAACGCATTTTGGGTGTTTTACACCTTGTCGGGGCAGCGCTCATGTATTTCATGGCGCAAGCAGCTGATTTCAATGGCTTTTACCCCTATGTTTTTGGCTATATGTTGGTCTATATGCCCACCCTGGCCTTGGTCAATTCGGTCTCGTTTTATCAAATGAAAGATCCGGCAAAAGAATTTTCCATTATCCGGGTTTTTGGAACACTTGGATGGATTGTCGCGGGTCTCTTCATCAGTTACTGGTTTCAATGGGATGCACAAGAAGCCATTGCAAACGGAGCTTTGGTGAACACTTTTATTATGGTAGCCATTGCCTCCGCAACACTAGGTGTTTTCAGTTTTAGTTTGCCCAAAAACCCCTCCTTCAAACACCAAAGGAGAAAAACTTTCTATTGGGGATCTCTTTGGTCTTGATGCGCTAAAACTACTCAATGATCGTAATTTTTTAATGTTTTTTATTACCTCCATTTTAATCTGTATTCCATTGGCCTTTTACTACCAACAGGCCAATCCATTTTTGGTTGAATTGGGCATGGAGAACCCAACTGGGAAGATGACCCTTGGACAAATTAGTGAGGTCTTATTTATGTTATTACTCCCTTTTTTCTTTAAAAAGTTTGGCTTTAAAACAACCATTCTTGTCGGTATGTTGGCTTGGGCAATACGCTATGCCCTCTTTGCCTATGGCGATGCGGGGGAATATACCTTTATGCTCATCATCGGTATCGTTTTACATGGAATTTGCTATGATTTTTTCTTTGTCTCTGGTCAAATCTACACCGATTTTAAAGCGGGTGAAAAAGTGAAAAGTGCAGCTCAGGGGTTGATTACCTTAGCTACTTATGGTATTGGAATGCTGATTGGATTCTGGGTTGCTGGTAAAGTTTCTGACATGTATCTCCTTGATAACGGAGCACACAACTGGGAAACAATTTGGCTACTTCCTGCAGGATTTGCTCTCGGTGTACTCATTCTTTTTATGCTTATCTTTAAAGAAGAAAAAATCGAATTAAAAGACGCTTAGGGTGAATCAAAAAATACGTTTAGGGATCCTTGGTGGTGGTGGTGATTCACTCATTGGTGTGGTGCATCGTATTGCAGCAAATATGTTTGACTACTATCAAATTGTGGGCGGTTGTTTTAACCCAAACCCTACCGAAAACAAACAATTTGCCGCTAAAATCGGTCTTGCTTCCCATAGGGTTTATGACAATGTTGATTTACTTATTGCCCAAGAGTTGAACCTTCCGCCCGAAGAGCGTATGCAGGCTGTCTCTGTACTCACCCCCAACTTTTTGCATTTCCCCATGGCCAAACAATTATTGGAAAATGGCTTCAATATTATTTGCGAAAAACCCCTTACAACTACCCACGCCGAAGCATTAGAATTACAAGCAATTCAAGAGAAACAACAGGTTGTTTTTGCCGTAACCTACACCTACACGGGTTACCCAATGGTGCGTCAAATGAAACAAATGATCGCCGATGGAGCGATAGGAAAAATTCAAAAAGTTGATTTACAATATTATCAAGGGTGGATTAATCCTGTTATTCACAACCCTGCCCAACGGAAATCTGTCTGGCGACTTGACCCCGAAAAAGGAGGGATCAGCTGTTGCATAGGCGATATAGGAACCCACGCGTTTGACATGTTAGAATATGTAACCAACATGCGCGTAAAAACACTATTGGCCGATTTAAATTACCGTTATCCAGACAATGAAATGGATGTCGATGGAACAATCTTAGTCCGTTTTTCTGATTATTGTAAAGGAGTGCTTAGGGTCTCACAAATTGCCACAGCAGAGGAAAATAACTTTACTGTCCAGATCTATGGAGAAAAAGGGAGTTTAAAATGGGCACAAGAAAATCCCAACTACCTAAGCTTTCTTCAAGAAGGTCAACCCCTACAACAGCTCAAACCCGGACACGATTATCTAGCTGCCTTCTCGTTGGAAGGCACAAAATTACCTCCTGGTCATCCCGAAGGTCTTTTTGATGCCATGGGTAACATTTATATGGGGGTGGCCAAAGCCATTATGGGGGAACATTTTACCCATGGTGCCTATCCCGATTTAATGGAAGGTGTTCGTGGAATGCTCTTTATTGAAAAAGTAATTGATTCACACAAAAACGGAAACGTTTGGGTGAACTTATAAAAATAAGCACGTGAAAACAATCAAAGGACCTGCCGTTTTTCTCGCTCAATTCATTGACCAAAAAGCCCCTTTCAACAGCTTGGATGGTTTGTGTAAATGGGCAGCTGACTTGGGCTACAAAGGTATCCAACTGCCAACACTAGACAAATGGTTAATCGATTTAGATACTGCTGCCGAAAGTCAAACTTATTGTGATGATCTCAAAGGCAAAATAAATGCTTATGGACTGGAAATCACAGAACTTTCCACCCATTTACAGGGACAGCTCGTGGCTGTTCACCCTGCCTATGATTTGATGTTTGACAACTTTGCTCCCAAAGAAGTTAAAAATAACCCCAAAGCAAGAACCACCTGGGCCATCGATCAAGTCAAAAAAGCAGCGATTGCCAGTCAACGACTAGGGCTTAAAACGCACGCCACTTTCTCGGGGTCATTGCTTTGGCCCTACTTTCATCCTTGGCCGCTAGAACCCGAAGGGCTCTTTGATCTTGGATTCAAAGAATTGGCCGATAGATGGCTCCCCATTCTCGATACATTTGATGAAAACGGTGTAGATGTATGTTATGAAATTCATCCTGGAGAAGATTTACACGACGGTGAAACATTTGAACGTTTTCTTACCTCTACAGGAAATCACAAACGCGTTAATATCTTGTATGACCCCAGTCATTTTGTTTTACAGCAGCTAGACTATTTAACCTACATAGATCATTACCATGCGTTCATCAAAGCATTTCATGTTAAGGATGCTGAATTTAAACCAAATGGGAAAAAGGGTGGCTTTGGTGGTTATGGAGATTGGCGCAACCGCGCTGGTCGATATCGTTCCCCTGGAGATGGTCAAATTGACTTTAAAACTATTTTTACTAAACTCACTGAATATGGCTGCGATGTTTGGGCTGTGATGGAATGGGAATGTTGTATTAAAAGCCCTGAACAAGGAGCCCGCGAGGGTGCAGCCTTTATTGCAAAACACATCATTGAAGCTACAGAAAAGACCTTTGATGATTTTGCTGGAGGTACAATAGATCAAGAACACTTAAGAAAAATTCTAAACCTATAAATTTTAAACCCATGAAACATCTTATTCCTATAGTAGCACTCTCCTGCCTTTTTCTTAGCTCCTGTCAAGAAAAAACGACCAAAGAAAACAAAAGCACAGCAGTAACCGACGAATGGATTTCCCTATTTGATGGCAAATCCCTGAACGGTTGGCATCAGTACAACGGCACAACCGTAGGGGAAGAATGGAGCGTTGTCGACAACACCCTGGTGTTCGATCCTTCTAAAAAACGAAATTATGGAGATGGGGGGAAAAATATTGTCACCGATCGTGAATTCACTAGCTTTGTTTTATCCATCGAATGGAATGTGGCTGAAGCTGG
This sequence comes from Flavobacteriaceae bacterium, assembly GCA_038143735.1. Classification (GTDB taxonomy): domain Bacteria; phylum Bacteroidota; class Bacteroidia; order Flavobacteriales; family Flavobacteriaceae; genus Arcticimaribacter. Next base: position 358,602 of record JAYQML010000004.1, read on the forward strand.
AAACAGCGGCCTTTTTTGGGGTGTTAAAGAAGGGGAAGAATTTGGAGAACCATATCTAACTGGACCTGAAATTCAAATTTTGGATAATGAGCGCCATCCCGATGCACTCGCCAACCCAAAATACCATCAGGCTGGAGCACTCTACGACATGGTGCAACCCACTGCTGATGTATGCAAACCTGCAGGTGAATGGAATCATGTTATCTTGACGGTTAACCACAACAATAACAAAGGAAGTGTTGTATTAAATGGCACTAAAATTATTGAATTCCCGTGCATGGCCCCGAATGGGAAGCCCTAATTGCTGCGTCTAAATTTGGCGATACAAGTTTGCCAAATTATACTTATGCCCCTAAATTTGGGCAATTTAAAACGGGAAAGATTGGCCTTCAAGACCATGGAGATAAAGTCGCTTTCCGCAACATAAAAATTAAAGAACTATAAACAAAAAATGATCCTATCAATGACCGGGTTTGGCAAAGGTGAAACCCAATTTTCGCATAAAAAAATTACTCTAGAAATACGCACGCTCAACAGTAAAAATATCGATCTTAACTTTCGAACCCCCCATTGTTACAGGGAGTTGGAGTCTATTATGCGAGGAGAGATCAACAAAAAATTAGTGCGCGGAAAAATTGATGTTTCGATTTTTGTGGATAATTCTGGAAGCGCAACAACCACCCGCTTAAATAAAGAAGTTATTCAAACTTACTTAACGCAACTCAACGATATTCATCAGGGTGATACAACCGAATTACTCAAAATGGCAATTCGTTTACCCGATGCGTTAAAAACAGAAAAAGAGGCCATTGATGAAAATGAAAAAGAAGCATTACTTGCACTCCTATCTTCTACGCTTGAAAAGGTAAACCACCATGGAAAAGATGAAGGCGTTGCCTTGAAAAAAGACTTTCTCCTTCGACTAAGTAAAATTGAACAGCTTTTAAAAGATGTTATTGCCATCGATCCAGAGCGAAAAGACCGCGTAACGGAGAAACTAACCGCTTCTCTTGCCCAGTTAAAACTTGAAGTGGATCAAAATCGATTGGAGCAAGAATTGATCTATTACCTAGAAAAATATGATATTACCGAAGAAAAAGTACGTTTGGCTAATCATTTAGCCTACTTTAATGTGATCATTGAGCAATATTTTTCCAATTGAAAAAAATTAGGTTTTATCGCACAAGAAATGGGAAGAGAAATCAATACCATCGGGTCAAAAGCCAATCATGCTGGTTTGCAAAAAATTGTTGTGCAAATGAAAGATGAATTAGAAAAGATAAAAGAACAACTCCTCAACGTGTTATAAGAATGGATTCGGGTAAACTTTTTGTGTTTTCTGCTCCTTCGGGTAGTGGTAAAACCGCACTAGTCAAACACTTATTGCAACAAGGTCTGCCCCTTGGATTTTCTATTTCTGCAACCTCTCGGGAACCACGTGGGGATGAAATCGACGGGAAAGACTATTATTTTTTATCCGAAGAGGCCTTTCGTCAAAAAATAGAAGAAGACGCGTTTATTGAATATGAAGAAGTCTATGAGGGAAATTTTTATGGTACCCTTCGTTCTGAGATAGATCGCCTGTGGGCCGAGGGAAAACATGTCCTTTTTGATATTGATGTCATTGGTGGCCTCAATGTAAAGGCCGAGTATCCTGAAGAAACCCTTGCGATTTTTGTTCAGCCTCCCTCTTTCGAGGAACTCGAAAAACGCCTGCGAGAACGCAACACCGAAACAGAAGATAAAATTCAACAACGTCTAGATAAATCAGCAACCGAGCTCACCTACTCACAAGACTTTGACGTTATTTTAGTAAACGATGATTTGACCAAAGCCAAAAGAGAAGTTGTTGGCCTGGTGAAACAGTTCTTGCGTTCCTAGACAATTGCCTACCTTTGCTACATGCAAAAGATCGGTTTGTTTTTTGGTAGCTTTAATCCCATTCACAATGGACATCTCATCTTGGCGAATCATTTTGTCGAACACACCAATCTTGACCAAGTTTGGCTGGTCATCACCCCCAAAAGTCCATTCAAACAAAAACAAAACATGTTGCCAAACTACCAGCGATTGGAACTGGTGTACAGAGCCACACATGATTATCCCAAACTAAATCCATCTGACATTGAGTTTGGACTACCCACACCAAACTACACTTCAGACACCCTTGTTCATTTAGAAGAAAAGCATCCCGGAAAACAATTTGTATTACTCATGGGAGAAGATAATCTTGCCTACTTTCATAAATGGAAAAATTATGAGGTAATCCTCGAACGCCATGCCCTCTATGTTTATCCACGCAAGGAGAAAAAGTTATTCCCACACAATTTCAAAACCATCCGAAAATTACACGAGTTGAAGCACCCGAAATGCAAGTTTCTTCCTCGGACATTCGCAAATGGATCAAGGAAGGGAGAAACATACGGCCACTGCTCCCTCCCAAAAGTTGGGAATATTTGGATGAAATGAATTTTTATAAATAACTGAATCCTAGAATTTTTGTATATTTAAGAGAAATAGTTCCAAATCTGTTCTGCTACCATTAACTTAAATTTCATCCCAATGAAAAAATTAACCTACACGCTACTGCTTTTCTGCACTTTTACTTTTTGTCTCGCACAGAAAGAAACAAGCTACACTAACAAACGTGGAGAAACCCACCTATGCGGCCCTTTTGACATCAATAAATTAGAAAAAGATTCACTTTATGCGACTTGGTACAATAAACAGTATGATGAATTCAAACTTGAGGACACAAGCTATTCATGGTCGAGTAAACTAAAAGATGTAGAAGTAGATATCTATATGGGCACTTGGTGCGGAGACAGTAAACAATGGGTACCTAGTTTTTTAAAAATGTGGGATCAGTTAGGTTTAGACCGAGAAAAACTGAATTACACCGCCTTGTACGATACCGACGAACGCTACAAGCAAGGTCCAAATGGAGAGGAGAAAGGACGGCAAATACATCGCGTTCCTACCTTTATTTTCAAAAGAGATGGTAAAGAAATAGCTCGAATTGTAGAATCACCACAAAATGATTTACTTACAGACATTGGGCAAATTGCTTTAGCGCTACCCTCGCAACCCAATTATAAAGCAGCAAACTATTTGATGAATCTTTTGGAAGAGAAATCTGTCGCTGAAATCAGGAGTGATCTAAATACGTACTTCTACCAAACCTATGATTTCCTTGGCAAAAGCGGAGAATTGAATACCTTAGGCAATGTATTTCTCCATTCCAATCGCATTGATGAAGCGGTATTAGTCTTTGAATTCAATTTTTATTTTTTCAGATACAATCCCTATATCATCGCTAGCTATGCAAAAGGGCTTGCGGTTCAAGGAGAAACGGAGAAAGCAAAAGAGTTCTATGAGCGTGCATTGAAGATTGATCCTGAAAATAAAAGAGTTCAAAAATTATATGAAGAACTAAAGGAGGAGGAAGCTGATGCAAAAGAATCGACCCTTGAATAACGGATTACTTTAAAACCTCAATCAAACGCTGGGTCAAGCTTTTTCTACTCCACTGTTCCAATGAAGGGAACTCATTATGCACGCTGCCTTTTTGAGTAGCAACCTTTTGAATAAAGCCCTCAATAGCCTCATGGTCTGTTGGTTCTAGCATTGTGGCAAAACTGCCCTGAGACAGGAATTTTCCTGCTGCAGAATGTGGATCACCAATCGATAAAACCGGTACAGCGGTGGCTAAATACTCCAAAAGTTTCCCAGAGATCATTTGATTTTCTGCACCTGTAAAAAGGAAATTGAGTAAAAGGTGTGCGCTTTTCATAAGTCCAATAGCTTCTTTATGAGATAAATAGCCATGACACACCAATGTTATTTTAGGGTATTGTGTTCTAATTTCAGATTGTATTTCTGCTGCTATGCTTCCCGCTAAAGAAAGCTGTACGGGAATATCAATGGAAATGGAATTCAATACCTTCAAAACAGAACCATACGGCTGATTGTGTGTCAATAAGCCCGTATATACGACATGAAACATCGCTTTATTTGACCTAGCGTTAACGGACTGCATTAGGACTTCATCATATCCGTTGGGGAGGGCATAAAAATGTTGATGCGGCGCCTTTGATTTCAATTCCTCATGCAGTTTACCTCCAATGGTGGTTATAACACCATCCGCGTTTTGAAGGACCTGGGTCTCCAAATGCACATCTTTTTTGATGGATTTTTGATTTCTATAGAGGTCTTTATTGTAAAATAAATTGGACCATGGATCCCTAAAGTCTACCCACCAATTCAGGTTGAATTTTGCCTTTAACTGCAAACCCACCAAATGGGTAGAATGAGGTGGACCAGTAGTAATTATACGCGTTATATTTTCTTCCAGGATGACTTTTTTCGCTGCCTCGACTGCATAAGGTATCCATCCTTTTCTAGCATCTGGGATAAAATAATTTCCGCGCACATAAGCAGCTAATTTCCCAAAAAAAACTCTTCCGATTCATTTCACCTTGCGGAATTCCACTGTTCTGTCCCCAGACGTGAGCAGGAGTACAAACGCAATGGCTCTCGGGTGGCTGTTCTAATAACTCGAATTGTCTTGACGTTTTCTGCTAAAGTTTGGTCTAACACAGGGTACGAGGCCTTATTCTCGTTGACTGTTATCACAATAGGCTCCCAACCCAATTGCTTTAGGTACTTCGCAAAATACATCCAACGTTGCACACCCGAGCCCCCAGAAGGTGGCCAATAATACGTCACAATAAGTACTTTTTTAACGCTGGTCAATCATGCTGTTTTTACGCATTCAAGATACCACCTTTTCTGAAAAGTTTAGTTCGATCGTCGATAGCGAATAAAGACTGAGGTAAATTCTCTACCATTGACGAATGGAACCTCAGGTAAAGGCAAATAGGTAACGAACTCATCATTGGCACGTCGAATCAATGCTACCTCCCCTGCTATCACGGGTAAATCGGATAAATTATGGAAGTCCATTTGTTGAAAATTTGAGCGCAATAAACGATCAGACGTAAACCGATAAACACTGTCGTTTATTTGTTCAATATCATAATTCAGGACTACCTCAGCCTTTTCTGTGCAAACATCGTCTTGAAATAGCTTTAGTACAAATTCATCTTCGGTAAACACAAATTCAATCATTGAATTACAACCTTCTCCAGCAGTAATTAGTTGATGAGGAGAATCTTCAAATTGATAATTTTTATTGATGTAATTCCAGCTACCGATAAAACTAAATGGTTTTTCCTGAGGAGGACTGTTTTTGGCACAAGAAAAGAGCACCATCACAAGTAGGCAGTTGAACTTCATCTGATTAGATTTAAGGGTTGCTTAAAACTAAACAAATTAATGCAATGAAATCTTTACTATAATCTACTTTTTATAGAGCGGTACTGATGAACATGCTTCCCCATAAAACAAGCTTTTCGCATGGGGTTGTAACTTCTGAATAAGGGAAACAAAAGCTGCGGCAGGTATATTTTTTTCAGAACATCCCTTAATGATAACGGGCTTATCTTTAAACGTGGAGGTGTCGAGTTGAGCAATTAGTTCACTAAAAATCTGCTGTTCTAATTCTATCAAAGAACCGAGTACCACCATCTTTGCAAAAGGCTGAAGGTGAGCAGTAACCAAGAGAGATGCCCATGCCGGAACTAAGGCATCCGTGCTACACTGAAGTGCCACATATGCATCTTTATAGGGGGTAAAATCGAATGTCTTTAGCGCTAAACGAAATTCTTTTTCGCGTAAAATAAAACCTTGCTCCAACCACTGACTCATGTCCAAGGTTAAACGCTCACCTTGAGGAAAAAACGCTTCCAAATCAAAGGTGATGAGTGGGCTTTTCGCGACGCGATTGACGATTTCTTCAGCCATTTTAGAGTAATCCCAATTCTAACTTTGCTTCTTCGCTCATCAAATCTTGAGTCCAAGGCGGGTCAAACGTAATTTCAACCTCAGCATCCTTCACTTCATTGATGGATTTCACCTTTTCTTCCACTTCAACAGGAAGTGTCTCTGCCACAGGACAGTTCGGTGTTGTGAGGGTCATCAATATCTTTACATCGTAATCTTCATTGACAAAGACATCGTAAATTAACCCAAGTTCATAGATGTCGACAGGTATTTCTGGATCATAGATCGTTTTTAAAACAGCTACAATTTTCTCCCCGAGGGCGTTCGTATCAATGGTATTGTCTGACATGTTAATTGAGTTGTGTTTGGAATGCTATAGCGTATAATTTGATTTGCTTAATCATGGAAACCAATCCATTCGCACGTGTAGGCGATAAATGTTCTTTTAAGCCAATTTGATCGATAAAATCTGTATCGGCATCCAAAATATCCTTGGGGTGTTGATTCGAAAATGCACGAATCAGAATCGCAATAATTCCTTTGGTAATGATGGCATCACTATCGGCTGAAAAAAGCAGTTGGTCGTCTTTCAATTCGGCATGAACCCAAACCTTGGACTGACAGCCTTTAATGATGTTGTCATCTGTCTTGAATTCTGGTGCAATTAAAGGCAGCGATTTACCCAGCTCAATCATGTATTCGTAACGTTGCATCCAGTCCTCAAAGAGACTAAACTCTTCTACAATTTCGTCTTGTATTTCTTGTATCGTCATAGGAACAAAGGTACGATTTATTGCAACATACTAATGGCTCGCTCCAGTGCAGCTATCATCCGATCAATTTCCGCTTTAGTGTTGTAAAAAGAAAAAGAAGCTCGAACAGTTCCTGGGATTTGGTAGTAGTCCATGATGGGCTGTGCACAATGGTGCCCTGTTCGGACGGCGATGCCCATTTGATCGAGAATACTTCCAAGATCATAGGGGTGAATCCCTTTCACATTAAAGGAGATTACCGCTGTCTTTTTGGGTGCTTGACCATAAATTTGTACTCCTTCAATCTGTTCCAATTGAGATGTAGCATAGGTCAATAAGTCGTTTTCATAGGCAGCAATAGCTTCAAACCCAATAGCGTTCATATAGTCTAATGCAGCACCAAAGGCAATCCCTCCCGCTATATTTGGTGTTCCAGCTTCAAACTTGTGGGGTAAATCGGCATAGGTTGTTTTTTCAAAGGTAACTTCAGCGATCATCTCTCCTCCTCCCTGATAGGGTGGTAAAACATTGAGTAAATCTTCTTTACCATATAGCATCCCTACCCCCGTAGGACCACACAATTTATGGGCTGAAGTAACGTAAAAGTCAATGTCGAGGGCTTGAACGTCTGCTTTGATATGCGGTGCTGCTTGCGCTCCATCGATCAATACTTTTGCTCCAAGCGCATGGGCTTGAGCAATGATTTTCTCGATGGGATTAACCGTCCCTAATGCATTAGAAACATGGTTGACAAATACCAATTTTGTCTTCGCATTTAAAAGGGTAGCGTAGGCGTCCATGTCCAAAGTACCCGCTTGGGTCATTGGAATAACCTTTAAGATTGCTCCTGTCTTTTCGCAAAGCATTTGCCAGGGAACGATGTTGGAATGGTGCTCCATGGCACAAACAAGAAGTTCGTCTCCTGCTTTTAAGAGAGCAGCATAGCCCGAAGCAACAATGTTTATTGCATGGGTAGTTCCAGAGGTAAGGATGATTTCATGTGCCTTAGCAGCATTGAAATGTGCTTGCACTGTTTGACGTGCAATTTCATAAGCATCGGTAGCCTCTTGACTTAATCGGTGAACACCACGGTGAATGTTTGCATTGTATCGGCTGTAGTAGTCGATAATAACGTCGATGACCTGTTGAGGCGTTTGAGAGGTAGCTGCATTGTCGAAATAAACCAGGGGCTGTCCATTGACTTCCCGTGACAAAATAGGGAAATCTGCGCGGATTTTTGCTATATCAATTCCCTTATAGGTCATGGCCAAGGTTCACTCCTAATTTATTCGCAATTAACTTATTAATTCTTGTTTTAAGTGATGGAATCGCAACGCTTTCCAGTACATTATTGGCAAAGGCGTAAGTCAACAATCCCTTGGCTTCGCGCTTTGGAATTCCACGTGTGCGAAGATAAAATAACGCATCTTCGTCCAATTGTCCAATGGTACAACCGTGGGAACATTTTACATCATCTGCAAAAATTTCTAATTGTGGTTTCGTATTGATGGTCGCCTTATCATCTAACAAAATGTTGTTGTTTTGCTGAAAGGCATTGGTTTTTTGTGCAATCTTATCAACGTAAATTTTTCCGTTAAATACTCCTACGGATTTGTCGGCATAAATCCCTTTGTAATCTTGGTGGCTTTCGCAATTGGGCTGAATATGATTAACCAAGGTATAATGATCTACGTGTTGCTGCTCACCAATAATGGTAACTCCCTTCATGGTAGAATCAATGTGCGCTCCATTTTGGGTGAAATTCAAGTTGTTTCTGGTTAATTTTCCACCAAATGAAAAGGTGTGAACATTCACATTACTATTGCTTTCTTGTGCAACATAAGTATTGTCAATCAATGAAGCATCGAGGCGATCGTTTTGAATTTTATAGTAGTCCACCAGTGCACTTTTAGCCGCAAATATTTCTGTTACCGAATTGGTCAAAACCTGATGCGCTGCCAAACTTTGATGGCGCTCAATAATTTGTACTTGCGCGTTTTCTTCAACTACTACAAGAGAACGTGGTTGCAATAAAAAATCGCCCTGTTCTCCCGTCGAGAAGTGAATAATTTGAATGGGTTTCTCTGCTACTACAGATTTGGGTATGTAAACATAAGCCCCTTCTTTGGCAAAAGAAGTATTTAAGGCTGTTAAACTTTCGTCTTTATCGGCCACCTGATTGAAGTATTTTTCAATGACTTCTTTGTATTTTGGTTTTGTTAAAGCAGCTGAAAGCAGACAAACATCGATGCCATCATGTGTTGTATCCGACAAAAAAGGGCTATAGATTCCATCAATAAAGACCACTTTATATGAATCTATCTCATAGAGAAAATATTTCTTTACGTCTTTGAGTTCGAGGGAGCTTTCTTTCTTTGGAAAAATGCCGTAGTCATTCTTCAACAATTTGGCTAGGGAAGTATACTTCCATGCTTCTTCTTTTCGGGTAGGAAAACCAAGTGCTTCAAAAGTTTTCAAGCTGGCAGAGCGAATATCGTGTACAGGAGAACTAAGGTCGAGTTCTTGCTCCAGAGCAATGAAAGAAGAAAGCATTTTTTCTTTTAAATCCATACTAAACAAGCTCTTGTTTAATCCAATCGTATCCTTTTGCTTCCAATTCGTGCGCTAGCTCTTTTGTCCCCGACTTTACAATACGTCCATTGTATAGCACATGGACAAAGTCTGGAACGATATAATCCAACAAACGTTGATAGTGGGTAATCACCACAACGGCGTTGTCTTTGCTTTTTAGTTTGTTGACCCCGTTGGCCACTATCTTTAAGGCATCAATATCTAATCCAGAATCGGTTTCGTCTAAAATCGCCAACTTAGGCGCTAACATGGCCAACTGGAAAATTTCGTTTCGTTTCTTCTCACCACCCGAAAAACCTTCGTTGAGTGAGCGTGATAAAAATTTAGAGTCAATTGCTAACATGGCTGCCTTTTCGCGGATGCTTTTCAGCATATCTTTAGCTGGCATATCTTCCAACCCCTTCGCTTTTCGGGAGGCATTAATTGCTGTTTTAATGAAGTTGGTGACCGTTACACCCGGGATTTCTACAGGGTATTGAAACGATAAAAAGACCCCTTTGTGGGCGCGCTCTTCAGCATCAAACTCAGCCAAATCTTCTCCATCAAAAACAATGGAACCGCTGCTAACTTCATAGTCCTCGTGACCAGCAATAACGGTTGAAAGGGTACTTTTCCCTGATCCATTTGGACCCATAATCGCGTGTACCTCTCCTGGGTTTACCTGAAGATTGATTCCTTTTAAGATTTCCTTGTCTTCTACACTTGCGTGTAAATCTTTAATTGTAAGCATATAGTTGTTGATTACCCTACTGATCCTTCTAGGGAGATTTCTAATAATTTTTGGGCCTCAACGGCAAATTCCATTGGAAGTTTATTGAGGACTTCTTTACTAAATCCATTCACGATAAGTGCAATGGCTTTTTCCGTATCGATTCCACGCTGGTTGCAATAAAAAATTTGATCTTCACCAATTTTGCTCGTTGTTGCCTCGTGTTCAATTTGTGCGGAATTGTTGCGTGCTTCTATGTAAGGGAATGTATGTGCCCCACAATCGTTCCCCATCAGCAACGAATCACACTGAGAAAAGTTTCGCGCATTGGTTGCTTTTGGATTTACCTGTACTAACCCGCGGTAACTGTTCTGGGATTTTCCGGCAGATATTCCTTTTGAAATAATGGTGGAGCGGGTATTTTTCCCGAGGTGAACCATCTTCGTCCCAGTGTCGGCTTGCTGGAAATTATTGGTCACAGCGATAGAATAAAATTCTCCGATTGAATTGTCCCCTTTTAAAACACAGGAGGGATATTTCCAGGTAACGGCAGAACCCGTTTCGACCTGTGTCCAAGATATTTTTGCATTGGTATGACAAATGCCCCGTTTTGTGACAAAATTATATACCCCACCTTTTCCTTCTTTGTTTCCAGGATACCAGTTTTGAACCGTGGAGTATTTGATTTCGGCATCGTCTAGGGCAATCAACTCAACGCAAGCTGCGTGTAACTGATTTTCATCGCGAGAAGGGGCAGTACATCCTTCTAAATAAGAAACATAACTCCCTTCATCTGCGATAACCAGGGTACGTTCGAACTGACCAGTACCGGCCTGATTGATTCGAAAATAGGTGGATAATTCCATCGGACAACGAACGCCTTTGGGAATATAACAAAACGATCCATCGGAGAAGACTGCTGCATTCAAAGCTGCATAAAAGTTGTCTTTGGGAGGAATAACGGTTCCTAAGTATTTACGCACAAGATCCGGATGGTCTTTGATGGCCTCAGAAATGGAGCAAAAAATAATCCCCTTTTCGGCCAAAGTATTGCGAAATGTTGTCGCTACAGAAACGGAGTCCACTACGATATCTACAGCAACCCCAGCTAATTTTTTCTGCTCATCTATCGATATCCCCAACTTATTGAACGTATCCAATAATTCTGGATCAACCTCATCTAAGCTTGCGTATTTGTCTTTCTTTTTGGGGGCAGAGTAATACGAAATCGCCTGAAAGTCGGGCTTCTCATAGGTAACATTTGCCCACTCAGGTTCTTCCATTTGCTTCCAAGAAGCGAGGGCTTGCAGGCGCCATTCGGTCATCCATTCGGGCTCCTCTTTTCGTTTTGAAATGGCTCGAACAATCTCCTCATTTAAACCAACAGGAAAGGTGTCCGATTCAATATCAGTGTAAAACCCGTATTCATACTCTTTGGTTTCGAGCTCTTTTTTTAATTCTTCTTCTGTATATGCCATAGCGTCCTTTTAGAGCGAAAAACTTTCTCCACATCCACAGGTTCGATTGGCATTTGGATTGTTAAATACAAACCCTTTGCCATTCAGTCCTCCAGAATATTCTAATGTAGTTCCAACCAAATAGAGCAAACTTTTCTTGTCCACAACAATGCGAACATCATTGTCTTCAAACAAGCGATCGTCTTCTTTTTTATCAGCGTCAAAGTTCAAATCATAAGACAATCCAGAGCAGCCGCCACTTTTAACACCGACACGCACAAAGGCTGTGGTTGGATTGAAGCCCTCTTCTTGCATTAAATTTGCGACTTTTTCTTTCGCTGAAGCTGAAACTTTAATCATGGTTGAAACTTCTTTTTTTAATTTTACTGCAAATATACGGCATTTCACTTAGTGTGACTAGGATTTAATCATAGATAAACCCAATAGGGCTATTCCAAAACATCATTCCAAAAGGCTAAAAAAATATCTTTGTCGCCACGATTGTCTGTAAATGGCCCATCAGCACTTTCTGTACTCCCCACAACAAGTATACCCCCTGCGTCCATTGAACCATTGCATGGGCAAGATCAAGTCCACTTCCTCCCAAGGAAAAATACTGCTTTGGAAATTTATTTTGATCCAACTGAAGCAATAAAATGTCATTATCTCCTTGATTTTCAGCAAGGTCTACATCGTCACTACGGCTATAGCCTGTCAGCCAAAAGCGATTATTTTCATCAACTAGTAGGTCTTGACCTAAATCAAAGTCGATCCCTCCAAAAGTGTTTTCAGTCAATAGATTGCCACTTTGGTCTATTGAGATCAACCAAAAATCTGAATTCCCCAGTGGTGATGAAATATCATAATCTGTGCTGAAAGTATTCCCTAATACATGTAAATTTTGCTTTTGATCTAGCCAAACGGCATTGGAACCATCATAATCACTTCCCCCAAAAGAACGTTCCCATAGCAAGTTTCCGGTGGAAGCAATTTTAATCACCCAAACATCGTAATCTCCCCTGGGGGAGCTGACGTCTACATCTGTGCTTTCTGAGGTTCCCACGATTACAAAATCTCCCGCTGCAGTTTCAACAGCCGCATAGGATCGATCATTATTTGTACCGCCATAATAGCGTCGCCATTGAATGTTTCCGGCTTGGTCAATTTTATGCACCCAAAATTCTCCCACACCATGTCTCCCTCCTTGGCGGTACTGCCTAATCCATTGGAAGAGGTTACATCCAAAAAGCCATTGAACAATAGCCCCCATCTTGAGTCGTAAGAATAGAATAGGCATGGTCGTGCCCCAAAAAACCATAGCTTCTTTCCCACATTAGGTTTCCTTGTGCATCTACACGAACAACCCAATTGTCGTGCTGTCCTTCGTTGTTGGAAGCATCCATATCACTGCTCATGGAATAGCCCAATAAGGTAAATCCTCCGTCGGGCATTTGGACCAACGAATGCCCGCGGTCATCTTGAGAACCGCCATAGGTTTTGGCCCATTGGAGTTGTGCATTGGAGGAATATTTTAGCAATAACATATCGGAAATTGCAACGCTTTTATCTTGAATATCTCCATCAATACTTTTGGTGTTTCCTATGACGGCAAATCCACCATCTTGCGTGGCAATAACATCATGAGCGATATCCTCTTCGCTACCTCCAAAAAGCTGAACCCATTGCAGGCTATGTTGAGGCGATGGTGGTACAGTACTCGACAAGGGTGACCTTTCACAAGCGATCAAAAAGATGCAACTACTTATCAGTGGAATGCCGTATTTCATGGAAATTAATTTGATCGTTGTACCAAAAACAACCCACGATTACTATCGCTGATTGCAATCAGACCACTTTCAAAAAATGGATACACATTCCACACCCCACTAAAACTATTGCTATTATCTTCTGGGAAACTGTCAAAAAAACCTATTTCTGTCATTGATTCTGCCGCAATGTTTTCAATATCAATTTCTCTAAATCCAGCTGTATAGTTGGCTAGAAAAAGAGAATTCCCTTTGGTATAACCATTGTGATCAATGGCTGAAGTAACTCCCAAATAGGAATAGTGAAGCAAAGGATTATCTAAATCCTCTAAGTCAAAAACCAAGGTTTTAGTTCGGTTGCCATAACGTCTTTCATCTAGCTCATCTCCTACATACAAAAATCGATGATCTTCGTCAATCCAATTTTGATGGGTATAGCCACCATTATTATAGGTTGCATTTGAGATGAGACGTGGATTAGATTTATCCGTGACATCAACGATAACCACCTGATTGTTTTCCCCACCATCACTGTTACTTCCAAACAAAATTTCGCGCCCTTGATAATCTGGGTCTGGCCCATCATAGGTAACAATCTGCGCATCATGCGTATACGATGACCCGCCATAACCTCCCATGTCAACAGGGGTAGTGGGTGAAGAAATATCAATGAAAATAGGGCCCCCATTGTATGGATCCGCTCCAATCACATACGCATAGCCACTTGTTTCATTGATAGCAATGTTGTGTGCATGTCCAAAACTGGTTAAGGTGGCGTCTGCTGTAAACTGCTGGAATACTGTTTGGTTTCTCAAACGTGTTAAATCAAAAACCTGTAAGCCATGACCAGCGGCTTCACTTACAATAAAAGCGTGATTATTATACACCTTGATGTCGCGCCAAGTGCTCTCTTCTGTTGCAGTTGGTAATTTTCCGATGTACCGCACCGCTGTGGGCGATGAAATATCCACAAAAGCAGTGCCATCATTCAAGCCTTGAAGGACATACTCTTTCCCCGTTGAGGGGTCCGTCCAGCCCCAATTATCATTAGCAAAATCACTCTGAAATGCCGAAAGACTCACCCGATTGTGTAAGGCATAATTACTACAAGGATAACTGCCCGAAAATCCATTATCACAAGGGACTAAGGATGCTGTTATCTCAACGATCGCAGGTGGATCGTTGGGGGTAGGCATGGGTGTATCCGGAATAACAACATCAGGAATATCCATCATCGTGTCTTCATCCTCCAATAATGTGCATTGAACAAAGAGAACGAAAACACAAAGTTTAAGTAAGTCCGTTTTTTTCATAGAAAAGACTTTTATCAAAGATAGTCTTATCAACAATCTTACCAAAAGAGGACTATACAGAATTCTCTACATCACTAAAAGAATGTATTTTTGTGATATGTTTGAAGAAAAGAAAACCACCACCACGTCCATCGCTAGTATAGGAGAGTTTGGACTCATTGAAAAAATCAAAGAAAACTTTGCGATTCAGCATCCAACTTCAATCAAAGGAATTGGTGATGATGCGGCAGTTCTTGACCATACAGATAAAACAGTCGTCTCTACCGACTTTTTAGTGGAGGGGGTTCATTTTGACCTAAGCTATATGCCTTTAAAACACTTAGGATATAAAGCGGTCATGGTTAATTTATCAGACATCTTCGCCATGAATGCCATGCCGACACAAATTACGGTTAGCATTGCCATTTCGAACCGTTTTCCCGTAGAGGCCGTTGAAGAACTGTATGCCGGAATTGGGCTCGCTTGTTCGCGTTACAAGGTAGATTTAGTGGGTGGAGATACTACCTCATCACAAACTGGCCTCGTCATTTCCGTCACGGCAATGGGTACTGCAGAAGAAGAAAAACTCACCTACCGATCGGGGGCAAAAGAACACGATCTTATCGTTGTTTCTGGAGACTTAGGAGGTGCCTACATGGGGCTGCAAATCTTAGAACGAGAAAAAGCCGTATTCAAGGTAAATCCGCAATCACAACCCGATTTATCTACCTATGCTTATTCCGTTGAGCGGCAATTAAAGCCCGAGTCCAGAAAGGACATTATTGAACTTTTAGCGGAACTAAAAATTGTCCCTACGGCAATGATTGACATTAGCGACGGATTGTCCTCTGAACTATTGCATTTGGCCAAAGCCTCTGAGGTAGGTTGTCAAATCTATGAAGACAAACTTCCTATTGATCCAGAAGTGCTGAGCATCTGCAAAGAACTAAGCATAAATAACACTACAGCAGCGCTGAATGGAGGGAAGATTATGAATTGTTGTTTACGGTAGATCAACGTCATTACGAAGCCATCAAAAACCATCCCTTACTTACCGTCATTGGACATATCACAGAAAAAGCTGTTGGCTGCAATTTAGTGACCGGTTTAGGACAGCAAATCGAATTGACTGCGCAAGGGTGGACCAGTCACCAAAGCGAAACGGAAAAAGAAGATTAACCTAGGGCTACATCTAAGGACATCATTACAATAAAACCACCTATAAATCCAAGTGTGGCAATATCAGTGTATTTGTCTTGTTGTGTTTCAGGAATCACCTCTTCGACAACAACAAAGATCATTGCTCCTGCAGCAAAAGCCAAAGCATAAGGTAAAATGGGGGTGAAAAAGGTAACTGCAACAGCCCCAACAACCGCTGCAATGGGTTCTACTACTGCTGAAAGCTGGCCATACCAAAAACTCTTTAATCGACTTACACCCTGCCTCCTCAAGGGCATAGAGACAGCTATCCCTTCCGGTAGATTTTGAATCCCAATTCCTAAAGCAAGTACAACCGCCCCTGCAATAGATGCCTCTGGTAAACCTGCAGCAACCCCACCAAAAAGCACCCCTACGGCTAAGCCCTCTGGAATATTGTGCAAAGTAATGGCCAACACTAAAAGAGTGGTACGGTGCCAAGGCGTTTTAATTCCCTCGCTTTCCTTAAAGTTAATATGTATATGAGGAAGCACTTTATCCAAGCCAAAAATAAACAAAGCGCCCAAACCAAATCCTATGGCAGCAGGCATAACCTTCACAAAGCCTTCACCGGGACTCATTTCAATCCCAGGAGCCAAAAGGCTCCAAAAACTTGCCGCCACCATAACCCCGCCCGTAAAACCCAGAAGGCCATCGAGAACCGCGCGGTTCAATTCTTTTACAAAGAAGACCATCGCTGCTCCCACAGCAGTTAAACCCCAGGTAAAAAGGGTAGCATACAATGCTCCTAGAACAGGATCAGTCCTTTCGAAAAATAAAATAATCTCTTCCATTTTTATGTATAGCCAAATTTAGTTGCAAAATTAAGAAATTTTAAATCGATTAAAGTAGCTATCCAATCCAATTCCTTATTTTTGATGACAATGGGAGAAAATAAACGGTTTGATATCATCATCTGTGGTGGGGGCGCTTCAGGCCTACTTTTGGCCAATGCCTTGTGTAACGATCCAAGTTTTAATCATTATCAAATTGCCCTCATTGAAAAAGAACAGAAAAGCGCCAATGACCGCACCTGGTGTTTTTGGGAAGAAGGAAAAGGCCAATGGGACGCTGTAGTTTCAAACTCATGGGAAAAAGCACTTTTTAAAACCGAGGGATTTGAAACTAAATTTGACCTTAGCCCGTATACCTACAAAATGATTCGCGGAATTGACTTTTATGCATCACTTCATAAAACGCTCAAAAAAAACAAACAGCTCCATTTTTTTCAAGAAGAAATTGTCTCCCTTTCCTCTAATCCTCACAACTGTACGGTTAGCACCCACGGGTCAAATTATACTGCTGATCGAGTTTTTTCGAGTATCCCAATAGATCACCACACAAAACAAGACCGATTTCCTGTTTTACAACAACATTTTATTGGTTGGTTTGTCAAAACAGAACAACCACTATTTGATCCAGATACGGTCGTATTTATGGACTTTGATCTTCCGCAAAAAAACACCACACGTTTTATGTATGTGCTTCCCTTTTCGGAGCACGAAGCCTTGGTTGAGTACACGCTTTTTTCAAAAGACCTCCTTGAAAAAGAAGAATATGAGCAAGCCATTGAACAGTATTTAACCAAAAAAGGAGGGGGTAATTTCAGCATTACCAATGTTGAAAAAGGGAGTATCCCCATGACAGCATATGATTTTAATCAACACAACACCGCCAACCTCATGCACATAGGTACAGCAGGGGGCTGGACGAAAGCAAGTACAGGCTATACGTTTCAAAAATCTGTTCGAAAAGTAGCACAACTCGTTGACTTTTTGAAAGAAGATAAGCCTTTAGACAGCTTTGATCAGAAAACAAAATTCAATTTTTACGACCTTTTATTTTTAGATGTCTTAGCCAAACACAATGATCAAGGGAGTAGGCTCTTTACGCAACTATTTCAAAAAAATCCTCCCAAACGTATCTTTGCATTTCTTGAAGATAAATCAAGCTTGTGGCAAGATGTCGCTATCATGCGTTCTTTCCCTGTAGGACGTTTTGTGTTGGCACTGATGAAACGGTTATTTAACTTATAGCTTGCGTTCCATCAATTGCAAAGCAAAGGTCTTAAACACTGCTTTCTTTTCTTGGGAAACCTGAAACTTTTCGATTTCTTTCAAGGCATGTTGTGTGTGCAGCTCCATTAAACGTTTAATGGCACTATCTGCCCCAGTAGCAGAAAAAATCGCTTTGACTTGTTCAATTTTTGCAGCAGGATTTTTTGGGGAGGTATCAAACAACTCCATTAGGGTTGATCGTTGCTGATCATTTGCTGCTTCAAGTGCCAACAAATAGAGCAAGGTTTTTTTGTTTTCTATAATGTCGCCACCTACTTGCTTTCCAAAATTTTCAGGATCTCCAAAAGCATCCAAATAATCATCTTGCAACTGAAAGGCAAGACCAAGTTGAATTCCAAAGGTGTAAAAAGGTACACTGTCCTCTTGGTTTAAGCCGCCAATCATGGCCCCCATTTGCAAAGAGCAACCAAGCAATACAGCTGTTTTTAAGCGAATCATCTCCATGTATTCCTCCCGAGAAACACTTTCTTGCAAAGGGAAATCCATGTCGTATTGTTGCCCCTCACACACTTCTCGAGCGGTTCGGCTAAACAGCTGAGTAAGTGCTGCGAATAGTGGTGCTGGATAAGTATTTAAATACTCATAGGCCATAACCAACATCACATCTCCGGATAAAATCCCCGTATTGGCGTTCCATTTTTCATGCACAGTAGCCTGACCTCTCCGTAGAGGAGCTTCGTCCATAATATCATCATGCACCAGACTAAAATTGTGAAATACTTCAACCGCCAAGGCGGCAGGCAGGGCTTTTTTGTACCCCCCCCCTACTGCATCGGCAGCCAGTAACGCCAAAACCGGACGTATGCGCTTTCCGCCTAAACCTAGGATATATTTCACGGGAGCGTACAAGGTATGGGGGGGTTTTTCAGACGAATTTTCTGCTAAGTAGGCTAAGAAAGCCTTTTGATAGGATGCGATCACAAAAATGAATTTTGACAAAAATAACCAAAAAAAAGCAAGCGCATGTCTTGGAAAAAAACTTCGGAAACTAATTTGGTTTTTAAAGTTTCCATGCCTACTTTTGCATCGAAAAAGAAAAGTGCTATGAAAGAAACGATTGTACGGAAAAGCAGTACACTATTTCTTCAGAGAGGATTTAAAAGTGTAACCATGGATGACATTGCAGATGCGATGGCCATTTCCAAAAAAACCTTGTATACGCTTTTTGAAAACAAAGAGCAACTGGTTCGCGAAAGTGCGCATTTTGTATTTGACCAAGTTTGTCGTGAAATTGAAGAAATCAAGATAAAAGCAGCACATCCGATTGAAGAACTCTACAGTGTCAAATCGGCTGTATTGAAATACCTACAAAATGAATCTTCTTCCCCAGCCTATCAGCTCCAAAAATACTATCCCGAAATCAATGCTGAACTTAAAGATGAGGAATTCAACCGCTTGGGTGTATTGGTACAATCTAGCCTGAATTTAGGAATCGAAACGGGTCTTTTCCGTCCCAACATCAATGTTGATTTTGTTTCGCGTTTGTACATGAATGGGATGCGTGGAATTCGGGACATCGACATTTTTCCTATCACAAAATTTGACATCAGTACGCTTTTTGAAAATTATTTGGAATACCATGCTCGAGCAATTGTCACCCCAAAGGGTCTAGCCGTATTAAATGAATTTATTGCAACCTCAGAATATAAATAAATGAATAAACACCTGTTTTACGTTTTTCTTTTGTCAAGCCTCCTTGGTTTTGCCCAAGAAACCCCCACCGCTTTTTCGCTTGAAGAAGCAATCGAATGGGGGATGAACTACAACCGTACGCTAAAACGCGCCAACTTAGAGGTACAAAAAGCCCACAAAGAAAAGTGGAAAACCCTCTCCATCGGGTTTCCTCAAATCCAAGCCAACCTTGCGTACCAAAACAATATTGAACAGCCTGTTTCGCTTATCCCTGCACAGTTTTTTGGAGGGGCAGAAGGGGAATTTGCCGAGATCGTTTTTGGAACACAACAAACCGCCATGGGAATGGTCGAGTTGAATCAACTCATTTTCGACGGTACTTATGTTGTAGGGGTACAGGGCATTCGTCACTTTATTGAAACCGCTGAAAATGTGTTGGAGAAAACGCAAATTGAAATTAGAAAGGCCATCATCACTTCTTATGTAAATGCGCTTGTTGCCAGGGAATCGTTAGCTATACTAGAAAAGAATGCTGCCGCTTTAGGGAAGAACATAGACGAAGCCCACCAGCTATTCAAAAATGGGTTTACTGAAGAAGAGACCGTCGAACAATTGCGGTTAACCCTTTCGAGCCTTAACTCACAAATTCGTTATGCCCGTAAATCGGCCGATCTTGCAGACAATGTTTTCAAACTCCTTTTGGGAATTGAGCTTACTCAACAGCCAAAATTGTCCAATTCTTTGGAGGAACTCACTGCTTTACATCTTCTCGAAGAAAATGCTTCGACAAACTATGACAACAATATTGATATACGTTTGGCTGAAAACGAAGTAACCACCAATGGGTTTTTATACCGTCTAGAGCGCGCAAAGGCATTGCCCTCCTTTAGTGCCTTCCTCAACGGAAGCTACATGGGAAATAATGATGAATTTGGGTTCACCGAATCGACACAAAAGTGGTTTGGTGCTGCTGCCTTTGGGTTTAGAATGCGTATTCCTGTGTTCAGTTCTTTGGGCAGAACGGCAAGCTCCCAAAAAGCAAAATTGTCTGTCCTACAGTCAGAAACCAAACTCATTGAAGTCAAATCACAGATCTTTGTAGAATGGCAAAACGCTTTAAATAACCTCGCGCTTGCCAAAGAAGAATACGCTACCGCACAACAGAATTTAAGTCTTGCGCAACGCATCGAACAAAAAAATACCACCAAATTTTTTGAAGGTCTTTCAGGAAGTTTCGAGCTGCGACAAGCACAGTTACAATTGTATCAAGCCCAACAAAACGCGCTTCAGAGCATGCGTCAAGTTATACTTGACAAAACAAATTTAGACAGCATCATTAACAACGAACAATAACGCCATCATGAAAAAAATACTCCTCATTTTCACAAGCATCTTTCTTGCACAGTGTGGATCATCCGACAAACAAACAACAGCTGAAATTATTGAAGATGGTGATTTAGCTGCAATTCAAACCAAAAAAACAGCCGTCGTTAAAAGCATCAATGCACTACAAACAGAATTGAAGCAATTGAATGATGCCATTGAAGAAATCGATACACAACAACGCTTTCTTCTGGTTTCTGCCGTAACGGTGAATCCCACGAATTTTGTCCACTATGTTGATTTTCAAGGAACACTTGAAACGGACAAAAACATCGTCATCTACCCCGAAATCCCTGGTCTTTTAAAAAGCATCCATGTAAAAGAAGGGCAAAAGGTGAAAAAAGGGCAACCCTTGGCCACACTTTCCGATAGTGGTTTAAACGACCAATTAGAGCAATTGGAATTGCAATTGAAGCTCGCTAAAACCACCTACCAACGTCAGAGCCGATTGTGGGAACAAAAAATTGGTTCAGAAATCCAATACCTCCAAGCCAAGACACAGTTTGAAAGCTTAGAAAAAGTGTTGCCCAAATGAAAGATCAGGTCGCAAAGACAAAGCTGGTCGCTCCATTCGATGGAATTGTCGATCACCTCATCGCCGACACGGGAAGCAATTTGGCGCCCGGAATGACCCCAGTCGTTCGAGTCATCAATTTAAATGAGATGAAAGTTACCGCGTCTATCCCAGAAGCGCACCTTCCCAATATTTCGATGAATACCCCGGTAGTCATGGATATCCCTGTCATCGGGAAAACCTTGGAAGCAAACATTTCTTCCGTTGGGAACTTCATCAACCCCAACAACCGCTCGTTCCGTGTAGAAATTGATCTCGCCAATCCACAAGGAATATTAAAACCCAACATGACCGTTCAACTTAGGGTAAATGACTACCAAAATGAAACAGCACTTCTGGTTGCTTCAAAAAATATTTTAGCGGACCAAACGGGTGCCACCTATGTCTATACCTTGAAGAAAACGGCTGGGAAAGAAGGGGTGTACAAAACTTTCAAAACCTATGTAACCCTAGGAAAATCGGCCAATAACCAAACCGAAATTTTATCTGGTCTTCAGGCAGGAGACCAACTGGTTGAAGACGGAATCCGTCTTGTCGAAGACCAACAATTGGTCAACATAACGCAATCTTAAGCCGTCCCAGAAAATGAAAAAATCATCACAACTTAAAGAATTTTCACTCTCCTCCTGGGCCATAGATCACAGCACCGTAATCTACGTTGTCATTGGGCTGTTTTTTATTTTAGGCATTTCTTCCTACCTAACACTCCCACGTGAAAACTACCCCGAAATTAACACCAACGAAATCTTTGTCAGCTCTATTTATCCTGGTAACACTGCGGAAGACATGGAGCGACTCATCACCGATCCCTTGGAAGAGGAGCTAAAAGGAGTCCCCAATTTGGTCGGAATAGAATCTACCTCCTTGGAGAACTTTTCACTCATTACCATCGAATTTGATGAGTCCATTTCTAAAGAAAGCGCCAAACTTAAAGTACAAGACAAAATCGACGCAGTTATTTCGAGTGCTGACTGGCCTACCTTTAACAATGCGAAAGTAGAGCCGACTTCTTTCGAATTCAGCCTTTCAGAAGAAATACCCATTTTAAACATTGGCCTTAGCGGTAACCTACCCATTGCAGAAATGAAATTCTATGGAGAATTGTTGCAAGACAGGGTGGAGCAAATGGCTGAAATCAAAGAGGTCTCCCTTAGAGGGGTACAAGACTTTGAAATAGAAGTTTCGTTGGATATTCTGAAAATGAATGCTGCCACGGTTTCTTTTGATGACGTCATCAATGCGATTCGAAGAGGAAATAGTACCGTTTCTGCCGGAAACGTTGAAGGAAATGGACTGAGACGAAACCTTCGCGTAATTGGTGAAATTGATCGTCCGGAGGACTTGGAAAAATTTGTGTTGAAAAACCAAAACGGAACCGTTTACATGGGTGATATTGCGGATATCGCTTTCAAAGAAAAAGAGAAGAACTCTTATGCGCGCTCAGACGGTAAAACGGCACTCGTACTAGACATCAAAAAGCGCAGCGGTAAAAACCTCATCAAAACGGTAGAGAAGATTAGAGCTATTGTCGCTGATGTGGAAAAAAATGACTTCCCTACAACCATTGAAGTAGATATTTCAAACGATCAATCCAATGCAACAAAAAACCTTGTAAGTGACCTAGCAAATAACATCATTTTCGGGGTCTTACTTGTCATTACCGTATTGATGTTTTTCTTGGGCTTCCGCAACGCCCTATTTGTTGGTTTTGCGATTCCCATGTCCATGTTTATGTCTTTTATGATCCTTGGTTTCTTGGGTGAAACCATCAATACGATGGTCTTGTTTGGCCTCATTATGGGGCTTGGAATGCTGGTCGATAATGGGATTGTGGTGGTCGAAAATGCCTATCGCTTGATGGAAAAAGAGGGCATGTCTTCGATTGAAGCTGCCAAAAAAGGCATTGGTGAAATTGCCTATCCGATCATTATTTCAACCGCCACCACTATCGCTGCCTTTCTTCCACTCGGTTTTTGGCCTGGGACCATTGGTGAATTCATGATTTTTTTCCCCATTACCCTTTCCATCGTATTAGGATCTTCCTTGATTGTTGCGATATTCTTCAACTCAATGCTGGTCTCCAAATCCATGGAAATTGAAGACCGTGAACTCAGCAAAAACAGCTTGTGGCGCATGACGATCATTCTTGGTGGATTGGGCACGCTATTGATTTTTAACGAAGGAACTCTTCGTGGTTTAGGAACCCTTATGCTCCTTACAACCATCTTATTTTGGGCCTATAAATATTTCATCAAAGGCTGGGCGACCTATTTTCAAGATATCGTCTTGGTGCGTTTAGAAGCGCGCTACTCCAACGTATTGCGTTTTGCTTTAACCGGCAGAAGACCCTATGTTTTTTTGTTTGGAACCATTGGCCTTTTATTTTCCTCCTTTATTATTCTAGGCTTGGCTGCACCAAAAGTAGAGTTTTTCCCAGAAAACCAACCGCAGCAAATTTTTGTGTACGCAGAATATCCTGAAGGGACCGCCATTGATAAAACCAATGCCACGTCAAAACAAATCGAAGCTGAAATCGCAAAAGTCATTGGCAACAGTAAATATATGGATGGGGAAACCAATTTTATGATTGACTCCAATGTAGCCATGGTGGGGCTAGGGGCGCAAAACCCAGAGACCGACAAAGGGGGCGATCAAGAAATGCCCCACAAGGCAAAAATAACCCTAACCATGGCTGAATTCAAATACCGTCGTGGCTTTTCAAGCGAAACCCTACGGCAAGAAATTCAACAAGCCCTCAAAGGAAAATTTGCTGGAATTTCTATCTCGGTAGAAAAAGAAGCAGCTGGTCCTCCTTCAGGTTATCCTGTCAATATTGAAGTGAGTGGCGAAGATTACGACGAATTAATTCAAGTGGCCGAAAACCTAAAAACCTTTTTAAACAAGGAAAGTATTCCTGGAGTGGAAGAAATCAAGGTAGACGTGAACAAAAGTAAACCTGGATTGGTGGTCAATATCGACCGACGAAAATCAGGAAGTCTGGGCGTCGCTGCCGGGCAAATAGGACAACAATTGCGTCGATCCCTCTTCGGGGAGAAAGCCGGTATCTACAAAAAAGATGGGGAAGACTACGACATTAATGTTCGCTTTGAAAAAGAGGATCGGAACGATACGGGTGTTCTCCTAGACCAATATATTGTATTCCGTGATCAGGCCACAGGTAGAATTAAGGAAGTCCCTATTAGTGCAATGGTAGATATCGAGAACGCTACCTCTTTTAGTGCGATTAAACACAAAGACTTACGTCGGGTGGTTACCGTATACTCTGCTGTTTTAGCAGGCTACAATGCCAACGAGGTGGTAGACCATGTGAAAGAAAGCATCGAAGGCTTCAACGGATTTCCTCGTGGCGTAGACTATGCCTTCACAGGAGAAGTAGCAGAACAAGAAAAAAACATGAGTTTCCTTTTAGGTGCCTTGGGGACTGCCCTTGGACTTATTCTTTTCCTTTTGGTGCTTCAATTTAATTCAATCTCAAATCCCTTAATTATTCTCCTTTCTATTTTCCTAAGTTTTACAGGGGTACTCTATGGGATCAGTGGATTTGGCATGCCTTTCGTTATTATGATGACCATGATGGGTATCATATCACTCTCCGGAATTGTGGTGAATAACGGGGTCGTATTGATTGATTACACCCAATTGCTCATCGCCCGTAAGAAAGAAGAACTAGGTATTCCGTTTGATCAAATGCTCCCTCGATTAGAAGCACGGGAAGCCATTGTAAAAGGGGGTGCGGCACGTTTACGCCCCGTACTTTTAACAGCAATTACAACCATTTTAGGACTAATACCGTTAGCGACTGGACTCAACATTAACTTTTTTACCCTCATTACAGACTGGGATGCCAACATCTATGTGGGGGGAGACAACGTCATCTTTTGGGGGCCTTTGGCTTGGACCGTTATTTTTGGGTTGACTTTTGCCACCTTCCTTACCCTTGTCATTGTACCGGCTTGTTTCTATTTGGTCTACCGATTAAAATTGAGGATAAACGCCTGGAGAAACGGATAAGAAAAAGAACTTAATACCTTTGCAAGGAATTCAATTTCTATGTTAAGAACAACCACTTGTGGGGCACTGACCCTAGCACAACTCGGAGAAGAAGTAACCCTTTCAGGATGGGTACAAAAAGCAGAGACAAAGGTTTTGTCCTATGGGTCGATTTACGCGATCGTTATGGCTTAACACAAATCATTTTTGATGAGGAGCGTACGCCAAAAGAGGTCATGGACCGAGCGCGCAGTCTAGGAAGAGAGTTTGTCATTCAAGTACAGGGAACTGTGATTGAGCGAGAATCAAAAAACCCCAACATAGCGACAGGTGATATTGAAATTCTCGCCAAAGCATTGATCATACTTAACACGGCTAAAACTCCACCGTTCACCATAGAAAACGAAACCGATGGCGGGGAAGAATTGCGCATGCAATATCGCTATCTAGACATCAGAAGAAAACCCGTACGGGAGAATTTGGTCTTTCGCTCAAAGGTAAGCTTAGCCATTCGCAACTATCTTTCTACCCACGATTTCATCGACGTAGAAACCCCTTATTTAATTAAATCTACTCCAGAAGGTGCCCGCGATTTTGTGGTGCCTTCACGCATGAATGCCGGACAGTTTTATGCCCTGCCGCAGTCTCCTCAAACATTTAAGCAATTGTTGATGGTAGGCGGAATGGACAAGTATTTCCAAATTGTAAAATGCTTTCGCGACGAGGACTTGCGCGCCGACCGTCAACCCGAATTCACACAAATTGACTGTGAAATGACCTTTGTGGAGCAAGAAGATATCCTACAACAGTTTGAAGGTTTATTGACCCACCTGCTCAAAGAAATCAAAGGGGTAGCGGTAGCCAGCTTCCCGCGTATGACCTACGCAGAAGCCATGCAAAAATACGGAAACGACAAACCCGATATTCGCTTTGGAATGGAGTTCGCCGAACTCAATGAACTAGCAAAAAACAAGGGCTTTAATGTGTTTGACCAACAAGAATTGGTGGTGGGAATGGCTGTCCCTAAGGCAGCATCCTATACCCGTAAACAGATCGACAAACTCATCGATTGGGTCAAACGCCCACAAATTGGTGCCAACGGTTTGGTTTGGGTAAAGTGCAATGAAGACGGCAGTTACAAATCCTCTGTCGATAAATTCTATTCCCAAGAAGACCTCGCGCAATGGGCAGGGGCAACAAAAGCACAAGCTGGGGACCTTATGTTGGTCATGGCAGGCGCAACCCATGCCACCCGGACGCAATTGTCTGCCCTTCGCATGGAACTGGCCGAGCAGCTGGGCTTGCGGAAGCCCAACGAATTCGCACCGCTTTGGGTCGTTGATTTTCCCTTATTAGAATGGGACGAGGAAAGCAAACGCTACCACGCCATGCATCACCCTTTTACCGCACCAAAACCAGAACAAATGGATTTGCTGGCCAGCGATCCGGGGGCAGTCAATGCCAATGCATATGACTTAGTGCTGAATGGAAATGAAATTGGTGGGGGGTCTATCCGAATTCACGACGCCGCTACCCAAGAAAAAATGTTCGACCTCCTTGGCTTTAGCCCAGAAGAAGCCAAGGCGCAATTTGGTTTTCTCATGGAGGCCTTCCAATACGGCGCTCCTCCACATGGTGGAATTGCGCTTGGACTTGATCGTCTAGTGGCCATTCTTGGCGGACAAGAAACCATACGGGACTTTATTGCTTTCCCGAAAAATAACAGTGGTCGCGATTTAATGATCGATGCGCCCTCTCCCATCGACACAGAACAATTGGATGAATTGAACATCCGTTTACAGCCCAAAACAGACTAAATGCGTTATTTCTTAAACATTCTTTTTTGGGGATTGGTTGCCGTGCTTTTCTATGGTTTTTACCACAAAAATTCCATCGATTATGTTGCTGGAGAAAAATGGATTGGCAGTGCAGTGCTGGGGCTTACGTTTATCTACCTACCCATCTTTCTGGTCTATCGGTGGAAAGACAAAAAATTATCAGATTACACCCTTACCGATGATAATTTTAATAAAATGAAAACAAAACAGCCGCAAAATACTGAAAATCAATAATTAAATTGAAAATTTAGGCGTAGACGGGAGTCCCATTAAAAAGTTTACTTAACTTTATACTTTAATACAGAGTTTATGACGGGTACAGTGAAATTTTTTATCAGTTCGAAGGGGTACGGATTTATCACCAACGACGAAACGGGCGAAGATATTTTCGTTCATGTAACATCTCTCAATGGGGAAGAACTCAACGAGGGTGACAAAGTAGAATATGTAGAGGAGGACGGTAACAAAGGAAAGGTGGCAACACAGGTCCAACGTCTATAATTATACAGTAACTTATTTTGGTTAAAAAACGCGCCCTATCAGGCGTGTTTTTTTATCTCTTTTTTGAAAGAACTGCTGCAAGAGATCACGTGTTTCTGCTTCCATAACTCCGCCGGTGACCAGTGTTTTTGGATGCGGACCAATGCCCTTGCTTTGATAACCGCGTTTTTCATCATACGCCCCAAAAACAATTCGATCGAGTTGGGACCAATACAACCCCCCCATACACATAACACAGGGCTCTAGGGTGACATATAGCGTACAGCCTTTTAAGTATTTTCCGCCTAAAAAATTAGCTGCAGAAGTGATGGCTTGCATTTCTGCGTGCGCCGTAACATCTTTCAAGCGTTCGGTTAAATTGTGCGCGCGCGCAATAATTTGCTGATTAATCACAACCACTGCTCCCACCGGAACTTCGTCCATGGCAAAAGCGGCTTCTGCTTCTACCAAGGCTTTACGCATAAAATAGTGATCGTCCAATAGCATCATTATTCGTCGGTTAAAAAGGAGGCAATGCTTGCAGCTATTCCGCTTGCATCCAATCCCAGTTGTTGCTTCAAGACCGCAGGCGATCCGTGAGAAACAAAGCTATCGGGTACGCCAATATGCTTCATATTAATTCTATATCCTTGTGCATTTGCCCAGCTTAATAGCCTGCTGCCTACCCCGCCGGTTAAACTTCCCTCCTCAACGGTAATCAAATGAGTGAATGCCGTACAAATAGCATGCAGGAATTTTTCATCCAAGGGTTTTATGCACCCCAAATCATAGTGCGCAATGGGTGCCTCGAGCTGTTGGAGGGCTTCCCTAACTTCTTCCGCCATGGTCCCAATGGAAATTACGGCGGTCCCTTTTCCTTCCTTAAGGCAGGTTCCTTTGGTATAATCGATTGTTTCAAAGGGGGTTTCCCATTCGCTCAAAGCACCATACCCTCTGGGATAACGAATGGCTACCGGACCCTTGGGCGGTTCCGAGGCAAGGGTGTAGAGTTGTTGCCGCAATTGCACCTCGTCGCGAGGAGCTAGCAAGGTCAGCTGTGGCAGTGTTTGCAAAAATACAAGATCAAACACCCCGTGGTGGGTGGCCCCATCGTGACCCACCAAACCCGCTCGATCAATACAAAATACCACCGGGAGATTTTGTAAAACCACATCGTGGATGACTTGATCGTAGGCACGTTGCAAAAAAGTAGAATAAATCACACAAATGGGTAAAAGTCCCTGTGTGGCCATTCCTGCCGCAAGGGTAACAGCGTGTTGTTCTGCAATCCCTACATCTAGGCATCTTGTGGGATAGCGTTCCATGAGCGCTACCAATCCACTCCCAGTGGGCATGGCCGGACTAATGGCCATAAGGTGATCGTAGTCGGCAAACAACGTCAATAACGTTTTTCCCACAACGGTCTGAAACTTGGTTTTACCTAATTTTGGCGATTTATTTAACTTTCCGCTAAGGGGATCAAACTTTCCTGGGGCATGAAAAGCAATCTGATTTTTTTCCGCAGAAGCTAAGCCCTTCCCTTTAACGGTTCGTAAGTGAACCAAACGTGGGCCCTTCTTGTTTTTTTGCTCCTCGAATACCTTACACAGCTGGGGTAAATCGTGCCCATCAATTGGGCCGGTATAGGCTATGTTGAGGGAGTGAAAAAAGCTGCTTTGTTCACTGCTGTTATGTGCAAAGGCATCTTTGAGGGCGCCCACACTAGGATCAATTCCCATGGTATTATCGTTCAAGACAATCAACACATTGGCTTGGGTCGTTCCCAAATGGTTGAGCGCTTCAAACGCCATTCCACTGGCAATGGAGGCATCGCCAATGACGGCAATATGATGGTGTTCTTCGCCTTGCTGTGCTGCGGCCAGAGCCATTACCAATACGGCCGATATGGAGGTCGAAGAATGTCCGGTACCAAAGTGGTCAAAAACACTTTCTTCTCGACTTGGAAAACCGCTTAACCCCTTCCACTGTCGCAAACCTTCGAAGGCTGCGAAGCGACCGGTGAGCATTTTATGCCCGTAGGCTTGGTGGCCAACATCCCAAATTAAGCGATCGTTGGGCGTATCGAAGATCGTGTGTAATGCCACCGTCAATTCTACCACGCCTAAACTGGCCCCCAAATGTCCTTCGCGTTGCGAAACAACCTGAATGATCTCTGCACGCAACTCGTCGACCAACTGCTGTAATTGCAATGGACGAAACGAACGGAAATCCCGCGGATGAGAAATGGAAGGCAGCAATGGCTTTGTCATGCGACAAAGGTAAGATAATTAGGAATTAAGAATTAGGAAGTGTTCAATTAGAAATTAGGAAGTGTTCAATTAGGAATTAAAAATTAGGAAGTGTTCAATTAGGACACGAGGATCCGCCAGAGGCGGAGACGAACTGGCTGAACGCAGTGAGGCAATTAGGAAGTGTTCAATTAGAAATTAGGAATTCTTAATTCTTAATTCCTAATTCTCAATTCCCAATTGTCAATTGTCAATTTCCTATATTAGAGTTTTAAAAACACCTTTCCATGTCAGCACCAAAACGACTCTTTTTACTCGATGCATACGCGTTAATCTTCCGGGGCTACTATGCCTTCATCAAAAATCCACGCATCAACTCCAAGGGAATGGATACCTCCGCCATTTTTGGCTTTATGAATTCCCTGTTGGATGTCATCAAAAAAGAGCGCCCAGATCATTTGGCGGTTTGTTTTGACAAGGGAGGGTCTGTTTCGCGGACCGAACTCTTTGGCGAATACAAAGCCAATCGGGATGAAACCCCTGAGGCCATCAAAATTGCGGTCCCTTTTATCCAAGAAATTCTTCAAAAAATGAATATCCCGGTGGTCGAACTGGCCGGCTTTGAAGCCGACGATATCATTGGTACACTGGCCAAGCAAGCCGAAAAAGAAGGCTTTCAAACCTATATGGTGACTCCCGATAAAGACTTTGCCCAATTGGTGTCTGAAAATATTTTCATGTATCGCCCTGCGCGTATGGGAAATGGCATCGAAATCTGGGGAATTCCTGAAGTGCAAGCAAAATTTGAAATTGAGCGACCAGAGCAAGTCATCGACTATTTGGGGATGATGGGCGACGCCGTAGATAACATTCCGGGACTGCCCGGCGTGGGTGATAAAACCGCCAAAAAATTCCTCAAAGCATACGGAAGCATGGAAGGCCTCTTGGCCCATACCCATGAACTCAAGGGAAAGATGAAAGAAAAAGTAGAAGCCAACAAAGAACTGGGCTTACTTTCCAAGGAACTGGCAAAAATTCTCCTCGATGTCCCTGTCCATTTTGAAGCAGACGCCTATCAATTAACGGATCCCGATTTCTCCGCCGTGGAGGAAGTATTCGACACCCTAGAGTTTCGTCGCATGAAAGAAAACATGCAAAAAATATTTGGGCAAGAAGTTACGCCAAGTGAAGCTCCTGCCGCCAAATCTCCAGCTCCCGCAGCAACAGATGGACAAATGGACCTCTTTGCGGCAGGGGCAGGGAATGTTACCGAAGCAATGCCCAGCAGCAAGAAAAACCTTGCCAATACTCCTCACCACTATCAATTTGTGGATAGCCCCATGAGTAGGCGTATTTTGTTGGACAATTTACAACAACAAACCACCGTTTGTTTCGATACAGAAACCACCAGCCTCAAGGCCCTAGAAGCCGATCTGGTGGGCATTGCTTTTAGCTGGGAAGTAGGAACAGGATACTATGTGCATGTGCCCGAAGACAAGGAAGCTGCCCAAGCTGTGGTAGAGCAGTTTCGCCCCTTCTTTGAAAATCCGAAGATTGAAAAAGTGGGGCATAACCTAAAGTACGACCTCAAAGTATTGTCCAATTATTCCCTCCCGGTGGCTGGCCCCTTGTACGACACCATGATCGCCCACTACCTCATTAACCCCGATCGCCGTCATAGCATGGATATTTTGGCCAGTTCCTACCTCAACTATGCACCACAATCCATTACAGAACTTATTGGAAAAAAAGGGAAAAACCAAGGCTCAATGCGCGATGTTTCCCTCGACCTTCAAACCGAATACGCGGTGGAAGATGCCGATATCACCCTTCAACTCAAGCACTATTTTGACCAAGAACTGGCCGCTGCTGAAAACGGAAAACTCTTCCATGAAGTAGAGCTGCCCCTGGTGGAAGTCCTCTCGGCCATGGAACAAGAAGGCATCAACCTCAACACCACTTTCCTCAAGCATTTTGAGGGAGAGCTGGCTACCGACATTGACCAACTCGAAAAGCGCATTTTTGAACAGGCAGGAGAGGAATTCAACCTGGCTTCACCCAAACAATTGGGGCCCATTTTATTTGAAAAACTAAAACTGGTCGATAAGCCCAAGAAAACCAAAACAGGGCAATACTCGACCGCAGAAGATGTATTGAGTGTGCTGGCCAAAGCGCATCCCATTGTGGACGACATCCTCAATTGGCGTTCCCTAAACAAACTGCAAAGCACCTATGTAACGGCACTTCCAGAAGAAATTAACCCCAAGACCAACAGGGTACACACTGTCTACAATCAGGCAGTAGCCGCGACGGGGCGTCTCAGCTCAAACCAGCCCAATTTACAAAACATCCCAGTGCGCACCGAACGCGGACAGCAAGTCAGAAAAGCCTTTGTTCCCCGCGATGAAAACCACGTGCTACTGGCGGCCGATTATTCCCAGATAGAATTACGTATTATTGCCGCGCTAAGTAAGGACCCCGCCATGGTCGACGCCTTCCAAAAAGGAGAAGACATTCATGCGACCACTGCCGCCAAAGTCTTCGGAGTAGCCCTAGAAGAGGTTAGTCGTGAACAACGTTCCAATGCCAAAACGGTGAACTTTGGGATTGTGTATGGGGTTTCTGCCTTTGGCCTGAGCCAACAAACCAACCTCAGTAGAAGCGAATCCAAAGAACTCATCGAAGCCTATTATGCCACCTATCCGCAACTCAAGGCATACATGAGTAGCCAGGTCGACTTTGCCCGTGAAAACGGTTATGTAGAAACCGTCCTTGGCCGCCGTCGCTACCTCAAAGACATCAACTCCCAAAACGCTGTTGTGCGTGGAGCAGCAGAACGCAATGCCGTCAACGCACCCATCCAGGGGAGCGCAGCCGATATCATCAAAATTGCCATGATCAACATTCATCAACGGATGAAAAAAGAAGCTTGGGCCAGTAAAATGTTGTTACAAGTACACGATGAATTGGTCTTCGACGTCCCCAAAACTGAGGTTGACACCCTCACCGAAATGGTGAAACATGAAATGGAAAACGCCTTTTCCTTAGACGTTCCTTTGGTAGTCGATGTCGGCATTGGCGACAATTGGCTTGAAGCACACTAGGTAATTAGGAATTAAAAATTAGGAAGTGTTCAATTAGGAATTAAAAATTAGGAAGTGTTCAATTAGGAATTAAAAATTAGGAAGTGTTCAATCAGGAATTAAAAATTAGGAAGTGTTCAATCAGGAATTAAAAATTAGGAAGTGTTCAATCAGGAATTAAAAATTAGGAAGTGTTCAATCAGGAATTAGGAAAAAATTAGGAAGTGTTCAATCAGGAATTAAAAATTAGGAAGTGTTCAATCAGGAATTAAAAATTAGGAAGTGTTCAATTAGGAATTAAAAATTAGGAAGTGTTCAATCAGGAATTAAAAATTAGGAAGTGTTCAATCAGGAATTAAAAATTAGGAAGTGTTCAATTAGGAATTAAAAATTAGGAAGTGTTCAATCAGGAATTAAAAATTAGGAAGTGTTCAATCAGGAATTAAAAATTAGGAAGTGTTCAATTAGAAAGAAATGAATTCTTAATTCCTAATTCCTAATTTTTAATTGTTTTAAGAATACTCCCTAGAATACGTAATAGTTCGTCGCATTCTGCAAGAAAATTTGTGGAAATGTCTTTGTCCAAGTAATCAGCATCCTTCAATAATCGCAACCAATAATGTGTTTCGCGTGCCTCTTTATATGCGATGGACAGCTTGTGCTGAAAGTCTTTTTTACTCTCAGCCCCGATAGCTTCTTCTATATTTGCTCCAACGGATGTTGCAGCGCGAAGAATTTGTTTGGAGAGCACAAATTCATTTTTTCTTTAAGTAGGTATTGATATAACTTGACAGATTTTAGCGCAAATGCATAACTTTTATGCCGAACGACATTATCCTTTTTCATCCTAAAATAATTATCTCAATTGCTTCGCTCATGTCTTAATTCCTAATTTTTAATTCTCAATTGCCTCGCTGCGCTCCTCGTGTCTTAATTCCTAATTCTTAATTCTTAATTAATCAATCACGCCCTAAACTCCTCAAGCGCTTCAATGCGCATGGCAAAGGGCACTTGATTGTGGCTAAACTCATAAACGTTTGAGTTATCTTCCGTGTATTTGTGCAGCGGCTTTTCATAGTGACGTTTCAAGGAAGCGTCTAGATCGAGCGAAATTCTACGGTCGGCAAAGATGATGATGTTTCCGTAATAAAGTTCGGTAATCATATGAACAGGGCGAGAACGCTTAAATAGCTTTTTCCATTCTGTGGGGGTTATTTCTGCCAGGTGTTGTGCTATTTTTAACCGCCATGTATTGGACAACACTTGTACTTGCAGCTTCCCAAAAGAAAAATCTATTTCTTTTTCTACCGATAGGTCTTGCTTAAATAGATCCAAGATGTTGTGGGAAAAAGAGCTCGCAAAACTGCGGTTGGTAACAATACGCGATGTTGCGAGTTTTGCGGACTGGGTCTCTTCCGACTCAAAAAACCGCATGCCCTCTCGCCATTCAAGATCGGTGATTTTGTTTAACTGCAAGAAAACATTGTAGATATGGCTGGGCATGCCCCTACGGACCAATTTTGCCCGTCCGCGGGAAGGTCGCCATATCAGATCCCCCAAACTGATCTCGGATGAGATGCTGGGAGAAGCTCCAAACCATAGGTCTTTCTAAATTTGCCTAAGTGCATTATTGTCAAGCGGTTGTTTGCAAACAATAAAGATGCGAGAAGTTTTGTTAAAAAAACAAAGCCAGTGTATATCTGGTTAGTATGACGGTATGAACGGTAGTGATTTTGTGATAAACGGTAAAAAACGCCGTTGGGGACTCCTTCCTGCTTCACCACTTTGCCACGCTCCTGCGTCGTTTCACAGTCAAGAGCTTGGAGTGACTCGGCGGTAGACACTGCGAGCTGCGAACCACGAACCGTGAGCGTAGCGAAACGGAAAATGGGAAAGCAGGAAGCAGAAGGCACGCGACAAACGCGCGCCAGAGGGAGCCAATCACTGCCAGCTTTTATTCATTTTTGTCTTGAAACAAAACTCAAGGTAACATAGCATGGAGTAAAAATCTTCAAAATCAACTAAAATAAAGAGAAACCGATAAGCAAGCTTGCTCTAAGACCTTTATTTTTAACGTCGCTTTCTTGATTTTCTTTACCTCCATGCTATAAATACCAAGGGTTGTTGTTTTTGAAAAACGGCATTCTAAATGATTTGACTCAAGCAGCAGTCACTGCGAACTGCGAGCGCTAGCAGGGTTTCCCCTCTTTTTCGAAGTGTAAAAAAAGGGAGCGTTAATAATTTTTGAATCCTTGTAGAAAATTTAGCTTCCTTTTAAGGTTTTTCACCTTCTAAGTGAAAAAACACTTGTCGAAAAAGTCCCCTTTCTTTTGATTCTTTTCTTTGGGGAGGCAAAGAAAATGAATACTACCAAATTGTGACTGTTTTTGAAAAACGGCATTCTCAACAGCAGTCGGAGTGACCAAGCGCTAGTCACTGCGAACTGCGAGCGGAGAGACAACGTCTCGTAGCGAAGCAGGAAGCAGTTATATTTTGTCGGAATACAAGGCGTAAATCCCAGCTAGTACTGCTAGAGAAGCGCCAAAAGTTAAAACCAGTAATGCATTCATTATTCGGACTGTTTTAACAATAAAAGACCTGTCCACAAAAACAAGGCCATGAAGACTATAGCGAAGATAAGAATACTATTTTTATCAAAACTTACACTATCTGAGAAATAAGTCAAAAAGACCCCAGCAAATACAATTTTAAACAGGTCGAGTAATAATTTTCCAACTTCTCTTTTCATGGGCTTCATTTTGTTGATTTAACCTACAGCCAAACAGGTCTTTCTAAATTTACGTAAGTGCATTATTGTCAGGCAGTTATTTGCAAAGAATAAAGATGGGGAAGTTTTGTTAAAAAAACACCGCCAATGCATATCTGGTTAGTATGGCGGTATGAACGGTAGCAATTTTGTGATAAGGTAAAAATCGCTGTTGGAGAGACCAAGCCCCAGTTCGCTGCGCTCGTGTCCTAATTCCTAATTCCTAATTCCTAATTCCTAATTCACTCCTCCTCCAGTTCACCCGAAGGCGTTCGGCGCTGCGCTCGTGTCTTAATTTTGAATGCTTAATTATTTATATCCTATCCGTTTGCGCTGACTAAAATCCTCTTGCGCTTGTTTTTGTTTTAAAAGGGCATCTAGCACTTTACCCACCTCCGCAAAACGTTGGTCGGTGCTGCTTTCTAATTGCGCTAGTGCGGTGGCTAAATTCTCGTATTGCATTGCGTGTTGCCGCAGGGTCACAAAGGCACGCATTATGTTAATGTTTACCTCGATGGCTTTTGCCGAACGCAAAACTGAACTCAGCATCGCCACGCCTTGTTCTGTAAATGCATAAGGAAGTTTTCTTCTTCCTCCGTGCTGTTGACCACTTGATATCACAGTTTGTGACATCAAGTTGTGGTGTTCCTCTTGGGTTAATTGGAATATGAAATCTTCAGGGAAGCGAGTGCTGTTCCGTTTCACCGCCTGATTTAAAGCACGCGTCTCTACCCCATAGAGTACTGCCAAGTCTTGATCTAGCAAAACCGCCACTCCGCGAAAGTGGTGAATGCGCTGTGTTATGTTAATCGTTAGGTTCATGGATTTAGGGTTTAATACAAGATACGAAAAGTAATTTCCTTTTCGCTCAAGACTACGTCTTTCGCTCAGTCGTAATTTGTTCACTTCGAGCGGTAATTATTTATTCGAAATTATTTTATTGCTCAGCCAGTTTTTTGAAGCCGAACTACTTCGGGTAAAGTTCGGCGCCAACTGCATTGGCTCGAGTCGCAATTGCTTCGTCGCGCTGGGAATGATGAACACACCTCTAGTTTCTTTCTTCGCGAAGTGCAATAAACCCTGCAAGAACAACGGCGATAATCACGCCTCCGTAAATAATTAATCCTGCTGCCATAAAATCATTGTTTTTTCGGTTGAAATAAAAACCCTAAAACTGTAAGTAATACAAAAATAACAATTCCCAGCCATAACAATTTGATTTGATCAAACGAATCATTTCCCAGAACTGCACCTAAGACCAAAGAGGCTAAAATGATTTTTGCTAAATCCAATAAAAACTCAGCAAACTTTTCTTTACGCTTTTTCATCCTTTTACTCGTTCTATTTATTCTTAATTCTTAATTTTCCAATTCGCCCTTCGTCTTTGCTTAATATTCGCTGCGCTCCTCGTGTCTTAATTCCTAATTGAACTATTCCTCCTCTTCCAGTTTCTCCACGTTTTTGGCTAAGGCTTCCAAGGTGGCTTTCAGTGTGTCGTTCTCGGCTTTGAGCTCTTTCACTGCGTTAATTAGGGTAAACGTAAGCTCTGAAGCGTCGAACAAACGCAAGTCATCTAAGCCACTTTTTCCATCACTGTCATCAATTGTAATTACCGTTCCGGGAAGCACGCTTTCGATTTCTTGGGCTAGCACCCCTACATATTTTTTATCTAAGTCCTTTGACCCGACAATTCATTGTATTGAAAACTTACGGGTTTCACCTGTAACAGCTCCGCCAAGCCACTGTTGTAATGGGTAATGTTGTGTTTAATACGTTGATCTGAAGTCGTCGCCCAAGCACTGTTGGTCGCACGCCCCTGGCCGTTGATATGGAGGATATGGGAGGGTGCCAAAAGGCCAATGCCCAAACCCACCGTTGTCAATCGCATCTGTGAAGCGCCTCCAAGGCTAAACTGAATTGATTCCCCTACAGTAGCATTTATCAAGGTATGTCCATCGGCATTTTGTGCAAATGCATAATTTGTAGGCCCAGTACTACTTCTATGTGAAATTCCGGCATAGTTATTAAACCCCAAATTACCAATTTGCAATTCTTCTCCAGTAGATCCTATTTGGGCATCTCCACCTATTTGGGCATCTCCACGGGTATAGAAAAAACCATCACTGGTACGGATACTGGCCAATAGTTCTTCATTTTGATTTTCGAAAACAAACCCACGAACTGAAGGTGTTCCTCTAAACCGCATCGCATAAGAACTAATTCCTCCAAATCCTTGTACTGCGGTTCCTCCACTCAAAGAGCTTCCTTTTCCAGATTGCGCTAAATAAATCCCCCAAATTACTATTGCTTGAACTCCACATATAAATGCCTCTGCCCGGCCCACCATTTTGTGAACCTTGGACGACAAATTTTCCACCCTCAGTATTCTGAAACGTACCGTTGACATCTAAGGTGTAACTAGGCCGTGTCGTTCCAATCCCTACTTGAGCATAAAGAACAAATAAGGAGGAGGAGAAAAAGGATAAAAATAGGAGGTGGTCTCTTGAAAAATATCTAAAGTAGGATAGGAGATTCATCGGTAGGGAAAATGTAAAATCGATATTGGACTATTCAGAAAAGCAACAAAAGTATGGGGATATACATCGGGAGGCATTAGGTTGTTCCCGATTAGTTTTGTGGGGAAGTCTTTCATAGATTTGGGTTTAATCGATTCGTTTCGCATAAAATAATAAATAACCGACATAAAAAAAAGACGTGAAGTGAAATGTATCGAGACCCAACCCCAGATCGAGTGACTTCACTTGGTGAAGCGTATCGAGATCACTTTTCCAGTTGCTCCACCCGTTTCACCAAAGCTTGGTTTAGTTTTCAGTTGTTCATTTTTCCATGGCTTCATTTTTCGATGCAGTGCTTTGATTGCTTCAATCAAAGCGGAATCATCGATATAATTTACTCGATTTAAAATCCTCCGGGTATCGACAAGCTCCAGTACAACTTCTACCTCTTGTGCAAGCAGGCCAAATTGTTTTCGCTTTGTTTTGGCGGGATCTTTCCAGTAATAATTCACTCCCCGAAGTTGTGTGATTTTATCTAAGGCTGATGAAGGTTATTTTAAATAAAACGATGTGGGGCGTTTTGTTTAAATATTCCATATTGGGTTAATTGTGTCATTGTGAAATTATATACCATGCACTTACCCCATCGGTTTGCACAGTCATTTTATCTGCATTGGCATTCAGGGTAGTCGCAAAGCCTGCATTGGTGTTTCCGTCAATGATTCATGGTTGCAGAAACATGCTAGCGTAACGCTAGATGGGTCGATGTCCCCATTCCCTACGTTTAATAATATCAATAATCATCCGCTCGGGTAATGTACTGGTATCAAAAGGGAAGGGTAACTGCCGCAGTGCTTCTTCCACTTGTAACACTATCGTACCGTCGGTAGTGTTGAGGGTAATTGCCCGTAACGGTACGGAAATTTACCGTGGCTGCATTTATCCAATTGGTTTGGGTGCCCGTGGAAGTTAAGACCTGACCCGAAGTCCCCGCATCACCGTCGCTGTCATAGAGTTGTCCCGTGATTTGTGCTGAACCACTTACCGTTAATGTATGCGTAGGACTGGTTGTACCTATTCCAACCCCAGCGCTTTGTACTGTTAAAGCATTCTCTGATCCTACTGTGATAATGGCCTGACTACTCACCCGTACCAAATCTAAACGGTAGCCTCCTGCCGTCCAACCTGCCCCAGAAAAATAAGCATTGGTTCGGTTTGCTGCGGGTACACTAGTTCCCGTTCGATAACGAGCAGCCTGTTCACGAACTTCCAATGCATTCCCGTTCAATCGAAATTCTACTCTTAGTGTTTTTATGAAACCTCCATCAACATCATAAAACCAATAAGAGGTCTTTAAATTGTCTCGAAGTACAGTGCCATCGGCCTCCACTATTCCTGTTCCATTGCTATTGGCTGATGAAAAATTAAAGGTCGGAGGGTTACTAAAGGCT
The DNA here is from genome assembly GCA_038143735.1 of Flavobacteriaceae bacterium. Classification (GTDB taxonomy): domain Bacteria; phylum Bacteroidota; class Bacteroidia; order Flavobacteriales; family Flavobacteriaceae; genus Arcticimaribacter. The sequence continues at coordinate 398,273 of JAYQML010000004.1, forward strand.
GTGTTAGAGAAACTTAAGGTTAGCGGGGTAATATCATCAACCGTGGTCACATCTGTAATCAAGGTAGTCCAAGTACCATTGTTGGGAATATTCGTTACATCACTATTGGTCGCAGCGGCTAATGATTCACTGGTTGTAGAAACATGTAATACAGCGGTAGGGGTCGATGTCCCTATCCCTACATTACCATTGTTGTCTATCAGCATCCGCTCGGTACCTGCAGTATCAAAACGAATCGTATCATCATCACTGCCTTCTTCCACTTGGATTTGGGTGTCATCGTCAGCGTCGGTTATACTGTCGGTAGAGTTTGTAATCCAGTTGGTACTTGTTCCTGTATTGCTTAACACCTGACCCGAAGTCCCCGCATCACCGTCGCTGTCATAGAGTTGTCCCGTGATTTGTGCTGAACCACTTACCGTTAATGTATGCGTAGGACTGGTTGTACCTATTCCAACCCCAGCGCTTTGTACTGTTAAAGCATTCTCCCACTCTATTATTGGGGTTATGGCCTGACTACTCACCCGTACCAAATCTAAACGGTAGCTTCCTGCCGTCCAACCTGCCCCAGAAAAATAAGCATTGGTTCGGTTTGCTGCGGGTACACTAGTTCCCGTTCGATAACGAGCAGCCTGTTCACGAACTTCCAATGCATTCCCGTTCAATCGAAATTCTACTTTAACGACTTTAATATAGATTGTACCTACACCATCTACGTCATAAAACCAATAAGAGGTCTTTAAATTGTCTCGAAGTACAGTGCCATCGGCCTCCACTATTCCTGTTCCATTGCTATTGGCTGATGAAAAATTAAAGGTCGGAGGGTTACCAAAGGCTGTGTTAGAGAAACTTAAGGTTAGCGGGGTAATATTATCGAGCGAAGTGACATCTGCAATCAAGGTGGTCCAAGTACCATTGTTGGGGATACTCGTTACCTGACTATTGGTCGCAGCGGATAATGTTTGACCAATTGCATTTATATCTAATTCAGCGGTAGGGGTCGATGTTCCTATCCCTACATTACCGCTACTATCAATTATCATCCGTTCGGTACCTGCAGTATCAAAACGAATCGTATCATCATCACTGCCTTCTTCCACTTGGATTTGGGTGTCGCCATCAGCGTCGGTTATACTGTCGCTAGAAATATCGATCCAATTCGTACTTGTTCCTGTACTGGAAAGTACTTGCCCGGCGATTCCTGCATCGCCACCGCTTAGAGTCTGTAACCCGAGCCGTTCCGCTTACCGTTAAGGTTTGGGCTGGAGTGGTTGTACCTATACCTAGATTACCTTCCCCAGTAATAACGGCGGAGAGTTGCTGTGTAGTACTGCTGGTATTGGTATAAAAATTAATGGCCGTTTCGGTAGCGGTAGCAGCAGCCCCAGCGACCAAGTCTAATTTTCCAGTATTGGCCAAGGTGTTGTTTCCATGTAGATCTATACTGGCTCCCTGTGCCCCACTAAAGCTATCGTTATTGCCGCCGTAAGGCGTAAGCGGCTGTTATAGTTTGTGGTATTACTAGCAACACCTACCACAACGGAGTTGGTAAAGGGTCCTGCAAAAATACCGGGTTGGCCAAAAGGACTTCGCCTGTAGAAGTTATGGTAAGGCGTTCTGATCCTGCCGTATCAAATCGGATGGTGTCATCATCTGCCCCTTCTTCTACCTGGATTTGGGTGTCGCCATCAGCGTCGGTTATACTGTCGCTAGAAATATCGATCCAATTGGTAGAAGTTCCTGTACTAGATAGGACTTGCCCAGCAGTTCCTTCATCCCCGTCTGCATCCACCAAACTCGCGTTAAGGGTTATAGTACTTTTGAGGTTAAGGTGCCACTGGCAGTAGTATTAGCTCCTATGTATAAATCTGCCGTAACAGTTGCGTTCCCGCTTACGGCCAAGGTGCTACTGGCCGTAACGGCCGTGTTTAAGGTGGTCTGTGTAGAAGTAAAGGTCGCTACTTCTATCCCTGCGGCATCAAAACGGATGGTATCGTCATCACTGCCTTCTTCTACTTGAATTTGAGTGTCATTATCAGCGTCGGTTATACTGTCGGTAGAGTTTGTACTCCAGTCCGTTGCTGTTCCTGTATTGCTTAACACCTGACCCGAAGTCCCCGCATCACCGTCGCTGTCATAGAGTTGTCCCGTGATTTGTGCTGAACCACTTACCGTTAATGTATGCGTAGGACTGGTTGTACCTATTCCAACCCCAGCGCTTTGTACTGTTAAAGCATTCTCTGATCCTACTGTGATAATGGCCTGACTACTCACCCGTACCAAATCTAAACGGTAGCTTCCTGCCGTCCAACCTGCCCCAGAAAAATAAGCATTGGTTCGGTTTGCTGCGGGTACGCTAGTTCCCCGATCGATAACGAGCAGCTTGCTCACGAACTTCCAATGCATTCCCGTTCAATCGAAATTCTACTCTTAGTGTTTTTATGAAACCTCCATCTACGTCATAAAACCAATAAGAGGTCTTTAAATTGTCTCGAAGTACAGTGCCATCGGCCTCCACTATTCCTGTTCCATTGCTATTGGCTGATGAAAAATTAAAGGTCGGAGGGTTACTAAAGGCTGTGTTAGAGAAACTTAAGGTTAGCGGGGTAATATCATCAACCGTGGTCACATCTGTAATCAAGGTAGTCCAAGTACCATTGTTGGGAATATTCGTTACATCACTATTGGTCGCAGCGGCTAATGATTCACTGGTTGTAGAAACATGTAATACAGCGGTAGGGGTCGATGTCCCTATCCCTACATTACCATTGTTGTCTATCAGCATCCGCTCGGTACCTGCAGTATCAAAACGAATCGTATCATCATCACTGCCTTCTTCCACTTGGATTTGGGTGTCATCGTCAGCGTCGGTTATACTGTCGGTAGAGTTTGTAATCCAGTTGGTACTTGTTCCTGTATTGCTTAACACCTGACCCGAAGTCCCCGCATCACCGTCGCTGTCATAGAGTTGTCCCGTGATTTGTGCTGAACCACTTACCGTTAATGTATGCGTAGGACTGGTTGTACCTATTCCAACCCCAGCGCTTTGTACTGTTAAAGCATTCTCCCACTCTATTATTGGGATTATGGCCTGACTACTCACCCGTACCAAATCTAAACGGTAGCTTCCTGCCGTCCAACCTGCCCCAGAAAAATAAGCATTGGTTCGGTTTGCTGCGGGTACACTAGTTCCCGTTCGATAACGAGCAGCCTGTTCACGAACTTCCAATGCATTCCCGTTCAATCGAAATTCTACTTTAACGACTTTAATAAAGATTGTACCTACACCATCTACGTCATAAAACCAATAAGAGGTCTTTAAATTGTCTCGAAGTACAGTGCCATCGGCCTCCACTATTCCTGTTCCATTGCTATTGGCGGATGAAAAATTAAAGGTCGGAGGGTTACCAAAGGCTGTGTTAGAGAAACTTAAGGTTAGCGGGGGTAATATTATCGAGCGAAGTGACATCTGCAATCAAGGTGGTCCAAGTACCATTGTTGGGGATACTCGTTACCTGACTATTGGTCGCAGCGGATAATGTTTGACCAATTGCATTTATATCTAATTCAGCGGTAGGGGTCGATGTTCCTATCCCTACATTACCACTACTATCAATTATCATCCGTTCGGTACCTGCAGTATCAAAACGAATCGTATCATCATCACTGCCTTCTTCCACTTGGATTTGGGTGTCGCCATCAGCGTCGGTTATACTGTCGCTAGAAATATCGATCCAATTCGTACTTGTTCCTGTACTGGAAAGTACTTGACCTGCGGTGCCGTTGTCTCCATCATAGTCCTGTAGGACTGCACCTAAGGTGGTTGTGGCTAAGGTGGTGATGCCCTCCACCTCAAAGTCGCCGGTAACAGTAGTGTTCCCGCTTACGGCCAAGGTGCTACTGGCCGTAATGGCGGTGTTTAAGTTGGTCTGTGTAGAAGTAAAGGTCGCTACTTCTATCCCTGCGGCATCAAAACGAATCGTATCATCATCACTGCCTTCTTCCACTTGGATTTGGTGTCGCCATCAGCGTCGGTTATACTGTCGCTAGAAATATCGATCCAATTGGTAGAGGTACCTGTACTGGAAAGTACTTGCCCGGCGATTCCTGCATCGCCACCGCTGTCATAGAGCTGCCCTGTAACCTGAGCCGTTCCGCTTACCGTTAAGGTTTGGGCTGGAGTGGTTGTACCTATACCTAGATTACCTTCCCCAGTAATAACGGCGGAGAGTTGCTGTGTAGTACTGCTGGTATTGGTATAAAAATTAATGGCCGTTTCGGTAGCGGTAGCAGCAGCCCCAGCGACCAAGTCTAATTTTCCAGTATTGGCCAAGGTGTTGTTTCCATGTAGATCTATACTGGCTCCCTGTGCCCCACTAAAGCTATCGTTATTGCCTGCCGTAAGGCGTAAGCGGCTGTTATAGTTTGTGGTATTACTAGCAACACCTACCACAACGGAGTTGGTAAAGGGTCCTGCAAAAATACCCGGGTTGCCCAAAAGGACTTCGCCTGTAGAAGTTATGGTAAGGCGTTCTGATCCTGCCGTATCAAATCGGATGGTGTCATCATCTGCCCCTTCTTCTACCTGGATTTGGGTGTCGCCATCAGCGTCGGTTATACTGTCGCTAGAAATATCGATCCAATTGGTAGAAGTTCCTGTACTAGATAGGACTTGCCCAGCAGTTCCTTCATCCCCGTCTGCATCCACCAAACTCGCGTTAAGGGTTATAGTACTTTTGGAGGTTAAGGTGCCACTGGCAGTAGTATTAGCTCCTATGTATAAATCTGCCGTAACAGTTGCGTTCCCGCTTACGGCCAAGGTGCTACTGGCCGTAACGGCCGTGTTTAAGGTGGTCTGTGTAGAAGTAAAGGTCGCTACTTCTATCCCTGCGGCATCAAAACGGATGGTATCATCATCACTGCCTTCTTCCACTTGGATTTGAGTGTCATCGTCAGCGTCGGTTATACTGTCGGTAGAGTTTGTAATCCAGTCCGTTGCTGTTCCTGTATTGCTTAACACCTGACCCGAAGTCCCCGCATCACCGTCGCTGTCATAGAGTTGTCCCGTGATTTGTGCTGAACCACTTACCGTTAATGTATGCGTAGGACTGGTTGTACCTATTCCAACCCCAGCGCTTTGTACTGTTAAAGCATTCTCTGATCCTACTGTGATAATGGCCTGACTACTCACCCGTACCAAATCTAAACGGTAGCCCTCCTGCCGTCCAACCTGCCCCAGTAAAAATAAGCATTGGTTCGGTTTGCTGCGGGTACGCTTACTCCCGTTCGATAACGAGCAGCCTGTTCACGAACTTCCAATGCATTCCCGTTCAATCGAAATTTACTTTAACGACTTTAATAAAGATTGTACCTACACCATCTACGTCATAAAACCAATAAGAGGTCTTTAAATTGTCTCGAAGTACAGTGCCATCGGCCTCCACTATTCCTGTTCCATTGCTATTGGCGGTTGAAAAATTAAAGGTCGGAGGGTTACCAAAGGCTGTGTTAGAGAAACTTAAGGTTAGCAGGTAATATTATCGAGCGAAGTGACATCTGCAATCAAGGTGGTCCAAGTACCATTGTTGGGGATACTCGTTACCTGGACTATTGGTCGCAGCGGATAATGTTTGACCAATTGCATTTATATCTAAATCAGCGGTAAGGTGCGACTGTTCCGTATCCCGTGTTTACATTGGTCTACTATCAATTATCATCCGTTCGGTACCTGCAATATCAAAACGAATCGTATCATCATCACTGCCTTCTTCCACTTGGATTTGGGTGTCGCTGTCCAAATCGGTAAAGAGGTCGGTATCGCCAATAAATTTTTCCCAGTGGGTGCCGTTCCAGAAATAATAGCCGGTGCCTACCAAGCCGGTGTTGGTGGCGGTGTTGGTGTTGTAGACCAACATGCCGGTGTGGCTGGCCGTGGCGGTTACCCCGCCCAAGAAAGTGGTGGAGGCCGTTAGGCTTATTTGGGGCAACAACACGCCCTTGTCATTGGATTGTAAATCTAATATTGCTTGCGGGTTAGGAGCGTTGGTTCCCAAACCATCTTGGGCATACAAACTGCCACACAATAAAAATAATAATAGTGCTAAAGTGGGTGCGATACGGTTCATAAGTGTTCTTTTTTTAATTATGAATAGGGTAATTACGAATTAGGAATGGGCACTCCTTCCTACTCCTTCGCTGCGCTCGGAGTGACCAAGCCCCAGTCCTCTGCGAACTGCGAGCGGAGAGACGAAGTCTCGTAGCGAAGCAGTCTCCTCGTGTCCTAATTGCTTCGCCAGTTCACCCGAAGGCGTTCGGCGCTGCGCTCGTGTCGTAATTCATAATTCTTAATTCTCAATTCCTAATTATTTAAATCCTATTCGTTTTCGTTTAGCAAAATCATCTTGTTGTTGTTTTTGTTCTAACAGTGCATCGAGCACTTTACCCACTTCAGTAAAGCGTTGGTCGGTGGACTGTTCTAATTCGGCCAAGGCATTGGCGAGGGTTTCATGATGCAGGGCGTGTTGGCGTAAACGAACAAAGGCTTCTATGATCAAAATACTCATTTCAACAGCTTTTTCACTCCGTAAAACATTGGCCAATTGTACTACACCATATTCTGTAAAAACCTGTGGGAGACTTCCTCCCAATGTTTTTCGAGAAGGTATCGCATTTTGCGATACCAAGCTGTCCACTTCCGCTTCGGTCAATACAAAACGAAAGTGAACGGGAAACCGTTTTAGGTTACGTTTGACTTGTTCACGCAATCGGGTAGGTTTTACGTCAAACCATGCCGCAAGATCACGATCCTAGTAAAACAGCAACGCCTCTGAAATAGCGGATTTTAGTTGCGATATGGTTGGTTACTTCATTCATTTCGTTATCAGTGGTTCTCCTTCCTGCCGTTTGTCCACTGCGAACTGCGACTGCGAACCGCGTAAGCGGTGAAGCAGGAAGCAGTCTGAGACTCCTTCGCTGTGCTCGGAGTATACAGGCGCCACCCCAAAAAAGGGGGATGAGCCTACATAGTCTTCATTTAAATTTTTACCAAACAACTTTCGTATTATTGTATTGTATTATTTCTATTAATTTATCGTGAACCACTGGGTTCCATTGCTCACTAAGGTCACCGACTGATAGCCCACATTGAGGTTCTTGGTCGTTTGGCCATCAATGGTTCCTCCCCCGTTACATCGAGTTGAATCAAATCATTTGTTCCTGTGTAGCCTTGATTTCTTCTAATCTTGAGTTCAAAACCAACGGAGACACTACTGGCCGCTGCAAGGGTGGCATCAACATCTGCTCCTCCAGGTTCAATAAATAAGAGTGAAACGGTGGACGTTACATTGCCCGTGGCTGTCATGGTGGCAAAGGTTGCTGTATTGGCGTCCACCCATTGGGTAGCGGTCCCTGTGGAGCTGAGGATCTGCCCTGCCGTTCCGGTATTCCCAAAACTATCTAACAGTGCCCCTTCTAGACTGGTCGTGCTTTGCGCAGTAAGTGTTCCGCTTACGGTAGCCGAGCCTTCAACAAAATCATCTCCTGTAACGGTAGCGTTGCCCGTAACTTCCAACGTACCCGTTACTGTAGCGTTGTTCTCAACGACTAAAGCGCCTGTTACCGTAGTGTTTCCACTCACTGCTAGCGTACCTGTAACGGTGGCATTGTTTTCTACAACTAAGGCGCCTGTAATGGTTGCATTTTCGCTTACTTCGAGGGTGCCCGTTACCGTGGTATTGGCGGCGAGGGTAGCGGTTCCTCCTGCGGTGTCAGCGGTTAGTAAGGTGGTGGTTTCTACCCAAGCACTCCCGTTCCAGCGCAGGGTACTGTTGGTTACTGTTCCCGAAGTGGGTGTAGTATTGTCTATCCAATCCGTTCGTGTTCCTGTGGTGCTTAAGATTTGACCGTCTGTTCCTGCATCACCATCGTAGTCATATACCACAGCGCCCAAGGTGGTAGAAGCCAAGGTCGATGTTCCTTGCACCGAAAAATCTCCTGTTACCGTAGTGTTTCCTGTGACTTCGAGGGTCCCAGTTACTGTAGCGTTGTTCTCTACAACCAAAGCGCCTGTTACCGTGGTGTTTCCACTCACCGCTAGTGTTCCTGTAACCGTGGTATTGGCGGCCAAGGTAGCGGTTCCACCTGCGGTATCTGCCGTTAGTAAGGTAGTGGTTTCGACCCAGTTGGAACCGTCCCAACGTAAAGTAGAGTTGGTCACCGTTCCGGTAGGAATGACTTCATCCCCTGTAGTGGTTAGGCGATACCAATTTCCTGTACCTGCGGTGGAAGCATCATTTTCCCAGAAATAAAACCCTACCCCAGTAAGGCCGTTGGCGGTAGAGGTGGATTCATTCCAGACAATCATCCCATTGTGGGTGGTACTAGAGGTCCCCGTAATAGGGGCAAAAGTGCTGGTGCTTGTTAGGCTAACGGACGGGATCAAGACCCCTTTGTCTGGACTAACAATTTCCAGTGCAGCACTGGCGTTGGGGTTGTTGGTCCCAATGCCGTACTGTGCCCAAAGACTTCCACTGGAAGCCATTAGGAGTACAACGAATAAGCGTAAAATATTCTTCATAGGTAAAAAATTTAAATGAATAAAATTGGGTTTAGTGAGTCGTTTATTGTCTTGTTTATCTTTTGGTGTGTTCATGTGATTCTTTGATTTGGGTTAAAAGCGTTGTGTAATGTACCATTGCCCACTAAATGCCTGCAGGGTGTAGCCCTGGAAGCTGACATTTAGACGCAGTATTGTGGTCGTTTGGTCAATAACCACTGGAGAAAATGGTCAAGGTATCGCCCGTCCCTTGGTAGGTGTTGACGCGTTTTATCGTAAGTGTTTTTCCGTTATCGGCAGTGGTAGGCGTAGGAAGGTTAATGGTGAGTGCAGTACTAGGCTGTACCAAAATACTTCCATCGTCTATACTTGCATTGTAGTTTGTGGTGGTTAGGGTTACTCCTCCTGTAGTGGTGTTAATCCAGTTAGTCCCCGTTGCGGTGGCCGAAAGGACTTGCCCTACTTGCCCTAGCTCTCCGTCGGAGTCAATGACAGGACCGTTTAGGGTGGTGGTCGCTAAAGTAGTCGTGCCTTGAACGGTTAAGTCATTGGTCAGGGTGGTATTGCCCGTGACTGCTAAAGTTCCTGTAACCGTAGCGTTGTTGGCTACGACGAAGGCTCCTGTAATGGTTGCATTGTCGCTTACTTCGAGGGTGCCTGTTACCGTAGTGTTGGCCGCTAGGGTGGCTGTACCTCCTGCCGTGTCGGCGGTTAGTAAGGTCGTTGTTTCTACCCAATCGGTGCCGTTCCAACGCAAGGTGCTGTTGGTTGTTGTTCCGGAGTAGTTGGTGGTATTGTCTACCCATTGGGTACTCGTCCCTGTGGTGCTTAAAACTTGGCCCGCAGTTCCCACATCGCCGTCATAATCACGTAAGACAGCACCCAAGGTCGTCGTGGCTAAAGTAGTCGTACCTTGAACGGTTAAGTCATTGGTCAGGGTGGTATTGCCCGTTACGGCTAGCGTTCCCGTAACTGTGGTGTTGTTCTCTACAACGAAGGCACCTGTAATGGTTGCATTGTCGCTTACTTCGAGGGTTCCTGTAACGGTGGTGTTGGCGGCTAGGGGTGGCTGTATCCTTTGCCGTGTCGGCGGTTTGAAGTTGTCGTTACCCAATTTCTACCCAATCGGTGCCGTTCCAACGAAGTGTGCTGTTGGTTGTTGTTCCGGTGGTGGGTGCGCTGTTGTCTATCCATTGGGTACTCGTCCCTGTGGTGCTTAAAACTTGGCCCGCAGTTCCCACATCGCCGTCATAATCACGTAAGACAGCACCCAAGGTCGTCGTGGCTAAAGTAGTCGTACCTTGAACGGTTAAGTCATTGGTCAGGGTGGTATTGCCCGTTACGGCTAGCGTTCCCGTAACTGTGGTGTTGTTCTCTACAACGAAGGCACCTGTAATGGTTGCATTGTCGCTTACTTCGAGGGTGCCTGTAACGGTGGTGTTGGCCGCTAGGGTGGCTGTACCTCCTGCCGTGTCGGCGGTCAATAAGGTCGTTGTTTCTACCCAATCGGTGCCGTTCCAACACAAGGTAGAATTGGTTGTTGTTCCGGATGCTATTGGGGTATTGTCTACCCATTGGGTACTCGTCCCTGTGGTGCTTAAAACTTGGCCCGCTGTTCCCACATCGCCGTCATAATCACGTAAGACAGCACCCAAGGTCGTCGTGGCTAAAGTAGTCGTGCCTTGGACGGTTAAATCATTGGTTAGGGTAGTATTACCCGTGACGGCTAGGGTTCCCGTCACCGTGGTGTTGGCGGCCAAGGTAGCCGTGCCTGTATCACTTTGAAGAATCGTTTCACTTTCTACCCAAGCACTTCCGTTCCAGCGAAGTGTGCTGTTGGTTACTGTTCCAGAAATAGGCGTGTTGTTGTCGATCCACTGGGTTGAAGTCCCTGTGCTAGAAAGTATCTGCCCCGGATCGCCCACATTTCCACTGGCATCCACCAAGGGCCCGTTAAGGGTGGTGGTGGCGTTGTTGGTCACTGGACCGTTGTTGGTCACCGTACTGGTGGTGGTCAAAGGACCCGTGATGGTGGTGGTAACTAAATTCGTTGGCCCTAAGACCGTAAGGGTATTGCTCACCGTGAGGTTCTCTGTGGTGGTGGTGCCCGTTACGCTTAAGTCGCCCTCCACTGTGGTAGTCGCCAAGGTAGATGTACCTTGAACCGTTAGGGTCTCACTCACCACTAGGTTGGCTACGGTCAACGTCCCGGTAAGGGAAAGGTCGCTGCTCCACTGGGTGCTTGTCCCGGTGCTGGTTAAAATCTGTCCAGCTGTGCCTACATTTCCACTACCGTCGATCAATCCTGCTGTTAAGGTGGTGGTGGCTAAGGTAGAAGTGCCTTGGACAGTTACATCCGTTGTAACGGTCGCTTGGTTTGTTCCATTGCTCAATAAGGCGGTATTGGTCACCCAATCGGTGCCATCCCATCGCAAGGTAGTATCGGTCGCTGTGCCAGAAGGTAGGGTGGTTACTCCCGGGCCGCCCACCAACTCTAAGGTGTTGGTCGCTGTTTGATTAAAGCGTAAACTTCCACTGGCTGTAAGGCTTATGCTATTTCCACCGCTAATGGTTAAGGTCGTTTGGGTAGTGGTGGCCGCAGCAGCAAGTTCTACCGTTTGGCTATCGGTGGTAGAAAGGGTCGATAGATCCAAGGTCACGGTATTCCCATTACTAATGGCTAAGGTCATGGTATTGTTTGCCGAAAGGGACGAAACCGTTAACTGTTGGTTGTCGCTAGAAGGGAGAAGCGTCCAAGTGCTTCCTCCACCCGTGTTATAATATTGGTCTCCAGTGGCATCGTCTACATAAAAGGTGGGGAAGCTACGGTTGCCGTGGGAACACCCGTCCCCACCAAAAAGCCTGAACCATCTTGCCCGTCAGCCCCTGATGGGCCGGCTAGTCCGGCTGGTCCTGGTGGTCCCGTAACCGTTACTACAGATGCGGTAGAACTGGTACTTAATCCCGAAACAGCTATTCGAGCGTCGATGGCTCCAGCTAAATCAACACTATTCCCTTGACTAATCGTAAGCAGCGTGTTGCTTACCGTAAGGGTTTGGCTATCTGTATTGCTACTGCTGCCAATTGGGGACTAAGGTTCTCCAAATAAGATGAAATAGCGGGAGACATATCAATACTGTTCCCATTAGAGATGGACAGCTGTGTTGCTGTAAGACTGAGTGAATTGTTCCTGATAATGCGTTGGCTCCTCCCACGGACAGCCATTCATTTTGTAGGGAATTCCAGGCATAGAGCATATTTTCTCCCTCATCATAAAAAGGTCACCAGCGGTGGGTGAAGTAGGGAACGTATCGCCCGTCATAACAGCAACATCATCAGTCGCAGCTTCCCAGATCTTATGATCCGTCATTTTCCCGGCAGCATCAACCTCAAAACGCAAGTATTGGAGTTGATTGGCATCCGTATTGTAAATCATCATACCAATAGGAGTGTCTTGATTAAAAACCGCATCGCGTTGAGCAGAAGTCATTCGTGAGATTAAAAATCCTTTGTCCGAACTTTCCAATTCGATGAGGGCAAACTCAGAGATTTGGTCAATGTTATCCCCCAGTTTAATTTGGCCATAAAGGGAACTTCCCCCTTGTGCAAGAGTGAGAAAAAGCAGCATGTATCGAAGCATCTTTTTCATTATTGACTATTTTTTGCGTTCTATTTTTGTTCTTTGTGCCTATTTTTCGTTCGTTCGCGCTGGCTTTCTCATTTACCTCTCTTGTAAAAGAAGCCGCACGACCACTAGGGGTCCCATTCAAGCCGTCAGATAGTCGAATTTTTAACAGCATTTCGTGGGTGCCATTCGAAAATCGATTGATCTGGTCTACCGAAGAAGTTACATAGGCATAACCCAATTGAAGCCCATCCGAAATGTGCAAAGACATCACCCCGCCTATCCCTCCAGAACGGGTATATTGGGCTCCAATGGTAAAGTTTTCTCTGTAGCTAAAGCCTGCGTCTAACAAAATTTCAATGGGGGCGGCTTCCACGTAGCTAACTAAAACAGCTGGGGCAAACGTCCAATTGGCGGATAAAGGGGTGCGAAACCCTGTAGAGGCAAATAGGTGAGGGCGATCGGTGGCATGGGTGATTTGTTCGTTTTCTTTTCGAAAACGCTCGGTTTGTAACAACCGTGGAATGGAAACCGAGAGATAGTAACGATCGGTTTTATAATAAACCCCAACCCCAAAATTGGGCACAAATCCTGATGTACTTTGCAGCAGGGGATCTGCAAGCGAGCTTCCATAGGTTTGTAAGGCTTGTGTTTTTAATCGAATGGATGTTCCTCCGGCTTTAAGACCAAGAAAGAGATCGCGGCCATCGTCTAGGGGTAAACGATAGGAAAATCGAAAAAAAGCTGGGTTTGGTTTTCAACAAAAGTACGGTCATTGATCACCGAAAAACCGGTCCCCAAACGATTGTTGGCGTGGGGGCGCCCAATTGAAATGGCTTGGGTTTCGGGGGCGTCTTCAATGCCCACCCATTGGGTGCGCAAACTGGTGTTGAGAAAAGAGGCTCCTTGGGTACCAGTGGTAGCAGGGTTGATAAGGTTTAAATGATATCGGTATAAGGTATAATTCACTTCTTGTTGTGCCCATACCAAGGTTGTATGCAACATAAACAGGAGAACAATAAGCAGTAAATAGTATAGTTTCATTTATTCTTAATAGGTAATGTAAATCCACCCCTTAACATCGATCGACCCGTTGTTGTCTTGATCGATTTGATAGTAGTAAGGTGCAGACGGTAATTTTTTCGTATTATTTTTATAGGTGGCATCCCAATTGTTGCGATAATTTCCTGCTTGGTGGAAGACTTCTACCCCCCAACGATTATAGACCCGAATCTGTGCGTCTGGATAACGCTCTATGTTTTCGATGTACCAGCGGTCGTTGATTCCATCTCCGTTGGGGGTGACTCCCTCCGATACCTTTAAGGAGGTATCGAGCAAAATTCTCCCCAGCGTGACTGCTTCAAAGCGGTTGAAGTCGACCACCTCTGTAGAACGCATGACACCCTCACTTAGGTTACTGGGAGAAATCCCATCGAAGGCAAAAGGGGCAACAGTGGCTGGGATAATCTCCCAATTCGATCCGTTGAATCCTAGCATAACCAAGGCGGCTAAATCGTCGGTTAAGAAAGCTATTTCACTAAAGTTGTTCCAACTCAGGCTAAGCTTTGCCTCTTTGTTGCCCGAGACTTCCCAGTAAAAACGATTGGAAATTTGCTCCACTTCGAGGGAAGGTTGCGTATTTGGAAAAGCCCTTAGATGAAAGGTTGCGTTTAAATCGCCCGCATCTCCCTGACTGATCATCATGGGTTGATATACCCCTTGATCGCCCACAGGAAAAACAAAGGAGCGGTGTGCATTACTCAAAACGGGCGCTTCTGAATGGGAGCCATTGTGTGCTCCAAAACCGTGCGCATCTTCTAAGTAGCTGATTTTACCCGGATTGGTCTCTGTGGTTTGAACGATGCCATCGTAATAGCGCATTTCTGGAGTGCGAACGGCTAATGCACCATTCGAAGCGATAAAGACATCCCCGTGAACACCGATTTGACCCCACGAAAAACAAGTGAAACCAAACATTATTATCAATAAAAAACCCATATTGATTGAACGTATTACTTTTATTTTGACCCCAAAAATATACATATTAAAATATACTTAACAAAATTCATCGTTTGCTTATCAGTTTATTGTGTAAAAACATTCCTTCACATTAATCACCATAAAACCGCTTAAAACTCAACTCCTACTAGTAAGGATGTTGTTTATACACGATTATTCAGGACAAAAATGATTTTAATATGCCGAAGAACCCCCCCATATGTATATCGGTAGGTATTAAGTAATAAGTGGTAGGTATTAAGTAATAAGTGGTAGGAATGGGGTAATAATCAAGCATTAGGGCAAAAGATTCGCCAAAGGCGGAGCGAGGTAATTAATAATTAGGAATTAAGAATTAAGAATTAGGAATTAGGAATTAGAAATGTGAAGACGACTGGCGGAGCTCAGTGGAGCAATTGGAAATTATGAATTGAATAATAATGATGTTAGTGAATCTATAATTCTTTATTCCTAATTTTTAATTCGTAACTAAATCAAAAAAGCCCGTACCAATGGTACAGGCTTTTAATATGGACACAGGGTCCCGAAATGTTATCTTGGTTTAGTCGAGTGCCAAACGCGCAAAAGAGTTTACGGTTAAAGAGGCATCAACCGACTGTACGTACTGGGCAACCGATTGCTTGCTATCTTTAATAAAGGCTTGGTTGACCAAGGTGTTGTCTTTAAAGAAACGCTTGATTTTTCCTTTAGCAATATTATCTAACATTGCTTCTGGCTTTCCTTCTTGACGCAATTGGTCTTTGGCAATTTCGATTTCTTTCTCAATGACAGAGGCGTCTACGCCTTCTTCGTTTAGTGCAATGGGATTCATTGCGGCCGCTTGCATGGCCACATTTTTAGCGACCTCCGCTGAACCATCGACAGCAGCAGATAGACCGACTAAGGTGGCGATTCTATTTCCTGCATGGATGTAGTGTCCTACAAACGAACTTTCGATGCGTTTGAAACCACCGATTTCGATTTTCTCACCGATGACTCCCGTTTGCTCGGTTAACTTATCGGCAACACTCATACCGCCAAAGTCAGCTGCCAAAAGGTCTTCTAAACTTTGCCTTGTCTAAGGCAATGTCTAAAATTTGGTTGGCCAACGCTAGGTAGCTGTCGTTCTTCGCGACAAAGTCTGTTTCACAGTTTACCGACACCACTACTCCTGCAGTGTTGTCCGCGTTTACTTTTGCTAAAACAGCTCCTTCTGCTGAATCGCGGTCCGCACGATTGGCCGCCACTTTTTGTCCTTTTTTACGTAAGTTTTCAACCGCTTTGTCGAAGTCTCCTTCTGCTTCAACTAGGGCTTTTTTACAGTCCATCATTCCAGCTCCTGTGGCCTGACGTAGTTTATTTACTTCTGATGCAGTAATTTTCATAATATTAATTCTAAAGTAGAAAACGAAGGAAATGGCTTTGCGAAAAGCTATTCCCTAGCTTTGTATAACGTTATTACTATTGTTTGTGGTTTATGCTTCTGCTTCGGCTGGCGCTTCTCCTTCTTTCGTCGGAGTTGCTTCTGCTTTTGGTGTAGCAGCTTCTGCAGCGGGTGCAGCGGCTTCAACGGCAGGAGCGGCAGCTTCTACAGCAGGTGCTTCTTGTCCTTTGTTTTCAGCCTCTTTTTCCGATTGTCGCGCAGACAAGCCTTCACTTACTGCGGAAGTAACAATGCTCAAGATTTTTTCAATTGACTTAGAGGCATCATCATTCGATGGAATGACAAAGTCTACATCGCGTGGATCAGAGTTGGTGTCAACCATAGCAAAAATTGGAATTTTCAATTTTTGTGCTTCTTTGATGGCAATGTGCTCGCGTTTGATGTCAACCACAAATAAAGCCCCAGGTAAACGTGTCATTTCGGTGATTGACCCTAAGTTCTTTTCCAATTTTGCACGTAAACGGCTTACTTGTAATTTTTCTTTTTTCGAAAGTGTTTCAAAGGTACCGTCTTTCTTCATGCGATCGATGGCAGCCATTTTCTTCACCGCCTTACGAATGGTGACAAAGTTGGTCAACATTCCACCGGGCCAACGCTCTGTGATGTAAGGCATTTTTGCCTCAGCAGCTTTGGTTGATACGATGTCTTTGGCTTGTTTCTTGGTTGCAACAAAAGGATTTTACGTCCAGAAGCAGCGATTTTTTTCATTGCTTCTGCCGCTTCGTCAACTTTAGCAGCGGTTTTGTAAAGGTTGATAATGTGGATTCCGTTACGCTCCATATAGATATAGGGCGCCATGTTGGGATTCCATTTTCTGGTCAAGTGACCAAAGTGTACGCCTGCGTTGAGCAGGTCTTTTACGTCTGTGTTTGCCATTTTTGGTTAGTTTACGTTCCGTAGTTAGCAATCATCAAGTGGCCGAAAAACGGGCCTTGACAATTTAGATGCTAAACTAATCTCAGCGGACTGAGTGGGCAACGGGTTAAAAAATATATGAACAACTCCTTTTTGAAAAAAGAAGCAAAAAATATTAACGTTTCGAGAATTGGAATTTCTTACGGGCTTTCTTCTGTCCGAATTTCTTTCTTTCTACCATACGTGGATCACGGGTTAATAAGCCTTCTGGTTTTAACACCAAACGATGCTCTTCGTCGATTTTGCACAATGCACGCGAAATTGCTAAACGAATGGCTTCTGCTTGTCCGTTGATTCCTCCCCCTGTTACCGTTACTTTAAGGTCATAATTTCCTTGGGTTTCTGTTAAGGCAAAAGGCTGCTGGATTTTGTATTGTAGGGTTGACGTTGGAAAATACGTTTCGTACCCTTTTTTGTTTACGGTAATTTCTCCTTTTCCTTCTGATAAGAAGATACGTGCGACAGAGGTCTTACGACGACCGATGGTGTGAATTACGTCCATTAGTTGAATTTATTAAGTTGAATGGTGGTCGGGTTTAATCCAGCATGGGTGTGCTCCGCGCCATTGAATACTTTTAAGTTTTTGAAAAGAACAGCGCCCAATTTGTTCTTGGGTAACATTCCGCGTACTGCGTTTTCGACCAAACGCGAAGGGCTCTTGGCATATAACTGCTCAGCGCTCAACGCACGTTGTCCACCAGGATATCCTGTGTGGCGCAAATAGATTTTTTGTTTCCACTTCTCCCCGCTCAACTGGATTTGCTCCGCATTGATTACGATTACATTGTCTCCACAGTCAACGTGAGGAGTGTAATTGGGTTTGTGCTTTCCTCGAATAAGTTTCGCAACTTCTGAGGCCATTCTTCCTAAAGGCATGCCGGCAACGTCTACCACTAACCATTGTTTGTCAACAGTATTGGCATTGGCCGAGATGGTTTTATAACTTAATGTATCCACAATAAATTGTTTTATCTAGTGTTTTTCTCCCACTAAGGGGCTGCAAATGTAAGACAATAATTTTTGAATGACAACAGAATTAATTGCGAATTACGAATTAAGCCTAGAGGGTCCGCCAAAGGCAGTGACTGCTTCGGTCGAAACTTCGTTTCTCCCTCGCAGTAAATCAGCAACCCATAGCAATTAAAAAGGAAGATCGTCTTCTACTTCATTGTTGGTGTCTGGGGCAGCTTCAAATGAAGAGGCCGGAGGCATGGGCGGCATGTCTGCCGGGCCAGCGCTAGCAGCCGTTGCTTCAATGCGCCATCCCTGTAAGGAGTTGAAATATTTGGTCTCCCCTGCGGATTCACCCATTCACGTCCGCGGAGATTGATCCCAATCTTAACGCTTTGTCCCAATTGAAAATTGTTGAGTAAATCGCATTTATCTTGGACAAATTCCACCAAAATATGTTGGGGGTATTGTTCTTCCGTGGTCACCACCACCTCGCGCTTGCGAAATCCATTTGATCCATAGGTTTTGGTTTCGTCCAACCATTTAATTTTTCCGGCTACTTCCATGACTATAAATTTAATTTCAAAAGTACATAAATCAAGGGAGAAATACGAAGGAAAATAGATTAATTAGGACATCAAGCGGGAGACTTTACTCAACGACCAGACAAGCTCAACGACCCAGAGGTCATCGAGAATCGGGGAGGCTCTCGAGGCGGTTAGATGAATGGAACGATTGGCTAAGTGGCAGTTGGCTTTTTAACTTTGTCAATAATATTCGGTACCTTGAGACGTTAAGCAAAACGTAGTGTTTCGATCCTTACAATCTTTGTGGAAAAACTGGGGGCTCTTGGGGGCTTTTGGTATCGTTAGCATCATTTTGTGGAATACAAATGTGCTTTTTCAAGTGCTGAAAAATGAGGAACGCACCAAAATGGAACTCTGGGCAACCGCACAAAAAGAATTGGTGGAAAGCAATGATTTGAGTCGAGATTATGGTACACTAACCTTTGATGTTTTCAGAAAATTGGAATTACCCCATGATTCAGGTCAATGAAGAAGGAAAAATCATTGATTTTAGAAACATTGAATGGAATGCAGAAGAAGATCCTGATTCGCTAGAATTGTATGCCGCTCTTGCAAAACTAAAAAAACAAAATGCCCCCATTCCCATCGTGTACAAAGACATCATTAATCAGAATTTATACTATGGCGACTCACTCTTGCTGGTGAAGTTACAATATTATCCGCTCGCCCTGTTGCTGATCATTTTTCTCTTTGGAGGACTACTTTACTTCTTCTTTCAAACCAATAAGGCGGCAGAACAAAATCGTTTGTGGGCCGGAATGGCCAAAGAAACTGCCCACCAAATTGGCACACCACTGAGCTCTCTGATGGGATGGATTGATCTGCTAAAAGAACAAAACATTGCCCCTGCTTCGATCGAAGAAATGCAGAAAGATATTCAACGTCTAGCGGTAATTACAGAGCGTTTTTCTAAAGTAGGCTCCTTGCCAGAATTGCACCAAAAAGATATTGTTCAAATTACCCAAGCCACCATTGCCTACCTCCAAAAACGGACGGGAAAACAAATTCGATGGGCGGTAGATTTGCCCGAGAAAGCGATTTTTCTTCCCCTCAACGATTCCCTCTTGAGTTGGACATTGGAAAATTTGGTCAAAAATGGCTTGGATTCCATGAAAGGGATTGGACAAATTGAGATACAACTTATTGAATATGATCGCGAAGTTCGATTGTTGGTCAAGGACGAAGGAAACGGTATTGCACCCGAACACCTCAAAAAAATTTTCCAGCCTGGCTTTACGACCAAATCTAGGGGATGGGGCTTAGGACTGTCTCTAGCACGCCGCATTATACACGAATACCACAACGGCAGCATAGGTGTAAAAGAAAGTAGACTCGCCCAAGGCACTACCCTGGAAATTGTATTGCCAAAATTGAAGCGAAATGGAGAATGACGAATAGATTAATTACGAATTAGGAATTGAACCATTCCTAATGCTTAAATATGCGCCGCGATTTTTTGGGCTAAGGCTTGCATGGCTTGCGGTTCAAGTTGTACCTTCTTGCCAAAGGTAGCATCCTCCATACTGTTTAACGGGATCAAATGAACATGTGCATGGGGAACTTCTAAGCCAATGACGGAAAGACCAATGCGGTTGCATTCTATTGTTTTTTTGAGCGCAAGGGCTACTTTTCGCGAAAAACGGAGTAGCGCAGTATAATCTTCCTCCGATAAATCGAACAAACGATCGATTTCTTTTTTGGGAATACAAAGTGTATGCCCTAGAGCATTGGGGTTAATGTCCAAAAAAGCCAGGTGCTTGTCGTCTTCCGCCACCCGATAGCAAGGTATTTCACCCGCAATTATTTTACTGAATATACTGGACATTTATGCACGGCTAATGGAGACGATTTCCAATTGAATGTTTCCACTTGGAACTTGTATTTCGGCAATTTCCCCTACTTTTTTCCCAACAACCCTTTTCCAATCGGAGAGTCAACAGAGATTTTACCCGAAGCGAGGTCGGCTTCACTTTGGGCAACAAGGGTATAGGTCATTTGCATGCCGTTGGCTTTATTTTTCACCTCAACGGTGGAAAGCACCAATACTTTAGAATTGTCAAGCGCGGCCTCATCGATGAGACGTGCATTGGAAAGGGTTGCTTCCATTTTTGAAATGCGTAGCTCCAACAAGCCTTGGGCTTCTTTGGCCGCATCGTATTCTGCATTTTCACTCAAATCCCCCTTGTCGCGAGCTTCCGCAATGGCGTTTGAGGCTTTGGGGCGTTCAACATCTTTTAAATGGTTGAGTTCGTCTCTCAATTTTTTTAACCCTTCTTCGGTGTAATAAGATACTTTACTCATGATCTTTTCGTTTAAATAACATAAAAACCCTTTAGATTTGAAAAAGGGTGAACAACAAAGATATAAAAATGAATAGGATTGCTTCAATATCATTCCGAAAGAAACAGTTGGTCCTGCTGGGACTACTGCTTATTTTATCTTGCGGGAAAAATGATTTGGAACGAAATCCCTACCTTCCCGATCTAACGTTTTCCCTGCCGATCAACCTTAGTCTTCCCCAATACGACAACCTTCGTTTTGCTGGGGGGTTGATCACTTTGCCCAACGCAGGACACAAAGGAATTCATTTGTTTAACCCCAATGGAATGAGTTATATGGCTTGGGAAGCCAGTTGTCCCAATCATTCCCCTTCGGCTTGCTCGCAAACCCAATTGGAGGGCTTTTTAGCAATATGTGCTTGCGAGGGTTATCAATATAGTCTAACCACTGGGCAACTGCTCAACCCCCGGAAGGGGCAACCACTGTTTATTCTTTAATTATGTATCGGGTAGATGTACGTGGGAATAGCTTGGTCATTTCTAACTAAAAAAAACGTGCAAGCCGAAAAATTTTAGCCTGCACGTCTGTCATTTATTGCCTAAAAGGTAAAACTTGCGCCCAACAAAAAGTTGGTGCCTGCCTGTGGGTAGTAACCTACTCCTTCTATGGTGGTGGTTTGATCCGCTACCGAGGTGTCATCATCGGTGTAAAAGTATCCGTTAGAACTATACTTTTCATCGAATATATTATTGACCAACAGCGAAAAATCAATCGCTTTGACCCATCCGAGTGGACCAATGGCATATCGAATGTTGAGGTCATTGATAAAATAGGCGTTCAATTTAGATAGATCCGCGTCGATATTCCCCAGGTATTGTTCGCCTACATATTTTGACAATAACCCAATTTGAAATTGGGTTGATGGGGCAAACACTAAGTTACTTCCCCCAATGATGGAGGGAGAATACGAAATATTTGTGTCTCCTAGATTTTGTAATTGCCCGTCGCGCTGAAACTTAAAGTCGCGGTTTTTGTTACGACTCAAACTGAGGTTGGGTTGCCACAATAACTGATTAGTGAGTGCAAAAGACGCCTCAAGCTCAATTCCTAAACGATAACTATCTCCTACATTTTGACGAATTGGCGCTCCAACATCATCCAATTCCCCGGTCAACACCAATTGATCTTTATATCCCATATAGTAGAAGTTAGCACTCCATTTGGTTTTATTTCCATTTGAGCGATATCCTAGCTCAAAATCATTGAGGATCTCTGGGCGTGGGTTGCCGTTTTCGTAGTCCAAACGATTGGGCTCGCGTTGCGCCTTAGCATAAGAAGCATAGACTTGGGTGTTTTCGTCGGCATGGTAGGTAAGTCCGAGTTTTGGGTTGAAGAAATCGAAATTGTCTGAGATATCAATCGCCCCTAATTCATTGAGGCTCCCCAAAGCCGAATAATCCACTCGGCGGTACTGAAGATCAGCATAGGCCGTAAAGGTATCCCCTAGCTGATGGGTAATTTTTCCGAAGAGTGAAAATTCTTTCTTTATTCCTTTGTTGCGGTAAAATTCGTGCTTGGGTTGCGCATTGCTGGCATAGCGCGCCCAAACCAAGTTCCCGAAATGATCGCCTTGGTAATTACTCAACAACGTTCCGAAAACCAAATTGGTTTGTTCTCCCTCGTGCTGAACATTAGCTGTAAGCACATAAAAGTCGTTGTCCAACCACTTTTGGATGACCCCAGAAGTGTCGGTAATACTTGTATCTCCAAGGCTAAGGTCATCCAATCTCAAATTGGATAAACGGAGACTCGTTTCTCATACTCTTCATAAAACCCACGCCCGTAGGTGTAGTTCAAACCTATAGAAGAAGACCAATTCCCCTCATAGCGCTGATTCCAATGCAATTGATAGTGGTCTTGTTTGTAATTGTCTACTTGATTGTCATAATACCCGCTTAGATTACCGTTATCATCATAGATTTCACCAGCAAAATTGTAAGTACGGTCATTGGCTAAGGTCATGGGGTCTACCCCAATCCAAGATTGGTAGGTGATTTCATGTCCCCCAAATGCCAAGGCTTTGATCAGCGTATTCCCTTCTTGGTACACCCCTTGTAAGAAATATGACTTCAAGTCGGAAGAGGCACGATCTATATACCCATCCGATTCAATCGCTCCAAAACGCCCTGAAATCTCAATTTTGTCATGAAGTAATCCTGTTGAAAACTTAAGGGTGTGTCGAAGTGTCCCAAAGCTACCGATTGAATTGGAAATCTGGGCATATGCCTCTGGGGATACCGCTTCAGTCAAAATATTTAAACTTGCTCCGAAAGCACTGGATCCATTGGTAGAGGTCCCCACCCCGCGTTGCAGTTGAATGTTCTCTACCGAAGAAGCAAAATCAGGCATGTTCACCCAAAAGGTTCCTTGCGATTCTGCATCGTTGTAGGGAATACCGTTGATGGTGACGTTTACACGCGTGGCATCGCTTCCTCGAACACGTATTCCAGTATAGCCAATTCCCGCCCCTGCATCAGAGGTAGTGACCACTGAGGGGAGAAAATTTAACAAAATGGGAAGGTCTTGTCCCAGGTTGCGTTCCTTGATTTCTTCCTTGCTTACTTCGGAAAAACTCACCGGTTGATCTTTACTGGCACGGAGTCCAGCTACACTGACCTCTTCAAGGGAAATGGTCGTAGAAAGCGAATCTTTCGCTTGTTGCTCTTGTGCGTGGAGGGAAGCTAATCCAACTACGCAGCTACAGATAAAAACAGTTATTCTCATTCGAACTTGCTTTACGAATAATGGGGTAACTATTCTGGTTAATAAAATAAATAAAACAATCTACTTCCCTTGGCGGCATTACCCGCCCAGGTTCATAGGGTATGATCTCAGCTCTTTATTTAGAGCACCCCTTTGAGCATGGACAAAAGTACGTATAATTTGTGTTCATGCAAGTTTAAAAATTAATTTAGTGGGGGAAATTTTTCCGCAATTCATCCACTCGTTCGATGGCCTGTTGCAGACGCTTTTGTTCGTTTCCTTCGAGGATAAAATAAGGAAGCTTGTGGTGGTCTAATTGCTGCTTGAAATAGGCAAACATTCGTTCACGGTTTTCTGGGCGGTCCCTTAAATCGTCTTTTTCCCAGGGTACATCAATGTGGGTAAGCAGGTATAGATCGACTTGGGCTTTTTCAAAAAGCTGGTTTATCTCAGGAGCACAATAGCCTTCGAAGTGCGTTTCTGACCACACCTTGGTGACCAAGATATTGGTATCGCAAAACAAGAGATCATTTGTTTTTTGTGCAGCGCTATTTTCAGCTTCCAATTGCCCATGGGCGATGGTAATTAAGTCCTCTAAAGCGCATACTTCTTGCTGTCTATCCCATTTTTCCTGTAAAAAAGTACGGGCAAATTCGGGTACCCATTGCGCTTGATAGTGCTTTGCCAACGCTTTGGTCAAGGTCGTTTTACCGGTGCTTTCTGGACCGTAGACGACAATTTTAATGACTTTATTGGGTTTCAATTGAGTGCTCTTTTCCATGAACGATAGCCGTAAAAGGCAATAATTGTAAAAATAATGTATTGCAGGCTGGTAAGGGTTAAGCCTTTATAGAAATACAAAGGAACCGAAATAAGGTCGCCAACAATCCAAAACCCCCAGTGCTCGATCTTTCTTCGCGCCATGAGCCACATGCCCACAAAAAAGATGGCCGTGGTAACGGTATCCACATAGGCTGTCCAATCGTTCCATAGCGCAAAAGCAAATAGATTTTGTAGACAAAACCTAGACTTAGGAGAAAAAAAGGAAAAAACCAAGGGTTACTTCTCTGTTGGTGATACGTGAAATTGGATGTAGGGCTTCTCCTTCCTTTTTTTGCATCCAAAAATACCAGCCGTAGATGCTCATGATGAAGTAATAGGCATTAATCAACATATCGCCAATGAGGCCCCATTTCAACAAAAGATACACAAAGAGGGCTGTGGAGATCATCCCAGTTGGATAAACCGCCACTTTGTTTTGTTTGGCATACCAGACACTAGCTAATCCCAGCAAAACAGCAAAAATTTCAAGTATGATGTCTAGGGTGGCGTAGCCACTGTATTGCCCAAAAAGGAAATCAACTAAAGGGGACATAATCGCTACGATCGCTTTTGACAATTTTCAAATGAATCATTCCTGCGGCAATCGCATCAAAGCTTGTTTCAATAGCAACAGATAAAAACGCCATTAGGGGTTGAAACTCTCCATAGATTTGCGTACTCAATGGATTTTCTTGCACCTCAAAGTCCGAATTGCGAAGTGTCCGGATGAATGCCTTAATGGGTTCTTCGTAGTCGTGTTGTAAGGGCGCCAGGGTTATTTCAATGGATACGTTCATCTGTTGGGGTTAATTGTGCTAAACTAAATTCGTGCTCATTAAAAGTACTGAATTGCAGGGAAAAGGAAACTGTTTTGTCGTCTAAATAAACCTTTGCGCTACCCTTAGTATCCAAAAGCGTAAAAGGGGCAACTTCTATTTGAGCGGCCAGGGCAAGTCCCGGATGGCACATGGCTTTATAAATAGCCTCTTTAGCAGTCCAGAGTCGTGTGAGTAGCGCCATCTCTTGGTCAGCGCAAATGAATTTTTGCTCCTTTGGATGGACAAACTTTGGAGCAACTCGAACGATCTTCTCCCGATAGCTTTCTACATCCACCCCAAGCGGTACATCGCCAACAACAGCTATTGCATATCGCGTGCAATGAGAAAGCGAACAGAAAGAAGAGGGGAGTTGGGGTTCCCCCTTTGCGTTAAAGGACAAGTCACTGAGTAAGACCCCTAAACTTTTAAGCGCTAAACGTACGGCCAAGAATCCTTTCTTTGCTCCAGCGGTCTTTCGCAGGGTAAGTTCTTGTCTTTGCGCATGGGTTAAGGTAATCTTCCGGGCCAGCTCATCCGTAGATTCGTCAATATCCCAAAGGGCTAATTGACAGGAAGAAGGAGTAAAAAAATCAGGGATTATCGGCATAGGCTTTTCGGAAGAAAGTACGTACTTTTGCCGTAAAGTTAACAAACCTATGATGAACGAGAAAACTACTGCCCTACCGTATAAAGTGAAAGACATTGGTCTTGCTGACTGGGGACGAAAAGAAATTGAATTGGCCGAAGCAGAAATGCCCGGCTTAATGTCGCTACGCGAGGAATATGCTGGTGAACGCCCCTTGGCTGGAGCACGCATTGCAGGCTGCTTGCACATGACCATCCAAACAGCAGTGCTAATTGAGACCCTAGTTGCTCTTGGTGCTGATGTTACTTGGAGTTCTTGTAATATTTTTTCTACCCAAGACCATGCTGCTGCGGCTATCGCTGCTGCCGGAATCCCTGTTTATGCTTGGAAAGGAATGAATGAGGAAGAATTTGATTGGTGTATTGAGCAAACTCTTTTCTTTGGTGAAAAGCGTGAACCCCTCAATATGATCCTCGACGATGGTGGCGATTTAACCAATATGGTACTCGACCGTTTCCCTGAGTTAGTGGAAAACATCAATGGCCTTTCGGAAGAAACCACCACAGGAGTACACCGTTTATACGAACGCATGAACAATGGAACACTTCCTTTGCCTGCCATCAATGTAAACGACTCTGTCACCAAATCGAAGTTTGACAACAAATACGGATGCAAGGAAAATGCTGTAGACGCGATTCGTCGTGCAACCGATGTTATGTTAGCTGGAAAACGAGTTTTGGTAGCCGGTTATGGTGATGTTGGAAAAGGTACAGCCGCTTCTTTTAGTGGCGCAGGTGCCATTGTAACGGTTACTGAAATTGACCCAATTTGCGCGCTTCAAGCGGCCATGGACGGCTATGAAGTAAAACGCATTAATAGTGTCATCAGCAATATGGATATTGTTGTTACGGCTACTGGAAATAAAAACATTCTTACGGGCGAGCATTTCTTACAAATGAAAGACAAGGCCATCGTCGCCAATATTGGTCATTTTGACAATGAAATCGACATGGCTTGGTTGAACGAAAACTATGGTGGGACCAAAGTTGAAATCAAACCACAAGTGGACAAGTACACTCTTGAAAATAAAAAAGAGTTGATTATTTTGGCTGAAGGGCGTTTGGTGAATTTGGGCTGTGCCACTGGTCACCCAAGTTTTGTGATGAGTAATTCATTTACCAACCAAACCTTGGCACAAATCGAATTGTGGACGAGCCCAGAGAAATACGAAAACAAGGTCTATATGTTACCCAAACACTTAGATGAAAAGGTTGCGGCACTACACCTTGCCCACTTAGGGGTAGAGTTGGAAGCACTCTCTAAAGACCAAGCCGATTATATTGGTGTTGGTGTTGAAGGACCCTATAAGCCTGAGTACTACCGCTACTAGTAGCCTCTTAAAGAAGTTTAAAAAGCCAGGCTAACGCTTGGCTTTTTTTATTTCTTATCTTACCAAAAAAAACCATGCGTATTCTCTATTTACTCCTTTTCCTAGGATTTCATTCTATTTTTGCACAAGGCCAACTTAATCCGGAAAAGCTAACTGATTTTGAAGATTTCTTGAAAAAAGAGATCAGGGAAGGACACATTGCTGGGGCAGAAGTCTTGGTATATCATCAAGGGGAAATTGCTTGGAGAAGTACGCAAGGTTTCCAAGATTTGGATAAACAAACTCCACTCAGGGAGAACAGTGTTTACTTCTTACAATCGATGACCAAACCCATTATGAGTGTAGCCATCATGCAATTGGTGGAGCAAGGACTTCTTCGCTTGGAAGAGGAGGCCGCGACTTATCTTCCTGCTTTAAATCAACTGGCCGTAATAGATGACCTTTCTACAGGTGTAAACGGCCCTACTTCCAAGCGAAAATCCAATATCACCATTCAGCAATTGCTTACCCACACGGCAGGACTTTCGCACGGCTTAGAAGAAAATGTATTCGACAAAGAATTGTTCAAACTAATGTACCATGATTTGTTTGATCCAGCAGTCTATGAAAAATTAGAAGATCGGGTAGATGTCTTGTTACAGGTTCCGCTTATTGGCCAGCCCGGAGAACAATGGTATTACAGTGCCGCAACCGATGTGTTGGCACTCATTGTTCAAGAAGTTTCTGGACAAAGCATTAACAGCTATTTAAACGAACATATTTTTACGCCTTTGGAGATGTATGAAACAGGCTACAATTTGACTGAACAGGCAGCTGCACGGGTAATGAAAGTTCATCTTCTAAATGAAGAAGGTGATTTAATCACAAGCCCAATGCAAGCTCCAACACAAGGCAATCGCGTTTATGGGGGTACCTATGGTCTATTCTCATCCATGAATGACTACTTACAGTTTTGTAAAATGATTTTAAACCAAGGTTCTCTTAATGGAAAGCAAGTATTAGCTGCAGAGACCGTTGCCCTAATGCAAAAAAACCATGTGGGTACCTTGCTCGGACCCTCGCGTGGATTTGGACTGGGCTTTGGCGTGTTGGTTGATACTGAAAAAGACCCAAGCCCAGCGAGTAATGGACAGATTTACTGGGGCGGCTTTTTCAAAACACATTTTTTTATCGATCCGGCAGAAGACTTAATTGCTCTTTTTATGACCCAAAAACTCCCCAATACGAACGAATATGTCATTGCGCTTAATCGATATGTATATGGGGCTTTAACTGATTAAAGGTTCCGATAAGCCCATAAAAAAACCCGCTCAATGAGCGGGTTTTTACCTGTGTGTGATTCTTTTATGCTTCAAAAGGAACAACCGATACAAACGATTTGTTGTCTTTCTTTTTAGCAAATTGAACTAAGCCGTCTACTTTCGCATGTAAAGTGTGGTCTTTTCCAATGTAAACGTTCTCTCCTGGATTGTGCGCCGTTCCACGTTGACGAACGATGATGTTCCCAGCGCGTACTGCTTGACCTCCAAAAATTTTGACGCCAAGTCGTTTCGATTCGGATTCTCTACCGTTTTTCGAACTACCTACTCCTTTTTTATGTGCCATGATCGTATAATTTTAATCGTTTATGCTTGTAAGGCAGCAATCAAATCAGCTTTCTTCATAGAAGATATCCCTGAAATTCCTTTTGCCTTGGCTAAATTTTTCAATTCAGCTACCGTTTTTCCGCTAAGGTCTTCTTGTGCTTTTGGCGTTTCCTTTGCAGTGTGCTGAGCTTTGCTCTTTGGCGCTGCTTTCTTTGGAGCTGCTTTAGCTTTTGGAGCCGCTTCTGCTTTTGCTTTTGGTGTCGCTTTCTTTGCTCCTCCTTTAGCAGAGATGCCTTCAATAAGAATCTCCGTTAACGATTGACGGTGACCGTTTTTAACACGGTATCCTTTTCTTCTTTTCTTTTTGAAGACAATCACTTTGTCTCCTTTTAGGTGTTTCACCACTTTTGCTTCTACCGAAGCGCCAGTTATAGCCGGGGCGCCTAAAGTAACATCCTTACCGTTATCCAAAAGATACACTTGGTCAAAAGAAACTTTGCTTCCTTCTTCTTGTGCTAGACGGTGAACATACACTTTTTGGTCTTTTGCAACTTTGAATTGCTGCCCTGCTATCTCTACGATTGCATACATTATATTAAATTTTGGATTGCAAATGTACTTAATTTTGGTCAGTATACAAACACTTTTGCGCAAAGGCAGCACTATTTTTACGTTCTTCTTTTGTTTTAACGCTTTTAAACAAGTGGAGTTGATCAATTCAATGTTGATTTTCCTTATCTTTGCTTCGTTATTTACTATATGCGTTTTGTGTCTTTTCATTTCGTGGTTTGTTTGTTTTGCCTTTCATGTGCAAAAGAATTCGTTCCTGAGTCAGCAAATGAAAGGAATGAAAATGCGTTCATTCAACCGACTGGTGATCCCAATGGGCGTAGTGGAGAAGTTGCGGCAACTTTTTTATCCTCTCAAAACAAATTTTCTTTTTCTGAGAGTAACATGAGCTCAAACCACCTTTCGCGTTTCCTATGTAACTACAGCACAGAATTTTGATCTTTTCGAATGGGTTTTTGAAGGAGGGTATCCCATCAGTAGTGTGGGCTCATCAACTACTGCAAGTGGCACAACCACCATCCAAGGAAGTCTTAATGACCCTGAAACTGCAGAAGATATAGCCGTTTTGATTGAATATCCTGAAGGTTTTGGACGCTACGATGTTACTCATGGAGTAGCCAATTCTACCCATTTTGATGTTAATTCGAATAAAGATTTTGTTAGCTATGAATATATCGACGACCTTCAAGTACTCTCTCAAAATACCACTGTCACTAGTGGTTGGGCTAACCCACAAGAAGGATGGTTCAGTACAGTAACAACAACGAATACATTTGCTAGCTGTGAAGATGCTATGATTGGATATTATCAATCCTATCCTGGATTTGAAGAGCAACCCGCACAAATTATAAAAGAGTTTTCTGGTTTTGGAAGTAGCCCAAAAAATCTTGTTTTTGAGTACAAGATGAACTTTTTGATCTTACCCCCTACCAACGATGAAAGAAAAAGAATTGCTCTTGGGTATACTCCTATTGTAAGCGGAAGTTCGAGTTTTACAATTGAACCCACTGAGCTTTGGTCGGATAGTAGTTTGGATGTAACCGAATTTCGGCAAGTGATTATTCCTTTACCCTTGATCTCTTCCTTTCGCATTAGCTTCACCAAATACCCCTCTGAGCTGAATCGTCAAAATGTTGAACGTTACCCATTTAATGTGTGTATACGTGGGGTAAAAATTATTCCGGCTAACCAGAATTAATTTGCATTATCCAATGCAGTATAGGCAGAGTTCATTGAGATAAACTCTGGCACAATTGCTTTCATTTGCTTGACCAGGCCTTCAGGATTAACTCCTTGGGTCGCCGCTTCTATCAGCGCTACAATGGCTGCTTGCTGTTGGGGAGAAAAATGTTCTTTTTCTGCAATAAAAATAAGTTCGTTGTGGGAAGGTTTTAAACTCTCTTTATCGGTCAATAATTCTTCATAAAGTTTTTCTCCCGGACTAAAGCCCCGTGTAAACCAATTCGATGTCTTGCCCTTCGATTAATCCTGATAAACGGATCATACTTATGGCTAGGTCCGCAATTTTGACAGGTTCACCCATGTCGAATACATAAATTTCCCCTCCATCACCTGTAGCACCCGCTTCTAAGACCAATTGACAAGCTTCTGTAATGGTCATGAAATACCGGGTTATTTCTGGATCGGTAACCGTTACTGGACCACCTTTGGCTATTTGCTCTTTAAAAATGGGAACGACCGATCCGTTGGAACCTAATACATTTCCAAAACGGGTGGTGATGATTTTGGTGGTCGTCTTCTCTGCCATACCAGCGACATATATTTCTGCAATGCGTTTGGAGGCACCCATGACATTGGACGGATTAACTGCTTTGTCAGTAGAAACAAGTACCAAGTGGCTCACCTTGTTAGCTACAGCAATATCCACCACACTTTTGGTTCCCAATACATTGTTGATGATGGCTGCTTTTGGAATCGCTTCAGTCATGAAAACATGCTTGTAAGCGGCAGCATGAAACACCACATCAATGGGAAAAGTAGCAAAGCATTGCTGCAGGGCTGTTTTATCGGTAACATTTTGTAAATAGTAATGGAATTTAGTGCCACTATTTTGTTTGATCAATTCGTTCTTAAACTCAAATAAAGGCGTTTCTGCTTGATCGAACAATATGATTTCTTTGGGTTCAAATTGGATCAATTGACGAACAATTTCACTGCCAATTGAGCCGGCTGCACCCGTCACCAAGATGGTTTTATTCTGGTACTGAATCTTGTTTTTTTCCTGATCGATGTTGATCTGATCTCGTTTTAACAAATCTTCAATTTTAACAGGCGTTAAATTCCCCATAATCCCTTTTGTTACTAGCTAGATCGTCTAACGGAGGAACGGTGAAAATACGTACCCCTTTTAATTTAAAGAACTGGAATAGTTCATTTTTTTTCTTTTGACTAACCTTAGAAGAGGTGATGATGATTTGCTGACATTTGCTTGTTTTCTATCAATTTTCTAATTTCTCGCCTAAACGCACTGACAGATAAGCCTTCGATACTCCGCCCAATTTTAGCAGGGTCATCATCGATAAATCCAATCACGTTTACGGCATTACTATCGTCGAGTGCACGCTTGGTGCGTAAACCGTTTGACCCTGCGCCAAACAATAGCGTATTAATCAATTTATCTTCTTTGATCACACGTGCATAGAGCAATCGGATGATTAGTCGATAGACCGATAATAAAGAAAGTGAGAAATAAAACAACAGCAGCAGATAGTTGATATGTCCTCTGGTTTCTGCTTTGATGTAAATCGCATAGATGGACAGTGCAAGGAATAAGCCTGAGGCTATTTTCCCAATATCAATAAATGTTGTAAAACGAAGCAACATGTTATATCCCCGAAAAAGGACAATAGAGCAAAGGGCCAAAGCGACAAAGATCAACTTGTCTGAAAGTGATCGAATAATCAGTACTGATCCATTTAGAAAAAGAATGAACTCAAGCCCAATCGAAGATACAGATAGTGCATCAAGTGCAAAAGCAAATTTATTTGAATAATGATATTTAAAAATTCTTTCAAACATATTAGCACGAAAATACTACTTTCAATTGACTTGAAATTCGCTTTTTTCTCCTCAGTTAAATTACTTCCTGACGGAAGACAGAATCCATCTTGAAAGAGTTTTTCGATAAAGTCAGTCCCATAATAATCACAGTGTGCAAAAAAGGGTTGCAGGTGCATGGGTTTCCACAAAGGTCGACTTTCAATGTTTTCTTTTTCTAAAGCTAGGCGTAAATCTTCTCTGCTTACTCCTGTTATAGTAGGATCAATTATAATACAACTCAACCAGCGATTACTAAAATATCCTTCTGGTTCTTCTAAAAATTGAACCCCCTCAACATTAGCGAGTAATGCTTGATAAAAATCGTAATTGGCTCTTCTGGCGGCTACCCTTTGGTCTAAAACTTTTAGCTGTCCAACCCCAATGGCTGCCGCAACATTCGACATGCGATAATTGTATCCCATCTGGGTGTGTTCATAATGTGGTGCATTATCTTTGGCCTGAGTGGCCAAAAAACGGGCTTTTTGAAGGGCGTCAAGATTATTAGATAATAACGCTCCCCCACCAGAAGTCGTAATGATTTTATTTCCGTTAAAACTCAAAATACCAAAATCTCCAAAGGATCCACAGGCCTTTCCATTGATTGAAGAGCCCAGTGCCTCTGCAGCATCTTCGATAACAGGAATATTATAACGGTGAGCGATTGTCATGATCTCTTTCATCTTTGCGGGCATACCATAAAGATGGACCACAACAATTGCTTTGGGGTGTTTTCCTTTCTTCTTTTGATCAATAATAGCTTCTTCTAAAGCATTAGGACACATATTCCAAGTAGCCGCTTCAGAATCAATAAAAACTGGCGTGGCTTTTTCGTAAAAAATTGGATTGGATGAACCAATGAATGTAAATGATTGACAAAGTACTATATCTCCTTGTTGAATATCAAGTAGGCGCAATGCTAGGTGAATCGCTGCTGTTCCAGATTGAACTACCGCTGCTCCTGCTGTTCCACAATAAGCGGCTAAATCATTTTCAAGTTGGCCAATAAAAGGACCTGCAGGAGCGACCCAATTTGTTGCAAAAGCTTCTTGAACATTCAAAAGTTCTTCTTCGCCCATATGGGGAGAGGACAGCCAAATTTTATCTTTCATAATGCTTGATTACTTTCCCTGGGACACCCACTACCAAACAATTGGAGGGCATGTCTTTAACCACAATCGTTCCTGCTCCAAGGGTAACATTGTCACCAATACTTACCTGATTTATGATTCCTGCTCCCATTCCTCCGTAAACCGCTTCACCCAAATTAACTTCACCAGCTATATTTGTTTGTGGCATAAAGGCGGAGTAGTCTCCAATAACGGTATCATGACCAACGGTGCAACCTAAATTTAAAATGACAAAATCCCCAATCTTGATATTGACCGTAATGATGTTTCCTGCACATATAATGGCTCCTTTCCCTATGGCATCTTCAGAAATTCCTAAAGAAACAGAAGGATGGATTAGTTTAGGAAAGAAAAGCAAAGGGTTGGTTAACTGACCAACGATCTTTTTTTGATCATTGGGGTTCCTATGGCAATGCTCACTGCTGTAGGTTCACTCACCTGATTCAAATCTTCCACTGAACCCAATACTTTAAGTCCGTTAATTAGGGTTCCTTTTGGGGTTGAATCATCATAAAAACCTAGCACATTATATTCTTTTGATTCAGCATTTATTTGCTCTATAAGCATTTTGACTTCACGTCCGAATCCTCCTGCTCCTACGATAACACAATTTTTCATTGATTTAATTTTTTCCATTAAAGGGTTCCATGGTAAGTTGTTCTCCAGCGTTTATATCCTTCGGAAGAATAACTTTACCCAATGTTTTAATTAAAATTTTGAGGTCCAAAACAAAGCTTTGGTTTTCTACATAATAAACATCTAATTTAAACTTGTCCTGCCAACTTAGAGCGTTTCTTCCATTTACCTGTGCCCAGCCAGTGATTCCTGGTTTGACATGATGTCGCTTGTTTTGCTCCTCAGTATATAAAGGTAAGTATTCTGGCAATAAGGGGCGTGGTCCTACAAAACTCATTTCACCCCTGACAACATTCCAAAATTGAGGAAGTTCATCTAAGGAGCCTTTTCGTATGATCTTCCCCAATGGAGTCATTCGTTGAAAATCGGGCAATAGCTCCCCTGCTGCATCGCGAGTGTCCCGCATGGTTTTAAACTTATAGATGGTGAATAATTGTGCGTTTTTCCCAGGGCGTACTTGGGTGAAAAAAGGGGTTCCTCTATTTTGAATCCAGAGCATAAAGGTAATTCCTAACAATAATGGACTTAAACCAATTAAAAGAAGAATGGCGAACAGTGTATCCAAGAAATGTTTGATTGGCTTATACATTTTGTTCTAGGGCTTTATATTCTGCTAAAAGCAACGTCCAGTAGTGGGCTCTTTCAAAATTGTTCACAACAGCTTTGTATGTTCGTTCAATGAAAACGCTTCTCATTGCGGAGTCATTATGGAGTAATTCCATTTTTTTTACCAAAGGTTGTATTTGCTTCGGCGGAATGACTAAACCATTTACCTCATTCTCTATGATTTCGTTGCACCCATTGATGTCGGAGACAATACAGGGAACCCGCATGGCTCCAGCCTGAAGTACAACGTTGGGAAAGCCCTCGCGGTAACTTGGAAAAACAAAGGCCTGGGCCATTTTAAAAAACGGGCGCACATCTTGTTGGTAGCCTGTTATAATAATGTTTGGATTGTGGCTAATCGAATTTATAGTGCCTTTCAACAGTGGATCGAGTAAAGGCTCTTGCGGCCCCACCAAAACTAGCTTTGCTGTTGGTATTTTATTGGCTAATTGCTCGAAGGCGGGTACCAATTCGTTAATCCCCTTATCTCCTACAAGACGGCCAATAAAAAGAAAAACAAAATCATCATGGGCTATTTTCCATTGTTTTCGCAACTCATTATGACGCTCCTGAGAAATTAGATCAGGATTAAAATAGGCAGTATCAATTCCATTGGATGACCCTTTGCCTATACACTTGATTGGAGTATTATCCACTAAGCTTTTTTCTTTGATAAAACTCAATAGCCCCTTAGAATTGGGGTAAACATGTGTAGCACAACGATAGGTAAGTCGCTCCACGGCCTTTAAGATTCTTTTTTTTACTCCTTTCGATTCCATTAATGGCAATCCTGCCACAGTGTGCATCCGAATGGGAACACGAGTAATATAGGCCGCTAACATACCTATAATCCCTGCTTTTGGGGTGTGGCTGTGCACGATGTGTGGCTTTTCTTGACGAAAAAAACGAATGAGACTAATTAAACAACTCAAATCTTGTAGAGGAGTTATTTTCCGGGTCATTTCCAACGGAAAAAAAGCTACTCCTTGCTCTTTTGCGACCGCCTCCAACTGGTCCTTTTGTGCTGAAACTAAAGTAACTTCATAATAAGATTTAAAAAAACCTGCTTGATTTTCGAGTAGTTTCTCTAAGGAAATTGGAACAGTAGTGATGCGGACAAGCTTTTTCACACAATAAAGATACTAATTCGTTGATTAGGGAAATATAAAATTGTGATAAGCTTGATAGGTTTGTGTAAAGTTAAAATTCGCTAGAGCCATTTTTGACGCATCATCACGTTCTTTTTAAAGAGGTTGGTGTCTTTATTCGCTGCTGTAATTGCCTGCAAAAATCGGTCTGTGTAGAAACCAATTCCCCCAGAGAATGGTCTGCCAAAATGGAGGGAGAATCCCCTGCGGCAAACCCAATAACAGGCGTACCACAAACCGCTGCCTCAACCAATACATTGGGATATCCCTCGGTATAAGAAGTAAACAACAATGCTGTTGCATGCGTGTATAGAGGAACCAACTCTTTCACATTCCCTAAAAGAATAACTTGCTGAGTGAGGCTTGAGGGAATCATTTCTTTGGTCCATCCACTGCCTGCAATCACCAGCGAAAATGCTGGGTTTTTTGGTAAAAGTATTTGGGCTATTTCCAACAATCGGTCTGG
Source organism: Flavobacteriaceae bacterium (assembly GCA_038143735.1). Lineage (GTDB taxonomy): Bacteria > Bacteroidota > Bacteroidia > Flavobacteriales > Flavobacteriaceae > Arcticimaribacter. The sequence goes on from JAYQML010000004.1 coordinate 434,205, forward strand.
CCCTTTGGCATGATTGTATCGACCAACGTATAGAACATATTCCCCTTTAATTCCCGAATTTCCTATGCTGTCTAGCTCTACTTTTTTGGCTAATCTATTTTGAATCACCATACTTTTTCCCTTGTAAAAGCCATAGCGATTATGCATGATTTCTGCCTGATAGGCACAGTATATTATTGAAGCTTTCACCCATTTTGAATAGATTCCAAAGAAAAATAAACTCGCTTTTTGATAAATTTCTTTTGGGCGAAAACTTGAACGACGAATGTTCCAAATAATTTTGTGATCCGTGTTAAACTTACTTTTCCACTGATGAGCTTTAAAAATACCTTTGTACATCCAGGCTAAAATGGTTGCCTCTGGGTAATTTAAATAAATTTCACGTATAGCGTTAAAATCTTCTTTTGCATGGATAACGGGACAATGGCCTGCTATTTGAGCATGGTTAAAATCATTCTCGTTTCCTTGAAGACTAATGACAAACTGTTCAACGCCGTCTTTAGCAAATTCTTCTACCAGTCGAGTAAGCACAGTTTCTGCTCCTCCGTTCTCCAATGTTGGGATAATGTGGATGAGCGTTTTCACAAATTAAAGATATAAGAAGTCTGGATCGGAATAAAAGCCCTTTACATCGAAAACAACCCCATTTTCTTGTAAATGTATTTTGGGATCAATGGAGCTAAATTCATTGTGAGAAACTGCCAAAACAATGACATCGTATTTTTTTTCGATGGAAGAAATTTTTGTGGTTCCATACTCCAATTGAAATACTTTTTCATCTGCTTGCGGGTCGTAGACCTCAACATTAAAACCAAACTCATTGAGTTCGTTATACAAATCCACCACTTTAGAATTGCGGAAATCTGGACAGTTTTCTTTGAAGGTTGCCCCAAGGATTAAGGCAGAAGCGTGCTCAATAGAATTTTTCTGTTTTAAAAATTGTTTTACAATTTGATTGGCAATAAATCCAGGCATCGAATCATTCAGACGTCGGCCTGCCAAAATCATCTCAGGAGTATAGCCCAGTTCTTCCGATTTGAAAGCTAAATAATATGGATCGACGCCAATACAATGTCCCCCAACCAAACCCGGAAAGAAGTTTAAGAAATTCCATTTGGTTCCTGCTGCTTTGAGCACTTCTTTGGTGTTGATGCCCATCTTGCTAAAAATAACCGATAACTCATTGACAAAAGCGATGTTGATGTCGCGTTGAGTGTTTTCAATTACCTTAGCCGCTTCTGCGGTTTTAATGGTAGGTGCCTCGTAAATCCCTGCTTCAATAATAGATCCATAAAGGGCTGATAATGCTTTAAGCGTTTCGGGAGTGGAACCAGACACGACTTTAGTGATTTTGGTGATGGTGTGTTTTTTATCCCCCGGATTAATGCGCTCTGGGCTATAGCCTACAAAAAAATCACTGTTATAATTTAAGCCAGATATTTCTTCTAGTAAGGGGACACAGACTTCTTCCGTAACACCAGGATAAACGGTTGATTCATAAACAACAGTATCTCCTTTTTAAGGACTGTAGCAACCGCTTTTGTCGCACTAATGACTGGACTTAGATCGGGTTGTTTACTGGAGGTTACTGGTGTAGGGACCGTTACAATAAAGGTGGTACATCTGTTGGCATCTTCGATTGATGTCGATAAGGCTAACGACGTTCCAACCACGGCTTTCAATTGATCTGCATGAGTTCATTGGTTTGGTCATCGAACTGATTGAGTTGATCGATGCGGTCTTGATTGATATCAATCCCCATTGGACGTAAGTGGGTCTTTGATAGAACGAGGTACAAATCCCAAGGCGGCTTGGTGCAATATAAAATCGACTTCTTTAGCTGCAGAGACAAAGGTGCCTAAATCTCGAATATCTCCTTGTATAAAAGTAAAGTTGGCATGGGTTAGAAAAGGCAGAATATTGTGCTCAAATCCAGTCGCATAATTGTCAAGCCCTACCACAGTGTAGCCTTTTTCAAGCATATATTCACATAAGTTTGATCC
>JAYQML010000005.1:0-10239 GCA_038143735.1 Flavobacteriaceae bacterium
CAAAGAATATCAAGACATTTCAATGTCTCATTCGGGTGCTAATTTAGTTGATTTCAACTTATTTTTTCCACAAATATTCCACTTTTCAGTACTTTCATTATTCTATCAAAACAGAATTCACCCACAAACATCTGGAAATAACTAAATAAAAATCTACCATTTCAACCTGCAGCTTTAAACAGTTTACAATGAAATATAAAGAAATTGACATCCTGTTAGGACACCATAAATGAAGATGATTTTTACAATGCATTAAAAATTCTATCTGACGAGGTCATTCAAGGAGTTTTAACAGTTAAACATGGAATGATGAGGTATTTATTGAAAGAAGTTGATGGGGAGTATCTTGTCTTAAATGATTTTTTTCAAGATATCTATGCAATTATGGTTTAGATAAGTATTAAAATAATTATGGTGATTACACGCAGCTGTTTACTTCAAAAAGGTTGAAGATAACTCCCCCTATCTCCTTTCATACCCCTGACAAAGCACCCCATTTTAATCCATCGTGAATTGTACCTTAGACCAATCATAGCAGCGGTTTCTGGTTGTTTTTAATTGTGGGCAAGCCTGCAAAAATATTTTAGGTCAGCAACCGTTGATTTACATACTATTCTGAGTGTATCACAACAAATAGAAAACTGAATCTCAAAACCCCAGCCCTATAAGACTAATCGAAAATTTCAGGAAAATTTCAGCATTGTCCCATTGTCCCACCCCTAGGGATGGGACGTTGGACACTTTATACGAATAGTCAAGAATGTTAACTCCAACCTTCGACATACAAACTGAAGTAAGGGAAATTATGGAGGATACGCTTGATGCCTTGGTGTAGAAGCACCCTCAAATGATAAAGGAATTTCAGCTGTGTCAATAAAACAGGTTAAATTCAGATTATTCTTGTGAATTTGCTATCCAGTAGCATTAGTCTCTAACGGCTAAAGTCTTAGTCTTCGCTTGGACTTATACTAAAAAGTGTATCATCAATGTTAGTGGGAGGTACTCCTTTCATGTAGAGGATAATGCCAGAAATTGGAGCAATTACTTCTTGGATTACTTCGCCAAAAAGATTAGTAATATGCCCCAATCGGTCTCCTTTCGTTACCTTATTGCGAGCTTTGTAATCAGTATAAAGAATCCCTTGGACATTTGAGTCTATATAAATTGGGGGTTTCAATTCTTTAAATGGCGTATCTCCTAATGGATCATGAAAAGTGTACATGTCCAATTTATCCAAAATCCTATTATAACCTCTAAGAATACGATTCACAGCTTCCTTTTGGATAAATCCGAGTTTTCCACTTTCAAAACTCAAAGCAATTTTCCCTGCTTGGCAGGCCTGCTTAAAGGCGAACTTAGCAGATTGATCTTTCCCTAAATTATATGGATAAGAGATTACATTTTCAAAACCACTTTGTTCACTTAATTTTTTTGCTTTATGAGTTTGTTTTGGATGTAATTTATTTTCATAATAACAGACAAAAGGCAGCAAATCTTCATTTGCATCACCACTGTGTGCATCTAAAAAAACATCACTTACAGGAATAACTTTTGTGCTAATAAAAAAAGCTATTTTTTCAGAAATCGAACCATCCTCTCGTCCAGGGAAGGATCTATTGATGTTACGTTTATCAATTGGATTTATATAGGGAGTATAACCATAGAAAGCCCCTACGTTAGTAATGGGAAGTATAATTAGGGTACCTTTTAGTTGGGAAGGGTTAATTTGTTTTAATAACTTTTGTGTTGCAATAATGGGTGCGAGCTCAGCTCCGTGTACTCCAGCCAATATAGTAAAGACTTTCCCAGGTTGTTGTCCCTTTATAATAACAATAGGCAGGGTTGTTTTTTGATTAAAACTATCTATAAAATTCAAAGTCATTTGTTGTTTAACTCCTCTTGTAGGATCATTAAATAACCTCTCAAAATCATTTTGTGCCGATAGTTTCCCACTCGAAAGGATAAAAAATAGTAAAAATGAAAAATTTTGCATACTGCCAATATATTAAACTTTTATTTGATGTAAAACCTAAACCCACAGCTTCTACAGAAAACTCAACCTATTTAATTCGATCTCAAATACTTTAAAAAGACTTTTAGCTTTATCCCAATATCCCACCCCCATAGGGATGGAATATGAGACACTTTATATGAATAATCAAGAGTGTCAATTTCAACCTTCGGCATACAAGCTGAGGTTAGGGAGATTATTGAAGATACGCTTGATGCTTTGATGAAGGAAGTCAGAGTATATATAAAGTGTGATAATAGACTATTCATCGTCGAAGTCAAAAACGAAATGTATACTTTTTAACGTTAATGTTTTGGGTCACATCTAATGATCTAATGATCTAATGATCTAATGAAAATTATTGTTTTAATAAAAAAAGTTTAACTTTGGATTCACTTAAAATACAATCTTATTAGAGCTTTTGTAGTATCACTTTCAGTATATATACTAGTTTTAAACGTATTTTCACTCCAGCATAGTTTTAAGCACCATGCTGGAAAAGAAATCCCTGTCTTACATCTTGACGATACCCTTTCGGTTGCTCCAGCCGATTCTTCCGATCTGCTTTGTGATCTTTGTGACTTTTTCCAAAATCAAGTTTTTTACTTTTCTCAGGAAAAAGCATTTACTTTCACCTCTTTCCCCGTTCTTCTTCCCATTGAAAAGCGCGCTGCATTTACTTTATTTGAGCTTTTCAACCAACACTTGAGGGGTCCTCCCGCTTTAGTGTAGTCACGCTAGATATTTTACCACACTTTATGCACCAGAGGAAACAAAATCCAAAATGACGGATTTTTTCTCTGGCTCACTAGTGTACAATTTAATTATACCTGTATGTTAGAAACAGTAAACCTTACAAAACAATACGGCGATAAATACGCCCTCAAAGACCTCAACCTTTCGGTGGCTCCAGGTGAAATATTTTGTCTTTTAGGACAAAATGGGGCAGGTAAAACCACAACCATTAATTTATTTCTCGGCTTAATAAACCCCACAGAGGGAAAGGCATTCATCAACGGAGTGGAAGTAGAATCAAACGCCAAAACAACACAAATGATTGCATACATCCCCGAAGTTGTTCAATTGTATGGCAATATGAACGGGTTGGAGAATATTCGCTTTTTTAGTCAGCTGGCAGGTTTTGACTACAGCACAGCACAGTTGGAAGATTTACTGTTAAAAGCTGGCCTAAAAAAAGCAGACCACAACAAAAAACTCTCTTCCTATTCTAAAGGTATGCGCCAAAAGGTTGGGATCGCAATTGCCCTTTCAAAAAACGCAGACTACATTTTTATGGATGAGCCCATCTCTGGTTTAGATCCAAAAGCGGCCATGGAGTTCACCCAAATCTGTAAAGAATTGAGTCAAGATGGAAAAGGCATTTTTATGGCTACTCACGACATATTTAATGCCGTTAATGTGGGTACTCGCATCGGGATTATGAAAGAAGGACAGTTGGTACATATTACTGATACCGCATCTATTAACGCAAACGAATTACAAGACATTTATTTAAAAACCATTTAATCTAAAAGCTTTCTTTATTATGAAAAAAATCATTTTTTCAACTCTTTTAAGCATAGTTTTACTGAACAGTATTTCCTATGCACAAACCCGCTTAAAAAGCACTGTTGTCGACCAAAATAGTGCACCCATTATTGGAGCGACCATTTTAATTCAAAACGACAGTACTGATCTTGGAAAACTTACCGATATAACAGGAACCTTTGAGGTTGAACTAGCCCCAGGGAATTACAACTTAGAAGTGCGTTATTTGGGTTTTCAGCCCTATAAGCAACAAATCGAGCTAAGCGATAATAGTACTGTTCTTGAAAACATCGTTTTGCAAGAAGGCACAGAGCAGCTTCAAAACGTAGAAATTATTGGTCGTATTCGACGCGATTACAATAGTGACTATTCTTTTTCGGCTTCAAAAGTAGCCATCAAAAATCGTGAACTGCCACAGGCAGTTGCTGCAGTTACGAAAGAATTAATCGCCGATCGACAAGCATTTCAATTGGGCGAAGCAGTAAAAGTAGTCAGTAATGTTTCGCTTACAGGGCTCTACAATCACTACAATATTCGAGGAATTACACAGGCAGACGACGGACAAATGCTAAACGGTATGCGAACACGTCAGTATTACTTTTTACAGCCCATTACTTCACATCTTGAACGTGTAGAAGTTATAAAAGGTCCTTCATCGGTTACCTTTTCTAGTGCAGATCCTGGAGGAACTGTAAACATGGTTACAAAAAAACCCCTTACCGAAAAGCAGAGTGAAATAGCTATCGCTACAGGAAGTTTTGGCACATTGAGAACTACCGCCGATTTTACGGGTCCCTTAAATGATTCTAAAACGCTATTATACCGTTTTAACGCTGCTTATCAAGAAGCCGATTCATTTAGAGATGTGGTAAACAACAATGCCATTTTATTTGTTCCTTCTTTAAGTTATGTTCCAAATGATAATACTTCATTGAATGTAGAAATGATTTACAACAATGCTGAGGGGAATTTAGATAGAGGACAGCCTATTTTTGGTGCAATTAATGGCGAATACGATATAAACAGCACCCCAATTACTAGGAATGTTGGAGCGTCAAACGACCACTACAAAACAAGAGAACTCGTCTTTACGGCTAGCTTCAGTAAAAAGTTTTCTGAAAACTTTGGTTTTAACGCGCAGTTTATGAAACAGACCTGGGAGGAAGATTTAGCAGAGCACAGAGTTGGTGGAACAATGGTAGACATTGATGGCAATGTTATTCCAACGCTCGCAAGATTGAGATATGATGAAAGACAACAATTTTGGGAGACCGACAATCTAAGCGCTTATTTTAACTACGATATAAGCTCGGGAAACATAACAAACAAGTTGCTTATTGGTTATGACACCACGCGTTGGGAAAGAAAAATTGGAGCTGGTTGGTTTAGAGCAAGAAGATATTTAACGGTCAACGGAGGGCAAGCGAATTACAATCCAGCAAATTCAGATAATTATCAACAAATGATGGTAAACGGGCTGACAACACCTGTGCCTGCTGGGGCTTATTTCGATTTAGAAAACCCTTTCAATGGGGCAAGAAACACAAGTAATTATGCTGTTTCTAATTTGTCACAATATTTACCTGCAAATTTAACTTCCTCTGATGGAGTCTATATTCAAAATCAATTCAAAGTTGGGAAGTTTTCAGCATTAGTCAACTTACGATATGAGTGGTTTACCGATATTTTCGCTTATAAAAGCAACAATGAGGAAGAATTTAAAACAACTGCTTTTGTCCCTAGAATTGGTTTTACATATGAAGTTTCAAAAAGCATTAGTGCTTATGCTACTTATTTAAAAGGTTTTCAACCGCACACCAATACTGTTTCTTTATCGCCAACAGCAGAAGGTTTCTTTTGGGCTGGCTCTCCAAGTAGATTTGACCCACTTGAAAGTAATTTAAAAGAGATTGGATTTAAAGCGGAATTCTTGAACGGGAAAGTTTTTGCCAATCTCGCCTTTTTTGATATTATTCAGAAAAACATCCTCCTTGGTGATACCTATGATTTAGACAACTTAACCACCCGAGGTGAGCAACGCAGTAGGGGATTTGAAGTAGATCTGTCGGGCTATGTCTCGTCAAATTTTCAATTGATCGCCTCTTATGGATATAATAATGCGGAAATTGTAGAGGATGCTATTACTGATTTTATTGGAGAACGCATTGGAGGAGCTCCTAAACACAATGCGAATTTTTGGGGTCGTTACGACTTTATAAATAAAACATTAAACGGCATTGGAATAGGTTTTGGCGCCCAATATGTAGACGAAAGATACACTTGGTACAACCCTACCTATGCGACCGATCGTGTTTTACTGCCCAGTTATAGTGTTTTCGATGCCGCTCTCTATTACAAGCCTGCCAGTAGCGGAATTCAATTGACCTTAAAAGCAAATAATTTATTTGACAAGACCTACTGGCTAGGAGGCCTTAATCCCTCCAGATTAGGCCCAGGAGCACCAAGAAATGTCTTGTTGAATGCCACTTATAGATTTTAGCCTATGCGAAAAACCAATGTTAAACTGTTTTGTCGGAACCTTTGGGAAAGCGTAATCGCTTTAAAAAGCTTTTACGTGCTTTATGTCCTTTTTCTGGTTCTAACTGCCTACAGTGCCGTGAGCAGTATCAGCAATTACACTACCCAGAATAGCTTAAGGGAAGAACACCAAATTAAAGCGCGTGCTAGCTGGGAAGCAAATCCAGACAAGCATCCGCATCGGATGGCACACTTTGGAACTTTTGCTTTTCGCATTAGTCCCCCCTTGGCCATTTTTGATAATGGTATTGAAAATTATACCGGTAACACTTTGTTTCTAGAGGCTCACCGGCAAAACAGTGTTAACTTTTCTGAGGCTACTTTCTCAACGGGAGCGCTTCGTTTTGGAGAACTTAGTTTGGCTTTTTTACTTCAAGTTATTCTCCCCTTAATTCTCTTTTTTATTGGTTTTTCTACCGTTGCACAAGACCGTGAAAATGGAACTTTAAAAGTGCTGTTGGCTAAAGGAGCGCAATGGAAAGAAATTCTTTTTGGAAAAACCCTTGGTCTCTTTTTGGTGGCTCAGCTCTTTTTCTTCCCAGTACTCTTGGTAGTTTTCCTCGGTTTATTTGCTTTTTCTGCTATCGAAATAGATGCCTCGCTATGGATACGGATAGGACTACTTAGCTTGAGCTATTTAAGTTTCTTCTTTGTTGTTTCTGCCTTGACAATTGGTATCTCAGCTAGAAGCAAGCAAGCCAAAAATGCCCTGCTAAAGTTGTTGATTTTTTGGTTGTTTTTTGTGGTTTTCCTCCCTAAATCTGCGCAAGCCCTTGGGAACTATTATTTCCCTACTCCTACAAAACTAACTTTTAATGCAGCCATAGAACAGGAGGTGATAGAAAAAGGGGATAGTCATAACCCCAATGACCCTTACTACAATCAACTTCGCGATTCTGTCCTAGCGGTGCATGAAGTGACCAAAACAGCTGATTTGCCCTTTAACTACTCGGGCTTTATTATGCGTGAGGGAGAAAAAATATCTTCTCAACTATATCGAAAACACCTCAAAGATTTGGTCTCAATTTATCAACATCAAAACGGTGTAACACAATATTCCTCCTTAATCAATCCTTTTACGGCAATTAAACAATTATCCATGTGTGTTGCGGGAACTGATTTTACTGCTTACTTGAATTTTCAAGACCAAGCCGACGCCTATCGCTATTCGCTCGCACAGACGATGAATGAACTGCAAATGGAATTTATTAGCCCTAAAAAAGAAAGTGGTTCTGAAGGAAAAAAACATGTAATTGAACATGAACACTGGGAAGAATTTGCTGATTTTGTCCATCAACCCATACCATTGTCTAGAAGCCTAGCGTCGGCTGCTTTTGCTTTGTTTTCCCTTTTATTTTGGATTTTTATTGCCCTTGGCTTTTTGAATAATACCGCTAAAACTGCTACTGCTTTATGAAAATATTCCTTTTATTTTTCAAACAATGTATTCGTTCGAAAGAAGTAGCGACTAGCTTGATGCTCGTCTTTGGTTTAGGGCTACTTAGTATTGGTATTGGTTACAAGCAATTGGCACTCCAACAGGAAGAAGTTGCCGAGGTTGCGCAGCATCAAAAAGAGCACTATACTCGACAAGTGGAATTGCACAATGAAGATTTGGGTCTTTTGCTGTATTATGCAAAGTTTGCTTTCATTCACAGCTTGAGCCCGTTAGGTGGACTTTCGGTTGGCCAGTCAGACCTCAACCCAACAGTGAAACAGCTCACCATTAAAACCTTTGAAGCGCAACGCTTTGACACCGACCTTGTCAATCCCAGCAGTTTACATGCAGGGAACTTAGATTTGGCTTTTGTTATTCTCTTTCTTTTCCCGTTACTGGTCATTGTTTTGACGTTTAACCTAATTGCCGAAGAGACAGAATCGGGAACATGGAAATTGGTTGCAGTTCAAGCAAAATCTACCTTAGGCTTTGTTTTTTCTAAGCTCTTGGTGCGCATGTGTTTGCTGTACTTGCTCTTATTTCTACTCTTGTTTGTCGCTAAACTTGCCCTTCAAATCCCATTGAACAAGCACTTTTTAACGGTAATTCTCTTATCGAGCCTTTATCTTCTTTTTTGGTTTGTGCTTTCTTTTTTTGTAATCTGTTTCAAGCAGTCATCGGGCTTTAATGCGTTGATTCTGTTATCAACTTGGCTAGTTTTACTCCTTCTTTTACCTGCGGGAGTCAATGCATATATAACGGGAAAATACCCTATCCCTGAAGCCATGAGTACCGCCATTGCTCAACGCGATGGCTACCACGTTAAGTGGGACACCGACAAACGAGAAACTATAGAAAAGTTCTATCAACACTACCCTCAATTTGCCTCCTTTGGCTACCCTGTAGAAGGGTTCAATTGGTTGTGGTATTATGCTATGCAGCAAATGGGTGATGACGACTCCAATGCAGAGCAAATGGCCTTAGACGAAAAAATTCGTTTGCGCGAACAAAGTAGTGCCTTGATTTCTTCTATAATCCCCAACCTTCACTTCCAGCTGGCCTTGAATCAATTGGCTGGGACCAGCATGCGACAACATATGGATTACTTAAAAGAAGCCGAAGCCTATCACGAGCGTTTGCGCTTGTTTTTCTATCCAAAAGTGTTTGAGGAATTGCATGCCGATACCATTGATTGGTCCAAAATTGAACCGGTCTTTCATCAAGCTGAAATTCCAGCAAAACCACTCGAACGAAGTTTACCCTTGGTGTTAGTCATTGTTTTGATGGGGCTAATCACCATTCCTATTGCGAAAGGTATTTGAAGCATTCTAATACGTATTCATGGTTAAGCTTTCTCATTCCATGGAGTTGAAGGTAACACCCCTATATCACCCTTCACACTTCTAACAAAGCACCCATTTTACTCCATCGTGAATTTTTCCTTAGGCCAATCATAGCATAGGTTTAGAGCTAATTTCAATTGTGGACAACCCTGCTAAAATATTTGAAGCCAACAGCGGTTGGGTTATTCACTATTTTACATCTCTAAACCACTACAGAAAACTTAACTAAATTATCAGTATATCAAATTAAAAAAATCTCAGGTTAGAACGATTTTTTAAGAAGATATTTTACCCTAATAAAGATGACCTTCTCTGATTTCTTTCCATAAGTAAAACATAATCCCTACCTTCACTCCTTTACACAGGAGGAGAGGTAAGCCTCTTCCAACAAAAACACTATTATGGGGAGCAGTATTTCTGGATCAGGAAGCGCCATACCAAAGCGTATCATTAAAAACGATTATTTTCTACAAAATGATTTTTACACCAAAAAAGGAGAGAAGAATCCTAAAGACCCCAAAGAGATCATTCAAAAATTAGAAGAAATTTCTGGAATAACCGAACGCCGCTTTATTGGTGAAGAAGAAGAATCCATTGAACTTCTAGAAGACGCTTCGCGTAAGGCCATCGCAAATGCGGGCCTCCATCCAAATGATTTAGATGGGATTATTATTGCCCATAACACCGCAAATGTTCGAGCCAATTTAGGCTCCTGCTTCCACCCCGTCCCTAATGTCGCTGCGCTCTTAAAAAATCAACTAGAAATCACCAACAAAGACTGCCCTTCTTATGACATCCTCTTTGGTTGTCCTGGCTGGGTAGAAGGCTTTATTCAAGCCCATAGAATGATTCAATTAGGCGAAGCCAAACACGTCCTTGTGGCCGGAGTTGAAGTAGCCTCTCGTTTTCTCGATCCCCACGACGTGGATTCTATGTTAATGGCAGATGGATGTGGCGCAACAGTTATTTCTGCAGATGATTTGACCGAAGGTGTCCTTTCTCATGCGACCTTTTCACATGCCCAAGAAGATTTAGACAGCATCATACTCGACCGCTCTTTAAACCAAGAAAAAGAGGGCAATCTCTTTTTTAAAATGCAGGGCAACAAGGTCTATAAATATGCCACCACTCAATTACCACTAGTTATCAAAAAGGCCATGGATAAAATTGGTATGACCCCTAATGAGGTCGATTACTTTTTCTTTCATCAGGCCAATGCAAAAATGCTTAAAGCCATTGCAGGGAATTTAATGAAGGTTTTTGAAATCACAGATGTAGCCTATGAACATAAAATCCCAAGCAGTATTTCGTTTCTAGGCAATACTTCAGTTGCGACAATTCCCACCCTTTATGATTTAGTC
>JAYQML010000006.1:0-252646 GCA_038143735.1 Flavobacteriaceae bacterium
GTTGAGATGTTTAGAAAAATCTTAGACCGTGGTGAAGCTGGAGATAACGTAGGTATCCTTTTAAGAGGTATTGAAAAAACGGATATCAAAAGAGGTATGGTAATCTGTAAGCCAGGTTCTGTAACGCCTCACGCTAAATTCAAAGCTGAGGTCTATATCTTGAAAAAGAAGAAGGTGGTCGTCACACGCCATTCCACAACAACTACCGTCCACAGTTCTACGTTCGTACAACGGATGTAACAGGAAACATTAACCTTCCTGATGGAGTTGAAATGGTAATGCCTGGAGATAACTTAACCATTACGGTTGATTTAATTTCTCCAATTGCATTGAGCGTTGGACTACGTTTTGCCATCCGTGAAGGAGGTAGAACAGTAGGGGCAGGTCAGGTAACTGAGCTGTTAGACTAAACCCATATACATGGAATAATTGACCTTAAGGTGTCCGCCGTTGGCGGATGCCTTTTGTGTCAAATAAAAACAGGTTTAGCTCAGTTGGTAGAGCACTGGTCTCCAAAACCAGGTGTCGGGAGTTCGAGCCTCTCAACCCGTGCTGAATTAATAGAAACAAGAAGCAATGATTGACTACATAAAAAACTCTTTCGAGGAATTAAGTAACAACGTTTCATGGACACCACGTGCAGAATTACAGCGTTTGGCTGTGATTGTACTGGTATTTTCAATTCTATTTTCTTTAGCCATTTGGGGTGCAGACACCGTTCTATCTCGAATTGTACAAATTTATTTTAACCTTATCAACGGATAATTCATGGCAGAAGTAAGTCAAAAAAAATGGTATGTTGTCCGTGCAGTTAGTGGTCAAGAAGCAAAAATCAAGGATTATATTGCTTCTGAGATCAACCGTTTAGGATATGACAGCTTTTTAGAAGACATCTTAGTGCCTACTGAAAAAGTAATCCAAATCCGCAATGGAAAAAAAATAAATAAAGAAAAAGTTTATTATCCTGGGTATATCATGATCAAGGCAGACCTATCGGGTGAGATTCCTCACGTGATTAAGTCTGTAACCAATGTGATTGGTTTCTTAGGAGAAACGAAAGGCGGAGAACCTATTCCACTTCGTACCGCTGAGGTGAATCGTTTGCTAGGTAAGGTAGACGAACTGGAATTGAGTAAAGAACATGTCGCTATTCCCTACACTGTAGGAGAGAGTATCAAGGTTATCGATGGCCCTTTCAATGGTTTCACAGGAACAATAGAACATGTCAATGAAGAAAAGCGTAAGCTTCAAGTGATGGTGAAGATTTTCGGAAGAAAAACACCGCTAGAACTAAGCTATATGCAAGTAGAGAAAATTTAAATGTTACTCATATAAATTGAATTTCCTTGGCTTCCACTTTGGAAATTCTCAAATGTAAATTGAAACAATGGCAAAAGAAGTAGACAAGCTAGTCAAATTACAAGTTAGGGGAGGTGCTGCGAATCCGTCGCCACCGGTTGGACCCGCGCTAGGTGCTGCAGGAGTCAATATCATGGAGTTTTGTAAGCAGTTCAATGCTAGAACTCAAGATAAACCAGGGAAAGTTTTACCTGTGGTGATTTCTGTATACAAAGACAAATCATTTGAATTTGTAATTAAAACACCTCCGGCGGCCGTTCAATTGATGGAAGCAGCCAAAGCTAAAAAAGGCTCTGGAGAACCCAATAGAAACAAAGTGGCTTCGGTTACTTGGGACCAAGTTCGCACCATCGCAGAGGATAAAATGCAAGATTTAAATGCATTTACAATCGAATCTGCCATGAAGATGGTAGCGGGTACGGCACGCTCTATGGGCTTCACAGTTAAAGGTGAGTCCCCCTTTTAATTTTTAAATAGAAAAAGAAATGGCACGACTTACAAAAAGCAGAAAGAAGCACGCGCAAAGGTAGATTCCAATAAGATCTACTCGCTTGACGAAGCATCAGCCTTGGTTAAAGATTTAACCAATGTAAAATTTGATGCATCAGTTGATTTAGCAATTCGATTAGGTGTTGATCCTCGCAAAGCGAACCAAATGGTTCGTGGAGTTGTTACACTTCCACATGGTACAGGTAAGAACGTTCGCGTTCTTGCATTGGTTACACCAGACAAGGAAGCTGAAGCACAAGAAGCAGGAGCAGACTTTGTTGGATTAGATGAATACTTGCAAAAATCAAAGACGGTTGGACCGATGTTGATGTAATTGTTACCATGCCCAGCGTTATGGGTAAATTAGGACCTTTAGGACGAGTATTAGGCCCACGTGGTTTAATGCCAAACCTAAGACTGGAACAGTTACTATGGACGTTAAGAAAGCTGTTAGCGATGTTAAAGGAGGTAAAATTGACTTTAAAGTGGACAAGACCGGAATCGTCCATGCATCCATCGGGAAAGCATCTTTTGATGCAGATAAAATCCGTGACAATGCTGGCGAATTGTTAAACACCATTATGAAGCTCAAACCTTCAACAACAAAAGGAACTTATGTGAAAAGCATCTTTATGTCTTCTACCATGAGTCCAAGTATTTCAATTGACACCAAAATCGCTTAAGATTTTTAAAACAAATTCGAAATGACAAGAGAAGAAAAATCGAAAGTAATTGAAACGCTCACGGCCGAGTTAGCTGACGCTAAATCACTATATCTTACGGATATTGCTGGTTTAGATGCGGCAACAACTTCAGTCTTGAGACGTGCTTGTTTTAAAGCTGGAATCCGTTTATCTGTGGTAAAAAACACTTTGCTTGAAAAAGCAATGGAAGCTTCAGATAAAGACTTCGGTGAATTAACACAAGTATTGAAAGGGAACACCTCCCTAATGTTTTCTGAAACAGGGAACGCACCTGCAAAACTGATTAAAGATTTCCGAAAAAAATCGGAGAAGCCAATTTTAAAAGGGGCTTTTATCGACGAATCTGTTTACATTGGTGACGATCAACTTGATTCGCTTGTAGCAATCAAGTCTAAAGAAGAACTCATAGGAGACATTATTACCCTTTTACAATCACCCGCCAAAAATGTTATCTCTGGACTTCAGTCTGGTGGTGGCCAATTAGCGGGGATTATCAAAACCTTATCAGAGCGCTAAGCGCTGGTAACAAAATGTGTACGCACTCAAAAAAAATAATTTTAATTTAATTTTAAACAACTTAAATCATGGCAGATTTAAAAGATTTCGCAGAACAACTAGTTAATTTAACTGTAAAAGAAGTTAATGAATTAGCTGATATTTTAAAAGAAGAGTATGGTATTGAGCCTGCTGCAGCCGCTGTTGCTGTTGCTGGTCCTGCTGCTGGTGGCGGAGACGCTGCTGCAGAGCAAACAGAATTCGATGTTATCCTCAAATCAGCAGGAGCATCTAAGCTTGCTGTTGTTAAACTTGTTAAAGAATTGACAGGTCTTGGCTTGAAAGAAGCTAAAGCTTTAGTTGATGGAGCTCCTGCACCAGTGAAAGAAGGTGTAGCCAAAGACGAAGCTGAAGGATTAAAATCTTCTTTAGAAGAAGCTGGCGCTGAGGTTGAACTTAAGTAGTTCTCCCCATTCCAATAAAATCGGTTATGGTCTTTAGCTACCCGCTAAAGACCGTAACCCTTTTTCTGTTTAAAATAGTCCCCCATTTCTGAGTTTGCTTTTTAACCCGTAATAAAAAAGTACTAATGCCGAACACAACAACAACTCGCATCAATTTTGCCTCAGCAAAAAAGACTGCACAGTACCCTGATTTTCTTGATATCCAAATCAAGTCATTCCAAGATTTTTTCCAGTTGGAAACAAAATCTGCTGAACGTGCTGAAGAAGGCCTTTTCAACACTTTCAAAGAAAACTTCCCCATTACTGACACCCGTAATCAATTCGTTTTAGAATTCTTAGATTACTTTGTCGACCCACCACGCTACAGCATACAAGAATGTATCGAGCGCGGTTTAACCCATTCTGTGCCATTAAAAGCACGTTTAAAGCTATACTGTACTGACCCAGAACACGAGGACTTTGAAACCATCGTTCAAGATGTATTCTTGGGAACTATTCCATATATGACCCCAAGTGGAACTTTTGTGATTAACGGAGCTGAGCGAATTGTTGTTTCGCAATTGCACCGTTCTCCAGGAGTTTTCTTTGGTCAATCTTTCCACGCCAACGGAACAAAACTCTACTCGGCAAGAGTTATTCCTTTCAAAGGATCTTGGATTGAATTTGCAACGGACATTAACAATGTCATGTATGCTTACATTGATCGTAAGAAAAAATTACCTGTTACGACGCTTTTCCGTGCCATAGGATATGAACGTGACAAGGACATTCTTGAGATTTTTGACCTGGCTGAAGAAATTAAAGTTTCAAAAGCAGGCCTTAAAAAAGTGATCGGACGAAAACTAGCCGCCCGTGTGTTGAACACTTGGCACGAAGATTTTGTTGATGAAGATACGGGCGAAGTTATTTCTATTGAGCGAAACGAAATCATTATTGACCGTGACACCGTAATAGAAAAACAACACGTTGAAGAAATTCTTGAAACCAGTGTAAAAACGGTTTTATTGCACAAAGAAGACGCTCATATGTCTGATTATGCCATCATTCACAATACCTTGCAAAAAGATCCAACGAACTCTGAAAAAGAAGCCGTTGAACATATCTACCGTCAATTGAGAAACGCTGAACCGCCAGATGAAGAAACGGCACGTGGTATTATTGACAAATTATTCTTCTCCGATCAACGTTATAACTTAGGAGAAGTAGGACGTTATCGAATGAATAAAAAACTGGGTAACGACGAGGCAATGGATAAACTTGTTTTAACCAAGCAAGACATCATTACCATCATCAAATACTTGATTGAATTAATCAACTCTAAAGCAGAGATTGACGATATCGATCACTTATCTAACCGTCGTGTTAGAACCGTAGGAGAGCAGTTATCTTCTCAGTTTGGTGTTGGTCTTGCCCGTATGGCTAGAACCATTCGTGAACGTATGAATGTTCGTGATAACGAAGTCTTTACGCCAATCGACTTAATTAATGCAAAGACCTTGTCTTCTGTGATTAATACGTTTTTTGGAACCAATCAGTTGTCACAGTTCATGGATCAAACCAATCCATTGGCAGAGATCACACACAAGCGACGTTTATCGGCTCTTGGACCAGGTGGTTTATCTAGAGAGCGCGCCGGATTTGAGGTGCGCGATGTACACTACACTCACTACGGACGTCTATGTCCAATTGAAACACCTGAAGGACCAAACATTGGGTTGATCTCTTCTTTGAGTGTTTTTGCTAAAGTTAATAACCTTGGATTTATTGAGACCCCTTATCGAAAAGTGACTGAGGGTGTGATTGATCTAGAAAATCCTGTATACCTGAGTGCAGAGGAAGAAGAAGATAAATTGATTGCGCAAGCAAATATTCCTTTTGATAAAGACGGAAAAATTACTAGCGACAAAATCATCGCCCGTGAAGAAGCTGATTATCCAGTAGTTGAACCAACACAGGTTCACTACACGGATGTAGCACCCAATCAAATTGCTTCTATTTCTGCTTCTTTTATTCCGTTCTTGGAACACGATGATGCTAACCGTGCATTGATGGGATCAAACATGATGCGTCAGGCCGTACGATTATTACGTCCTGAATCTCCAATTGTTGGAACTGGTTTAGAGCGTCAAGTAGCTTCAGACTCTCGTGTATTGATTAACGCGGAAGGAAACGGTGTCGTTGAATATGTTGATGCAAACAAAATTACTATAAAGTACACCTATACTAAACTCGAAGAGAAAGTTCGTTTTGATAGCGATGTTAAATCATACAACCTCATTAAGTTTAGAAAAACCAACCAAGGAACCTGTATCAACCTTAAGCCAATTGTGCGTAAAGGCGATAAGGTTGTAAAAGGTCAGGTCCTTTGTCAAGGATATGCAACCCAAGAAGGAGAACTTGCCCTTGGGCGTAACATGAAAGTTGCGTTTATGCCTTGGAAAGGATACAACTTTGAGGATGCAATCGTAATTTCTGAAAAGGTAGTACGCGATGATATCTTTACATCAATTCACATCGATGAATATTCGTTGGATGTTCGCGATACCAAATTAGGTTCAGAAGAATTGACCAATGATATTCCTAACGTAAGTGAGGAAGCAACCAAAGATCTAGACGAATTTGGAATGATTCGTATTGGTGCGGAGGTAAACCCTGGTGATATCTTAATTGGAAAAATTACCCCTAAAGGAGAATCAGATCCAACCCCGGAAGAAAAATTATTACGTGCCATCTTTGGAGACAAAGCAGGTGATGTGAAAGATGCTTCATTGAAAGCACCGCCATCACTACGTGGGGTAGTAATCGATAAGAAACTCTTCACACGCTCTGTAAAAGACAAGCGCAAGCGTAGTCAAGATAAAGTAGAATTAGAAGAGTTAGAAAATGCATACGAAGTGAAGTTCAACGAACTTCGCGAAGTAATGGTGGAGAAGTTATTCTCGATTGTTAACGGAAAAACATGTCAAGGAGTTCAAAATGACTTAGGAGAAGAAATTCTACCAAAAGGGAAGAAATTTACCCTCAAAATGTTGAGCAAGGTGGAAGATTACACCCACTTAACCAAAGGAGTTTGGACCACCAACAAGGAAACAAATAGCCTCATTGCTGATTTGATTCACAATTATAAAATCAAAGAAAACGATCAACAAGGAGCCTTGCGTCGTGAAAAATTCACGATTAGTGTTGGGGACGAACTTCCTGCTGGAATCAAGCGTTTGGCGAAAGTATACATCGCGAAAAAGCGTAAGCTAAAAGTAGGAGATAAAATGGCAGGACGTCACGGGAACAAAGGTATTGTTGCTCGTATTGTACGCCACGAAGACATGCCTTTCTTGGAAGATGGAACACCAGTAGACATCGTGTTAAACCCACTAGGGGTACCTTCTCGAATGAATATTGGTCAGATCTATGAAACCGTTCTTGGTTGGGCAGGGCTAAAACTAGGCGAAAAATATGCTACCCCAATTTTTGATGGCGCAAGTGCTTCAGAAATTGATGCATTGATCGAAAAAGCAGAAATTCCTCAATACGGTCACACTTACCTATACGATGGTGGAACTGGTGAGCGTTTCGATCAACCAGCAACAGTAGGAGTTATCTACATGCTTAAAATTAGGGCATATGGTGGACGACAAAATGCACTCACGTTCCATTGGACCGTACTCCCTTATTACTCAACAGCCGTTGGGTGGTAAAGCACAGTTTGGTGGACAGCGTTTTGGAGAAATGGAAGTTTGGGCACTTGAGGCTTATGGAGCTTCGAGCACGCTACAAGAAATTTTGACCGTTAAATCTGATGATGTGATTGGACGTGCCAAAACGTATGAAGCAATCGTAAAAGGAGAAACCTTGCCAGAACCTGGCTTACCAGAATCCTTTAATGTATTGATGCACGAGTTGAAAGGACTAGGATTAGATATTCGACTAGAAGAGTAATCGAGGAATTTCATTAAAAACAACAGTAAAAAGACGCATTGTTATGGCAAGAAATAGCGAAAATGTTACCAAAAAAAATTCAATAAAATTTCTATTGGACTATCTTCCCCTGAAGTAATCCTCGGAAATTCTCGTGGTGAGGTCTTAAAACCTGAAACCATTAACTATAGAACCCACAAACCTGAGCGTGATGGGTTGTTCTGTGAGCGTATTTTTGGTCCTGTGAAGGATTTTGAATGTGCCTGTGGAAAATACAAGCGTATCCGCTACAAAGGAATTGTATGTGACCGTTGTGGGGTAGAAGTTACCGAAAAGAAAGTACGCCGTGACCGAGTTGGACACATTAACTTGGTGGTGCCTGTTGCTCATATTTGGTATTTCCGTTCATTACCCAACAAAATTGGGTACCTCTTAGGCTTACCGTCGAAGAAACTCGATATGATTATTTACTACGAGCGTTATGTCGTTATTCAAGCTGGTGCTGCAGTAAATGAAGAAGGAGAGTCATTACAAAAAATGGACTTTTTGACGGAAGAAGAGTACTTGAATGTAATGGAAAAACTTCCAGACAATAACCAATACTTAGAAGATTCTGATCCGACCAAATTCATCGCCAAAATGGGTGCTGAATGTTTGATTGAATTGTTATCGCGTATTGATCTAGAAGGCCTCTCTTATGAATTGCGACACAAGGCCAATACCGAAACATCTAAACAACGTAAGACAGAAGCGTTAAAACGTCTTCAAGTAGTAGAGGCATTGAAAGATGCTAACACCAGAAGAGAGAATCGTCCAGAATGGATGATCATGAAAGTGATACCTGTGATTCCACCAGAATTACGTCCATTGGTACCACTAGATGGAGGCCGTTTCGCCACTTCTGACCTGAACGATTTATACCGCCGTGTAATCATTCGTAACAACCGTTTAAAGCGTTTGGTGGAAATCAAAGCACCTGAAGTTATTTTACGTAATGAGAAGCGTATGTTACAAGAATCAGTTGATTCTTTGTTCGACAATACACGTAAATCTTCTGCTGTAAAAACAGACTCTAACCGACCACTAAAATCGCTTTCAGATTCATTGAAAGGTAAGCAAGGTCGTTTCCGTCAGAACTTATTGGGAAAACGTGTTGACTATTCTGCACGTTCTGTTATTGTTGTTGGACCAGAATTGAAATTATTTGAATGTGGTCTGCCAAAAGACATGGCTGCTGAATTATACAAGCCATTCATTACACGTAAATTAATTGAACGCGGAATTGTAAAAACGGTTAAATCGGCCAAGAAAATTATCGACCGCAAAGAACCCGTGGTTTGGGATATCTTAGAAAATGTATTGAAAGGTCACCCGGTACTTTTAAACCGTGCCCCCACATTACACCGTTTAGGTATCCAAGCCTTCCAACCAAAGTTAATTGAAGGAAAAGCAATCCAATTGCACCCCCTTGTTTGTACAGCATTTAATGCTGACTTTGATGGGGATCAAATGGCTGTTCACCTTCCGTTAGGACCGGAGGCAATTTTAGAAGCACAATTGTTAATGTTGGCTTCTCACAACATTCTTAATCCTGCCAATGGTTCTCCAGTAACGGTACCGTCTCAGGATATGGTCTTGGGGCTGTATTATATGACCAAAGCGCGCAAGTCAACCAAAGAGGTTCCTGTGGCGGGTGAAGGGTTAACCTTCTATTCTGTTGAAGAAGTTCATATTGCGTACAACGAAAAGCGTGTTGACCTAAATGCCACT
This sequence comes from Flavobacteriaceae bacterium, assembly GCA_038143735.1. Lineage (GTDB taxonomy): Bacteria > Bacteroidota > Bacteroidia > Flavobacteriales > Flavobacteriaceae > Arcticimaribacter. Next base: position 9,197 of record JAYQML010000006.1, read on the forward strand.
GTCAAAATTCGTACAAAAGTATTGAACGAAGCCGGTGAGTTGGAATATCAAATTATCGACACAACTGTTGGACGTGTCCTCTTTAACGAGGTTGTTCCAGAACGAGCAGGTTATTTCAACGAAGTATTGACCAAAAAGAATTTGCGTGACATTATCGGGCAAATCTTGAAAGTGACTTCTGTGCCTGAAACAGCAGAATTCTTGGATAAAATCAAGAGCATGGGATATGGATTCGCTTTCAAAGGTGGTCTTTCCTTTAGCTTAGGAGATATCATTATCCCACCAGAAAAAATGCCATTGATCGAAGATGCCAACAAAAAGGTTGACGGGATTAAAGGTAACTACAACATGGGATTGATTACCAACAACGAGCGTTACAATCAAATCATTGATGTTTGGACTTCAACCAATTCTCACTTGACCTCTATGTCCATGAAGCGAATTAGCGAGGACCAGCAAGGATTTAACTCTGTATACATGATGTTGGATTCTGGAGCCCGTGGTTCGAAAGAACAAATTCGTCAGTTAACCGGAATGCGTGGTTTGATGGCCAAGCCGAAAAAGTCGACTGCAGGTGGAGGGGAAATTATTGAAAACCCAATTTTATCTAACTTTAAAGAAGGGCTTTCCATTCTAGAATACTTTATCTCGACGCACGGTGCACGTAAAGGATTGGCAGATACCGCCTTGAAAACAGCAGATGCTGGTTACTTAACCCGTCGTTTGGTCGATGTGTCGCAAGACGTCATCATAAACACAGAAGATTGTGGGACCCTTAGAGGAATTGAAGTGAAACCATTGCGTAAGAACGAAGAGATCGTTGAAAAACTTTCTGATCGTATTCGTGGTCGTGTGGCACTCGAAGACATCATTAACCCAGCTACGGGTGACGTTGTTGTAGGGGCAGGAGAAGAGATTTTAGACCTTGTTGCCGATGCTATCGACAACATGCCAATTGAAAAAGTAGAAGTTCGCTCTCCATTGACTTGTGAAGCCAAGCGCGGAATCTGTGCCAAGTGTTACGGACGTAACCTCGCCACCAATAAAATGGTGCAAAAAGGTGAAGCTGTGGGTGTTGTTGCCGCTCAATCCATTGGAGAACCAGGAACTCAGTTAACCTTGCGTACCTTCCACGTTGGTGGGGTAGCAGGTAACATCTCTGAAGAAAACCAATTGATCGTTAAATTTGATGGAATCGCTGAAATCGATGATCTCAAAACAGTAAAAGGGGAAGATCAAGAAGGAAACGAGGTAGATATTGTGATTTCACGTACCACCGAAATTCGTTTGATCGATAAAAAGACCAAGAATGTATTGAGTACCAATAACATTCCTTATGGTTCTATTTTGAATATTTCGAATGGTGCTAGCTTGAAAAAGGGACAATCAGTCTGTTCATGGGATCCATTTAACGGGGTAATTGTTTCTGAATTTGCTGGAAAAATTGCGTACGAAAATATTGAACAAGGAGTAACTTATCAAGTAGAAATTGATGAACAAACTGGTTTCCAAGAAAAAGTGATTTCTGAAACGAGAAATAAAACATTGATTCCTACCTTATTGATACAAGACGCTAAAGGCAATACCTTGCGTTCGTATAACTTGCCTGTTGGTGCACACATTATGGTGGACGACGGTGACAAAATCAAAGAAGGTAAAATCTTGGTGAAAATACCACGTAAATCTGCTAAGTCAGGGGATATTACAGGAGGTTTACCCCGTGTAACAGAATTATTTGAAGCACGTAATCCTTCCAACCCAGCTGTTGTTTCTGAAATCGATGGGGTTGTTTCTTTCGGGAAAATTAAGCGTGGTAATCGTGAGATTATTGTTCAATCTAAATTTGACGATGTCAAAAAGTATTTGGTAAAATTGTCCAATCAGATCTTGGTTCAAGAAAACGACTTTGTAAAAGCCGGAATGCCATTGTCTGACGGATCGATTACACCCTTAGATATACTGAAGATCAAAGGGCCATCAGCTGTACAGCAATACTTAGTGAACGAAGTACAAGAAGTATACCGTTTACAAGGAGTGAAAATCAACGACAAACACTTTGAGGTAGTCGTACGTCAAATGATGCGTAAAGTGAAAATTAATGATCCAGGTGATACGTTATTACTTGAAGATCAATTGGTGCACAAATACGATTTCATTGATGAGAACGATGCCCTCTTCGGTAAGAAGGTTGTAGAGGAAATAGGAGATTCTGAAAACGTAAAAGCAGGACAAGTCATTACTTCACGTGAATTGCGCGATGAAAACTCTTACTTGAAACGCGAGGGGAAAGCATTGGTTACTGCACGTGATGCACAGCCTGCAACAGCGACTCCAGAGTTACAAGGTATTACCCGTGCTTCTTTACAAACCAAGTCGTTTATTTCTGCGGCTTCTTTCCAAGAAACAACCAAGGTGCTCAATGAGGCAGCTGTTACCGGAAAAGAAGATACCTTAGAAGGCTTGAAAGAAAATGTAATCGTTGGACACAAGATTCCTGCAGGTACTGGTCTACGTGAATACAACGACATTATTGTTGGTTCAAAAGAAGAGTATACAAGCTTGTTAATCAACAAAGAAGAGTCGGAAGAAGTAAATTTGTAAGTCATGAGTGATCGCCCTAGCAACGAGCAAAAAATCAATATAGAAGTAGACGAGAAAACTGCCGATGGTACGTACAGTAACTTGGCGATTATCAATCATTCTATTTCAGAGTTTATTGTTGATTTTATTGCGCTTATGCCTGGCGCACCTAAAGCAAAGGTAAAGTCAAGAATCATTTTGACCCCCGAGCATGCCAAACGTTTACACAAAGCATTGGGCGACAACATCCAACGCTTTGAGCAAGCTAACGGCAAAATAAGTGTGCAAGAGCAACCCCCATACCACTCAATTTCGGCCCTACAGGAGAAGCTTAATAATATATCCCCGGCCATAAAGTCGGGGATTTTTTTTATCTTGGGTTAAAACATTAGCCATGGCTGAAAAGCAATTTCAATCGTTTAAAGAATTTTATCCTTTTTATTTATCCGAGCATAAAAACAAAACAAGTAGGACCCTCCATTTTATTGGAACCTTTATCGTAATCGCCCTATTGGTCTATTTTATTATCGCGCAAAAAGAGGCTCGGTTTTGGATCGCTTTGCCTCTAGTGGGCTACGGTTTTGCTTGGGTAGGACATGCTTTTTTTGAAAAAAATAAGCCAGCAACCTTTAAGTATCCCTTTTGGAGTCTACGTGGTGATTTCACCCTCTTTTTTGATATTTTGTTAGGAAAACGCGGGTTTGATGCTAACAAGGATTAACGACATCAACCGTTATCCCTAGTCCCTTGCCAAAAGCTTTTATAATCGATACGGCTTTGTTCAATGATTTCTTTGGCTTTGGTCGCATCCTGAAATTCTTCTACTTCCACCGTTTTATTCTCTAGCTTCTTATAATCTTCAAAGAAATTCCGCAGTTCCTTAATGAAATGGTGAGGAAGTTCTGAGATGTCATTGATGTGGTTAACACTCATGTCTCCATGACAAACCGCCACAATCTTATCGTCTTTTTCACCTCCGTCAAGCATGCGCATTACCCCAATCACTTTTGCGGGTACGATACACATGGGAACGACATCGATCTGAGATAAAACAAGAATATCTAAGGGGTCATTATCATCGCAATAGGTCTGTGGTATAAATCCATAGTTGGCCGGATAATACATGGAAGAATAGATTACTCTGTCTAAGAGGAGCATTCCACTTTCTTTGTCCAGTTCGTACTTTGCGCGAGTATTTTTTGGAATCTCTATGATGCCGTTAACTACTTCAGGAGCGTTTGCTCCAATAGCAACATTATGCCAGGGGTTTGTCGAATCTAACTTCATGCTTTTGTGCAGTGTAAGGATGTCTTTTTCACTGCCGCAAAGGTAAATCTTTGTTTTTATCTACCCGTAAAATCTTCTCCATTTTTCGTCCCTTGGCTAACTCATCGATTAGTTTTTCGAGTTGCCTACACTGTTTGTACAAGGTGAACTCATCTTCGATCGTTTCAATACGATATCCACAAACCACCCCATTAATGAGGTGGGCATTTGGATGCACAGTAGCTTTTGCAAAAAATGTACGATAACTTGCCTTCTCGTCTAGATAGGCCTGTAAAGTAGTTTGATCATAGCCCGTGAACCATCGAATCACTTGGTCGAGTTCTTCCTTTGTACGGCCGTTTTTCTCCAAACGATTTAGGTAAAGTGGGTAAATAGAGGCAAAGATCATCTGGGCAATCTTTTCATTTTTTTTTGGGGTGACTTTCATGGCTGGATTTTTACATTTCTATCCCTAAGATATATTTTTTTCGGCATTTTGGCTAACGGCCGAATATAGGCAATGCGTTTATCCATCCTATATCTAATTTATATACTTGATGTAAAACATTTAGTTCAATAAAAAACGGTCAAATATAGCGGTCATCACTTTTTGAAAATCCGAAACCGTTTTATAGTGTCTCCAAAAAAGTAATGCAAGAAAAACGAGAAATTAAATTGCTGTACAATAAGCAAGGTTTTAGGTAGTAGAACAGATTTGGGTGTTCTTTTGTTTAAATGTACAAAAAAATCAGAAAGCGACTGTCGCTAGAATTCTGAGCTAAAATGGAACTTTATGCTAGGGTATTTTTGTTGGGTCATTTGGAGGGAAAAGGCAGAGTCGGCCAAGAAGACCAATTGTTGCTGCTTGTCTTTTGCTAGGAAGCGTTGTTTTACCCGTTTGAAATCGGCAAATTCCTCATTGGTTTCATCTTCAGCTTCCACCCAGCAGGCTTTGTGAACATTTAGATTTTCGTACGAACATTTGGCGCCATATTCATGTTCCAAACGGTATTGGATGACATCGAATTGTAGGGCCCCTACAGTACCAATCACTTTGCGGTTGTTGAGTTGGATAGTAAAGAGTTGCGCCACGCCCTCATCCATCAATTGATCGATCCCTTTGTTGAGTTGCTTGGCTTTCATGGGGTCCGCATTATTGATGTAACGGAAATGCTCAGGAGAGAAACTTGGAATTCCTTTAAAATTGATGATTTCTCCCCCTGTGAGGGCATCGCCAATTTTAGAGGTCCCCGTATCGTGTAGTCCCGCAATATCTCCCGGGTAGGAGATGTCTACAATTTCTTTTTTTTCTGCAAAAAAGGCATTGGGGCTAGAGAATTTTAGTTTCTTCTTGTGGCGAACATGAAGGTAGGGCTTGTTGCGTTCAAAGGTACCTGAGACAATTTTGATAAAGGCCAAACGGTCGCGGTGATTGGGGTCCATGTTGGCATGGATTTTAAAGACAAAGCCGGCGAAGTTCTTTTCAGCGGGGTCAATCTCTCGTTCTTCAGCCTGCTTTTTGAGGGGAGCAGGGGCAATGTCAACAAAGCAATTCAGTAATTCTTGTACGCCAAAATTGTTCAAGGCTGAACCAAAAAAAACAGGTTGTAATTTTCCGTCTAAGTAGTCTTCTTGACTAAAGGGTGGGTATACCCCATCGACCAATTCGAGTTCGTCGTTGAGGGTGTTAAGTGTTTTTGCTCCAATAGCCGTTTCTAAGGCAGGATTGGTCAAATCGTCGTATTGAATGGCTGTCCCTTTTTGCTGTTTGTTTTCCTCCTGAAAGAGTTGAACGTTTTTCTCCCAGATATTATAAATTCCCTGAAAATCATAGCCCATACCAATGGGGAAGGTGAGGGGCGTTACCCGTAAACCAAGCTTTTGTTCCACTTCATCCATAAGGTCAAAAGCATCTTTTCCCTCTCGGTCTAGTTTATTGATAAAAACAATCATGGGAATAGAGCGCATACGGCAGACTTCTACCAATTTTTCGGTTTGTTCTTCTACTCCTTTGGCGACATCAATCACCACAATAACACTATCCACGGCGGTAAGGGTACGGAAAGTGTCTTCGGCAAAATCTTTGTGTCCTGGGGTGTCGAGGATATTTATTTTTTTGTCTTTGTAGTAAAAAGCCAGCACCGAAGTAGCGACAGAAATACCGCGTTGACGTTCAATTTCCATGAAGTCACTGGTGGCGCCTTTTTTGATTTTATTTGATTTAACTGCTCCTGCCTCCTGAATTGCTCCTCCAAAAAGAAGCAGCTTTTCCGTTAGGGTGGTTTTCCCAGCATCTGGGTGAGAGATGATCCCAAAGGTGCGGCGTTTTGCAATTTCATCTAAAAACATGGTCGAAAAAAATTTACACAAAAATACCATTATATCTTGGAAGGGAAGGAGATTCAAAATAGGATTTTGGGTTTTTTATCGGTACTTTTGAATTGCAATGAAAGAAGAAAATGTCATCCTCGTTAATGAGCAAGATGAGCCCATAGGTTTAATGCCTAAAATGGAAGCCCATGAGAAGGCGTTGTTACATCGAGCCTTCTCTGTTTTTATTTTTAATGCAAAAGGAGAATTGATGTTACAGCAGCGCGCCCTACATAAGTACCATTCTCCCGGGCTTTGGACCAACACCTGTTGTAGTCATCAACGCGATGGAGAAACCAATTTAGCTGCTGGCGCACGTCGCCTGCAAGAAGAGATGGGCTTTGAGGTTCCTTTAAAAGAATTGTTTAGTTTTATTTACATGGCACCTTTTGATAATGGACTTACTGAGCACGAGCTCGACCATGTTATGGTGGGCTATACTGAAACTGATCCTGTCATTAACGGGGATGAAGTTGCTGCTTGGAAGTGGATGTCTTTGGAGGACATTGCTTTAGAGATCAATGCCCAACCTGAACGCTATACCGAATGGTTTAAAATTATCTTCGATCGTGTAGTTAACTACCTAAATAGCAATAATGAAAAGAGTTAAAGTTAGTCGGAAAGCGCATTTTAATGCTGCGCATCGTTTGTACCGTAAAGATTGGTCAGACGCCCAAAATGAAGCCCAATTTGGCAAATGCTCTAATCCGCATTATCACGGTCACAATTATGAATTGATTGTTAGTGTAGAGGGAGAAATTGATCCAGAAACAGGCTATGTCATGGATATGAAAGTTTTGAAAGACCACATTAAAAGTGAGGTAGAAGACGCCTTCGATCATAAAAATCTCAATCTTGAGGTGCCAGAGTTTGCAGATCTTATACCGTCTGCTGAAAACATGGTGGTGGTGATTTATGATAAACTAAAGAATATATTAACTCCTGGGCAAACCATGGAGGTGGTGTTATATGAGACGCCACGTAATTTTGTAACTTACACAGAACAAGCATGAGTTTAAGCATTGGCGATAAAGTACCCTCTTTTGAATTGAATGATCAGCATGGTGAGCTTTTTAAAAGCGACACCATCATAGGTAAAAAACCAGCGGTCGTTTATTTTTACCCTAAAGATGAAACTCCGGGCTGCACAGCTGAGGCTTGCTCCTTTCGCGATAGTTATGAAGATTTTAAAGCCATGGGGGCAGAGGTAATTGGCATTAGCTCTGACAGTATTGGGAGCCATAAGCGATTTGCGCAACGTCACCGTCTACCGTTCATTCTATTGTCCGACCCTAAAAAGAAAGTACAACGCTTGTTTAAATTGCCCAAAATTCTTTTCGGTCTATATACCAAACGGATTACATTTGTTATCAATGCCCAAGGAATTGTCACTTATGTCCACGACAGTTTATTGGCAACTTCCCACATCAAAAAGGCGTTGAAAGCAATCCAAGTTTCCAATGAGCAAACGGTATAGATAATTTCCTTATTTTTAACCAAACAAAAAGCAATGTCTAGTAAGAAAAACCTGAAAAAAGAAATCAATGACACGCTAGGTGCCTTGATTGAAGAAGTTTACATCAAAGAATTGGCCTCTCCAAAACTCGACATAAAAAAGAGCGAGAAAATAATCGATGAAGCCATTGCGCTTTTTGACGATTTGATTCAAAAGATGCACGACAAGAACGATGCTCCGAAGAAACATTTCTCTGCCATCCGCGCTTCTTTAAAAGATAATGCTGCCGCGCTTTCCGCCAAAATAGATAAGTTATAATTTAGCGATCTAAACTGTCGATTTGTTGCTTGAACGCTAGTCCATACTTGGACGATTTCACTGCTGGGGTTAAGGTATTGTATAGACTATCTAAGAAAGTTGGTACCGCATTGTTAATTTCATACGCACCAATATAGGCAGCTAATTCTTTGTCAGCATTGTTCATCGCAAAGTTGATCGCATATAAGTATTTACGCTTCAATAATTTTTGGTTGGCTTCTTCCAGTTTTTGACTGCGAACTTCTGGGCTAAGCTCGCTATCTTCACCCAGGAACTTCTCGAGGTTGTCTAGGTTTTGGTTGTTGAATTTACGCATGATGGATTGATACTCATTCCACAATTCATGGTTAGCGGATCCTTCAATCTTTGCACTGCTGTCAAAAGTACGTAACAAAGTATTGATTTTAATTTCTCCTTGCTCCCCGAAGAATAAAATCTTTTCGGTTAAACTATCACCCTTATTTTTTGCAAGTGAGAGAAAATAGAATTCTGGGCTCTTTAAATCGTCCCCCAAGTTAAAATTATCGTCCCCTTTTATTTCAATTGAATCCACCGTCACCAAGAGGGTGTCTTCCATTTTTTGCAAGTATAGGGTTCCTTTGCGTAGCCCATCAATTTTACCTGATACTGTCATACTTTTTTTGACAGGTGAAGAACAAAAAGTGACCAAAAGACCTAGAGAAAGGAATACTATTTTTTTCATTGAATATGCTTAAAGGTTTAACCAGTAAGTGAGTTTAAACGTTAAACTTCTTACTCTGGGTACAAAAGTAGTTGTTGCAAAGTAATTATCATTATAAACAATATAAAAATCTGACAAGGGAGCAAAACGCCATTGTAAACGCGAATTGATTCCTAGGGTTTCTGATTGAGAACTATATTGTATGAAGGTATTCCAGAAGATGCTTTTGCTAAAGGTATAGTCAAGTTTTGGTCCAATCAACCACAGTTCACCAGAGGTGTATGGAGCGGGAAAGTCGATTCTATCGTAGTTTACCTTTATACTTCCGTTAAAATGGGGTTGAAGCCGAATGGCCATTTCAGCGCTTGCAGAGAACTTGGTTCCATTGTAAAAGTCACCAAAGGAGGTTTGGAGGTCATAATTGATTTTTTTACTGAAGTTAGAGCGGTACGAAACTTCAATATCACTGTAGTTGTAGCCCGTTTCTCCGGGTAAAACAATGGCATCATCTATCCCTAGCGGGTTAAATTCATCTGTTAAATAGGTGTAGCGTCGGTTAAATTCAAGTTGAAAACGGGACTGATTGGTAAAGTTGATTTCAGCTCTAGACGACAGCGATTTATCGGTGACCAAATTGTTGCTTTTTGGTTTGTCTATGTAGAAAAGAGACTGACTCAATTGTATTGAGCGTATTGTAGGCGAATCAACCCAAAGTCGATGTCCATAGCGCAAGAAGTGTTTCTGTATTCCTGTTCGACGTAAAAAGCCCAAATCGGATTGATAGCCCTCTCCAATTCTGTTGAAACCATAGCGAATGAGGTGTTTTCGTACATTGAAGTTGAGTCGATAACCGGTCGAGTATTCATCGGTGGTTTTGTAGGGGAGGAATGAATGGTGAAAAAAACCTCTGCCCGTCCATTTGTTGTCTTTGGAAGCCAGGGTGTAATCCAACCCTAAAACACGATTAAATTTATCTTGATCGTTGCCCGCTAGTTCATCCCCTGTCTGTTGTCGGTTAACGAAAATAAGTCCGAGGTAAGATCGGCTGAACATCTTTTGTTGCATGCTAAAGACAGTGTTGTTGTTGGCCGAAATTGCATTAGCGCTGTCTTCTTGTGTCTGCATATTGAGAAAACCTAATCGCATATTGTTTGTGATCTTTCCGCTAAGGCGTGCGCCAGCAATAATTTTGTTTTCAATCGTATTCCCGTCTAAGTCTTTGGCCACGCCAATACGTCGAGAAAAAAAATGGTTGGGTTTCATATCGATCACCATAGTTGTCGAACAAGTCACTGTTTTGAATGAAAAACTGACGCTTTTCTGGAAGGCGCACTTCAAAGCGGCTAAGGTTGATGATTTGATCGTCTACTTCCACTTGCGAGAAGTCTGGATTGAGCGTAAGGTCCAAGATCATTCCATTTCCAATGCTCAATTTAGCGTCTCCTCCAAAAGATAAATTGGAATTGCTGGTATTTTCCTCAAAATCTTTGGAGACAATACCACTGCTAAATGGAATAAGGGCGATGGGTGCTTTGGCTTTAGGTAACTCTTTCTCGAAAGAAAGTGTATTCATATAGGCGAGACCAGCAATACTTTGATTTCTTGGTATTTTTGCCCATGTAGATGTTCTGTTTTGCCCTATTTCGGAGCGGTAGATATTAACGCGCCAATCGGTATTGTTTTCGGCATAGCGTAAACTAGAAAAAGGAATTTTCATTTCTGAACGATAGCCACCGTCGAATTTTTGAACAGCTACTTCCCATTTTACATCCCATGAAATGTTGAAGTCTTGGGGGAAATTTGTGCCGCCATTGGAAATGAGGGCTTCTCGCTGTACACCTTCTGGATTTGTGCCAAATAAGAAGGCAGTGGTGCCGTCACTAAATGTATCGAGTACTAAAGTCACCGAATCACTCGTGCGCGAACTAAAATCTCTTCGTAAAGAGGGGGTAATAAAATTTTCGTAATCTGCTTCAGCAACAATGAGAACATATAAATTTTGGGAGTCAAATAGAAATTTCACTTTTGTTTGCTGAGGGGCCTGTATACTATCCGATGGGAAGTATTGCCAGAAAGAACTTGCGTTTTTTGCTCGATTCCAGTTTTGATCAATAACACCATCTATTTCAATGGGTGTTTCGGTGAAGATTGCAATTGAATTTTGAGCAAAAATGGTTTGTCCTAACACCAATAAGATGAGGGCAATGATTTTTTTGATAACAATTTTTTGTTTAAAAATAACAAATGTCTTTCGATTTATGGTAGCTAAATTCATGAATTATGGCTATCGTCCTAATCTTCTTTTTTTTAAAGTAAAAATTCTATACTGAAAGCAGTTTTCGTTTGGGACAAAAAAAATCCCCCTTAATGAAGGAGGATTTTTTTAATAGGATATTATTCTAGTTAACAGCGCTAAAAGAATAGTCGCTTGAAACGCCATCTTCTTCTGTAGAAGTAAGACTTAAGGCTGTATCAGTCAGCTGAACAATATTGAGTACTAAATACTCGTTTACTTGGATGGCTGTTTCTGTGCTATCGGTAAAGTCCCAAGAGTCAACAAATACATATAGTACTCCACCATCGTCATCCAAGAAAGTAAAGATATATGAACCGTACACAGAGAAAGAAACTTCTATTCTTGCAGCTGGTTCACATCCAGAGGCTGTTACATAAGCAAGGGCTTCTTGTTCAATCCCCTCAATAATGCTATCTATTTCCCTCTCATCCAATCCATCAAACTGACCTGATGCTTGTGCATGCTCTATTTGATCGCTCGCAATATCATCAGCTTCAATTAAACAGGGTTCATTATAGACTTCTTCAAGCGTCCCGCCGTCTGAGTCAGAGTAACCCGTTAAGACCCAAGTTCTGGCTAGCTTGGCTAGGGTAGAATCTGCTTGTGCATCATCAGCACCAGACACAGGTTCATCTTTATCTGCTGTATAATTGCCAGATAAAGAATCTCCACATGGCCATTCGTAGTCAGCAGGGATGTTAAAGACCACATCGAAGGTTGCGTTTAATTCGTTTGCTGTTTCGGTAACAACAATATTGGTTAGGGTTGCGATAATATCACCTCCGTCAATAAGTTCAACGGCAGTAACGTTTCCGTCTGCCCCCTCGACCATGTTGTAAGTTCCGTAGCCTATGGCCTCACCTTGGTCACCTGGAAATTCAATTGCAATGGCAAAACGATCTTCAGTAAATTCAATTCCAAGAAAGGTACAATTTAGCCCTTTAGAAAAAGATTTTGAAGATGAAGTACCAACTGTCCAACTTCCATTAATGGTTTTTTCGCTTGAGCAGCTGTTTGTTCTGCTACAGCTCCTGTTGCATCCAAAGTGAATGTTGCTTCAACTTCACCTGAGTCTGCTGTGTCATCGTCATCTGAGGAACAGCCTGTCAATAACAAAGAGGATACAAATAGTAAAGAAATAATTTTTTTCATAAGATAAATAGTTGGTTAACTCCTATGGGGTGTAAAAATTTCCGCTAATTTTCCTAAAGGTTAAGTTAATGCGTGGCGCTATGGTTCGCGTGGTTTTAGGTACCTGATGGAGCCAGTGGTGTTGCAGGGGGCCAGACATGAGGAGTAAACTCCCGTGGTTGAGCTTAAGTTTAAAACGCTCCGATTTTATTGTTCTATGTTTTAAATGAAAGTAGCGCTCTTCTCCTAAACTTATTGATGCAATAACCGGATTTTGCCCAAGCTCTTTTTCATTATCAGCGTGCCATCCATTACTGTCTTTTCCGTCGCGGTATAAATTCAATAATACAGCATTAAAAACATGCTTGGTATGGTTTTCTATTTTTGTTAATAGCTGTTGAAGTTCGACCGTCATGGGGTTGGGCTTCATGGTTATATTGGAATAACGATAAGGCTTATTGTCAACAGAGTGTAAAGAGGTTAGTCTGGGTTGGTCATACGTTTTTCCATAGACCGTAATGCTGTCTTTTTGCCATGGAATAGTTGCTAAAAAAATGGTATATAGTAGGTCTGCCTCTTCTGTAGATAGAAAAGAAGGTAAATAATTGAGCTCGCCATCTGGAATGGATGGTGATAGGACAGAGTTGTTTTTTGGGAATAGTTCAAGCATTGATGCTTTATATTGCCCAGACACAACGTAGGTTAGTTAGCATTAAAAATCTTTCTATAGAAAACTAAATAGAGAGAGAATTAAGGTGATTAAATAAATTAAAAATTCGATCATGTGAGATTATTTGGGTTATTTCAGCGAATATACTATTTCTTAAAAGATTAAACAAAATTGGGGAGGTTTAATTCCCCAATTTCACTTATTTGATAAGGTCTACACTACGTTGAATGAATTTCGTCAATTCTTCTCCTTTGAGTAAATTTTGCGATAAACGAGCTAAATCCAAGGTTTGTTGAATCAAGCGTTCCCTTTTTTCTGGGTTTTTGTGTGCAAAATCTGTTCAACTAAGGGATGATTTGTATTGACCACAAGTGTAAACATTTCTGGAAAATTCCCAAACATTCCGTTTCCGCCAGCCTGTTGCATTTCTTTCATGCGGCGCATGAATTCGGGTTGCGTCAATACGAAAGGCAATTGGGTGCTGCTTAAAGCTTCCAACTGAATGGTGTATTTTTCCTTTGGAACAACTGCCTCGATGATGGGTTGTAGTTTTTCTTTTTCTTCATCAGATAATTTAGAAACGGTAGCCTCTTCTTTTTTGATGAGGTTTTCAATGGCATCACCATCCACACGAGCAAAGGAAATATTTTCATTGGAAGATTCTAGTTTCTGAATTAAATGCGAAACAATAGGGGAGTCCAATAAAATTACTTGATATCCTTTTTCTTTTGCGGATTCGATATAGGCATGTTGTTCGTCAACATTAGAAGCATAAAGAATGACAAGCTTATCGTCTTTGTCGGTTTGTAAATCTTTGGTAGCTTCTTTCAATTCCTCTAGGGTAAAAAAGCTTCCATCTACGGTAGGGAAGAGGGCAAATTTCTCTGCTTTGTCATAGAATTTTTCCTCTGACAACATTCCGTACTCTATGACGACCTTGATGTCATTCCATTTCTCTTCAAACGACGCTCGATCTTTTTTGAACAAGCTGTTAAGCTTATCTCCAACTTTTCGGGTAATGTAATTACTGATTTTTTTCACAGCACCATCGGCTTGGAGGTAACTTCGGGAAACGTTCAATGGGATGTCAGGTGAATCAATAACACCTCTCAATAAGGTCAAGAATTCGGGTACAATACCTTCAACATTATCGGTAACAAAGACTTGGTTTTGGTACAATTGAATTTTGTCTTTTTGCAAATTCAAGTCATTGTTCAGTTTTGGGAAATAGAGAATACCGGTAAGGTTAAATGGATAGTCTACATTTAAGTGAATATTGAACAAGGGTTCTTCGAATTGCATGGGATATAATTCCCGGTAAAACCCGTTGTAATCTTCTTCGGCTAGATCTTTGGGTTGTTTCGTCCATGCAGGAGAAGGATTGTTGATGATGTTATCCACGGTAATCGTCTCCGCTTTGGCATCTTCTGGAGCATCTTCAGCTAATGGAAGTGTTTCCTCTTTTGTACCAAACTTTATTGGTACCGGCATGAACTTATTGTATTTATTCAAAAGTTCGCTAATGCGATTTTCTTTTAAAAACTCTTTGGAATCTTTATCAATATGAAGAATGATCTCCGTTCCGCGATCTGATTTTTCTGCGGGTTCTAAGGTGTATTCTGGAGAACCATCACAAGCCCATCGTACTGCAGGTTCATCTTTGTAGGACTTGGTAATGATTTCTACCTTTTCTGCTACCATAAAAGCGGAATAAAATCCGAGACCAAAATGGCCAATGATTCCACTGTCAGCAGCACTGTCTTTGTATTGCTCTAAGAACTCCTCTGCACCAGAAAAAGCTACTTGGTTGATGTATTTTTCCACCTCGTCAGACGTCATACCGATACCCTGATCTATGATGTGAAGGGTTTTCTTTTTTTCATCGAGCTTAATTTCAATAATAGGTTCACCAATGTCCCCTTTAGCTTCGCCCAAGCTACTGAGGTGCTTTAGTTTAAGGGTGGCATCGGTTGCATTTGAAATCAACTCGCGTAAAAAAATCTCGTGGTCGCTATACAAGAATTTCTTAATTAGAGGGAAAATGTTTTCTACTGAAACATTGATTTTACCTGAAGACATAATTTTATTTTTTTTATGGGTATTAGGCAAAAATAATTCCAAGTTCAGAATGCTGACAAATTGACATTTTTATCTGCGCATTTTCTGTTTAATTTTTTTAGTAAAAAAATAAACATTCATTACCTTTGAGCTGTAAAAATGACACCAATGACGAAGAAAACAGAAACAATGAAAACAACAATACTCAGCACGTATACCCAACATGTGCTTGAGCATGAAGCATTTCCAAAGTCGGTATATAAGTTCTGCAAAGAAAATAATATCGAAGAAGCTGATTTTTATACTGCTTATGCCTCATTAGACAGTGTAAAACACGCGGTTTGGCAGGCATTCTATGACAATGCAGCTTCCCTAATGGCCATGAACAAAAATATTGACAGCCTAAGCAGAAAAGATCGTTTGTTAACTTTTTTTACACCTTCTTTGAGGTGCTACTATTAAATAGAAGTTATGTCTTGTTTGCTTTGCATGAAAATGAAAATTCCATGAAGAATTTGCGTCAAATGAAACAATTGAGAGCTTCCGTAAAAGCCTTCGCTACAACCTTGATCGAGGAAGGAAATGAGGACAAATCTCATTTTACACAAAACCCCACAGAACTCTTTGCGGAGGCCACTTGGGGACAATTGCTGTTGTTGATGAAATTTTGGGTAAATGACCATTCGGCTAGTTTTGAAAAAACAGACGCGCTGATTGAAAAATCAGTCACGGTAGCCTTTGAGGTATTTGACAATACACGCTTAGATACTTTATTGGATTTGGGAAAATTTTTGTGGAAAGAAACAACAGGCAAAGCATAATTGAAAACACTAGACCGTATCCCAACAGGGAAAATTGAACGTGCAAGTAAGCTAGTCACCACGGGAGTTAAGCTAGGTGGGAACTACATAAAATACATTGGTGATAAAATAGTTGATCCAGACAATGCTCGTGAGAACCTCGATCAAGAGAATGCCAAAGATATATACGATGGCCTTAAAACCTTAAAGGGTAGTGCCCTAAAAGTTGCACAGATGTTAAGCATGGAGAAGAATTTATTGCCTTCTGCTTATGTCGACCGTTTTAGTCTGGCTCAGTTTTCTGTTCCTCCATTGTCAGGGCCATTAGTACGCAAAACGTTTAAAAAATATTTTGGCGAATATCCAGAGCATATTTTTGATCGTTTCACTCTAGAATCAGTCAATGCGGCCAGTATTGGCCAAGTGCATTTAGCCCTAAACAAGGGACAAAAACTCGCCGTTAAAATTCAATATCCTGGGGTGGCCAATAGCATTAGCTCTGACCTTGCTTTGGTGAAACCAGTGGCTACTCGTATGTTTAATCTAAAAGGGCAAGACACCGAAAAGTTTTTTAAAGAAATTGAGGGGAAACTGATGGAGGAGACCAATTATACGCTTGAATTAGCGCAGAGTGAGGCCATACGCCAGCAGTGTGCCGACATTCCTCACTTACTCTTTCCAAACTATTATCCCGAATATTCCTGTGAAAAAATACTTACCATGGATTGGATGGAAGGAATTCACTTATCCGAATATACGAAGGACAACAGCGATCAAGAGAGAAACAATCGTCTTGGTCAAACCCTGTGGGATTTTTATATGTATCAAATGCATGTACTTAAAAGTGTGCATGCCGATCCCCACCCGGGCAATTTTCTCATAACAGACCAAGCAGAATTGATTGCCATTGATTTTGGGTGTATCAAACGTATCCCAGAGGAATTTTATGTTCCTTATTTTGAATTGGCCAATGCGGAGGCGATCAATGACATTGCGTTTTTTACTGAAAAAATCACTGAACTAGAAATCTTGCGTGGCGATGATTCGCCCGAGGCAAAAGAATACATCGTGGCGCTTTTTCATGATATGTTGAGTATTTTTACTCATCCTTTTCATGGCGAAACCTTTGATTTTTCCGACCAAATTTTTTGGGATAAAATTGCATCAATGAGCGATCGATTGGCCAATGACGAATACTTAAGGAAATTGAATGGAAACAGAGGGTCGCGTCATTTTTTATACATCAACAGAACCTTTTTTGGTCTGTACAATTTAATGCATGATCTAAAGGCAGAAGTTGTTGTAGATAATTACAAACGATATATTTAATTTCCCTATTTTAGCTACTGTTACCAATTAATTTAACTACATTTTTATGTACAATTCGCGTATAATAGGGATGGGTAAGTACTTGCCCGACAACATCGTAACCAATGAAGATCTTGCTAAATTGATGGACACTTCTGACGAGTGGATCACAGAGAGAACTGGGATTAAAGAACGTCGTCACATCGTTAAAGGAAGCGAAGATACTCCAGCTACCATGGGACATAAAGCGGCATTAATGGCTTTAGAACGTGCAAATAGAACCCCTCAAGACATTGATTTGATTCTTTTCGCCACATTAAGTCCAGATTATTATTTCCCAGGCTCTGGTGTGTTGGTTCAAAAACTTTTGGGTATTCCAGCTTGTCCTGCAATGGATATTCGAATGCAGTGTTCTGGGTTCATTTATGGCTTGTCCACCGCAGATCAATTCATCAAAACAGGAATGTTTAAGAATGTTTTGGTTATTGGTGCTGAAAACCATTCTGGTGGACTCGATTTCACTACCCGAGGACGGGGTGTTTCTGTCATCTTTGGTGATGGAGCTGGAGCCGCAGTTCTTACCCGTGAGGAAGATCTAAATAAAGGGATTTTATCTTCTCACCTTTATTCCGAGGGTCAACATGCTGAAGAACTTTCATTAATTGGTCCAAGCACCCTACGTTGGGTCCCGGAGATCATTGCAGAAAATGATCCTACTGATGAGAGTTACTACCCCTACATGAATGGACAAACGGTGTTCAAACATGCCGTTGTACGTTTTTCTGAAGTAATCAATGAAGGGTTGCAAAAGAACAATTGGGCACCGTCCGATATCGATATGTTTGTCCCTCACCAAGCAAATCTTCGTATTTCGCAATTCATTCAAAAGAAATTCCAATTACGCGATGACCAAGTGTATAACAATATCATGCGTTATGGAAATACCACTGCAGCTTCGATTCCGATAGCCCTAACTGAAGCTTGGGAAGAAGGCAAGGTCAAAGAGGGAGACAAGGTAGTTTTAGCTGCCTTTGGAAGTGGCTTTACGTGGGGAAGTACCCTGATGCATTGGTAAGATGAAAACATTAGTACTTGGCGCGTCCGACAAACCCGAGCGATATTCATACAAAGCCATTGAAAAATTAGCTGCCCACCAGCATGAGATACTTGCATTAGGCTTCCGACCCGGTGAAGTACTTGGCTATTCCATTGAGACCGAAAAGCATCCATGGGATGGAGTAGACACGGTTTCCTTATACCTTGGACCTGCTCGTCAGGAGGCATATTATGACTATATCCTTTCGTTAAAACCAAGGAGAGTTTTGTTCAATCCTGGGACGGAGAACCCTATTTTTGAAGCCCTTTTGACAAAAAATGGAATTCATGCTGAGCGCGCTTGTACCCTAGTTCTTCTTGCGACGAATCAATACTAAGCCAAGAAAGGTAAATAGCCCATTGAGGGGGAGTAATTCGTAGCCAATTTGATAGCCACCCAAATAAGCAGCGTCAATTGTTCCAATAATACTTGTGAGTAGCACGGAACAAAGAACAACAACCCATACCTTTTTATCTTGAATTTGGTAAGAAGTAAAAATGCCAAAAGAAAACAAGCCTAGAAGAGGGCCGTAAGTATAGCCTGCAACGGTCAATAAGCCGTCTACAACGTTGCGATCTAAGATGTGTTTAAAGGCAATGACCACCAAAACAAGAAGGAAACTCATCCCGATATGGGTTTGTTTCCGGACCTTTTTTGTTGTTCAGGGGATTTGTTTTTTAGGGATAAAAAATCAATGCAGAAAGAGGTCGTTAGCGAAGTAAGTGCACTATCTGCACTACTGTAGGCCGCCGCAATTAAACCAAGAATAAAAGTAACGGCTACGCCAAGCCCAAGTTTTCCATTCAGGGCTATTTCAGGAAAGAGTAAATCAGGTTTTGGTTTCCCGTCCATCATGGGTAAAGCGATTCCTTCTTTTTGTGCATAGAGGTAAAGTAGCGCTCCTAGGAGTAAAAATAGTCCTGTCACAATCACCAAAACAAAACTAAAAACCACCATGTTTTTTTGGGCATCTTTTAGGTTGCGACAGCTCAAGTTTTTTTGCATCATGTCTTGATCCAAACCTGTCATACAAATGGTAATAAAGGCTCCCCCAATAAATGATTTGATAAAGTGTCCACGTTCGAGCAATGAGTCTGTCACAAAAACGGTGTTGTATTGATCCAATTCGGTAGACTGGATGAATTCCAAGAACCCCCAGCCAAGCGCTTGGTTAATGTAGGTGATGGATAGAAAGACCGCGGCAATCATTAAGGTTGTTTGGAGCGTGTCGGTCCATATAATGGTTTTAAGTCCTCCCTTTTGGGTATAGACCCAAATAAGCGCAATGGATAAAACAACAGTGGCTTCGAAGGGGACTTTCCATGCATCAAAAATGAATTGCTGTAGAACAATAGCGACCAAGAACAAACGAAAAGAGGCACCTAACACACGCGATATAAAGAAAAATAAAGCACCTGCCTTATGGCTATTGTGTCCCAAACGCTTGGCGAGGTATTCATAGATCGAGGTTACCTTGTTGTTGTAGTATATGGGGAGTAAAATATAAGCGACGACAAAATAGCCAACTCCATAGCCCAAAACTACTTGGAAATAGTTAAACTGTGAACTTTCGACCCAGCCGGGGACAGAGATAAAAGTAACACCTGAAAGTGAGGCACCCACCATTCCAAAAGCAACCACGTACCAAGGAGCATTTCGATTAGCAGTAAAAAAGCCCGCATTGGTATCATCTTTACCAGTGAAATAGGAAATGACAATTAAAATAAGAAAGTAGCCAAGGATTAGGGCAAGTATAAAGCTAGGTGTAATCATATTTGTTAAAGGTATAAAAGAAAAGTCAATCGATAATTTGTAATTTTACCAACATGGATTTTTCATCAAAATTATTGGAACAGGCCGTAAATGAAATGGCCCAATTACCAGGTATAGGTAAACGAACAGCATTGCGTATGGTACTTCATTTGTTGAAGCAGCCCAAGGAGCAAACCTTGGCTATGACCAAGGCCTTGGATGTTTTTCGTACCGAAATTATTTTTTGTGAGCAATGCCACAATTTGTCTGATGTAGCGCTGTGCGAAATCTGTGCTAGTCCAACACGCGACGAAAGTCAGCTATGTGTAGTAGAAGACATTCGCGATGTAATGGCCATTGAAAATACAGGGCAATTTAAAGGGAAATACCATGTACTCAACGGAGTCATTTCCCCAATTGACGGGGTAGGTCCACATGATTTAACCATCCATTCGTTGGTAGAAAAGGTGAAACAAGGTACGGTTAAGGAAGTTATTTTTGCCCTAAGTGCAACCATGGAAGGAGATACAACCATTTTTTATATCAATAAACAACTTCAAGCTTTTGAACTAAAAGTATCAACCATTGCAAGAGGGATCCCCGTTGGAGATGAATTGGAATACACCGATGAGGTTACCCTAGGACGTAGTATAATCCAGCGAGTTCCTTATGAAGACTCTCTCTCCTGAGATCGATAAAGTCTAGTAGAATTTTGGTACCTTTGTACCGCCTTAAAACGAAGAAGTCACATGGGAAAATTTATGCTTAAACTACCCTCTATGGGGGAAAGTGTAACGGAAGCCACTTTAACCGCTTGGTTAAAGGAAGTAGGGGACACCGTTGAAATTGATGATTCTGTTTTAGAGGTAGCTACTGATAAAGTAGATTCTGACGTACCATCTGATGTTGCTGGAACACTTGTTGAAAAGCGATTCAAGGTCAACGATGTAATTCAAGTTGGCGACGTAATTGCAGTAATAGAGTCTGAAGCAATTAACGATACAGCTGAAGAACCCATTCCAGAAGTTGAAACAATTTCAGTAGAAGAAAAAGAAGTTGCATTACCCCTGAGATAATTGAGATGGTAGAAGCTCCTGTTGCGGTTATCAAACAAGAGACTGCACCCCTTCAGCCAAGTGCTGAATCTACACGTTTCTATTCACCTTTGGTGCGAAATATTGCCGCTACTGAAGGAATCTCACCTGAAGAATTAGAAGCTATTCCGGGTACAGGGGATGCAGGAAGAGTGACCAAGAAAGATATACTGGCTTATTTGCAAGAAAGAGATGTTGTGACAAGTGCACCAAAGCAGAATGTTACTTCTCCCTCAAATTCAATCGCTGAAACGACTCCACCTGCCATTGTTTCAGGGGAGGATCAAATCATAGAAATGAGCCGTATGGGGAAACTCATTTCCAATCATATGACAGAAAGTAAGAATACTTCTGTACATGTTCAGTCCTATGTAGAGGCAGATGTCACCGATTTATGGGATTGGCGAGAAAAAATCAAAGGACAATTTCAGGACAGAGAAGGAGAAAAATTAACCTTTACGCCCATTTTTATCTCAGCGATCATCCATGCTTTAAAAGAATTCCCTTTGTTAAACAGTTCGGTCAATGGGGATCAAATTATCCAAAAACACAACATCAATATAGGGATGGCTACGGCCTTAGGAGATGGCAACCTAATCGTTCCTGTCATCAAAAAAGCAGATCACCTAAACCTAGTCGGTTTGGCTAAGGCCGTGAATGATTTGTCTGATCGTGCACGCCTCAATCAATTGCAGCCCGAAGAAGTGCAAGACGGAACCTATACGGTAACCAATATTGGAAATTTTGGTTCCATTACCGGTACGCCCATCATCAATCAGCCACAGGTGGGGATAATAGCCCTTGGCGTTATCCGTAAAATGCCTGCAGTTATTGAAACAGCCGAGGGTGATTTTGTAGGCATCCGAAGAAAAAAATGATCCTTTCGCATAGCTACGACCATCGCATCATCAATGGTGCAATGGGAGGGCAGTTTGTCAAAGCTGTTGCCGACTACCTTGAGCAATGGGATACCTCCATAACATTTTAATTAAACACACATGGGACTAGAATTACATCGACCACTTTGCTTTTTTGATCTTGAAACAACAGGTGTAAATGTGGTTTCAGATCGAATTGTTGAAATTGCTATCCTTAAACTCTTGCCCAATGGAAACAGAGAAGGGAAAACATGGTTGGTGAATCCTGGCATGCCCATTCCAAAAGGGGCTTCAGACGTTCATGGAATTACAGACGAAAAGGTAGCAGACGCTCCATTGTTTAAACAACTTGCCAACGAAATACACGCTTATATTAAAGAGTGTGATCTTGCTGGGTTTAATTCCGATCGCTTTGACATTCCCTTATTGGCAGAGGAGTTTATGCGTGCTGAGGTAGATTTTGACCTAAGCCGTCACAAAACAGTAGATGTCCAAACGATTTTCCATAAAATGGAAAAAAGAACCTTAGGTGCAGCACTTAAGTTTTATTGCGATAAAGAATTGATTAACGCCCACTCTGCTATGGCAGATACCGAGGCAACTTGTGATGTTTTACTAGCCCAATTAGATCGATATGAAGAATTGGAAAACACGACTGCATTTTTAAGTGAATTTTCTTCTCACAAACGTACGGTAGATGTTGCTGGCTTTATCGTGTATAACAACGACAATGTCCCCACTTTTTCTTTTGGAAAACACAAGGGCAAAACCGTAGACGAAATCCTTGAAAGAGAACCGGGGTATTTTGGTTGGTTACTCAATGCTGATTTCCCCTTATACACCAAGAAAGTATTAACCGCACTTCGACTACAAAAACTCAATAGCGGACAATAAATGAAGATTATTTGCATTGGTCGGAATTACACCGATCACATTAAGGAGCTGGAAAATGAAAAACCCGCTGATCCAGTTGTTTTTTTAAAACCCGACACCTCCATACTCCTCAAAGGGCAGCCTTTTTTTATTCCAGATTTTTCCCAAGACGTCCACCACGAAGTCGAAGTTTTGGTCAAAATCAATCGAATAGGGAAACATATTCAACCCAAATTTGCCCATAAATATTACGAAGAAATTGGTCTTGGGATTGACTTTACTGCGCGCGATCTACAAGCTAAACTTAAAACCAAAGGCTTGCCTTGGGAAAAAGCAAAAGGCTTTGATGGAGCGGCTGTTGTTGGGAAATGGCTACTGAAAGACAGTTTGCCACACGTAGATAACTTGAACTTTAGCTTAACCAAGAATGGCGAAACGGTACAGTCGGGATCCTCAAGTCTCATGCTCTGGAAAATAGATGAACTAATTGCCTATGTGTCTCAATTCTTTACGCTAAAAATAGGGGATATAATTTTTACGGGAACCCCTGCAGGAGTTGGACCAGTCAATATAAATGATCAATTGATTGGGGAGCTAGAAGGGGAAGAACTCTTTAATATCAAAGTAAAATAATGCTTGCAGAAATTATCAGTATTGGAGATGAAATTCTCATTGGTCAAATTGTCAATACCAACGCAGTATTCATTGCTAAAGAATTAAATAAAATTGGGATTGAGGTTGTTCAAATCACGTCAATATCGGATAAAAAAGAAGCGATTGTCGAATGCCTAGATGCCGCTCAAAAACGTGCGCAAGTGATTATTTTGACCGGTGGTTTGGGCCCCACAAAAGATGACCTGACCAAGCATACGCTGTGTACTTATTTTGATGATGTTTTGGTGAAAAATGAAGAAGTACTTGAGCGTATCGAAGCAATGTTCAAAAAGTATGTTCCTACACCCATCAATGATGAAAATAGAAAACAGGCCTTGTTGCCCTCAAAGGCAAAGGTCTTGGAAAACAAAATGGGGACTGCCTCTGGCATGTGGTTTGAAGTGGAAGATAGGGTAGTTATATCCCTTCCAGGTGTTCCCTTTGAAATGAAAGCACTCATCAGTAATGAGGTAATTCCTGCGCTACAACAACATTATACCCGACCTTATATCATTCACAAAACGGTCTTAACCTATGGTCTAGGAGAAAGTGTTATTGCTGAGCGAATCGAAGATTGGGAAAATAATTTACCTGCTGACATAAAACTAGCCTATTTGCCGAACATAGGTCGTGTGCGCCTGCGCCTGTCGGGAAAAGGACCAGATCTGCAAGTGATTAGCGCACGAATAGAAGAGCAAATCAAGCGTTTACTCCCCCAAATTGAAGATATTTTTATGGGCTTTGAAGAAGAAGCTTCCATTGAGGAACAAATCCAGAAAAAATGCATTGCAAATGGATTTACACTTGCTTTGGCCGAAAGCTGTACCGGAGGAGAGATTGCTGCTAGAATCACTAAAATACCGGGTGCTTCCCAATACTTTAAGGGAGGGGCAGTGGTGTATCATTCCCAAAGCAAGAAGGATCTTTTAGGCGTTTCTTCTGCTTTAATGAACGCCAAGGGTGTGGTGAGTATTGAGGTAGCCGAAGCTATGGCAGTGGGTGCAAAAGAAAAATATCAATCAGATTATGCCGTTGCCACTACCGGAAATGCAGGGCCTAGTAAAGGCGATGAAGCCGTTGAGGTAGGGACGGTATGTATTGCAATTGCTTCGCCCAGTGGAATATTTTCAGAACAATTCAGTTTTGGAAATAGTCGTGAACGAGTCATTCAAAAGTCCGTTAATAAGGTGTTTGAACTCCTTTATAAAGACATCGCTTAGCTCAACTTAATTTCAAACAGACAAGCAGGGGCTCCGTTGCGATAATGTTCGGGTAAACCTGCCATTTTGCAAGCTTAACATGCTCAGGAAATTAAATCCCGCTGCTTGATAGTACGCAATGAGGCCTGTATTGTTCCCGATGGTGTCCAACCGAATATGGGTTTTATTTTTTGAGCTTGCAACGGGTTTTGCCCGAGTCACTATTTTTTGACCAAATGTTTTGGTGTGTAGCTACACGATCGATGAAGAAGGACTTCACTGACGCAAACACGGTAGTTCATTTGAGACGTGATTTGTAATTAATGTAATAAAAGACAGTGGTGTCTTCTTTGTTTTTGAGGATATTTGCACTCCAATCCAATTGTTGCCAAGCCTGATGAATTTTAGATCCAGATGATTCTAATAAAATTCATTCAAAGTGTTTTGTAACTCCACAAAAAAAAGTAAATTTGCAACCTGTTTAGAACAACAGTTAAAAAAACGATTATGTCTAGAGTTTGTGAAATTAGTGGAAAGCGTGCTCAATTTGGAAACAATGTTTCCAAAGCGATGAACAAAACAAAGCGCCGCTTTGAGGTTAACTTGATCAAAAAGCGTTTCTTTATTCCAGAACAAGATAAATGGGTCACCCTCAAAATTTCTGCTTCTGTATTAAAAACAATCAACCGCAAAGGAATTTCAGCTGTATTAAAAGAGGCTAAAGCGCAAGGCGCATTATAATATTAGATCATGGCAAAGAAAGGAAACCGCGTTCAGGTAATTTTAGAATGTACAGAGCACAAAGCTTCTGGCAAACCAGGTACCTCACGTTACATTACAACGAAAAATAAAAAGAATACTCCAGATCGTATGGAAATCAAAAAATTCAATCCGATCTTGAAAAAAATGACTGTTCACAAAGAAATTAAATAGTTATGGCAAAGAAATCAGTAGCAACCTTACAAACAGGTTCAAAACGTCTAACCAAAGTAATTAAGATGGTAAAAAAAGGAGACGCAAAGTCCTACTCTTTTGTTGAAACCATTACTGGTTCAGATCAGATTAACGATTGGTTGAGTAAACAATAAATCTATTTTAGATTTTACTTTAGAAAAGCTACTTTTACAGTAGCTTTTTTTATACAACAATATGAGTATTTTAGGTAAACTATTTTCTGGCGAAGATCCCCAATTAAACAAAGGATTGGAAGCAACCAAAAAGTCCTTCTTTTCTAAACTTGGAACAGCCATTGCGGGACGTTCTGTGGTAGATGTTGCACTCCTAGACGATTTAGAAGAAGTTTTAATTACGGCAGATGTTGGTGTACCTACTACCCTTAAAATCATTGATGCCATTGAAGCAAGGGTTGCCCGAGATAAATATCTGGGGACGCAAGAATTAAAAACCATCTTACAAGAAGAAATCCAGGCAATATTAAGCGCCCAGGAAGCCGATACAAGCTTTTCGTTTACACAAGAGTTCTCTAATAAACCACACGTAATCATGGTAGTAGGGGTGAATGGTGTGGGAAAAACAACGACCATTGGAAAGCTGTCTCATCAATTTTCGCAAGCTGGGAAGAAGGTTGGTTTAGGGGCTGCCGATACCTTTAGAGCGGGAGCGGTTGATCAATTACAAGTTTGGGCAGACCGATCGGGTGTAGCTTTGGTAAGACAAGAAATGGGAAGTGACCCGGCCTCTGTTGCCTTTGACACCATTCAGTCGGCAGTGAGTCAGGAAGCGGATGTGGTGCTTATAGATACGGCAGGGCGTTTACACAATAAAGTCAACTTAATGACCGAGTTAACCAAGGTTAAGCGTGTTATGTATAAAATTGTTCCTGATGCCCCTCATGAGGTTTTATTGGTCTTGGATGGTTCAACAGGACAAAATGCTTTTGAGCAAGCCAAACAGTTTACGGCCGCTACTGAGGTTTCGGCACTCGCAATTACCAAGCTAGACGGTACTGCAAAAGGGGGAGTTGTAATGGGTATTTCAGATCAATTCAATATACCGGTCAAATTCATTGGTGTTGGCGAAGGGATTGAAGATTTAAAGATCTTTGATAGCCGTGCCTTTGTTCATTCTTTTTTTAACTAATTTATCATGAAAACTTTTTTAAAGACATCGGTAGGGATCATTGCCGTACTTGGTTTGGCTTTCTTTTTTGGGGCCTAAGGTAGAAACGCCAATCATTGTTAAGCCTTTACCAGAAATTAATGTCCCATTGGAAGACTTGTCGGCATGGGTAGCACAAAAGGAGGCTACTTTTCCAACCCTAAAACCAGACAATGAGTCCAAATTGGTTTTTGCCGACTCTATTCCGCAGAAAACCGAATATGCCATAGTGTACTTACATGGTTTTTCAGGAAGCGCAGAAGACGGCGCACCAGTGCATGAACAAGTGGCAGAAGGACTTGGTGCCAATATTTACTTACCGCGCTTATTGGCCCATGGTTTAGAAGGGGAAAACAATTTGCTTGAATATACCGGAGAAGGTTCTTTAGACACAGCACGAGAGGCTTTAGCTGTAGGAAAAATATTGGGTGAAAAAGTTATCCTAATGGGGACATCTACTGGTTGTACCCTCGCACTTGCGTTGGCTGCAGAACATCCAGAATTGGCCGCTTTGGTTCTCTATGCACCAAATATTCGGATCAATCACCCTTTAGACTTTGTGGCTACTCTCCCTTGGGGTCTTCAGATCATTCGACAAGTTGAAGGCGGTCTTTACCATAACATTCAAAATCCATCTGCTCAAAAGAAACAGTATTGGACAACGAAATACCGCTTAGAAGCTCCTGTTCAGATGCAAAAATTGCTCGAAACAGCAATGGTTCCAGCAACATTTAATAAGATCACTGTGCCTGTATTTTCTGGTTTTTATTATAAAAATGAAGCTGAGCAAGATCCTGTTGTTTCTGTAGCAGCAATGCGACAAATGTTTCAAGAATTAGGGACAGCTCAAAACTTGAAAGAAGAAAAAGCATTTCCAAATGCTGGGGCACACGAAATTGGTGCAGCATTGGTTACCGATAATCACGGAGAAGTAAAAGATGCAACCCTCGAATTTCTTTATCGTATTTTAAACTAAATTATGCGGACAAAAAGTACCAAACAAAATACGATCAACGTCATCACCCTAGGCTGCTCTAAAAACATCTATGATTCAGAAGTGCTCATGGGTCAACTCGAAGCCAGTGGAAAAGAGGTTGTTCACGAAAAGGAAGGTAACATTGTGGTAATTAATACCTGCGGGTTTATCGACAATGCCAAAGAAGAATCGGTCAATACAATTTTAGATAACATCAAGCGGAAAGAAGCGGGCGAAATTGATAAGGTTTTTGTAACAGGTTGCTTAAGCGAGCGCTATAAACCCGATCTCCAACAAGAAATTCCACAAGTAGATGAATATTTTGGAACGAGCGAATTACCCCAATTACTCAAGGCTTTAGAGGCAGATTACAAGCACGAGTTGTTGGGGGAGCGCATTACGACCACACCAAAGAACTATGCTTATTTTAAGATTTCTGAAGGCTGTGATCGTCCCTGTTCTTTTTGTGCTATTCCGTTGATGCGTGGAAAGCACCGTTCTACCCCATTGAAGATCTGGTAAAACAAGCCGAGCACTTGGCGAAAGATGGGGTGAAAGAACTCATACTCATCGCGCAAGATTTAACCTATTACGGCCTTGATTTATACAAAAAACGCAACCTTGCGGAATTGCTAGAAGCCTTGGTTAAAGTTGAGGGAATTGAATGGATAAGAATGCATTATGCCTTTCCTACTGGTTTTCCCATGGATGTGCTGGAAGTGATGAAGCGAGAACCTAAAGTGTGTAATTATCTGGATATTCCATTACAGCACATCAGTGATTCGATTTTAAAGTCCATGCGAAGGGGGACGACAAAAGCAAAAACAACAGCCTTGTTAGAAGAGTTCCGTGCTGTTGTACCTGGAATCACCTTGCGGACAAGTTTAATTGTCGGTTATCCGGGTGAAACAGAGGAAGACTTTGAAGAGCTCAAGGCTTGGGTGAAAGCAATGCGTTTTGAACGCTTGGGCTGTTTTACCTATTCCCATGAAGAAAATACGCATGCACATCAGTTAGAAGACGACGTGCCTGAGGAGGAGAAACAACGTCGCTCATCGGAGATTATGGAGCTACAAGCGCAAATTTCTTGGGAATTGAACCAAGAAAAAGTAGGGCAGACCTACCGCTGTATCATTGACCGTAAAGAAGGGAACTATTTTGTGGGACGAACCGAAATGGATTCCCCCGATGTGGACAACGAGGTGCTGGTTGATGCACGTGAATACTATCTCAAACAAGGAGAATTTGTCGACTTGACCATCACAGAAGCTGCTGATTTTGATCTGTACGCCATACCCTTTAGTCAGTAGTCAAAACCAATTCTGCTGTTTTGGTAATGGCCGGCAGCGCACTTAAATCGTATTGATAAATTACCCCTTCACCAACCACCACAGCACTAGGGAAGTCTACAATGATATCGTAGGCAAAAGGAATATCTTCAGTGACGACCACCTCGGGGTTTTCACGATCACTCACATTGAGTACTTTGATTCCTGCACTGCCGTCGCACACCAAGAGATGGTCTTGGTAAATGGCCAAACCGTGCGGGTTGAACATTACTTGCCTTGAAACGACCTCCAAGTTTCGGGGATCGCGAATATCGATTATTTGCAATTCATTGGACTCCGTAAAGCAGTTGGTTCCTCCACGTAAGGTAACATAAGCATAGTCTTCATCGGCAACAACAGGATCGCAGCTCCTAAAATGATTTATACTGTTGATATAATCCGGATTGCTTGAATCGGAAACATCATACATTAACATCCCAGTGGTAGAGCCCACAAAAAGTAAATCATTGAGTTGAAAAAGTGTTTCTGCCTGGGTGCCGGTATCTAAGCGGGCAAAACGGGAGGGTCGATAATCTTCACCAATGGAGAATAAAACCAATTCATTGAAATTGATGGTGTACAAATAACGATCAATCGGGAGAAAGCGCGTCATTGAACCGGCGGTTGAAACTTCCCCAAAACTTTGGTCGCTCTCTGCGGAAGCTGCGACTGCGTCAACACTTTCAAGGGTGCGATATTGAAGTTGGAGTTCTTCCAAAGGTTCTCTGCGAATTTCTGTTCGCCAGCCCGTTACGATCCCTAGCGCATTGTCAATGTTTTCATAGCGCGTAAATTCATTTGTTTCGGTAGCACGAACCACTGGTTCAAGGCCAATGTAAGGATTGTAATAAAACACATCCTCCAGCGTGAATTCTTCGATCAGTTCGGGTTGCGTAACAGTGCTGATATCAAAAACGGCTAGTGCTGAATACATATCGCTGTACAAGTGATCATCAATAATGCTCATATCAAGCGATCCTGGAATGGAGATGAAGTGTAAGTTTTGAGGATTTGATGGATCACTGTTGTCTACCACATGGATTCCTTCAAGTGGTTTATTGATGAAAATATACTGTTTGTAGGTGACGATTTTTCCGGCCTCAGCATAGTCTTTTGGAGGGTCGACACTTACCTTTTGCGCGAGTTGGGCAGTGGTTTCATAAATGGGTACAAAGTAAGTTACATCAACGAGATCGTCGTCAACTACTTCATCATTGAACAGTTCACAGCCTGTAAAAATCAACACAAACAAAAAGATGTTTAGTAACGAGCTTAGCTGGGTTTTCATATGCAGTTTTAATGACAATAGCAAAACATATGCCAAATGTTACATAAAAATGGCATTGATGAGCCATAGTTTTCCGTTTTCCCAGAAGCTGCGGTAAAGTGGGTTATCAACAAAATAAACCACCGAGCCACGTCCTACGCGTTCAGTCCCAAACAACAAAGATTCACTTTGCAGTTTAATCGCTTTATCTCCACTAAAACCTGCAACGGGTTGAACGTTTTTTGAAAGATAGGCAGCTGTTCCATTGTTTTTTAATAAGGAATAAGCAGCAGCACTAGTTTTGAGTGTAAAGTAATTGGAGGTGTATCCAGCTGCAAGCGGATGGGTTGAATCTACGTTTGCTTTGTAAATACTGCCATAGATGACCGAGCGAATGTTTTCGCGTTCTTGTTCGTTGAAAGCAATTTCGTCGGTGGTGGCATCAATACCTTTTTTCCGTTCCAAACTAAACAAATTATTGCTGGTGAACGCATTTATAGCACTACCAAGCGCTATTACTCTTCCGCCTGCTTTTACCCACTTACTCAAAGCGTTTTCTCCTTCGGCATCAAAAAGCGATGAATAATATCCTGGTGGTACAATTAAGACATCTAACTTGTTTAAAAATCGTTCGCTAAGTCGTTTGTCGCTCAATTGCATGATGGGGTAGTTGAGCTGCTGCTCAAAGAAATGCCATACTTCACCGTATCCTTGAGGAGAGGCGTTATCACTCTTTAAAAGACCAATGGTTTTATTCGTTATAGAACGCAGTTGGTTTGAACCTAAGTCGGGGCCTTGATCAGATAAACCCGAACGAAGTGAACTCACTTCTTGGCTGGTTTCTTTGGCAATGGATGCAACAATTTCTCCAAGATTTGGAAGATGTTTATTTTGGGTTTTTAAAATAAACACACTACCAATAGCCCACTTTTTTCCTCCATTGGTTAGCGGAACTTGATTATAAGAAACTCGAATTCCAGCTTTGATTAGCGCAGCTAAAAACAGACCATCTTGAATGCTTTTTCGTTCTGCAGCGTAAGCGTAGCTATTTTTTTCAACATCAGGAATCTTACTAGTGGCTTCAACTGATTTTGTTTTAACGTTTTGGTTGCTTGCAACAGCCTTTAGTCCGTAAGCATAAGGAAGAGCCCACGACGTAATATCATACGTCAAAGAATCAGAAAAGCGGGTTTGCGGTTCAAACAAGGCTTGTATAAGTTTACTTTTTTTACCGTTACCATTCAGGATCATTGCTTTGGAACTAAATAAAGTATTTTTATTTTTTGGGAACTAAACGCTATTCCTTTGATGTTGGTGGCTTGAGCCAATTGCTGAACGGGGATTTGATGCGCATCAAGTAAACGTTTTAAGGCATTCATTTTATCCGCAGGCCCTTCGATTGCATAGGTGGCATATTTTCCTTTGTTTGCTAAATGATAATTGCGGAACTCACGGTTTAAGCGAGCGGTGTTATTGTGGGCTACTTCAACGGTGGATAGACCACTAGTATAGTGGTGTGCAATACGATCTTTGAGACTCAATAAATCGCCGACACTGTTGCGAATGCTCAATCCAGCTCGTCCACTTCCACCTTGCTCATAGGTCATGCCAATGGCACCGTTAAACATAGGATAAGTATCTCCATAACCGGGATAGAGCAGGTCAAAAACTTCGTCGGTAAAATAGAGCCAACCCTCTTGGTCAAAATAGCGACTGTGATTTTCGCAATGGTTGTTTGAAAATCCCGTTGAAAATCGGTAATCACTTCGTGGTAGGGTTCTACTGCTGGTGCAAAATAATAGGGACTATCAACACCTTGTTCATGAAAGTCAACATGTATTTGTGGCATCCAGGCTAGGTAGTTGGGCAAACGCTGTTGCGATTCTTTTTGACTCAACCACGCCCAGTCTCGATTGAGGTCAAAATAATAGTGGTTATATCTTCCACCTGGCCATTCTTCAAAGTGTTCATTGGCCTCTGGGGCACTGTCAAATGGAGTGCTTTTTACTTGATTATACCAATTCACATAACGGTCTCGACCGTCAGGATTGATACAGGGATCCATAATGACGATTAGGTTTTCCAGCCAATCTTTCTTTTCGGTAACCAAACTGTGTAGGGTTTTGAGGGCAGCTTCTGTACTGGTAGATTCATTTCCATGTACATTATAGCTCAACCATACTACACTGAATTCTTTCGATGTTTCTCTTGCCCCTTCTTCATATCCAATGGAGCGTAAATGATCTTTACGTAGGCGTTCTAATTGTGCAAGATTTTCTGGAGAGGAAAGATAAACCAATTGTAAGGTTCTGCCTTCATTGGTCGTTCCATAGGCAGCAGTTTGTGCAAACCCTGAATTTTCCGCTACATGATTGACATAGTCAATGACTTGATGATGTCGCGTAAATTGTGTTCCCAGTTCGTATCCAAGAAAATCTGAAGGTGACTTTAGTTGCGCATAACTATTGATTCTAGGAGTAAACCAACTAGTGAAAGAAAGGTATTTTTCATGGTTGTCATTTATCGTATGTAAATATATAATTTAAACGATATCTTTTTTATTCAGATGAGAAGGAATATCTTTAGCAGTGTAAACAATTGCTATGACATTGTCACGTATTCCTTATCGCGATACAGGCTTTTTCTCGCCCCTAATTTGTGATTTGGTAGAACAGCATCCTGCGCTAAATGAGATGATAGGTCGATTTCCTTCCCTTGCGTCTTTTGGCCCACAGCTCAAAAGAAAAAAAGAGCAGTATCCGGCTGAGCACAGAGCTATATTGTGTAAAAAACTTGAAAAACAATACATTGACTTGCCTTTTTCTGAAGAAGTGTCGGCCAATATTACATTACTGAAAAATGCAAATACCTTTACGGTTACCACCGGACATCAGTTAAACTTGTTCACGGGTCCGCTGTACTTTGTATATAAAATTATTTCGACCATTAACCTCTGCAAGCAACTAAAGGAGCGTTATCCCGAAAATGACTTTGTTCCCATTTATTGGATGGCAACTGAAGATCATGACTTTGAAGAAATATCCTATTTTAATTTTAAAGGGAAAAAAAGTCAAGTGGAGCAGAGAAAGCAAGGGAGCTGTGGGGCGTTTACCCATAGATGATCTCAAGCCTTTGTTAGATCTTTTGAAGATTCTATCGGGACCAATGCTGCGGCTACTCAGTTAACAGAATGGATTAAATTAAGTTATCGTTCCTCAACGAGTTTAGCCGAAGCAACACTGCGTTTAGTACATCAATTGTTTTCGCCCCATGGGTTGGTAATTTTGGATGCAGACTCCCCAGCGTTAAAAAAAGTATTCCTTCCTTATGTGCGTACCGAACTAGAAGAGGGTCAATGTGAGAAAACAGTTCGTGCTTCGATTGCGACTTTACAGCAGAACTATTCAGACCAATACTCCCCCCAGGTGAATCCAAGAGAGATTAACTTGTTTTATCTCACAGACACATCACGTGAACGCATTGTTCGAACGCAAAAAGGATATGAAACGGTGGATACAAAAATTGAATTTTCGCCTGCTCAAATGAAAGATGAAATCGAGTTACATCCTGAACGTTTTTCGCCCAATGTATTGATGCGTCCGTTGTATCAGGAAGTGATTTTACCCAATCTCTGTTATATTGGAGGAGGTGGTGAAATTGCCTATTGGTTGCAATTGAAAGACTACTTTACATCGCAAGGTATTCTTTTTCCTATACTGTTATTGCGTAACTCAGCCGTCTTGGTTCCTAAAAAAACAGCGAAGAAAATGGATAAATTGAAGCTTACGAAGCAGGATTTCTTTCTAAAGCGTACGCCACTAATCAACAAGAAAATTCGTCAAATCAGCAATATCGACTTGGATTTGCAGCATTTTAAGCAAAGGTTACAAGAACAGTTTAGCGCATTAGAAACCCTAGTAAACGAAACAGATGCATCTTTTGCAGGCACTGTAGCAGCACAAAAACAAAAGCAATTCAACGGAATTGATGCGCTTGAAAAACGTTTGTTGAAAGCCCAAAAGCGTAAACTGGTTGACCATGTTCAGCGTTTGAGTGAATTGCATGAAACCATTTTTCCTGGAGAATCTCTCCAAGAACGAAACAATAATTTCTTCCAATTTTATCTCGAGTATGGGGAAAATATCCTGCCCTTATTATTCGAATCCTTGGATCCATTGCAGCTAGAGTTTTCTTGGATTGAACTCCCTAATTTTTGTTTAAAATCTTTTATTTCTCTTTTTCCTCACGTGCCGAATAATTGTATTTTTGTGCATGGAAGAAAAAGTATTGATCCTTGATTTTGGATCCCAATATACCCAATTGATCGCAAGACGCGTTCGTGAGCTATTCATTTACTGCGAAATTCACCCCTACAATAACCCGCCAAAAGACCTAAGTCCATTCAAGGCAGTAGTATTATCGGGTTCTCCCTTTTCTGTACGTGGAGAGGATGCACCGCATCCAGACCTGAGCGAAATTAGAGGAAAGAAACCATTGTTGGCTGTTTGCTACGGTGCACAATACCTGGCCCACTTTTCTGGGGGTAAAGTTAGTCCATCTGCAACGCGAGAGTATGGAAGAGCAAAACTGTCTGATATAGCAGAAAACGAAAACTTGTTTTCTTCCATAGCGATTGGAAGTCAGGTTTGGATGAGTCATAGCGATACGATAAAAGCACTCCCTACAAACGGTATTCGCTTGGCAAGTACAACAGATGTTGAAAATGCTGCTTACCGTATCGACGGTGAGCAAACCTTTGCAATCCAATTCCATCCTGAGGTGTACCATTCTACCGATGGAAAGCAGTTGTTGGAAAACTTCTTGGTTAATATTGCTGGAGTAAAACAAGACTGGACCCCAGATTCTTTTGTTTCGATGACCTTAACGAATTTGCGTAAACAAGTTGGGGAAGAAAAAGTAATCCTGGGTCTTTCTGGAGGTGTAGATTCCACTGTTGCTGCAGTGTTGTTGCATCAAGCCATAGGCGATCAACTCAGCTGTATATTTGTGAACAATGGATTGTTACGCAAGAATGAGTTTTCGAACGTTTTGGACCAATACAAAGGAATGGGACTAAATGTCAAAGGGGTAGATGCAACCGACCATTTTATGGAGAAATTAGCTGGTTTATCTGATCCAGAACAGAAAGCGTAAAGCCATTGGAAATGCCTTTATTGATGTTTTTGACGATGAATCCAAAAAATAGATGGAGCCACTTGGCTAGCACAGGGAACCATTTATCCTGATGTGATTGAATCGATCTCTGTCAATGGACCCTCGGCAACCATCAAGTCGCACCACAATGTAGGTGGATTGCCAGATTATATGAAACTTAAGATAGTAGAGCCTTTGCGAATGTTATTCAAAGACGAGGTAAGACGCGTTGGAAAAAGCTTAGGAATTGATGCTGAGTTGCTCGGTCGCCATCCTTTTCCTGGACCAGGACTTGCGATACGTATTTTAGGGGATATAACGGTTGATAAAGTTGCCCTATTACAAGAAGTTGATGCTATTTTTATTCAAGGACTTCGCGATGCAGGTTTGTATAATTCTGTTTGGCAAGCCGGTGCTATTTTACTTCCTGTAAATAGTGTTGGTGTAATGGGGGATGAGCGTACCTATGAGAAATGTGTTGCCCTTCGTGCGGTAACTTCTACTGATGGAATGACTGCTGATTGGGTGAACCTTCCGTATGAGTTCCTTCAAAAGGTCTCAAACGATATCATCAATAAAGTAAAAGGAGTTAATCGTGTGGTGTACGATATCAGTTCAAAGCCACCTGCAACCATCGAATGGGAATAATTATTGATATTGCATAGTAAATGAGGATAGTTTTATTTTTTTTGGGAATCTTTTTTGTGTTAGGTCTTTATGGCCAACAAGCGCCTGAGCGTTTTATCACGCACAAAGTAAAAAAGAAAGAAACACTCTATGGACTTGCTCGTGTTTACAATGTCAAGGTAGATCAGATTCTTGCATTTAATCCTTTGGTAGAGAAGATTGGATTAAAGAAGAGGATGCAATTAAAGATTCCGGTATATCCCGTCATCGAAGAGCCCAAAGCAGCTACTTTAAACGAAGGGCTTGAAAAGTATTTGGTTAAACCCAAGGAGACCAAATGGCGTTTGGCCTATCGATATGGAATAACAATCCAAGAACTAGAATCCCTCAATCCACAAATCAAAGAGGGTTTAAAAATCGGCCAAGAAATCGTTATTCCTAAGCGTTTGGAAAGCGAAACCAAGGCCTTGGAAGAAGCATTTAATTATTATAAGGTAAAACCAAAAGAAGGTTTTTATCGTATTGAAAAAAAGTTGGGAGTTACACAAGCAGATTTAGTGATGCTAAACCCTGCACTTAGCACAACTGGGCTTCAGCAGGGAATGATTTTAAAGATTCCATTGAAACATACTGGAAACTTAAAGGTGGAGGACGATTTGTTGATTGAGAAAGTACACTTGGAAGATTCTCTATTGACCAATACGTATTTACAATTAGCCGTATTTTTACCCTTTAAAACAGCAGCGATTGAATTTGATTCAATTGAGAAAACCAATACATTACTAAAAAACGGAATCTTCATACCATAGCTTTAGATTTTTACATGGGTATGGAAATGGCGATTGCAAAAGCCGATTCTCTTGGAATTACCACCAAGCTAACTGTTTTTGATTCACAAAACGACAAGGCAGTAATTCAATCTAAGGTGGCGAGCTACACTTGGCAAGGCACGAATGCAGTGATAGGTCCATTAATTCCATCAAACTTTAATGCCACTTCAGCTTTGGACAAATTACAAGCTATTCCAATGGTTGCTCCCCTTTCTTCTAAGGCTGTGGCAATGCGCCAAAATGTGTATCAATCGGTAAGTGTTTTAACAAAAATGCGTGAAAAAATGGTGAATTACTTGGCCAGGGTTATTGATACTACACAAAATGTGATGATCATTGCCGATACCCTCAATGCTGACTTTGCCTCTCAAATGCATGCCAAATATCCCTTTGCTAGCCGTGTTTACCAAGAGCCTGGAGGTTTTGTGGTTCCAGACTTGGTTGATTCTTTATTGGTTGATTCTCTTCCAAACAAAGTTATATTTGAATCGCAAAACTTGAATCTTACAGCCAATGTCGTCTCATTGTTAAATGCTCAAGTTGCAAAGGATCGAGATGTACAACTTTTCACAACCCTTCGAACACCTATCTATGACAATGCAAATATTTCACGCAAGCATTTAGGCAACCTACGATTTACTTATTCAAGTGGTACACACCCCAAAGAAAAGCCAGCCCGTGATGAATTTAAAGAAGCCTACCAAAAACGTTTTGGTGATTACCCCACTAAAGAAGCGTATCGTGCTTATGATGTTACCCTTGATGTGATATTGCGATTGGCTTATCAAAACACGCTGTATAATCCCGCACTTGGCGAAACGGACTATCTTGAAAATCGTTTTCTATACGAACAAGCCAATCCGCAAGGTTTTCAAAACACGGCCTATTATATTCTACAACACGAGGATTATCAAATTAATGAAATCAAGAAATAGCTGTCTAGTACCCTCCGAAACGAATACTTTTTGTAATTTTGAGTCCGGTAAATAAGAATACTTTTCAATCAAAACCGGATGTCAAAAACCAAATATATTTTTGTTACAGGGGGCGTGAGTTCTTCATTAGGGAAGGGGATAATTGCTGCTTCTCTGGCAAAGCTATTGCAAGCGCAAAAATACCGCGAAACCATACAAAAATTTGACCCCTACTTAAATGTGGATCCCGGGACACTAAATCCATACGAGCATGGTGAGTGTTTTGTTACCGATGATGGCGCCGAAACAGATTTGGATTTAGGCCATTACGAGCGTTTCTTAAACGTCCGTACTTCTCAAGCGAATAATGTAACCACAGGGCGTGTTTATCAAAGTGTAATCGAGAAAGAGCGTCGTGGAGCGTTTTTGGGAAAAACGGTGCAAGTAATTCCACATATTACCAATGAAATTAAACGCCGCATGATGCTTTTGGGCGAGAGTGGCGAATACGATATCATTATTACTGAGATTGGCGGAACAGTTGGAGACATTGAATCCCTGCCCTACATTGAATCTGTTCGTCAAATGATCTGGGAGTTGGGTGAAGAAAATGCCATGGTCATTCATTTGACCTTAATCCCCTATTTATCTGCAGCGGGCGAATTAAAAACAAAACCTACTCAACATTCGGTAAAGACTTTGATGGAAAGTGGGGTGAAAGCTAATGTACTGGTTTGTCGAACGGAACATCCAATTAGCGAAGACATTAAGCGAAAACTTGCTCTGTTCTGTAATGTAAAGCAGGCAGCAGTGATTGAGTCCATTGACGCAAAAACAATATATGATGTTCCCTTGTTGATGCAAGAAGAGGGTTTAGATAAGGTTGTTTTAGAACAGCTTGATTTACCAGCGCCCGGAAAAGCGGATTTGGACCCTTGGAAAGCCTTTTTGCATAAGTATAAGAACCCAAAACAGACCATAAAAATTGGCCTTGTTGGGAAATATGTAGAACTGCAAGATTCGTATAAGTCAATTCTAGAAGCAGTGAGTCATGCTGGCGCTATCAACGAAACCAAAGTTGAAATTCATTCCATTCATTCAGAATATTTAAGTGCAGAAAATGTCACGGAAAAACTGAAAGACTTGGATGGTGTAATTGTCGCCCCTGGTTTTGGTGAACGAGGAATTCAGGGAAAAATTGAAGCCATTCGCTATGTTAGAGAAAACAATATTCCCTTTCTAGGGATATGTCTAGGGATGCAAATGGCCGTAATTGAATATGCGCGAAATGTGCTTAAGCTTAGCACGGCAAATTCCACGGAAATGGATGCAAATTGTGATGATCCTGTAATTTCGATCATGGAAGAGCAAAAAACAATTGTAGACAAAGGTGGAACCATGCGTTTAGGAGCCTGGAAGTGCGCTTTAAAAGAAGGTTCTTTGGTTCATGCTGTCTATGGCGATACGGAAATTGAAGAACGCCATCGTCACCGTTATGAATTCAATGATGCCTACAAGAAAGCCATCGAAGATGCCGGACTTGTTGCCTCAGGCATAAATCCTGAAACTGGTTTGGTTGAGGTCGTTGAAAACCCAAATCACCCCTGGTTTGTGGGTGTTCAATATCACCCCGAATACAAGAGTACCGTTCTTGATCCACATCCACTCTTTATTAATTTTGTTGAAGCAGCCCTAGGCTACTTTCGTTCCAAATAAATCAATTCATGGAAGAAAAAAATTTGACCCCTATCAATTCATTGGCTTTGTTCTAATCGCCATCATCATGACTTGGATGCTCATGAACCAGCAACCAGTAGAAGAAGTAGCCAATGATACTGCAGCTACAGAAGAAAAGTCAGTAACTCCAGAAGAAACTAGCCTTGCTGATCCGAATCAGCAGTTACAATTGCAAGCCAATTACGGTTCTTTTGTTGATCTGGTTCAGCCAAAAGCGGTGAGTGCCGTCCGCCTTGAAAACGAGGTACTCTCTTTTGAATTCTCTACCAAAGGTGGGCAAATGACCAAAGCCTATCTAAAAGGATATACCAATTATTTGGACCAACCCTTGAATTTGGTTGATCAAAATCAACGTGTCAATTTTTCCTTCACCACCTTGGATGGGAGGACACTAAATACGGCAGATCTAAATTTTACACCCGAGTTGAGCACAGAACGTGAAACAACCGTTTTATACCTAAAGGCGGCACTCAATGCTAACCAATGGATTGCTTTTCGTTATGCTTTGACTAAGGATGATTATATGGTTGATTTCTCCATTCGCTCTGCGGGAATGCAGCAACTGATTAACCAGAATATTGCGCAAACATTTCAATGGGAGTTAACTGCTTTGCGCAACTCTCGTAGCATTGAATACGAAAATAGATACACCGAATTGACTTATGGATACGAAGGGGAAAAAGTCAACGAGTTGTCTATTAGTGGAGACGACGAAGAGGAAGTTGAAGATGTGCAATGGTTGGGTTATAAGCAGCACTTTTTTAATTCTATTCTCGTTCCTGCAGAAAGTTTTAACAAGGTAGCCATTTCTTCAGAAAGCATTGATGCAGAAGATGGGGAGGAGCAAAAGTATACGAAGAATTACGCCACAGAAGTTAACTTGGAAAGCCAGGGTGAATTTGCCCACGCTTTCAAGTGGTATTTTGGTCCCTCTGAGTATAGTACGCTGGCCAAGTATAAACTTGGGATTGAAAAAAGCATTAATTTCGGCTGGGGTATTTTCGGATGGATCAACAAGTCCATTTTTATTCCCCTGTTTAATTTTCTGAGTTCATTTCTTCCGTTTGGAATTGCTATCATCGTCATGACCATCATCGTGCGTTTGGCCATGTCTCCGGTTACCTACAAGTCGTATGTTTCACAAATAAAGATGAAGGTGTTAAAGCCTGAGGTGGATGAGATAACGAAAAAGTATAAAAATGATGCGGTTAAACGACAGCAAGAGACCATGGCATTGTACAACAAAGCTGGGGCAAATCCCATGTCTGGATGTCTCCCTGCCCTACTGCAATTACCTGTTTTTTACGCCTTGTTTAGCTTCTTCCCAGTAGCTTTTGCCTTACGACAAAAAAGCTTTTTGTGGGCAGATGATTTATCTTCCTATGATTCTGTATATGAACTGCCGTTTAATATCCCTTTTTACGGAGATCACATCAGTTTATTCCCGATTTTAGCTTCGATTGCTATTTTCTTTTATACCATGATGACGGCTGGTCAACAGCAGGCACCGCAACAACCTGGTATGCCTAATATGAAGATCATCATGTATCTAATGCCGTTGATGATGTTGTTTTTCTTCAACAACTATGCGAGCGGACTGAGCTTGTATTATTTTGTGTCCAATGTGCTAACCATTGTTTTGATGTTGGTTATCAAAAACTTTGTCATCAGCGAGGACAAAATTTTCGCCCAAATAGAGGAAAACAAAAAGAAACCAAAGAAAGCAGGTGGTTTTACCGCTCGTTTGCAAAAAGCGATGGAAGAAGCGGAGAAGCAGCAAAAATTAAAGGGAAAACGTTAGGCAGCCTTTTTTCTGATCAAACATTTTCTACCTTTGCAGTATGGCAAAAACGGTTGTAGTTGGTCTTTCTGGAGGAGTTGATTCTAGCGTTGCAGCACATCTTTTAAAAGAAGCGGGCTACAATGTCATTGGGCTCTTTATGAAAAACTGGCACGATGAAAGCGTGACCATTTCTGCCGAATGCCCATGGCTAGAGGACAGCAATGATGCCATGATTGTGGCTGAAAAACTAAACATTCCCTTTCAGACGGTTGACTTAAGCGAGCAGTACAAAGCGCGTATTGTCGACTATATGTTTGAAGAATACAAGAACGGCCGTACACCCAACCCCGACGTTTTGTGTAATCGCGAAATTAAGTTTGATGTTTTTATGGAAATAGCACTTTCCTTGGGGGCGGATTATGTCGCTACGGGGCACTACTGTCAAAAAGAAACCACTGTAGTTGATGGAAAGGAAATCCACCATTTGGTTGCTGGAGCCGATGCCAATAAAGATCAGTCTTATTTCTTGTGTCAACTAACGCAAGCACAGTTGGCCAAAGTGCTTTTCCCTATAGGACATCTCCAAAAACCGGAGGTCCGTACTATTGCAGCGCAACAAAACTTAGTCACAGCCGGGAAAAAAGATTCGCAGGGACTCTGTTTTATCGGTAAAGTAAGATTGCCCGATTTTTTGCAGCAGCAACTTGCGCCTAAAAAGGGTGATATTGTCGAGATCTCACCTTCTTTTGAGGCTTATAAAAGTGCACCAAATCGTTTTTCCAATCAAACGCAAATGTTGACATATCACAGTGCAAAAATAACGTATGCTCCTACCGATGGTGTCGTTGTTGGTGAACACAATGGAGCTCATTTTTTTACCAAAGGACAGCGCAAAGGCTTGGCTGTTGGTGGAACAGTAGAGCCGTTGTTCGTCATTGACACCGATGTGGAGACCAATACGATTTATACCGGACAAGGGAAAGACCATCCTGGTTTTTACCGGCGAGGTTTGTTGGTTAAGGCAAACGACGTGCATTGGGTTCGCGAGGATCTCAAAATGCAGCCTGGCGACCAAAAAAATGTAAGAGCACGGATTCGCTATCGTCAACCGCTAGAAGCGGCACAGCTCTTTATGGAGCAAGAAGGTTTGTATGTTGTGTTCGACACGCCCCAATCTGCCATTGCAGAAGGGCAGTTTGTTGCCTGGCATCAGGAGGATGAGCTGTTGGGATCTGGTGTTATAGCCTAAGCGGTTGCTTTTTCACCCTTTAAAATACTGCCCGCTAACTCAACTTGATTGCGCAAAATATCATCAAATGTTTCCTCTTGACGAATGAGATGCGCCTCTCCATTCAACCAAAGAACTTCAGCCGGACGGTAACGTGAATTATAATTACTGGCCATGGTTTGACAATAGGCTCCCGCATTGTGGAAAGCTAGGTAGTCTCCTTCACTTATTTCAGCTATTTTTCGATTACTTCCAAAGGTGTCGGTTTCGCAAATATACCCCACAACCGAATAGAAGCGCTCTCTCCCGGTAGTATTACTAATGTTTTCTATTTCGTGGTGTGATCCGTATAGCATAGGACGTATTAAGTGATTAAATCCGCTGTCTACCTGCGCAAAAACAGTTGAGGTGGTTTGTTTGACGACGTTAACTTTCGTGAGAAAGTATCCTGCTTGGCTCACCAAGAATTTTCCTGGCTCAAAAGCAAGGGTAAGTTCTCTTCCGTAT
The DNA here is from genome assembly GCA_038143735.1 of Flavobacteriaceae bacterium. GTDB lineage: Bacteria > Bacteroidota > Bacteroidia > Flavobacteriales > Flavobacteriaceae > Arcticimaribacter. Next base: position 52,147 of record JAYQML010000006.1, read on the forward strand.
TCGGAACAAAAAGCATTGAACTTTTCGGTCAGTTTTTCACCCAGTTCCTCTACGTTGGTTTCAATGTCGCCTGGTTTGTAGGGCACTTTAAATCCGGAACCAAAATCAATGAAAGACAAGTCTTTAAAGTTTTTAGCTGTTTCAAATAATATTTCTGTCGCATGAAGGAAAACATCGATGTCCAAAATATCACTTCCTGTGTGCATGTGGATTCCATTAATGCGCATTTGGGTATTTTCAGTGATGCGAAGTAAGTGAGGAATTTGATGAATCGATATCCCAAATTTTGAATCAATATGTCCTACTGAGATATTACTGTTTCCTCCGGCCATAACATGTGGATTGATGCGAATACACACGGGTACCGAGGGATATTTATTTCCAAATTGTTCTAAAATAGAGAGGTTATCAATATTAATTTGAACCCCCAGTTTTGCTACTTCTTCAATTTCTGCCAACGACACACCGTTGGGAGTGAAAATGATTTTAGTGGGTTCGAACCCTGCACGAAGACCAAGTTTAACTTCCTGAATAGAAACGGTGTCTAATCCTGCACCAAGCGATTGAATGTATTTAAGAATGGAGATATTATTTAATGCTTTGGTTGCATAGTGTAAACGCAGTTGGTTAACCCCGCGAAATGCATTGGTCAAACGTTCGTATTGCCCTCGAATCGTTTCAGCATCATAAACGTATAATGGGCCTTTGAATTGTTCTGTAATTTGATGTAATTCAGCAGTTGTCATAGCGTTGATTTTCCCCAAAAATAGTAACTATAGTTCAATATTTAGGCAGTCTTCGTTAAAAAGTTAAAAATATCAAATTATGTTATAAATAAAACAATTTCTTTTTTCTGGCGGTATAGGTATCTCGACTTTCTTTTTCTATTTTTGTCCCACTAAAGAATCCAACAGATGAATTTACACGAATATCAAGGAAAAGAAATGCTCGCTAGTTTTGGCGTGGCAATCCAACGCGGAATAGTAGCTCAAACAGCAGAAGAAGCAGTGACTGCAGCCAAAAAATTAACCGAGACTACAGGAACAGGCTGGCATGTGATTAAGGCTCAAATTCATGCAGGAGGCCGTGGTAAAGGCGGTGGAGTGCGTTTGGCTAAAAACCTTGATGAGGTAAAGACAATTGCAGGTGAAATCATTGGAATGCAATTGGTAACACCGCAAACACCTCCAGACGGAAAGCCAGTTCATCAGGTTTTGGTGGCCGAGGATGTATATTATCCTGGCGATTCAGAAACAAGTGAATTTTATGTTTCTGTTTTGCTTAATCGATCGACTGGAAGAAACATGATCATGTATTCTACTGAAGGAGGAATGGACATTGAAACAGTTGCAGAAGAAACACCGCACCTTATTTTTACAGAAGAAATTGACCCCGCCGTTGGAATACAGGCTTTTCAGGCGCGTAAGGTCGCATTTAATCTTGGTTTAAGTGGAAATGCCTTCAAAGAAATGACGAAGTTCATCACTTCGCTTTACACGGCTTATGTGGAGTCTGATTCTTCTTTATTCGAAATTAATCCTGTCTTGAAAACCTCCGATGACCGTATTTTGGCGGTGGACGCGAAAGTGACTTTAGATGCGAACGCACTTTTCCGTCACAAAGACCTTGCGGCATTACGTGATAAGCGGGAAGAAAATCCTATTGAGGTTGAAGCTGGCGAAGTTGGACTCAACTATGTTGATTTGGACGGTAATGTAGGTTGTATGGTCAATGGAGCTGGTTTAGCCATGGCTACCATGGATTTGATCAAACAAGCGGGTGGCTCACCGGCCAACTTCCTAGATGTTGGTGGTACAGCAGATGCTGCGCGTGTTGAAACAGCTTTTCGTATTATCTTGAAGGACTCAGCAGTTGAAGCCATATTGGTTAATATTTTTGGTGGAATTGTTCGATGTGATCGTGTGGCTCAAGGAATTGTAGACGCGTACAAAAACATGGGAGACGCTATTAATGTGCCCATTATTGTCCGTTTACAAGGGACCAATGCAGATATAGCTAAGGAGTTAATCGACGGTTCTGGTTTAAATGTACTTTCTGCCACTGCTTTCCAGGAAGCTGCAGACAAAGTGCAAGAAGCGATCGCTTAAGACAACTTGTCAGTAATTATTGGGTTTTAACTGACAAAATGACTTATTTTTTTTAATGGTACAGCCTTTGCTTTTTACCAAGCATAACCTTAAAAATTATTTGTTATGAGTTTAGTTAGATTTACACAACGCCCAACTTTTCCAAGTTTATTGGATCATTTTGACACCCCAGACTGGTTTACTAGTATGCCCTCTGTCCGCGCTACTGCACCTGCAGTAAATGTACAGGAAACCGAAACGGATTTTTTGTTAGCATTTGCCGTACCCGGTTATACGAAAGAGGCTTTTGAAATTGAAGTTGACCATGGTCACTTAGTTGTTTCCTCTTCCAATGAAGAAGAAGAAGCAACCGAGCAGTCCAATTTTTCGCGCAAGGAGTATTCAATGACATCATTCAAACGCTCCTTTGTACTTCCCGAAAGTGTTGCAACCACTAAAATTTCGGCCAAATACAACAATGGAATTTTGACGATCCAATTGCCGAAGAAAGAGGAAGCCCTTCCGCAACCTACGCAAAGAATTGCGATCAAATAATAGCGAAAAACGTATATAGAAAAAAGGCGCTCATTTGAGCGCTTTTTTTATTCAGCAATAATTTTGGTTAATATTTTAGCCAAGGCCTCGGGTTGCGAAAAATTGGGCGTATGACTACTGTCCAAGCGATACGTATTTTTCACCTTCCCTTTATACATAGCGCGTTGTACTTCAATTGGAATTGCTTTGTCTTGCGTACATTCGATGTAATACTTTGGGACACTACCAAAATTGACATCAGTGACCTCTAGCGCATAAGACAATGGAGCAGCAGGCTCAGCTACTATGTTAGGTTTAGCAGCGTCGAAATTTTCTAGTGGAATGTCGTGGGCAAAGGCCATGTGCATTTTATCTTCAGTCACCAAAGCAACAGATTCGTCATCTGAAAGATAAAAATTATCCACAGCCTCAGAACCTTCTACACCATTTACCGCACTAAAGAACGAGGTTCCGTTTGGCACTAAAAAAGCAGTAAGATAGACCAGTTTTTTTATTTTTTTGGTCGAAGTTCGGCTACGCGACTAATGGTGATTCCGTTAAAGCTGTGGCCAACCAACACCACTTTTTCACTTTGTTTGTCGATGATGTTAAGCAAGTGGTTTACATAGTCCTCCATTGAAATCTCGTTGGCTGGGGTGGTGTCTTTTCCATGACCTGGGAGATCGGGCGTAATTAGGGTTAGGGCATCATTTTCTAAATGCTTCACGGTTGCTTCCCATTGCCACGCTCCTAGCCAAGCAGAATGGACCAAGATAACAGGGGTTTTTGCTTCAGTGGTTTTGGCAGTTTCTTTAGTGTTTCTCTGCTTGCATGCATTGGCCAAAAAAGCAACAAAAAGAAGCAGAACAAGAACAATACTGAGGTTTTTTTTCATGTCATAAGAATTTTAGGGTTACTGCAAGGTAAGTATTTTATAACAAATCAGAATTGTGTACATTTATTCAAAGCTTATGATTATGTGGAATACTCGTTTTTATGGAACTCTTTTTGCCTTTTTCTTTTGTGTCGCACTTAGCGGGCAAAACCGTCAATTGCCGGTAGATACTTTGGTGGTGACCAATCACAAAACAACCATTAAAGGTAATGCCGTTAGTTACCGTGCCGAGACGGGAACCCAACCTGTTTGGAACGAAAAAGGACAGCCCGTTGCCTCTTTGTTTTACACCTATTATCGCCGTACTAATGTCAATAATGGAACCCAGCGCCCCTTGATTTTCTAGCTTTAACGGTGGCCCCGGTTCGGCTTCGGTTTGGATGCATGTGGCCTATACTGGCCCCAAGATTTTAAAAATTGATGATGAGGGCTATCCGGTTCAACCTTATGGTTTTGAATCCAATCCCTACTCCATTTTAGATGTGGCTGATATCGTTTTTATCAACCCCGTTAATACGGGTTATTCCCGCATGGTGGAAGTCGATGGGAAACTTCCCGATCGAGAACAGTTTTTTGGCGTTAATGAAGATATTAAGTACTTGGCAGAATGGATGACTACTTTTGTTAGTCGAAAAGAACGTTGGGAGTCGCCAAAATACCTCATAGGGGAAAGTTATGGTGGTACCCGCGTGATGGGACTTTCTTTGGCTTTACAAAACCAACAGTGGATGTACCTCAATGGGGTAATCATGGTTTCCCCGGCCGACTATAAAACGTTGCGTACAGGCGGACCAGTTTCATCGGCCTTGAACTTGCCCTACTTCACAGCTGCAGCTTGGTACCACAAACAATTACCTGCCGATTTACAGGCCAAGGACTTGCTCGATGTGCTTCCTCCAGCCGAAGACTTTGCCGTCAACAGCTTGATTCCAGCCTTGGCCAAAGGCGGTTTCTTGCCCATGGAAGAAAAGAAAAAAATTGCCGAACGCATGGCCTACTTCTCAGGCGTAGACGCCAAGGTCATCTTACAACACAATCTGGACCTTCCCACACGTTACTTCTGGAAAGAGCTTTTGCGGGAAGAAGGGAAAACCATTGGTCGCTTGGATTCCCGTTATTTGGGGATCGATAAAAAAGAAACGGGCGATGCCCCCGATTACAGTGCCGAACTAACCTCTTGGTTGCATTCATTTACTCCGGCCATCAATCACTACATCCGTAAAGAGTTGAAGTTTAAAACAGATATCAAATACAATATGTTTGGGCCGGTACGTCCTTGGAATAACGAGAATGACAATACCCGTGATAATCTGCGTCAGGCCATGGCACAAAATCCCTTTTTGCAGGTCATGACCCAATCGGGCTATTACGACGGAGCAACGACCTATTTTGCTGCTAAATACTCCCAATGGCAAATGGATCCCAGTGGAAAACTTCGCGATCGCTTTTCGTTTAAGGGCTACCGCAGCGGACATATGATGTATTTAAGACGTGAAGATCTACGGCAAGCCAACGAGGACATTCGTGTATTTATTAAGGCCTCGAATCCCAACGGGAAGTCGGCCAAGTATTAGTTAACCGTAAAGGCTTTTATGGCTGCATTTGGTTCGATAATGGTGTAGCCTTCCCAAAAAATCGGGTCGTAGGCATTGCGTTGGGCTTGTTTAAAAACCTTGGTTTCCGCAAAGTTTTCAAACGCCTCTTTTGAGAGGCGTTCACTGTCGAATACCACCAAGGTGACGTTGCTTTTTTGGTCTAGCTTAAAGTGGATTTCTCCCTTCAGTTCGTTTTGCTTACGTCGCCCTTTTACGTATTTGTTTTTCTCTACAATCTTGATGGGTCGATCGATACCGGTTTTGAATTTGGTTTCCACAGTCAAGTATTCCAGCTGATAACGGTCGTTTTTGAAAGGGGAAAATTTTAATTTTACGCTATGCCCGTAGGCAGAGAAGGAGAGCCCCATCAAGGAGATATCTCGCAGGTTTTGTACATTGTCGAACTCCAATTGAATTAGGCTATACGTATCGGCTTCCACATACATACTACCTTGATATTTCCCTTTACTGCCGTTGGGGGAGAAGCGAATGTGATAAACAGGTAAATCGTCCTTATAGGTAAAGTTGACCAATTCATAGTTGTACAAATGACTTTTGATGAGCACATCAATATCCAAGCGATCCCGTTTGATGAGGGAGGTGAAAATATCTGTTAAGCGGTTTTTTCGCCCCTTGTAAAACCCTTCTTTGGCTGCCTGTTTTGCTTTGCGTTTTTCTTCTCGTTCTTTAAGGGGAGGCTCAGGGTGTCTAGCTCTTTTTCAATGACCTCGTCTCGGTCTACTTTGGTACTAAAAATCCCCGACTTGAATTTGAAGTAAGATTTTTCCTTTACGCTCTCGTCTAAGATGGAAGTGATTTTCTCTTCGATTAAATCATAGCCTTTGGCATTGACCGTATCGGCTAAATCCACCGCTCGAATGAGCTTTAGTTTTTGTTCTTCCTCCGTCCAGTTTCCCACCAATTCTCCCAAAGATTCGGTGTGGTAGGTTTCCTTTTCCGGGATGCTGCGAAAGAGGGAATCCCAAAAGGCCTGCTTAAACTCTTTAATGGTTGATTTTTTGATTTTCATATCGCGTTGCAACCAACGTTGGGTGTAAGACTCCCGCAAGAAAAAGGTCTTTTTGGTGAACGACAGATCATATTTATCCGCGACCTTTATCCGCGCGCGTTTTACGATCTCTTCGGCTGTTAGGTTGTTTTGGGAGAGAATAACGGCATTGAGTTCGATCTCCTTTGGACTGAGATAAATTAGACTGTCCTTGAGCTGGGAAACCGCTAAATTAAGCGGGTGATAGCCCATACAGGAAATAAAGAGGGAGTCTTGTAGCCTAAAGGCTTCGGATTTCATCAAGCGGAAACTTCCTTCTTCGTTAGAAATGGTGTTCTCATTAAAATTACTGAGGACAGTAGCGAAGGGGATAGGGTCTCTGGTGAGGCTATCGACCAACGTCACATTGATTTCTTGGCCTTGTAGCAAAAGTGACCCCAAGAAGCCGATAATATAAACCCGATTTTTTTCATCCCACGAAGGTAAAGAATTTTTAGTTCGAGATGTTGTGGTAAAGTTAAAGTTGTTTATTTGAGGCTTAAAAGTGAAATATATTGGTTGGTAACTTGGGGTGTTGAAAGTATTTTTTAAAATTTTTTCAGTACCTTTTCCGATTTAGCATTTGATGTGGCGTCGTTTTCCCTTTGTTAAATGCCAAGTTTAAATTTGAAAAGAGTCTAACAAAAAAAATTGAATAAATAAATAACAATAAATATCCAAATGTTAGACGCATAAAATTTCCATTTTTGTTGTAGCTCGTTTTTCTATTCCTTTCTAAAAAGATACTTGAATCACTTCAATGCCTCTTTTTAAGAATTATGCAAATAATGATACAAAAAATCTGAAACAATTAATTCCAAATTTCCCTTCCTAATTTTAATCATAAAAAATACAAATAAGAATTAATCACTTAAAATGTATTTGCTGTACAAGGAACAAGATAAAGTTTTCCTTTCATTGATCTCGAAATTGCAAATCATAAGAAATCACCGCAGTTAGGATTCCGAATAACATACCAATTGATTACTTACTAATTGATAATACTTCGATAATTTTTCTATGTTCAGGTACATGCTAATAAGCAAAATAAGCATTGACATTAATTTCTTCAAATAATACATAATGTTTTATTCTTCATCATCAACTCTATTTCTAAAGTTAATGCAACCTAACGTATTTCATTACTCCAAAGAATCCTTTCCATATAAAATTAATTAACAACGATTTAACGTAATAGGCAATTAATACGATGACAATTTTTTAAAGTTTATATCTTAATTTTATCCATTATGGGGTAAGTCAATCCATAAGAAATATGATAAGTGCTATGTTTTAATTGGGTTTGAAACATCAAATTTTTTTAACTTTTAAAGAAACAAGATTGAGAATTTGACCTTACGATTGCAATGTTTTTTTCAACTAAGATACTTTAAACGTAGTCATTCTTTTTCTAACAAAATTTCAATCCATTTGACTCATAGCTGATTGAAAATACTTTTATTCTCATTAGTCTTGCATTTTTTCTAAAATTTTTTTTCCGCGGAAAGTACTTAACCAGATTAAATATCAATAGTTTTCTAAATGCAAGGAAAGTGGTGTTAGCTTCAAAGTACAATTCCAGATTAAATCCAAAACAATTATTGATTAATTCATTTGAAAATATTCATTTTTGTTCCAAGTCCAATATTTAATTCATGGGTTAAGGTATTCTTTTTTGAAGTTAAAGTTGTCTATAATTCCAAGTAATAAAAAACGTCTTTTGAGAGTTGTTAATAAAAATTTTTTTCTTCATTTTGATTGATTTTAATTAAACAATTCCTCTCAAAATAATTTGCCAAGCTAGAACAAACTTCAAGTTTAGGGTGGCTTTTCAAGAGATTTTTTTGGGGTATCTGTTTCACTTTGATTTATTTCTTGAAATGATTTCCGATCCATTATCTCTAATTATTGCCAACTTGTTTATATCCGCACTGTTGCGTTTATTTCTTTTATATATTTTTATGTTTTTAAATCTGTAATGTGCTTATTTTCAGTATTTTGACGTTCTATAATATGATCCAAAGGACTTTTTATATTTGCAAGAGATTTTTTGCTTATGTGTGTATAGATCTCTGTGGTTTTAGAGCAGCCATGTCCGAGAAGTTCTTGAATATATCTTAAATCAGTCCCTCTTTCCAGCAGATGTGTAGCAAATGAATGTCGAAGCATGTGCGGATAAACTCTTTTTTGAATTTTCGCCTTTTTAGCTGCATTGCTCAAAATCGCACCTATACTGGAAGCTGAATATTGTTTTCTGTTTGGATTCACAATGAACTTCTTATCATAAGCAAATGAAGCTTTGATAATTTCTTGTTTCCGGTGGGTGTCGGGTATAAGCCGTAGGTTATTCATAATGAAGAACAGATTTGGGACCGTTCTTCGCTAAACTACAAAAATAAATGCTAAAGGGCTAAAATGGGGAGGGGAGTACGAGGCTTAAAGCTGCTCCTGTAAACTTTTGATTTCATCGCGTAAACGGGCGGCTTCGATAAAGTCGAGTTCTTTGGCGGCTTTTTCCATGGCCTTCCGCACATCGCGAACACGTTGCTCGATCTCGGGCTTGGTCAGGTAGCGGTTGACTTCCTCGGCGGCTTTGCGTTCGGCTTTTTCTTGGGCATAGGTTGCGACGGAATTGGTCGAAAGGGCATTGTCGAGTGACTTGTTCAAGGCTTTGGGTACTTGATTGTGCTTTTTGTTATACGCCATTTGCTTGTCACGGCGGTAGTTCGTCCCATCAATCGTCTCCTGCATGGATTTGGTTATCTTATCCGCATACATAATTGCTTTACCATTGACGTTTCTAGCTGCTCTTCCCACCGTTTGGGTAAGGGAACGGTTGGAGCGGAGAAACCCTTCTTTGTCGGCATCCAGTATGGCGACTAGCGATACCTCGGGTAAGTCCAAACCTTCCCGTAGGAGGTTTACGCCAATCAAGACGTCGAAGAGGCCTTTGCGCAAGTCTTGCATGATTTCTACTCGCTCTAGGGTATCTACATCGCTGTGGATGTAGCGGCAGCGAATTTGCATCCGTGACATATATTTGGTCAATTCTTCTGCCATGCGTTTGGTGAGGGTGGTCACCAAGGTGCGCTCGTTATTTTCTACCCGTTGCTGAATTTCTTCGATCAAATCGTCGATTTGGTTTTCACTGGGGCGTACCTCTATCACGGGGTCTAATAAGCCGGTAGGACGGATGATTTGCTCGACATAAATCCCTTCCGATTTTTCTAGTTCATAATCAGCAGGGGTGGCGCTCACAAAAAGCACTTGGTTTTGTAAGCCCTCAAACTCCTCAAACTTTAACGGACGGTTGTCCATGGCGGCGGGCAAACGGAAGCCGTATTCCACTAGATTCTCTTTTCGGCTGCGGTCTCCGCCATACATAGCGTGGACCTGAGAAACGGTGACATGACTCTCGTCGATCACCATCAAATAATCGTCAGGAAAATAGTCCAAAAGGCAGAAAGGACGCGTCCCTGGAGCACGACCGTCCAAATAGCGCGAGTAGTTCTCTATTCCCGAACAATAGCCCAGTTCCCGTATCATTTCCAAGTCAAAATTGGTGCGTTCTTCCAAGCGCTTTGCCTCTAGTGGTTTCCCTACTTCTCGGAAGAATTCAATTTGCTTCACCAAGTCGTCTTGGATTTGATGAATGGCATTTTGTAAGATATCCGGCGAGGTCACAAACATATTAGCCGGGTAAATATTCAGTCGTTCATAGCGCTCTATCGATTGGTTGTTAATCGGGTCAAAGGCTTCGATTTCTTCAATTTCATCGCCAAAAAAATGCACGCGGAAAGCAGTGTCGGCATAGCTTGGGTAAATGTCTACCACATCCCCTTTTACACGGAAGTTTCCATGATTAAAGTCGGCCGTAGTTCTCGAGTACAAGCTTTGTACCAAGCGATGGAGCAGTTTGGTGCGGGAAATCACCTGATCTTGTTCTAGGGTAATGACATTTTTTTGGAACTCCACTGGGTTTCCAATTCCGTATAAACAAGAAACAGAAGCGACCACTAAAACGTCTCTTCGACCAGAGAGGAGCGAAGAGGTGGTGCTAAGACGTAGTTTTTCAATTTCTTCGTTAATGGATAAGTCTTTTTCAATATAGGTGCCACTCACCGGAATGTAGGCTTCGGGTTGATAGTAGTCGTAATAGGAAACAAAGTATTCTACCGCATTATTAGGGAAAAACTGCTTAAACTCCGAATACAATTGAGCCGCCAATGTTTTGTTGTGGGCAAGCACCAAGGTAGGGCGTTGTATGTTTTGCACAACATTGGCCACAGTAAATGTTTTTCCAGAACCCGTAACGCCCTGAAGGGTCATAAATTTCTCATTTGTTGAAAAACCTTCGCACAATTCTTTGATGGCTTGAGGTTGATCGCCCGTTGGAGAAAACTCGGATTCTAGTTGAAATGGCATAGTCTTTTAATCAAGCTTTAAAATTAACGATTATTCCTACATGATAAGGGGTTCTTAGTGAATTCTTGATAAGATGTTGAAAAAGACGCTACCTTTGAAAAAAGCCATTCCATGGAAGAAAAGCTAATCTCACAAAAAAAGCCCTTTTATCCTATTACACCGGAGCTCAACACCTATTTGAAACAATACAACCGCTGGGTGTTTACACCTGTTTTTTATGAAGATTTACTTCGTTTTTCTGGTTCCATTGTTGTCTATGACGAAAATGATGATGATACCCTATGGGTAAGGGTCTATTACTCGGATAGTGAACGTGCTGACATTGATCACAATCTAAAAAAAGTCTATGCACTGTTGCATTCCGACGGAAATGAATCTTCTGTTGCTTACCTCAATATAGATGCTATTGACTACTGTACGTTTGGTAATTCAAAGCCCTTCCGGATTAAAATTCGAAATATTCTCAATGACAACTTCACCTATTTTTACGTAAAGCGCACCGATGCTTCAAGGGTGTATGGTTTGGAGTTTGAGCATATGTTATCTCCACACAACCTCAATTTTCTGGTCAATGACACCACACTAATTGAGGAACATATTGCAGGGATTCCGGGGATGTGTTTATTGAAGATTTTTTGGCGAATTGTACGCCTGCACAACAAGCACAAATTCCAAAGAATACGTGAAATTCAACGAACGCTGCATGATTCGTTTATTGGGTGACATGCGGGCCTACAACTATGTGATCATTCCTACCCATGATTTTGATCAGGTCGTCTATAAAATACGTGCCATTGATTTTGACCAACAATCTTATGAAGGGAAACTTAAGGTATATCGCCCTCAGTTTTTTAAAGAAAACTTTCCCAATGGTGTCCATTGTCAAAGATAAATTAACCCTTGGGTCGGTGAATCAATACAAAATTGAAGAACGTTCGATAGTCGCAAAAAGAATTATCAGTGCAGGTACCCGCCTAGATAATTTAGTAACCATTATGAAACAAGACATGCTAACCCAGCCCAATTATCTCAAGAATCTTAGTGATGAGATTTATAAATTCACCAAAGACAAGGCATTTCGCCAAACAAAAAGCATGGGGATGTAATGGAAGCTTCCTTAAATTACGTACGACATCATTACGAAAATTTAAATATGACGAAGTTAATTCAGTCTTCCTAATAAAAGTCTGCATCGTCATAGTCTAGAATACCGTCTTCTAGATCGTCATCATCATCGTCTTCCTCAAAACTCGATCCTTCTCCTGCGTCCATATGTTCAGGAACCTCTTCTGGTACATCTCCCTGCCCAAAGATGAGATTAGGATAAAGTGCTAAGGGATCTTTTTCACCAATTTCCATTAACTCAACAAAAAAAGTCCACATAGATAAAAAGTCGTAAACATAGATGAGGTGGTGGTTGTCTTCGTCAAAGAATTCATCAAGACTTTTACCAGCCATAGGGGTGGTCCCTTCTCCCATGTCCAATAAAGGCAATTCTTCTCCTTGTTCCCAATGTTCATTTGAGGTGTAAAAAGAAGCCATTTCTTGTCCGCCAAATCCAAAGGATTGTGCGATAGCATAGTGAAAGTCTTCCAAACTTGCGTTAGGTTCAATCTCAAGGTCACGGAAAATATCTTCTTTGACGTCTAAAATGATACGAAAACGATAAATCATAAAGCGTTGGTTTGTTGGGTTGATAGAGTTGTAATACAAGGTAACTTTGTGCCCCAAAAAGGAGGGAGGCCAAAAGTAAGTGAAGTGGTTGAGAACTAAAAGGAAAATCAAAATAATACATGAGTATTCCGGTAAATATTTCTGCTCCAATGAGGCCTAAAATCCATAGGGGCATCGTGCTTAGAAAGCCAAGTTTTCTGAGACGAAAGAATAAAAATAGGTTCAAGGCAGTAACTACCAAAGAAAAACTTCTGTGCACGTAAAAGAGGAGCGGGGTCGGATCAAGCCATGTATCCTTCGCGGTTTCTCCAAAACGATCGATTTGTGTATCGACAAACTGACGAACTTGAGTACCCATACCAATTTGTATAAGGGTTAGTACTAAGCCAATTGCCGCAACGTTTTTTATCAGGCGCTTCTCTATTCCATTATTTTTTTCTTTTTGACTGATGAAGTAGAGGTAGAGTAAGAGGGCAACAATCACCAGTGCCATTGTCATATGAATCGTAATTTTGAAGGGTTGCAGATTGGAGTCCACCACAGTTTTCCCCAGCCAGGCCTGGAAGCCCATGCCAAAGACAATGCTCCAAGCAACCAATGGAATAATCTTCCTTTTCTTCCATTGCCAAAAAGATAATATTCCAACGATTAGTGTGGCCAATCCGCCGAGCGCACCCAGCAAGCGGTTGATGAATTCTATCCACGTATGTAGGGGGTTAAAAAGCGCGTAGTCGTGTTTGGTGTATGCTCCCCAATTTTTTTGTGCATAGCGTTCCCCAGAGGTAAAATCTTCCTGTGCAATACGCAATTCCTCTTCCACAATAATGACTTGACCCTTGGTATAGTTGTGGTTAGGGTACCAGTCCAATTGTGCACGTTCTGTGGGAGGAATTAAATAGCCAAAACATTTGGGCCAGTCGGGGCAGCCCATTCCACTCCCAGTCATGCGAACGATCGCACCAGCAGCAATGACTCCATAGACCAAAACAAGTGAAACGCCAACCCAAAAGCGAAAACGTATCTTCATAATTATTTTTTTATTAAACCCAAAGCCTTTCCCTCTTCTTTCATTAGGGCATAAGCAGCATCAAATTCATTGGGAATGATGCCCTCTAAGATCGCTTCTTTTATTTTTTTCTTTGATTATACCGATTTCTTTACACGGCTTTAAATCAAATGTATCCATAATTAACTCTCCAGAAATCGGGGGTTGAAAATTACGTATACGGTCCCGTTCTTCCACTTCGACGATTTTTTGGCGTACCAGTTTAAAGTTGTTGTGGTAACGTGCAAAACGTTTGGGGTTCTTGGTGGTAATGTCGGCTTCGCACAAAGTAAGTAAATCGTCTACATGGTCTCCTGCATCAAACACCAGTCTTCGTACAGCAGAATCTGTTACACCATCTTGTGCCAGTACAATGGGGCGAGAACTCATGAACACCATTTTCTGAACGTATTTCATCTTTTCGTTGAGTGGCATTTTAAGTCGCTTAAAAAGGGTGTAGACCATTTTTGCCCCCACAAATTCGTGCGCATGAAAGGTCCATCCGACTTGTTTGTTGAATTTTTTCGTAGGTGCTTTGCCAATGTCATGAAGTAAAGCCGCCCAACGCAACCATAAATCATCGGTTGTTTTGCAAATATTGTCCACCACCTCCAAGGTATGGTAAAAGTTATCTTTATGTGTTTGCCCCTCAACTTCATCGATGCCCTTTAGGGCAGTCAATTCTGGTAAGATATCCTCCAATAGCCCCAGTACATCCAACAACAAAAAGCCTTTGGAGGGCACATTGGTTAAGATGATTTTATGTAGCTCATCGACAATACGCTCTTTGGTGATGATCTCCATTCGGTCACTTTCCTTGGCGATGGCCGCTTGGGATGATTCTTCAATTGTAAAATTCAATTGAGTAGCGAAACGAATGGCGCGTAACATGCGCAAAGGATCGTCAGAATAGGTAACGACCGGGTCAAGCGGTGTACGAATCAATTTATTTTTTAGGTCTGCCAAACCATTGAAAGGATCGATTAATTCCCCGTAACTTTCTTCGTTCAGACTCACCGCCATTGCGTTGATGGTGAAATCTCTTCTTTTTTGATCGTCTTGCAAACTACCTTCTTCCACCACTGGATTTCGGCTTTCTTTGGCATAGGATTCTTTTCGTGCTCCGACAAACTCCAGCTCCATGCCCTCGAACTTAAGCATGGCGGTTCCGTAGGTTTTAAAGATGCTTATTTTGGTGGAAGATGGAAGACGTTTTTGCACGGCCTTGGCTAAAGCTATCCCAGATCCCAAAGTGACAAAATCGATGTCTGTCTTTTCCTTTTTTCGTCCCAACAAGTGATCACGTACAAACCCTCCTATCACATAGGTTTCTAGTGATAAGTCTGCGGCAGCAGCTTTTACCTGCTGAAACACATCGCTGGATAAGGGAACGCTAAAGTCAGAATTGAAGTGCATTAGGGACGTAAAATTTCTATTTTTCCACTGGGCAGTAAGCGAATAATTCGGGAAGCCTGGTTTTGTTCTTCATTTTGTTTGTATGGAACTACAGTATCGACCCCTTTCTTTATCTCTGGGGCAATTTCCGCAAAACACCTCGGACTTTCCGTTCCGCTAATATTGGCGGAGGTAGAAACCAATGGCGCTCCTAACGCCTGGACAAGTGTTTGGCAAAAAGCGTCTTTTGCAACGCGAATACCCACGCTGCCATCGGAAGCCTTTAGGCGTTCACTAATGCCTTCCACCCTAGGATAAATGATGGTCGTTGGGCGATCTTCTTTCAAATAGGGAAGAAGACGTTTGTCTAGGGGGCCAACATATTCTTCGAGCATGGATAAATTGGCGACCAAGCAAATCAATGCTTTGGCGTCTTGACGTTTTTTTAAGGAATAGAGTTTTTCTACTCCCTTGGTTGATCGTGCATCGCAGCCAATCCCCCAAATAGTATCGGTGGGGTAAAGCAAAGTGCCTTCTGCTTGTAGGCAGTTAATTGCATTGTGAACGATTTCAGGAGTGAACCCCATGACCAAATTTTATACGGCTACACTGTGTTCGCGCAAGGCGTCGTTGAGTGAAGTTTTCTTGTTTGTACTTTCTTTACGTTTCCCAATGATCAAAGCGCAAGGAACCTGATAGTCACCTGCAGCAAATGATTTGGTGTAACTTCCAGGAATAACTACCGAGCGCGCTGGAACACGTCCTTTGTATTCAACGGGAGTTTCGCCAGTAACGTCAATAATTTTCGTAGAGGCGGTAAGGACTACATTAGCGCCTAAAACCGCTTCTGTTTCTACATGTACGCCTTCAACCACGATACAACGTGAGCCAACAAAGGCATTGTCTTCTATAATCACTGGTGCTGCCTGTAAAGGTTCCAAAACACCGCCAATACCCACACCACCACTTAGGTGAACATTTTTTCCAATTTGTGCACAACTTCCAACGGTAGCCCAAGTGTCTACCATGGTTCCTTCATCTACATAGGCCCCAATGTTTACATAACTCGGCATTAAGATAACCCCTGAAGAAATATACGCTCCTTGTCGGGCTACCGCATGGGGAACAACGCGGATTCCTTTGGCTGCGTAGTCTTTCTTTAAAGGCATTTTATCATGAAACTCCATTGGTCCTGCATGGAGGGTTTCCATTTTTTGTATCGGGAAATAGAGGACAACGGCCTTTTTTACCCATTCATTGACTTGCCAGCCGTTTTCGGTGGGTTCGGCTACACGCAATTTCCCCAAGTCTAGTTGGTCAATAACGGCGCGGATGGCAGTTTGTGTGTTCTGATCTTCCAGTAGGGAACGATCTTCCCACGCTGCTTCAATAATTTCTCTCATGCTTTTCAATTTTTTAGCACTACAAATTTACGGCTTCTCATTCATTTTTTCGCTACCTTTTTGAGGGAACAATACGCGTTGGTGTATATTTGTGTATGGGAATAATTATTGCACTAGATTTTGGTGAAAAACGAACCGGTATAGCGGCTACTGACCCCATGCAAATCATTGCCTCCGGTTTAACGACTTTACCCACACCAGAGTTGATTCCATTTCTAAAAAAGTATTGTTTGGAGCAGCCGGTCGATCGCTGTGTTATTGGGCTACCCAAGCAAATGAATAATTCTCCTTCCCAAGTTGAACCCAAGATTTTAGCCTTCATTCAAAAATTAACGGAAGCAATTCCATCACTCTCCATTGAACGTTACGATGAACGTTTTACCTCAAAAATGGCTTTTCAGACTATGTTAGACGGGGGAATGAAAAAAGAAAAGCGAAAAAAGAAGGAATTGGTCGATAAGATTTCTGCAACCCTTTTGTTACAATCCTATTTAGCTGCATCTTTGCACTCAAAGAATAAACAATGATATTACCAATAATTGCTTATGGAACCCCAGTCTTGAAAAAGAAAGCTGCTGCAATTCCAGCAGATTATGAAGGGCTCGATGCTTTGATAGACAACATGTGGGAAACCATGTACGCAGCAAGTGGCGTTGGCTTGGCGGCCCCTCAGGTAGGTTTGGGGTTGCGTTTGTTTGTCATTGACGCTAGCCCTTTTGCTGAGGATGATGAACTGAGTGCGGAAGAACAAAAACAGCTCACGGGTTTTAAAAAAGCCTTTGTCAATCCAGTGATTGAGGAAGAAGTAGGTGAGGAATGGGCCTTCAACGAGGGATGTTTGAGTATTCCAGATGTCCGTGAAGACGTAAAACGAAAAGAGCAGCTCACCATTCGCTATCAAGATGAAACCGGAAAAGAATGTATTGAAACCTACACAGGTCTAGCAGCACGTGTCATTCAACACGAATACGACCATATCGAAGGGATATTGTTCACCGATAAACTCTCTCCCTTAAAAAAGCGCCTGGTCAAAGGAAAATTAAATAATATTGCCAAAGGAAACATACAAGTAGACTACAAGATGAAGTTTCCATTGAAATCCAAAAAACGCTAATATGCAACTCGATAAAATTATCTCTATTGCTGGCCGTCCAGGTCTTTTTGAAGTACACACCCAAACACGAACAGGTGTTGTCGCTACCTCCTTGGTTGACGGGAAACGCATCAATGCAAATGCACGAAATCAAGTTAGCTTACTTTCCGAAATCAACATCTATGGTTTGGAAAAAGAAGTGCCTTTGCAAGAAGTCTTGGTCATGATACACACCAAAGAAGAAGGAAAACCTTGTGGGGTGAAACCCAAAGCCCCTGCAGAAGAGTTAGAAGCCTATTTCTTTGCTGTTTTTCAGAACTATGACGAAGAACGAGTCTATCCTTCTGACATTAAGAAGATCATCCAATGGTACAATATTCTCGCTGAAAAAGTGCCCCAGGTTTTTGTGACTGAAACAGCAGAAGAAGCGACCGAGAAAGCGATTCCTGCAAAAGGCGAAGCCACTTCAGATGAATAAACGGAAGGATCAACTGCTTGCCATCGACCGCTTGCTCACCATCATGGATGAGCTTAGGGAGCAATGCCCTTGGGATCGGAAGCAAACTTTTGAGTCCTTACGTCACTTGACCATCGAAGAAACCTATGAGTTGGGCGACGCTATTTTGGACCGCAATCTGGAAGAAATTAAAAACGAATTGGGGGATTTACTCCTCCACATTGCCTTTTATGCCAAACTGGGCAGCGAGGAAAAGGCCTTTGATATAGGTGATGTTGCCACTTCCATCTCCGAAAAACTCATTTACCGTCACCCCCATATTTATGGAGATGTGAAGGTTGAAAACGAAGCCGAGGTCAAAAAAAACTGGGAGGCACTCAAACTCAAAGAGGGTAAAAAAAGCGTGCTCGAAGGAGTTCCTAAGGGATTACCTGCCTTGGTAAAAGCTCAGCGCATTCAGGACAAAGTTGCTGGTGTTGGTTTTGATTGGGAAAAACCCGAACAGGTATGGGAAAAGGTTCAAGAAGAACTGAACGAATTCCATGCTGAGGTGAAAAACGGGAATCAAAAAAACATGGAAGCCGAGTTTGGCGATGTGCTCTTTTCGATGATCAATTACGCTCGTTTTCTAAAAATTAATCCAGACACTGCCCTAGAGCGTACCAACCAAAAATTCACCAAACGTTTTACTTATTTAGAGGCCAAAGCCAAGGCCCTAGGCAAGTCCCTGCAAGAAATGACCCTCGCCGAAATGGACGTCTACTGGGAAGAAGCTAAGGGGCAATAGTTAATCCTCCCCAGCTTCGGTATCCTCTTTAGTCTCAGTGGCTCCTTCGTCGCTTTGTTTGTTCAGGTTACGCACAAAAGATTTGATGGCATTGGTTTTCTCGCTCAATTGTTCTTTTTGTTTGGACAGTTGTTCAATTTTTTTATTGACTTCAACTACCATAGGATTGTCGCTACTGCTGTTGCTAAAGAATTGTAGGTTGTTTTGCAACTGAATGAGTTCTGTGTTAACTTCGTCGATTTTCTTTTTCTGTTCAGCGTGTTCTTTGTTCAACGCTGCGGCATCGTTTTTAATAAGACTGAGTTGGGTCGTGAATTTCTGCACTGCCTTTTCTTTTGCCGAGAGTGAGGTTGCCTCCCAAAGTCCTACCAAATGTTGGATTAATTTACGTTGTACCGGAGAGGAGGCATTAGGTTGAAGGCCTTGCCATTGTTCTACTTGTTCTTCGATAAATTTCTCAAGTTTTTTGGGGGTACTGGGGGCTTCTGCTTTAAGCACTTGCGCTACAAAATTGTTTTGAGCAGCTAGTTTCACCTGGTCTTCAGCCGAAAGGGCTTCCACTTTGTTTTTGAGTCGGTCAAAGTATAAATTGGTCAGCGTTTTGAATTCTTCCCATAATTTGTTGGAGAGTTTTCGCGAAATACGACCGGTCTTTTTCCAGTCATTTTGCACTGCTTTCATCCGATTCACATGATCTCGGTAATTGGGATCATCTAAAATTGTTTTCACCTCTTCGATAAGGGCACGTTTGGCATCGACAAACTTCTTTTCTTCTTGTTTTTGTTGCTTGTAGAAGTAGTTTTTCTCCTGATTAAATGTACGGCTCAATTCGCGAAAACTATTCCACAGGCGTTTGTTCTCACTTCTGCGAACACGTCCGACCCCATGGAATTTTTCTTTGAGTGCATTTACTTTTTTGATGGCATTTTGCCATGCATTGTGGTTTTCAGGTTTGTTTTCTATCAGTTGGCTAATCTCTTGCAATATACCCTCTTTAATCGCTAGGTTTTCGTCCTGAATGCTGTCAATATTTTTGTTGTACTCGTTCTTGAGTTGATGAATGGTCTTTGTAGCCGCTTGAAAACGATTCCATAAATCTTCTCTGTGTTCTCGAGCAACAGGACCAAGGTCATTTTTCCACAGTCGGTGAAGGTTGTTGAGCTCTCGAATAGCTGCAATCACATCAGCATGTTTAGCCAGTTCTTCTGCTCGCTCAATGATTTTTAATTTTTCGGCATAGTTGTGTTTAAAGTCTGCATCGCGCAGGTCTCTATTTAAATGCAAGAAATCATAGAAACGTTCAACATGGAACTTGTAGGTTTGCCAAATGTTATTGCTTTCAGCACGGGGAACTTGTCCAGTATTGTGAAATGCCTCTTGTAGGTTTTTGAATTGTTTGTAGGAGGTTGAGTTATGCTCACTCTGGTCAATCAACTGTTTGATTCCCTCAATAATTTCTCTTTTTCGGTTGAGGTTTACTTTTTGTTCAGCCTCTATTTCTTTGAAGTGTTTCCCTTTTTTACTCTTGTACTCGCGCAAAAAGAAACTGAAATTTTTCTTGTATTCGGGGGCGAAATAAAAGTCAATTTCGTTCCCTCCCTCAGCAATAAAGACTTCTTTTCTTGCTTGTAATTCTTTTTGAAATTTCTTTTCGAAGGAGGTTTGAAGTTCGCGAACTTGACTCCCTAATTTCATCCATTGATCATTTTTAAGAATCTTTTCCATCCTACTTGGATATTCTTCCAGTGGGAGGTTTTCAAGATCTAAAACCAAAGCTTCGGATTTTACAGGCGCTTTTTTTTCTTTATTTTGTTGCGTTGACCCCACTTGAGCTGTATTTTCGGTATCTGGTGAAGCAGTGTTTTCATCAACAGTAGGCATTTTTTCTTCACCTTGATTTTGGGTAGAATCCAAGTTTTCTTCAGGTGACGTAGTAGGTTCCATTTGCATGACAAAGTGGTTTTATTGTACCCTTAAAACTACAAAAAAATATTCAATGCTTAACGGCCGTTCCATAGTTCCCAAGCGCGTTCTGCCTGATGGACGAGCATTTGGGATCCATTTGCCGTGTTGGCACCTTGTTTTTTTCCCAGTTGTATGAACCTTGTTTCAGCAGGATTGTAAATTAAATCAAATAGAAAATGGTCCGGACTGAGTTGATTGTAATCTATGTCTGGGGCTTCTTCTACTTTCGGGAACGTGCCTAAGGGTGTACAGTTGATGATAAGTAAATGCGCTTGGAGTATCGCTGGAGTTAGTTGATCGTAGCTAAGCGAATTTGCCCCTCTTTTTCTGGAGACATATTGTGGTGTGATGCCTTTTTGTTGTAGGACGTATTTCACTGCTTTGGAGGCCCCACCCGTACCCAAGATCAATGCCTTGTCTGTATTTGTTGTCCATTGATCAAAAAGCGCTCTTTCAAAACCATAAGCATCAGTGTTGTGCCCCTCACGTTTTCCATCTTCTCGAAATAGAATGGTATTGACAGCTCCAATTTCCTCTGCCTGAGGAGAAAGTGTATCCATGGCTTGTAACACATCTTCTTTATAGGGTATGGTTACGTTTAGGCCTGCTAAATCGTTGCGCTTTATGGTGTCCAATACTTGTGCTACTGTAGCACAATCGTAATTGTCGTATTGATGGTTTTGAAGGTTTTCTCGAGCAAATTTTTCAGCAAAATAGGTTCTGGAAAAAGAATAGTCGATGTCTTTTCCTAGTAAACCAAATTTTCGTTCTTCATTTTTTTCCATAGTGTTCTAGTACTATAACAGTGATCGCACCCAAAAATAGGAAAAATACCACGCTTAGTGTTCCGAGATCAAAGAGGTTTGGGAAATAAAATATTTTGTGGGGTGTGGTGATTATTTGCCAAAGAGTTTCATCCAAAGAGGTTGTTTTGCTGGTCCATGGCCAAACAGCACCAAGCGATCCAATAATAAACCCTACCAAGGTAGAGATGGTGATGCTCTTGTAGTGATGCAAAATGACTTCCAGTACTTTTGAAAAAAATACTAGGCCAGCTCCAGAGCCAAGGGTGAAAAACAGCATTACCCCCAAAAGTCTGCCCCGCTCAGGATCTTCAAATCCCCATCCTCTGCCCGCAAAAAGATCCCTTAAGGTATAAAATAGTGCATTTACGGCGTCCACTAAAAGGAGGGTATAGTTACCTAAGATGAGTAGTAATAAGGAGCCCGATAAGCCTGGGAGGGTCATACCCGCAATGCTGATCATACCACAAAAGAAGACAAAAAGCCAATGGTCGTTTTCTACCCCCGGATTAATCCACAATAAACCAATCCCCATAAGGATTCCAATACAATTGCTGAGGTACTCTCGATAGCTGTACTTGGGAAGATCATTCCAGATATAATATACCGAGGCGATGATCATGCCAAAAAAAGTGCCCAGCACTTGTCTTGGGTAATGGGTAATGAATTGATCTAGTACCAGCGATACACTAAAAAAACTGAGGGCAACTCCACCAAACAACAAACAAAGAAAAGTTCCGTTGATGCGCTGGTAAAAGGCCAAGAAACCCTTGGTAAACAATAGTTTTAGTGCTTTGAGGTCGAGCCGTGAAAAAGAGTAAATCAATTCCTCATAAAAGCCAGCAGCCAAGGCAATTATCCCCCCAGAGACTCCTGGAATTTTGTTGGCTGTTCCCATGGCCATTCCTTTCAAAACCAATAGAAAGGCGTCTCGCCAAGTTCGTTGAGATGGTATCATTTATTTAATTTTCGCAAAACGCTCCATCAAGATAAGCAATAATACCCCCAGTCCCATTAAAAAGACTGCGGGTAGGAAAAGTGTTTCTCCCTCAAAGTTAAGGGGGAAATATTTTTAAATACTTCTTTTCCATTAATGAGATGAAGGGCCTTCCACGGCCATATTTTTGGGAGTGCACCAATCATAAAACCAATGAGTAAGCAAAGTGTTTCTTGTTTTTTGTGGGCGAATAGCCAGCTGAGGATTCGCGAAAATAGCTTTAGTCCTGTAATTATTCCCAACCCTATGACGGCTACTTTGGTATAGATACTTTGAAAGTTTTGCCAATCAAAATCAACAAGAACAGCAACGGCTCCTTTTAGGGTCAGAAGTACTTCTTCGTAGACGCCTAATAAAATAAAGAGGAAAGCGCCAGAAATACCGGGGAGAATCATGGCTATGATCGCTATTGTACTGCTAAAAAAAGATAGAGTAAATTGGTGGACTCACCGGTGGGGCTAAGTTGGGTGATTCCGTAGGCGATGAGAAAACCAAAGCATAATAGCAAGTGATGTAATCCTTTTCGTTCCCCAACTTGCTTGATGAGAATAAATATACTTGCGAGAATTAGTCCAAAGAAGAAAGACCAAATTAAAATAGGATAGAATTCAATTAGATAAGTAATTCCAGAAGAGAGGAAGAGAATTCCACTGCATACGCCCAAAAAAAGAGGAAATAAAAAACTACCATTGATTGCTCGCCAAAAAGAACGAAACCCTTCTTTTTTAATGAGGCTTAATTTATGAAGATTAAGGCCATTGATGCTGTAAATTAATTCTTCATAAATGCCCGTAATTAATGCCATGGTTCCACCGGAAACACCTGGAACAATATCTGCAGCTCCCATCAGTAAACCTTTCAAATAAAGCTGAAAATATTTTTCCTTCATGTTATGGGGATGAATGGTTTATAACAATTTCACCATTCGGGGGAAGAGTTCGTTTAATGCATCGGGTAATGGGTCTTTATGAAGACGAATATTTTGCAGAAAATAATCCATTTCAATTGTTTTTCCCAGTTTAAACGCGGCTCCCGCCAAACGAAAGTCAATGGAGATGTCATCAGGATAGAACTCTTTTGCTTGCTGACCAATTTTTGCAATTTTCTCCCACTCGTTCAGAAAAATCAAGGTGTCTAGCCATGCTGTCCAAATATCCAATTCATAATTTCCGAGCTCTATGGTATTTTTAAAGGCCATATCTGCTTCAGCATACTGCTTTAATTCTTTGTTTAATAGGGCACTGCGTTTCCAATACGAAATGTAGTTTTGATTGATTTGAAGTGCTTTGTTACAGTAGTAGAGTGCCTTCTTAAGGTCTTGTCGCTGAAGGTAGAAGTCAATTATTCCCGTCCATGCTTTTTCGTTAGCAGGATCTTCATTGATTCCTTTTTTATAAAATTGAAGTGCCAATTGATCATTGCCCAGTTCAGCATGACAAATCGCAATATTCACATAAATAAAAGTAGAGGGATCATCGAGTTGAAGTGCAATTTGAAAATGCTCAATGGCTTCATTTAAGCGGCCCATCTCTTTGAGTAATTTGGCTTTTTCAATATAAGCACCAGTAAAACGATCTTCACTAAAAATAGCAAAATCAAAAGCGTTCAACGCAGCTTCTTTTTTCCTAAATGTAATTGCTGTTTCCCACTTTCTAGCCAGGCAATTTCATTGTATGGATTTTGCTCCAAGACAATATTTAGAATATCAATAGCCTCTTCAGGTGCATTTAAATACTCTAAGCAATACAAGAGATTATACAGTATTTGATAATCGTTAGGATCTTTCTCAATGCAGCGTCTAAAGTAGTCTTTTGCTTTGGCATAATCTTCTAAAACCATATATTCCATGGCGAGCAAACACCAAATTTCTTCTGGTTCGTCTGTGAAATCTAGCGATTTGAAAAGGTGTTCTATTGCCAGCTTGTGCATTTTATTCTTCGAAGAAATCGTTGCTTTTTGTATATATATTTCTTGATTGCTAGGATCAATTTCTTCAATATGGGCAATTAAGCGAGTGGCTTCCTCATGGTTTCCATCCAGGATATATAATTCGGATTTGAGTAGCAAGAGATCGGTGTGAATAGGATGTTGGTTGATCCCCAATTTCAATGCTTTTTTCGCAAGATTTATTTCCCCAGTGTCAATGTAAAATTGAATAATGGTTTCAAACTCAACAGCATCAAAAAAATACACCTGATTGGTCTTTAACATTTGTTCGAAACGTGTTACTGGTGCATCTGAATCTTGTGAAAACTCTTGAAACATATACCTACATATTGGTTTAATTAAAAATAGGGACAAAGTTGGTGAATGCGAATGTACAGCAGGGATTGTTTTTAACAAATTAATTAACAACTCATTAAAGTTCGTCTAAAGCTTGTAAAAGGATTTGGCAGCCCTTACGGATTTCTTTTGTGCTAATCGTCAGTGGAGGGGATAGGCGTATTGCTTTTTTTTCCCAAAGCAAGAAAAAAGAATTAACCCTTTTTCTAAGCAGCTGAACACCACTTTACTTACTTCTTCAGCGCTTCCTAGAATGGGGGCCAACATCAGTCCACGACCATTGATTTGTTTTATTTTTGGATGGACTAAAAGCGACCTGAATAAGGCTTCTTTTTCGTCTATTTCTGCCATCAATTTTTTCTTTAGGATGGTCTGAACCGTGGCCAGTCCTGCTGCTGCAATGACGGGATTTCCGCCAAAGGTTGTAATGTGACCTAGGCTTGGAGAATGGGTAAGGAGTCGCATGTGTTCCGCCGAGCTACAAAAAGGCACCAATGGGCATACCTCCACCGAGACCTTTTCCAATGACCAAAATATCTGGGCTAACGCCATAGTGTTCGAAAGCAAATAGTTTACCTGTTCGGCCAATACCGGGTTGTATTTCGTCGAGAATTAAAAGTGCACCTACCTCCTCACAGCGTTTTTTTACTGCACGCAAATAATCGTCTGTGGGAAGTATAAAACCAGCCCCACCTTGAATCGTTTCGAGTACGACACCAGCAGTTTTGGTTGTGATTTTTTTAAGTTCTTCCTTTGCATTAAATGCAATAAACGCTACTTCTGGCAATAAGGGGCCATAACCCTCTTTTTGCGTTTCCACACCCAACAAGCTCAATGCACCTTGTGTACTTCCGTGATAAGCATTTTTTGCGGCAACAAAACCTTTTCTACCAGTAACACGTTTGGCTAGTTTCATAGCTCCTTCAATGGCTTCTGTACCTGAATTGGTGAGATAAGTAACCTCTAAAGACTTGGGAAGGTTGTTGGCGAGTAATTTACATAATTCTACAGCAGGAGATTGTGCATATTCTCCGTAGACCATGACATGCAAATAACGATTCATTTGTCGATTCATTGCTCGAACCACCGAAGGATGTCGATGACCCAAACTGCAGGCCGATACACCAGCGACAAAGTCAAGGTATTTTTTTCCGTTTTTATCAACGATATAACTACCCTTCGCTCGTTTAACTTCCATGCCTATAGGATGGGGAGTTGTCTTTGCTTGATAAGATAAAAAATCGTCGAGCAGCATTTTGTTCGGGTTATTGATCCTTTCGGAATAAATCTTCGATGGTTTCTGGACGTTCTTCTTTTCGCCAAAGAAAACCCTCTAGGGTACGTAAATTAGGATCCAAATCTTTATCGGGAAACACATCTCCTGTAGGACTTACATAAAAGGCAATGTCTTCAATTTCATTGTCTTTGAATTTGATGTTGAGGGCACTACAGATGGTTTTGTCAATGCCCACCAACTCACCATCGTCTGAATAAAGATAGTAAAGGACTTGCGTGTTTTTGATCACATCCAATTCATTGAGCGCTCCATCAAGGAAGTCACCATATAGTTCTTTTCCAACAATTTGGTTAAATCCGTTTGCACTGAGCGTGTCTTTTTCTACAATAAATGCATTGCCGAAGATGAAGAGCGAATCAAGTTTTCTGGTTTCAAAATCAGTCTTCATATAAATGACTTCTCCGCTCATTTGACTGTCATTAAACCACATTACTGGGTTGCGCTGGATCTTTTTGTCAACGGATAAAATTTGATTTTCTTTTCTAGATAAAGGACGTTTATGTAGCTCAATTCTTCCTTTGAGTTCATCTAGATAGAGGAGTCAGATTTTCCTCTAAGATCTTTTTTGAGGATTTTTACGCCATAATATCCACGAAGTACCCTTGCCTCGGAAGGACCCGTTCCGATAAGGGTGTCGGCATGTATGTAAAGTGAGTCGTTTTCAATAATGTTAATGGCAAGTGCTCTACGTGTAATGATGGCCGAATCTTTGGCTTTAAATATTTCCGCGTAATTCCCTCGAATGATGGATTGGTTGATGGTGTCTGTGACGACAACTTTCTTGGTGGCAGAGGCGTAGTTTCTTTCGTTTTCAAAAAACAGACTATCTCCTTCAATGATTTTATTGTTGTATAAGATTTCAGCATTTCGTTTAAAATAACCTGCTTGTGTATTGGTATCATAATAGCCCGATTCACAATAAATATCATAATCTTCCCCAATTATTTTTGTTGGTCCGTACAAATAGGCTTTGTTCGTTTCGGTATAATAATCGAGTTGGGTTGAGGTGACCTTGTATTCTGGATTATCAATACGTACATTAGAAATAAATTGGTATTTCTTGTCTTTCATGAAGTATTTTCCACGGTTACTTTTTAGTGTCGAGGCACTGTCAATAATTGTTCCCGGTGTTTCATAATAGGCCAAATCTTCGTAGCGATTAAGGAACAGGGTGTCGGTCTCCAAGGTCATATCGGGTTGTTCTAAAAACACATTTCCCCATGCTTTGGCTTTTCCTGAAGTTCCATCGTATTGCATGAAATCACTGGTCATTCGTATGGTGTCACCCTGAGTAAAAATCACTTCACCTTCAGCTTTGAATGCATTTTTTTGAGGGTAAAAAAAGGACTTGTTGGATTCGATGAGTGCTCCTTCGTGAAATAGTTTCACACGAACGTCTCCTTTTTTGGTAAGTATATTTGCTCCTTTGAAATTTATTTCATCCTTTTCAAAAGATCCAGCTTGCTGTATTTGAACGATGCGCTTTTCTTGTCCATAGAGGAGTTCACTACTCAGGAAAGAGCAACTTACTACAAGAAGTAAAATAGTTTTTCGCACACCACTACAGTTGATATTTATCTAAAGATCGTTTGTTTACGATCGGGTCCAACAGAAACAATTTTGATGGGGGTTTCGAGTTCCTTTTCCAAGTAAGCAATATATGCGCTAAAGCTTGCCGGGAATTCGTCTTCAGCAGTTAGCTGAGTTAAATCTTCTTCCCATCCTGGAAGCTCAATATATACAGGACTTACGTTTTCTGGCTCTATGGAGAAAGGGAAATGTTCAATCTGCCCTTCCGCAGTAGCGTAGGCAGTACACACTTTTATGGTTTTAAACCCTGATAGTACGTCGCCCTTCATCATCATGAGTTGCGTTACACCGTTTACACGTATGGCGTATTTCAAGGCGACTAAGTCAATCCATCCACATCGTCTTGCCCGTCCTGTTGTTGCACCAAATTCCTGACCAACGCGTCCCATGGTTTCACCATCTTCATCGAATAATTCTGTAGGAAAAGGTCCACTACCTACACGAGTTGTGTAAGCCTTAAAAATTCCGTACACTTCTCCAACAGTATTGGGTGCTATTCCAAGGCCAGTACAGGCACCAGCTGCGGTTGTGGTTGAGGAAGTGACAAAGGGATAGGTGCCAAAATCAACATCCAACAAGGATCCTTGAGCCCCCTCGGCCAATATTTTTTTATGTTCTCTTTGCGCAGTATGTAAAAAGTCTTCGCTGTCAATTAGCGGGAGGGTTTTCAATGTTTCTAGGCTGTCAAAAAAGGTGGTCTCGAGACTTGTCAAGTCATAATCAATTTCACTGTCGTAGTGGGAGAGCATCTTTAAATGTTTATCGCGCAGTGCTTCATAACGAAGCTTCCAATCATGCAAAAGAATGTCCCCAACACGAATACCATTTCGCCCCGTCTTATCCATATAAGTTGGTCCAATTCCTTTGAGGGTTGAACCAATTTTCGCTTTTCCTTTAGCGGCCTCCGAAGCCGCATCTAGCAATCGGTGGGTGGGTAGAATGAGATGTGCTTTTTGGACACAAAAAGTTTCTCAGCAAAATTAATATTGAACGGAGCAAGTTTGTCCAGTTCTCCTTTAAAAATAACCGGATCGATTACTACACCATTTCCAATTATATTGAGTGCAGATGGGTGGAAAATTCCGGAAGGAATTGTGTGTAAAACATGTGATATTCCGTCGAATTTTAGGGTATGCCCAGCGTTTGGACCTCCTTGAAATCGAGCAATTATATCATAATCTTTCGTTAAAACATCTACAATTTTTCCTTTTCCTTCGTCTCCCCATTGAAGACCGAGCAGTAAGTCAACCGACATATAATAAGTGGTTATTTATGATTCCTTTTTTGTGCCGTAAAAGTATAAAGAATGATGATGAATATCAACATTAAATACTTCTTCGATTGTTTTTTTTATGGACTGTATTCTTGGGTCACAAAATTCTTTTACTTCACCCGTATCAGTGAGAATAATGTGATCGTGTTGATTGTCAAAAAAAGACTTCTCGTATTGTGCTTGGTTGCCAAACTGATGTTTGCGAATGAGTCCAGACTCTATGAGTAAGTCAACAGTGTTGTATAAGGTGGCTCGGCTTACTCTATAATTTTTATTTTTCATTTTGATGTACAATGACTCAATATCAAAATGTTCTTTGTGTTCGTATATTTCGTGAAGTATGGCAAATCGTTCCGGTGTTTTCCGGTGCTTGTGTTGATCCAATAATTTGATGAACTCTTTTTTTACGGTTTCTTGTTGGTTTTTTGTTTCAGCCTTGGCTTGTAAATCTTCGGTAAATGTAATGTTTCTTTTCCTATTGGCGGGTTACTTTTTCAATTCCGGTGATCTTTAACAAACGTTGTTTAAGTTTTTTTAGGGTTTGTTTATTATTCACGCGCATAGTTAGCGTTCCTTTGAATAACTCCTGGTCTGTTTGAAAGTTGATTTTTTTAATATCAATATGCATACTGTTGGAAATCACACGCGTAACTTGATTAACCAAGCCTTGGTGATCGATCCCATACAGTACAAGTTCTGCGGTAAATTCTTGTTCACTTGAATCAATCCACCAAGCAGGAATTATTCTATACGCAAAATTTGATTGAAGGCTAACCGCGTTTGAGCAATTGTGCTGATGTACTTTTATTCCCTCATTTATGGTGACAAAGCCAAATACTTTATCTCCAGCAATTGGATTACAACAGGGGGAAAGTTTGTATTGAAGTTCCTCTCGTTCTTTACCAAAGACCAATTTATCGTAGCGCGAAACAAATTCCTTTTCTTCAACAAGCTGTTTACGGTTTTTCGATCGGAGTCTTTTTTTGAAGAAATTGATAAAACTGTTATTGTAGGTCGTGGCAAACTCTTTTAATTTTCTATTGTCAACTGTTCCAAGGCCAACGCGATAGTACAAGTCTAGGCTAGAATTAACTTTAAAAAACACGACCAACTGTTGAATGGTTTTATCATTATTTTCTACCCGTAAGTGTTTAAGTTTTCGTCTAAGGATTTCTTTACCTTCTTCCGCAATTCTGTTTTTCTCTTCATTGAGCGATGACTTTATTCTATTGCGCGCGCGCGAGGTAATTACATAATCCAACCAGTTCGCTGTCGGCTTAGCATTTTGAGAAGTAATGATTTCTACAGAATCTCCGCTCTTAATGGTTCGGGATAAAGGGACAAGTTTTCCATTAACCCTTGCTCCACGCGTTTTATTGCCAATTTCTGTGTGAATTGAATAAGCGAAGTCTAAAGCCGATGAACCACGGGGAAGTGATTTCAACTCTCCTTGGGGAGTAAAAACAAAAATCTCTTCGGCGTATAAGTTGAGTTTGAAATTTTCCACAAAATCAACGGCACTAGAGTCTTTTGTCTCTAACACTTCTTGTAAACGATTTAACCAGCCATCAATTCCTGAATCTTTTTCCTCCCCTTGCTTATAACGATAATGGGCTGCATACCCCTTTTCAGCAATTTCATGCATGCGTTCTGAACGAATTTGAACTTCTACCCATTTGTTGTTTGGCCCCATGACCGTGATGTGAAGCGATTCATATCCATTTGATTTAGAGGAAGAAATCCAGTCTCGTAGTCGTGTGGGGTTGGGGGTAAAATGATCGGTGACAATGGAGTAAATCTTCCAAGCTATAAACTTTTCATCCTTGGGTAAGGATTTGTAAACAATACGAATAGCAAACTTATCAAAGACCTGTTCATAGCTGATGTTTTGGCTTTTCATTTTTTGGTGAATCGAGTAAATCGATTTACTTCGTCCTTTAATGAAGTAATTTAGTTTTTCCTTATTTAAAGAAGTTTTAAGGAAATTTGAAAATGCTTTTATGTATTGGTTCTGTTCTTCTTGACTTTGTTCTATTTTATCTTTGATCGCTTCAAATCGATCGGGCTCAGTATATTTTAAACTGAGGTCTTCCAATTCGGTTTTGATGTTGTACATTCCTATCCTGTGGGCTAGGGGGCATAGATGTAGAGTGTTTCAGAGGCAATTTTGACTTGTTTGTATTCCGGCATTGCATCCATTGTTTGCATGTTGTGCAAACGATCAGCAATTTTAATGATGATTACCCGTATATCATCGTTTAACGTCAACAACATTTTACGAAAATTCTCCGCCTGCAAAGAAACATCTTTGTCTTTTTTGAGATGAGAAATCTTCGTTAAACCATGAACGATTTTTGCCACCGTATTTCCGAATAGTCGCTCAATGTCGTCAAGAGTGTATTCGGTGTCCTCCACCGTATCGTGTAAAAGTGCCGCTGCAATGGAAGTAGCGTCTAAACCTATTTCTGAGGCTACAATTTTGGCTACTGCAATAGGATGAAAGATATAGGCCTCTCCAGACTTGCGTCGCTGTGTTTTGTGGGCGGCTACAGCGGTGTTAAAGGCAAGTCGAATCAGCTTCTTATCTTCAGCAGATAATTGCAAATAGCTTATTTTCAGTAACTCTTTGTACTGTTTTGCAATTTCTTTATTCTCTACTTCTTCATCGATTAGCATAGAAGAAAATTACGCAATTCTTTTAAATTCATCCCAATATGTTGGCTAGTTTCTTTGTCTTCGGGCTTCCGCGAGTAAAATACCTGCTGCCACAGAGACATTTAGGGAATCATTTTCTCCAGCCATTGGAATGTAGACTTCCCGTGTATTTTGCGCTAGCCATTGGGGGTTAATCCCCTGTCTTCTGTTCCAACTGCGATGGCGACGTTACCCGTAAAATCTTGTGAAGTGTAGTTTTTTGCGTTTGCCGTTAATGCAGCACTATAGACGTTTATTTTATGATTCGTTAGGAAAGTGATGGTTTCTTCGATTGTACCTATCCCAACGGGAACAGAAAACAGGCAGCCAACACTCGATCGAACTACGTTAGGATTGTATAGATCAGTTTTTGGATTGACAATCAACATTGCATCTACGCCCATTGCATCTGATGTTCGCAAAAGCGCACCAATGTTTCCAGGCTTTTCTGGTGCTTCTGCAATGAGAATGAAAGCATTTTTTTTGGGTAGTTGTAGTCGATCGATTTGGTGTACCTGCATATAGGCAACCCCAATTAGTACAGAAGTGCTTTTTCGGTAACATAAGGTTTCAAAAAGAGTATTCGCCACCTCAATGCATTCACAGTTCGCAAAAGTCTTGTCGTCTACATTGTTTGTATTTCCTTCCTTAACAAAAACGGTTTTTAGTTTAAAACCACCCTTTAGCGCATGGCGTATTTCTTTTTCCCCTTCAATACAAAATACATTTTCTTGCTTGCGTTTTCTCGCTTTTTCTTGGTATGCTTTTAACTCTTTAATATGCCCATTTTGAGGGCTAGATATAAATTGCATTCTTATTTTCGGCTAAACTTTTCCATGTATCGTTCCCATAATTCAGTTTGGTGTGTTTTTAAGGAAAGTTTTCTTCCTTGAATAAAAGCGTGGCTTAGTTGATTGGTTCGCATATCAAGTGCGTCCCCTTTTGCAATAAATAAAGTGGCATCTTTCCCTACAGAAAGGCTACCTAATCGATCTTCAATGCCTAAAATTTTTGCCGCATTTAGGGTTATCATCTCAACAGCTTTCTCTTTGTCCACTCCATAGGCAGCAAATGTACCTGCGTAGAACGGAAGATTTCGTGTATTCATTCGCTCCATACGACCGCTTACATCAATGGTGATTGTAAGTCCTGCATCCATTAAAATCTTCGCCATTTTAAAGGGTAATTTAACGTCTTCGTCTGGGGTGTTAGGCAGTCGGTGTGGACGAGAAACAATCACTGGGATATTATTTTTCTTTAAAAAGGGAAGGATCAAATAGGCATCATCTCCACCAACGAGAACAATTTTTTTGATTCCGTGTTTTTGCAAAAAGACAATCCCGTCGAGGATTTGTCTTTTCTCCTTTGCATGAAGGTATACCTGTTGATCTCCACCTAAAGCGGCTTGAAGTGCAGCATGAGGTAGATGTTTTTTCTCACTCTTGAGATTGAATGTTTTAGCTTCTTTAAGGTAAGTATCGAGATTTTGAACTTGTTTGTCGTAGTTCTTTTGATCATAGACCAAAGGATCTTCGCCCTTTGTTGGATTTCCTCTTCGGTAGGAACGTGGCCAATAAATGTGCATACCCTCATCGGTTTTTAGAGCAGCATCTTCCCAATTCCATGCGTCTAACTGTACTATTGTTGAGCTACCCGCAATTCGTCCCCTAGTAGGAACAATTTGTGCGGTTAATATTCCATTTGGTCGAAGTGATTCAACTACTTTAGATTCAGCATTGTAGGCGATTAGTGTTCTGATATTTGGAAGGAATGTTCCAATTTCATTTAAGTCATTGGTGGGACGAATAGCGTCAATTTCGACCATTCCAACTGTACTGTTTGCTGCAATAAATCCTGGGTACACGTGTTGCCCAGTGGCATTGATTGTTGCAGCGTATTCTTTCCCTATGGATTCATTGGAGCCGATTTCCACAATTTTCCCATCCTCCATTCCAAGGGAAGCATTTTCGATAATTGTACCATCACCAATGTGTAGGGTTGCACCAACAATAAGTATTGATTCTCCTTGGATTGTTGCTGGTGTTTGCTGTGCGATTGCCACAAAACTTAGGCAAAATGTGCTAAATAAATAAATTATATTTTTCATCTCTACTATTGTTAGTCTAATGTTTCACAGTGGAATTCACGTGCTTGTTTTTTTGGTGTTTTTTGCGTTGGTGCACCTCCATTTTTCGCTTCAACCATTTGTTGAATAAGTTGATTGCGTTCTTGTCGGATCTTCTCTATTTGTGCTGTGGCACGATCAAGTTCATAGTAGAAAACGCCTTCAATCATTGTTTTTTCTGCTACCGCATAGATGGACATTGGGTGATTGTTCCAAAGGACTAAATCAGCCGATTTTCCTACTTTCACACTTCCTACTTGGTCATCGATGTGCATTAATTTCGCAGGATTTAGCGTTACAAACTTCCAAGCATCCTCTTCAGAGACTCCTCCGTATTTTACTGCTTTGGCCGCTTCTTGGTTTAAACGACGCGACATTTCGGCATCATCCGAGTTGAAGGCAACGGTCACTCCTTGGCTGTGCATGATAGCCCCATTGTATGGAATGGCATCATTTACCTCAAACTTATAGGCCCACCAGTCAGAAAAAGTAGATCCACCAACGCCGTGGTCTTTCATCTTGTCAGCTACTTTATAGCCCTCTAAAATATGGGTAAACGTATTGATGGTAACACCAAAACGTTCGGCGACCTTCATTAACATGTTGATTTCACTTTGCACATAGGAATGACAAGAAATGAAACGTTTTCCCTCTAAAATTTCTACGAGTGTCTCCATCTCTAAATCGTAGCGAGGCGCGATAGTGTTGGCTTTGGCCTTTCTACCCAGCGAATTATAGGTGCTCCATTCGGATTGGTATTCTTTTGCTCGCTGGAAGTAATCTACAAACACTTGCTCAACACCCATACGTGTTTGTGGGAAACGTGCATAACTTGACCAGTTCGATTGTTTTACGTTTTCACCGAGCGCAAACTTAATGAATGGTGCAGCTCCTTTGTATAAGAGTCCGTCAGCATCTTCTCCCCAACGCGGTTTGATGATAGCAGATCGCCCTCCAATTGGATTTGCAGACCCATGAAGAATCTGTAAGGTGGTTACCCCTCCAGAAAGGTTGCGGTATAAATTGATGTCGTCTGGGTTGATGACATCTTCGATGGTTACCTCGGCAGAAGAATTATGTCCCCCTTCATTGATGCTTGAGGCGCCAATATGAGAGTGCTCGTCAATGATACCGCTTGTAAGATGTTTTCCTGTGGCATCAATCTCCACTGTTCCAGGTGCACTTAGGTTTTGCCCAACGGCTCTAATTTTTCCATTCTCTACCCAAACATCAGTGTTTGTAAGAATTCCCTCCGCTTCGTTGGTCCATACTGTGGCATTTTTAAACTGGGTATTTTGTGCTTTTGGGAGAGAAGTGAAACCGAATCCATTGTTGGGAAAAGTAACTGCTACGGGGGAATGATGTTTGCTTTCTTTGCTTCGTTTTTTTCTTGTCTTTAATCGATTCATTAAAATGGGCCATCCATCGAATTGAACGTCCATCAAAGGATGTTCCTTCACCTTCAATATGATCTGCACTGCTGATTTTAGCCGCCAATTGAGCAAAGGCGTCTTTTGTTTCATTTTGAATTTGTAAACTCATCCAACCACTTTTATACGTTGCTTTTGCTACAAGTTTAGTGGAGTCCTTTTTGACCGTAGCACTTATTTTTGCTCCACTGCCTTTAATGGTTAAACTCAATTCTTCTCCATCTAGCATCAAGGTATATTTGCCATCGAAAGTGACCTCAGGAGCATTAACTATTTTGTGTTGTCTTCCCTGTACCCAATTTTCTTCAATTTTGGTCGAGTCGTCAAATAAAGGTCCGTTGGTTACGATAAAGTTCGCCAGAGCCGCTTTTTAAGACTCCCAACGATAGCTTGCTTTCCCAATAAACGTGCCGGAGTAGTGGTCAATGCTGCTAATGCTTTTTCTTCGTCTAAACCATATTTCACCGCTTTTTTGAGCATGGCTAAAAAAAGAAGATTTTTTGATTAAACCATTACTAGTAAAGGCAAATGGGATCCCTCCCTTAGCAATTTCAGCAGGGTTCATTGGTGCTTGATTCCAGAAACGCATATCGCTCAAAGCAATTTTTTGTGCGCTAACAGGATCCGTAACATCGTAAGCTTTAGGAAATTTACGGGAACAAGTAAGGTTGCATTCAATGCTTTCAGGTTTTGAATGTGTTCATATTCTTTTCCGCTTGCCGTTATAGCAAATGGGATACTAAATTCCTTTCCAATTTTGGCTGCTCGGGCTACATCTAATTTATTTCTAGCGTCAAAAAAAGCAGGAAGTGACTTGTTGGTGTTAAACGCCTCTATAGCTAAATCTTTATTACGTGCACCTCCTTTTTTATACCATTCTGCATCGTGGAAGAATTGGCGCAAAAGTGCCATCGCTCCCATGATGGAACCCGGATAGTATTGAGCAGATTGTTTACTCTTGGTAAATGAAAAATGTTGTGCTGCTTTTTGGTCCAGTAATCGTATGGCATCGTTGTCTTGGTCGTTTAATGCTACAAGAACGCTTGTCCCACGATGAATGCCTTCTGTACGATGACTATTGACTAGTCCAAATCCAGCATTTCGAAGCTGTTTTGCAGTTGCTTTGTCGTAGTTGTAATCTTCAATACCATTGTAGTCACTGAGAATATGATCATTCCAATAATAACCCTCACGTTTTGCTTCATATTGGGTGCTTCTTCCTCTTCTAGTAGCAGCTGCTGGAGATTTGATCCCAAAGTTAGAATGTAATTCTATGAACGAAGCGTAGATGTGTTTTCCGTTGTAATCGTGAACTAAGGTATTGGGTGGTAGATCAATATTTTGGCCAATGGCAACGATTGTCCCATTTTTAATCAAAATAGATCCATTCTTGATTTTTTGTTTAGGTCCTGGATGGACTGTAGCATTGATGATTGCTTGATAGTGAGACGCTGATGTCTTAACACTGGTATTAATCGGGAAGTAGTCTTGACTAAATCCACTTATGCTGGCGACAAAAAAGAGCAGCAGTAAACGTGTTTTCATGTTGATATTTTTTTCCAAGCTACAAATTATTTTTCGATTGGACGAAAATTTTCATTTTCTTTAAATTGCTGTAGAAGCAAGTAAACTACTTGATTATACGATTGAATTCCAGAGGATTGATTGTTTGCTTTTAGGTAGTTATCATACGATTTTTTAAACAGCGGTTCTAGCGGATTTTGACGTGCTTTCCAAAAGGCAGTCGAGGCAGCAAAATTGAAAAAATTCCCCTTCTAAGGGTTTGTGCTATTTCTTTAGCCTTGGTGGGATTTGCCTTGCGTAACTCGGCATAACAATACCGAAAACCAAAAAGACTAGCTGCATATTGGATATCGAGATCTGGGTGATTATAAGCATGTAAAAAACCAATAAAATTGGCTTCATTTTCTGCAGCATAGCCCTGTTGATGCGCCATTTCATGGGCGATGGTTAGCGGAAGATCGATCTTAGGAATGCGGCCATTTATGTGTGCTTCTAATGTAAAAGGGTTAAGGTAACCCGAGAATCCCATATAACTCAATGGAATACTAAAGAGCGAAACTTTTACTTTACCTACATTGTCAGAAACGGAATACGCTAACTGCATTCGTTTGATTATATCCGCAGTATCATCAGCGAATTCAACGGCTAAGCTATCCTCTTTGCTCAATTTTACGTGTAACTCGTTGCTTCTTGCCGCAAAAAATTCTGTTAAACGGATGAGTTCTTTTTCGCCATACTTTCTTTCCGCCGTAAATTGTTCACTCATTGGAGTTCTGTAATAATTAATACCCCACGAGAGTTGAAACCAAATAAACAACACACTTGCTGAAACGAAAAGAAGTAGGAGGGCATCTTTCCAATGTTTGCTGAAGAGTTTTTTTAATTGAATGAATACCAAGCCAATTATGCTGAGGTATAAAAAATCACCCATTGAAAAAGGAAAGCTACTGAAAAACCATTCACGTGATTGAAAAATGAGGGGATAGATTAAATCAACGTACAATGTGTCGATCCAAATTGGCTCGTCCTTGCTAACCATAAGAAGTCCACTGCCCAAGAGTAGGATCAATAGACTGCCAAAAAAAATTGAACTCTTTTTCATTGAACAAAAAACCCACCAAAAAAAGGTGGGTTTGTATAGGTTTAAGATGATTAATTATTTGATCAGTTCTACAATTTTCACTTCAAAAATAAGATTAGATTTCCCAGGACTTCCTCGGCTGGGATTTTCTCCATAGGCAAGCTCATAAGGAATGAAAAGAGTCGCCTCATCTCCCACACGCAATAAACTAAGCCCTTCTTTGAAGCCAGAAATCATTGCTGCTTCTGGACTAACATCGGCAGGAATGGGTTGGTATGCGTCAGCTAAACGACGTTGCTCATTGACAACACCTAGTGCTTCTGCTGTTTCCAACATACTTGTTTCTAGTAGTTTTCCACTATCAAAATAAACAGCATAATGTGTTTTCGCTTTATTGGTTGTTTTTACCGCTTCACCATCCCCTTTTTTGGTAATTACGTATTGCAGTCCAGATGCAGTAGTTGTGCTTTGCGCTTTTTGACTTTCAAACTTTTCTTTGGTTCTTAATAAACCAATGGCTCTTTTTTCTTCTTCCTCTGCTTTGCGTTGTTCTAAGCTAGTAAAGTAATCAGCGAATATTTTTGGCGCATCGAAACGTTTTGCCTTACTACCTTTTCGGATGATTTTAATGGTCTGGATAGTATCGTTTTGTGCGATAGAATCCACGATATTTTGTCCCTCAACAACTTGCCCAAAAACAGTATGCTTCCCATCCAACCAAGGCGTAGCTTTGTGGGTAATGAAAAACTGGCTTCCGTTGGTGCCAGGACCAGAGTTGGCCATCGAAAGAATTCCAGGCCCATTGTGTGTTAGGTCTGTAATTTCATCCTCGAAACGATAGCCTGGGTTTCCAGAGCCCGTGGCAGTTGGGTCTCCACCTTGGATCATAAAATCGTTGATTACACGATGAAAAAGAATACCATCGTAGTATTTTTTTCCTTTGTATTTGTCGTCGACAAATTCATTTTCACCTTCTGAAAGCGAAATGAAATTGGCAACCGTAATGGGTGTTTTTTCTTCGGCTAATGAAACAATAATAGAGCCTTTATTGGTGACAATATCTGCATAAATTCCTGCTTCTAAATCTGGGTATTGCGATGCGCATCCAACTAGTAATAGAAAGGATAATACGTGTAAGATGAATTTTTTCATGGATAAATGTTTAAATAATTATCAAATGTAGTTTTTTATTTTGAATCGAGACGGCTGCTATTTTGTTTTAGGGAGTTGAGCTGAATGGTAAAACGCAAGGGTTGATTTATGCCTATTTTATCACCGTCTCCCTGATAGCCATACCCTAGAAAAGAGGGGACTAAAAAGACCCCTATTTCTGTTTCATTTAATTCTTTTATGGCGTAGCGTAAAGCAGGTAATAAATCTTCTTTATCAACCAAATAATTTACTTCGCCTAGTTCCATTTCGTCGTAGAGTGTTTCACCAGACAGATCTTGAATTTTGTAGCGAAACACTACCTCATCACCGGTAGTGGGTTTGGCCTTCGCTGGCGCTTTTTTTTCGATGGCAAACCAATATCCATTGGCACTAGATTGGTAGGTCAAAAGGGAATCTTTTTCAATTGCTTGGACAATCAACTGCTGTTGTTGTTGATTAATTTTCTTATTTCGCTCAACCGATACTTTTATTTTTTTCTGATTGCTTTGGTAGGTAGGTTTTCTCGGTATGGGTTCTTGGCAACCAACAAATACAATCAAGGTTAAGATAAAGAGACTTGCTGATTTCATTGAAGGTCTGTACTATGTTGTAGAATAATTTGATGTAGCTTTTCCTTTGTTTCCTCTAGGGACAGCGTAGACATTCCACCCGCTGCATTTACATGTCCACCTCCGTTGAAATAGTTCCGTGCAAATGCATTTACGTCAAATACACCTTTGGAGCGAAAAGACATTTTGATGATTCCCTCTTGTTCGTTTTCAATCATGATGATGGCCAGTTTCACTCCCGCTAGGCTAAGGCCATAATTGACAAAGCCTTCTGTGTCCCCTTTTTGAAAATCACAAGCATCAAGTTCTGCTTGACTGAGATGCATGTAAACGGCCTGTAGTTTTTCTACACGCGTTAGGTTTTTAAGCCCTAATCCAAGAAGCTGAAGGCGTTCAAAACGATAGCTGTCATAGATGTGCTGATGGATTTTACTGTGATCAATTCCACTCTCCAACAAATGCGCTACAATTCGGTGTGTTTTAGCGGTTGTAGAAGAGAATCGAAAAGAGCCAGAATCGGTCATTATTCCAGTGTATATGCATGTTGCAATAGTTTGTGTAATAGCCTCAGCATCTAAAGCAGTCAAAACGTTGTAGACCATTTCACAAGTTGAGCCCAAGCTTGGATCAGAATACATTAGGGAGGCATAATCTTGTGGTGCCTCGTGATGATCAATCATTACAACAGTGGTGTCTGTCTTTTGTATCCATTGATCAATCGGCGCAATTCTTCCAAGTGCATTGAAGTCAAGGGTAAAGAATACATCAGCTTCCTCGATCTGTTTTCTACATTTTAGTTCTTCTTTATTAAAACAGAGAATAGCTTCTTGACCAGGCATCCAGGCTAAAAATTTCGGGTATTCATTCGGAGAGATGATCGTGCAGTTATGTCCTCTTTCTTGTAAAAAATGCCTTAAGGCTAGGGTACTTCCAAGTGCATCGCCGTCGGGGTTTTTATGCGGGAAAATCACACATTTTTTGGGGCGAGAAAGTAATGTAGACAGTTGATCGATGAATTCTTTTTGCATAACAGCTCAAATATACAAATGCTCGAAGACAAAGAAAACATTCCCTTTGTTTTATTGAAAGAAGAGCTTAGGTATTTGCATATATATTTCCTTACATTTGCAAAAAAAGAATCAACTATGATTACCAACAGAACTTTTACCATGATTAAGCCCGATGCGGTGAAGAATGGACACACTGGTGCAATTCTTGAAAAAATAACTGCAGCTGGTTTTCGGATTGTAGCATTGAAAAAAACGCAACTTTCCAAACGCGACGCTGAAGCTTTTTACAGTGTTCACAACGAACGTCCATTTTTTGGAGAATTGGTTAGCTTTATGTCCAGTGGACCTATTGTGGCTGCAATTTTAGAAAAAGACAACGCAGTGGATGATTTTAGAACTTTAATTGGTGCGACTAATCCTGCTGAAGCTGCTGAAGGGACTATCCGGAAGTTATATGCAACATCGATTGGAGAAAACGCAGTGCACGGTTCTGACAGTGACGATAATGCAGCTATCGAAGGTGCATTTCATTTTGCTGGGCGAGAATTATTCTAGCGTAAAACAATTTTTTGAATTCCTTCAAATCCTAGCGATTCATTTAGATGCGCTAGGATTTTTTCTTTTCCATAAGACAATTCTTCTCGCAATGGGGCAGAGGAGAGGTGAATATAGAGGGGTTTTCCTTTGAGCGATAACTCTTGCGTAAATTGCATTACATTGGCTCCTACAGTTGCCTCCCATGCTTGTTTTACTTTGAGTTCATTTAACCCTTTGGCCAAGTTTCGTTGCTCGGTAATTTGATGTAACACATCCTGTAGAGGTTTTGGTTCGAAAGAGCGCTTTTTTTGACTCATGCTAAAGTGTTAATTTTTGATGACGTTTATAGTGGTACGCTTTCTCATTGTGAAATAAGACCATTTCCTCTGAGCTGAGTAAGCGTATTTCTTCTTTCCAAGGAGTCAATGCATCGTTGAAATAGATAAAAAAACGTTCTCCTTCTTTTTGGATGGAGAAAGTGACATAGTCTTCCGAACTTTGGTAGTGACCGTTTAATGTTGGCATCATTTTTTTCTTGAAACCACTTGTCTTTGAATTTAAGTGATAGAAGTCGATTACTGGAGCGGCTCCTTTGGGTTCAAATACTTCTCCATGGGCACGAACAGATTCAATTTCCCAATAACCTTCAAGGAAAACGATGTCTGGGGCTGTTACCTTCGAGCATCCAGTAAAAATCAGAAGGCAGATAGTGATGTAAACGGCAGGGGTAGATCTCATTTGTTGAAGGTAAATAAAACTAACTTAGTTCAAATAACTTATAGGATAATTGTGTTGTTTTTAACGCAGCTAAGGTTCTTTCTGGATGGGTGTCAGAAAGAAACAATTGACCAAAATGATTGCTTTCGACCAATTGCATGATTAAAGCCACTCTTTCTTGATCTAATTTATCGAAAACATCATCCAATAAAACAATAGGGGGGACTCCAGCCTGTTTTTTTATGAAGTCAAACTGTGCTAATTTAAGGGCGATCAAGAAAGACTTTTGCTGCCCTTGACTTCCAAACTTTTTAATGGCTTGTCCATGGATGGTAAATTCTATATCCTCCTTGTGGGGTCCGACTGTAGTGAACTGAGCGCTCCGGTCTTTTATAAGGTTTTGTTCCAAGAGTGTTTTGAAATCAGAATTGAGTAGTTCACTTTGATAGATAAGATCAATATCTTCATCGCTTTGGCTAATGCTTTGATAATGTTTTTTTACAATGGGAATAAATGTAGCTAGGAATGCACTTCTTTTTTCAAAAATTCGTGTACCTAGATCAATGATTTTCTCATCGTATATTTCCAGTGTTTCCTTCTCAAATGTTTGATTTGCGACAAAGTATTTCAACAGTGCGTTTCGCTGAATGATGGCTTTGTTGTATTGAAGCAGATCAATCAAAAATAGTTTATCGGTTTGCCCCATTACTCCGTCTATGAATTTTCTGCGTGTGCTGCTTCCTTCAACGATTAAGTCTCTATCGGCGGGGAGATGATTACCAAGGGAAGGAGACCAATGTGATCTGCCATTCGATCGTAAACCTTTCCGTTGCGCTTAATGGTTTTTTTGTGTCCTTTTTTTAGGCTGCAAATGATTTTTTCGTCGCGTTGGTCACGCATAAATTCCCCTTCAAGAAGAAAAAGTCTTTTCCAAATTGAATGTTTTGAACCGCTGAGGGATTGAAATAGCCCTTTCCAAAACACAAATGATAGATAGCATCCAAAACATTTGATTTACCAATACCGTTTCTCCCTACAAAGCAATTAATTCTATCGTCAAAAACGAAAGAGGAGGCTTCAATATTTTTATAGTTTGTTAAAGAAAGTGATGTTAATTTCATTGCTGCTAAGATAAGAAACACAAAGTCTCTTTTACGATTGGAATAAAAAGTTTATTTTTGGGCTCTTTAACACATAGATCATGGCAACTTATAAAAAACGCGGAGCAAAAAAATCGGTTAGTACACCACAACTTTCCGAGCAAGAAATAGAAAGTACAACTGCTGAGGTTTTCGAAACCTTAGACGCAAGTGCTTCAAAAACAGAAGAATTTGTTGCTAAATATCAAAACGTAATTTTAGGTTTTATCGGAATTGTTACTGTTGGCGTATTGGGGTATCTTACGTATGACACTTATGTTGTCACACCACAAAAAGCGGATGCTGTTACAGAGCTTAACCAAGCGCAATATTACTTTAATATTGCCCTTAATGAAGGTGATAGTGAAGCAGCTTACCTAAACGCCATAAATGGGGCTGAAGGGAAATATGGTTTTCAAGACATCATTGACAACTATGGAAGCACGCCTGCAGCGTCTTTAGCGCGCTACAGTACTGGGATGGCTTACATTAATATTCAAGAATACGATAAGGCAATTGACTACTTAAGTGACTTTAGCTCTAATGACGTCCTCTTGTCTTCATTAGCCAAAGGAGCACTGGGTGATGCCTATGCACAAATTGGTCAAGACGAAAAAGCATTGGCTAGTTACAAAGCCGCTTTCAATGCAAGCACCAACGACTTTACTACACCAAAATACTTGTTTAAAGCTGGACTCATTAGTGCCAGTTTAAACAAAAATAGCGAGGCCTTGGGTTACTTTAAGCGCATTAAAAGTGACTTCTCAAATTCACCTGAAGCTGAGCAAATCGATATTCAAATTGGTCGATTAGAAAACCAATAAACCATGGCAACTGCCCACAGCAATCTTTCTAATTTTGATGCAGAAGGCCTTCCTTCTGCAAAGGGGTTAAAAATTGCTCTGGTTGTTGCTGAATGGAATGCAGAAATCACCGATAACCTTCGCCTGGGTGCATACACTACGCTAATCGATTGCGGTGTTAATGAAGCCGATATATTTACGACCAAAGTCCCCGGAAGCTTTGAATTGGTTTTTGGAGCCAAGAAAGCGCTCGAACAATCTGTAGATGCGGTAATCGTCATTGGAAGTGTAATTCAAGGGCAAACAAAACATTTTGATTTTGTATGTCAAGGAGTGACCCAAGGGATTGTTTCGCTTAATCTCACTTCCGATCGACCTGTTGTTTTTTGTGTTCTAACAGACAACACGCTTCAGCAATCGATTGACCGAAGCGGTGGAATCCATGGCAACAAAGGAGTTGAAGCTGCTGTGACTGCAATCAAAATGGCTCATTTGGCAAAACAATAGTTTTTTTAACGTTAGTTTACTTTTTGATTTTTCCGA
The DNA here is from genome assembly GCA_038143735.1 of Flavobacteriaceae bacterium. Taxonomy (GTDB): domain Bacteria; phylum Bacteroidota; class Bacteroidia; order Flavobacteriales; family Flavobacteriaceae; genus Arcticimaribacter. The sequence goes on from JAYQML010000006.1 coordinate 96,117, forward strand.
AAAACTGTACTTTTAAGTCAAAGAAAATAAATGTTCAAGTCTTCCCTTTTTAAACTCAATAAGAACCGTAGGTATAACTACACGCCACGTTATTATGAGGGGAAAGAAATTTCGAATATTTATGAATTCGACTCCAAATTTTCGAAATACCGAGACACCTATAATGCCAATGACTTTGGAAAAAAATGGGAAGAGGCGCGACTCGATAGTCGTGTCCGTAGCAACCGTGCATTCTCTCCTTTATTGTTATTGATTATTGCTATTTTGTGTTTGGTTTTTCTCTATATCATCGATTTTGATTTATCCATCTTTAGACAATAGTCCATGGAAGATGTGATTGCTTTGCTCCCCGACCATGTCGCTAATCAAATTGCAGCAGGTGAAGTTGTACAACGTCCAGCCTCTGTGGTGAAAGAATTGTTGGAAAATGCAATTGATGCTAAGGCAACACGTATCCAACTCATTGTAAAAGAAGCTGGAAAGCAACTCATTCAGGTGGTAGATAATGGCGTGGGAATGAGTTCAACGGACGCACGATTGGCTTTTGAACGACATGCAACTTCTAAGATCAAGCAATCAGACGATTTGTTTGCTCTACACACCAAAGGTTTTCGTGGTGAAGCACTGGCATCCATTGCCGCTGTCGCTCAAGTAGAAATGCATACTAAGCGTATGGAAGATGAATTAGCTACCAAAATTAAAATTGAAGGGGGAAAGTAAAAAAACAAGAATTACTCGTTGCCCCAGTGGGAACTTCAATGGCAGTGAGCAACTTGTTTTTTAATGTACCAGCCCGACGAAATTTCCTAAAATCCAATGCAGTGGAACTCCGTCATATCATTGACGAATTTCATCGTGTTTCTATCGCTCATCCTGAGATTAGCTTTTCCATGCTTCAAGGTAGTACAGAGTTGTTTGACTTACCTGCAGCTAATTTGCGGCGACGGTTAGCCCACATTTTTGGAGCAAAGCTAGATGAAAAACTTGTCCCTGTTGAAGAACAAACTACGGTTTCCACCATTCGTGGTTTTGTATTGAAGCCTGAAGCAGCAAAAAGAAGTAGGGGGATGCAATTTTTTTTCGTCAATAATCGATTTGTTAAAAGTTCTTTTTTACACGACGCGATTATGACGGCTTATGACGGTCTTTTGCATGATGGTTGTTACCCCGGATATTTTCTTTTCTTTGAATTGGAGCCGCATACCATTGATATAAATATTCACCCCACCAAAACAGAGGTGAAATTTGAAAATGAACAAAGCTTATTCGCCATCCTTCGCTCTGCAGTAAAGCATAGTTTGGGAATGTTCCAAGTTGCGCCTACACTAGATTTTGAGCGTGACCCCAATTTAGACGTTTCTTATGGACAAGTGAATCAGGAGGCTGAGCCACCCAGTATAGCGGTCGATCGAGATTTCAACCCTTTTCAAGAAAAGAATTCCCATTCATTTTCATCGAAAATAAGTCCTCAGTGGGAATTGCTCTATCAAGAAATTGGTTCAACAGAATCGGTAGAAATGAGTTTACTTGGCGCACTCGATAATGAAACCGCTACAGAGACTCAAAAGATTTTTCAGTTAATGAATTCCTATTTGGTGAGCTCTACAGGTACAGCGCTACTGCTAATTGACCAAGAACGCGCGCATGAGCGGGTTTTATATGAATTATTTTTATCGAATATTACACATGCCTCTACCTCAAGTCAACAACTATTGTTTCCAATTCAAATTGAATTAAATGCCATGCAAAAAGCATTTTATTCAGCCTATGCATCTTTGTTGACTGAAGTAGGATTTTGCTTGGGAGAGCTAAAAGAGAATTATGTTGAGGTGGTTGGAATTCCCAGTGTTTGTTCAGAAAATAAAGCAGCACGGGTATTTGAAGATTTATTTGAATCCCTTGCGAATGAACACGCTGAGAATACCTTTAGCCAATCAGATTTAGTTGCAAAATCAATGGCTAGAACCCTTTCCATTAAACGTGGAAAAAGCCTTGAAATCGAAGAACAGCAACAATTGATTAATGACTTGTTTGCTTGTAAAGAGACACAGCTTTCCCCTTTTAATCGACAGATTTTCGTTTCTTTGACGAAAGAAGAATTAGAGAAAAAATTTAATTAATGCGCGGGATAACAGATACGGTAAAGCATCTATTGATCATTAACGGAATATTCTTTTTGCGTCCAATCTGTTTGGAGCATTTTTCAATGATTTAATGGCGCTTCATTTCTTTATTAACCCCTCTTTTCAATACTGGCAGATCATTACTCATATGTTTATGCATGGGAGTTTTAATCATATTTTGTTTAATATGTTAGGTTTATGGATGTTTGGCTCACCACTGGAACAACTGTGGGGGAGTAAAAAGTTCTTATTTTATTATTTTTCTGCAGGACTTGGGGCAGCCGCACTGCAACTATTTGTGTATTCTTTATCGGCCTATCCTGTACTGGAAATACTGAACGGAGCTGGTTTTTCCACCCAAGCAATTTTAGAACAATTGACTACGGGTGATATGAACCTTGATTGGCTCAATTATGTTTCTCGCGAGGCCATTCAATCGCTTTACAATTCCTATACTGTCTCAATGGTGGGTGCTTCTGGAGCGCTTTATGGCGTATTGGTCGCCTTTGCATTTCTTTTCCCAAATATCCCTTTGCGCATTATTTTTTTACCATTTCTTCCTATTAAGGCGAAATACTTTGTTCCCATTCTTATTCTTAGTGATTTATTTTTTGGATTTTCATCCTACAGCATGGGGCCCATTGCACACTTTGCGCACATTGGAGGTGCAGTTACTGGCTTTGCAATGATGCTATATTGGAAACGTAATCAGTTCAATAACAATCGTTGGAATTAATATGACTTATATGCAACGCCTACTCAATCGTTTTGCGCAATTCAATATTGCTGAAAAAATCATCCTGATTAATGTGGTATGTTTTGTTTTACCTTTTTTTGTAAAAACACTTTTATTTTTATTTAATTTACCAGAGCATTCCTTTTTCAATTGGTTTGAGTTATCTCCCCATCTAACCACATTTCTCTATCATCCTTGGTCGCTTGTAACCTATGGTTTCTTGCATGGTAGCTTTGGACATATTTTATGGAATATGCTGTTGTTGTATTATTCAGCGCAATTTTTTCTTAATCTTTTTCCACCCAAACGCTTTTTGAATGTTTATTTTTCTGGGATCATTGCTGGTGGACTTGTGTTTTTACTAAGTTATGCACTGTTTCCCGTTTTCAAGGGGCATTACCCCAGTTTGGTTGGGTCGTCGGCTGGTGTAATGGCCATTTTGATTTTTAGTTGTACCTATATGCCCAATCAAGAGATACGTTTGTTATTCTTTAATGTAAAACTAATGTATCTCGGTATCGGCTTAGTTGTTTTAGACATATTGCAGATTCCTACAGGAAACGCTGGCGGTCATTTAGCCCATATTGGGGGTGCAACGCTGGGTTATTTATATGCTAGTCAATTGCAAAATGGAAAAGATATTGGTCAAGGTTTTGATTGGGTAATCGATACCGTTTATGCCTTATTTCAGTCTAAATCTAAAATGCGTACGGTACACAAATCTAAACCCCAACATCGTTCGAATTCTTCTGTGAAATCACAAAAAGAGATAGATGCTATTTTGGATAAAATCAGTGATTCAGGCTATGAAAGCCTGTCCAAGGAAGAAAAAGATTTGCTTTTTAAGGCGGGTAAAAATTAATCATTACGGATAAATGAAATTTAGTTTTTTCGAAAATTGTCTGCTTGTATTAAATGGGTTTCTTCTCGTATTTCAATTAATGTTAATGGGAAGTATTCCTTCTCTGTTTGATTTTTCTATACTGAACCTCTTCATTCCCATTGTTGTCCTTGTGAACTTGTGTTTATTTTGCTACTGGTTAATGAAGGTGAAATGGCCTTTTCTTTTGTTTATGGGGGCGTTTTTAATTGGATACGGAGAATGGACACTGCTGTATCAATTTCCGAGTAATACCCTACGCAAGAGTAGTGCTACATTTTCTGTAATGAGTTACAACGTGCGTTTGTTTAATAAGTACCGTTGGATTGATTCAGCTGAAATACCTGCTTCTATCGAGCGTTTGATACAGGAAGAAAAACCCGATATAGTGTGTTTACAGGAATACTCTAGATCACAGGCACCACGTTTAGATGAATATGCCTATACCTACATACAACCCAGTCGCGAAATGGGAAAATCTCCTTTAGCGATTTATTCAAAATTCCCTATTCTCGACCAAGGTTATATCGATTTTGAGGCATCTGCCAACAGTGGTGCTTATGTTGATGTTTCTTTTCGCAATAAACGTTTAAGGGTATATAACTTGCATTTAGAGTCGTTTAGAATAGATGCCGAGGATAGTTTATTTTCGAATCCCAATTCAGCAGCACTGCAGTTAAAGTTTGACGAAGTTTTTCGAAAGCAGCTTACTCAGATCGATCAGTTCAATGAGGTAGAATCACTCAACGATTACCCCTCTATTGTGTGCACAGATCTAAATAACACACAGTTTTCAAAAGCATACAAGGCCTTGTCTAACGATAAGAATGACGCTTTTGCTATTGCTGGGAAAGGCTTTGGGGAAACCTTTTATTTCTCCTCATTTCCATTGAGAATTGATTTTATTTTCACACATAAATCGTTTAAGGTTAATTCATTCGAAGTGGTCAAAGAATCACTTTCAGATCACTACCCTATTATTACCCATTTGGGCTGGGATTAGCAACTTGTTTCAGATACGCATAGCTCTCTGGACCTAGATTAAAGATTAAATCTAGTATGCTCAGGTTTGGTAAAAAACCATATTTGGAATCAAACACTTGTGTGTATTTTGGAAAAGTTGATTCCCCTTCTTGTTTTGGATTGATCAGTTTCTCTTCTTTAGGAGTTAAAGCTGTATAGGTTTTGGCAAATAAAAAATTATCCTCAATTTCAAGCCAAGAGCAAACACAGGATAGTAGTGCTAAATTGAACTCAGCTAGTGTTCTTGGTTGTAAAAAAAACACTGCACTAAATTCATCTTCATAAAATTCAAAAAAAAGGGGAAGAACGGTAAGCAGATGTGATTGATTTCCAGTGTATTTTTTGCCAATTTTCATCCCATTTAATGCAGACTTCATTGTCTTTTAGATGCGCTTTTGTTCTGTCGTGTTCTATAGGGATAATCAAATTCAATTTCCCATTCGCACCATAAATGCTACAGCGATTTCGATAGGTTTGTTTCTGGTAATTGGTCAATAGCGTAAAGCAAATGGGTTGTGTTAAAAGTTCTGCTATATAGGCAACTGTAGGCAGGTAGGTTGGAACCAATTGCATCAGTCCTTGGTGGTTTCTTTTCTTCGACGTACAAACGCAATAATTTGCCAAGCAACCACTACGCCAACAAAGTAAGGGAAAAATGAAATAGGTTTTCCTTCCCCTTTTACGGTAGTCATGATTCTATCCCAGCGAATTCGCCAATTGCGAATACCATCATTGATTCCTTCAATACTGAACCAAATCAAAACAGGTTTTCCAACAATATGGTTTTCTGGAACAAAACCCCAGTAGCGACTGTCTTCCGAGCGGTGGCGGTTATCTCCCATCATCCAGTAATAATCTTGCGCAAAGGTATAGCTTGTCGTTTCTGTTCCATTGATAAATACACGACCTTCTTTAAGATCTAGGGTATTGTGTTCGTATTCACGGATTATTTTTTTGTATAAAGGTAAGTTCTTTTCAATCAGACGAATAGTTGCTCCAGCTTTTGGCAAAACTATTGGACCAAAATTATCTTCATTCCAATCAAAAGGCAAGCTGTTAGGGAATATAGCTGTATTGGGCGTTTTGATTCGGTTTACTTTTCGAACTAAACTATCAAAGATGTTTTTTCGTTCAATAATTTAGCTTCAGCGAGTGTTAAAATTAGTTCCTTTGACGGTTCTAATATTTCCTTAACCCTGAGACGAAGTTGACCAATTAATTGAGGTGGTAAGCCATCCGCTGGGGTTACAACAATAAAATTATTGATGTCGTTGGAAATCCTTCCATGTATGTAAGGAAGAATTTTGTCATACGTTTGTTGGGTAATGTTTTCAATACGGTATTTACGCATATAGTCCTTAATTCCTTCAGCGTTAAGCTTTCTTGAGGACACTCCTTTTGCATCATAGGCATAGTGTACATACTGTGTTTTTGCCCGATCAGGAAGGATGCTTTGTTTGCCATTTATGTGGACAAATCCATTCACTATTTCTAGGGTGTCTCCTGGTATTCCAACACAGCGTTTTACATAATTCGATTTTTTATCGATGGGTTTGCGTACTCCTTTTCTTTGACAAAGAATTGTCGAACGGTATCGGCTGGCCAGCTAAAGACGACAATTTCGTTCCGTTGAACTTTTTTAAACCCTGGTAATCGAAAATAGGGGAGTTGTGGAAAGTCGATATAAGACTTTACCTTGGCAATGGGTAAGGTGTCATGAACCATTGGGAAAGCCAATGCTGTTGTGGGTGTTCTTGCACCATAGTGAATTTTAGTAACTAAGAGAAAATCTCCAATAAGTAAGGTTTTTTCCAATGAACCAGTTGGGATAATATAGGGTTGAATGAAATAGTTATGAACCAGGGTTGCAGCAATGATGGCAAATAAAACTGCACTAATCCATTCACCAAACCAAGTTTTAGGTACTAAGCTTCTATCCTCTACATACACAGTGGATGGAGCATAATTTACCGCATAGGTATAGAAACCAAGACTTAATAGGACAAGCATAGTGTCTTTAGTAGTATTTTTTCCAAAACTACGTATTGTTTCAACCCATATAACGGGGAACATCATCAGGTTGATGATGGGAATGAATAATAACACTACCCACCATTTTGGTCGACGAATGATTTCCATCAAAACGATAGCATTGTAGATAGGAATGAGTGCTTGCCAGGCTTGTTTGCCTGCTTTTTGATAGAGTTTCCATGTACCGACAAAATGAATGAGTTGTACAGCAATAAAAAACAAAAACCATTGTGAAATTGTCATAGCAGTTGTGTTATAGGTTTAGGACATCGGTCATCGAAAAAATTCCTTCTTTTCCTTTAAGCCATTCAGCTGCAACAACAGCTCCCAAGGCAAAGCCTTCTCTCGAGTGTGCTTTGTGTTTAATGGATAATTCATCAACGGCGGAAGCATAGGTGATGCTGTGGGTTCCGGGTACTTCTCCTTCTCGATATGAAGTTATTTTTAAGTCGTTGGTGTTTTCTTCCATTGACCAATTTGCATAGTGATTATTCTCTCTTCCTATTCCTTCTGCTAAACTGATGGCTGTTCCACTTGGAGCATCGAGTTTATGGATGTGATGCGTTTCTTCTAAATGAGCAGTATATTCTTCTTCGTGCCCTTTCATTAAACGAGCGAAAAATTCATTTAGTTTAAAGAACAAGTTAACACCAATGCTGAAATTTGAGGCATATAGAAAAGCACTTTTCTTTTTGGCACAATGCTGTTGTACTTCTTCAAATGCTTCTAGCCAGCCAGTGGTTCCACAAACAACAGCTACATCATGGTCAAAGGCTAATTTTATATTGCTTACTGCCGCATCAGGAACGCTAAAATTTATCGCAACATCTGCTTCAGCAATGTTCCCCTCTTGTTGCTCTTTGTCTATAATGCAAACTACCGAGTGGCCTCGCTCAAGCGCAATTCTTTCTATGGCTTTTCCCATTCGTCCGTATCCTAATAGTGCAATATTCATAGTTAAAATTTAAGTTGTAGTGCCAGACCCACAGAAGGATCAGCGAAGATGTTTTCTTGGTTGAAGTAAGGTTTAAAAGTGAGGCTGTCTTCGACATTGAACTGGAGTAGGTGTGCACCAACATTGGCATCCAATATATTGAGTAAATAAATTCCAACAAACCACAGCACAGATATATCACGATAATTTTGATGGAATTCCATTCCTTTAATCAGTTGGGAGTTTAAAAGTATTTTAGTGGTAAACTCGTCGGAATAATCTCCTCGAATACGTTGTTTGTAGGCGGTTCTGTATTTGTTTGCCTCTTTGGTTTGGAAGTTGTAATAGTACAGCGAAACGCCCAAACCACCATAAATGATTGGAAGGGTCCAGTAACGTCCAGTATGAATTTGTCCTAGCCCAGGGATTACTGCAGAGTAAAAAGCAGCTTTCGAAGGGGTTAAGTAGTCTTTTTTAATACGGATTTTTCTGGGCAAGCTGTCTAAAGCAGCTCTGTCTTGCGCAAAGGCTCCGCATATGGAGAAAAGAAAAATAATAAGAACGAGGCTATTCTTCACGTTTTAAACGTTTTTTTATACGGCTAAAATCTTGCTGCGATTCAAAGGGAATGTGAATCGTGCCTTTGCCCTCGCTATTGAATGTAATTTTTACCTCCGTATCAAAAAATGCAGCAATTTCTTTTTCTCCTTCTTCTAAATAAGGGGGGGTGTGCACTTTTGGTTTTTCAACTCCTGGAGATTTCAACTGCTTGACCAAAGCTTCAGTCTTACGAACACTAAGATCCCCTTTGATTACTTTATGATAGAGCTCAAGCTGATCTTCTCTGTTTTCCACATTGATGATGGCTCTCCCGTGTCCCATGGAAAGAAATCCATCGCGCATTCCTGTTTGTACAATGGGATCGAGTTTTAACAACCGCATGTAGTTTGCTATGGTCGAACGTTTTTTTCCTACGCGTTGACTGAGTTGTTCTTGGGTTAAAGAGATTTCTTCAATTAGACGTTGGTAGGAGAGCCCAATTTCTATTGGATCAAGATCTTGGCGTTGGATATTTTCAACCAATGCCATTTCGAGTGATTCTTGGTCGTTAGCAATTCTAACATAGGCTGGGACAGTAGCAAGTCCAATCATCTTTGACGCTCTGTATCGGCGCTCACCAGAAACCAACTGAAACGAATTAAAACCAGTCTTTCGCACTGTTATGGGTTGAATAATTCCTAATTCTTGAATTGAACTAGCCAATTCTTTAAGGTTGTCTTCATTGAACTGTGTTCTTGGCTGAAAGGGGTTTACTTCTATTTGCTCTATAGCTAATTCTAGAACATTTCCCACTACCTGATCGGCATTCTTGTCTTCTGCAGACTTGATATCGTTATTGGGGTCTTGTAAGAGTGCTGAAAGACCTCTTCCTAAAGCTGGTTTTTTTCCTGATTTAGCCATGGTAATTTACTTGTTTTTATTGAGCACTTCTTCCGCCAAACTAAGGTAGTTTTGTGCCCCTCTACTGGTAGCGTCATATTGAATGATATTTTCGCCATAACTAGGAGCTTCACTCAAACGAATATTTCGTTGTATAATGGTTTTGAAAACCATGCTTCCAAAGTGTTTTTTCACCTCTTCAACCACTTGGTTAGACAGCCTTAAACGCGCATCGTACATGGTTAGGAGTAATCCTTCAATATCTAGTGATGCATTGTGAATTTTTTGAACACTTTTGATGGTGTTTAAAAGTTTACCCAATCCTTCGAGTGCAAAATATTCACATTGAATAGGGATGATTAATGAGTTAGCTGCTGTGAGTGCATTGAGTGTAATTAATCCTAAAGAAGGGGCACAATCAATAATGATGAAATCATATTTATCCAAAACGGGTTCGAGCGCTTTTTTTAACATGAACTCACGTTGTTTTTTATCCACCAATTCTATTTCAATGGCGACTAAGTCGATATGAGAGGGAATCAAATCTAAATGCTCAACACCAGTTGGGATAATCGCCTCGGCTACACTAGCGGTATGTTCCAATAACTCGTAGGTGCCAACTTTTGATCCTCAACTGAAACTCCCAGACCTGAAGTAGTATTGGCTTGTGGATCCGCATCAATGAGGAGTATCTTTTTTTCGAGTACAGCCAATGCTGAAGCAAGATTAACTGAAGTGGTCGTTTTTCCTACTCCTCCTTTCTGATTTGCTATCGCAATAACTTTTCCCATTGATTATTATTAAGTTTTAAAAATACAACTATCCTACGGTTATTAAAACTATTTGTATTTGGTTTTTGAAAATTTTAAGAAAAAGCGCTTTTTTCTACTGTTCAATGATGAAGATCGTTTCCGATTCTCTTTTATGTCCATAGTGCTCTCGAGCAAATTTTTCTAGACTGTCAAGGTTACTTAATTGCTCGATCGCTTTTTTATCTCCTTCAATCGATTGTTTTAGCGTTTTTTTTCTTTTTTGTAGGGTTTCAATTTCACGATTCAGTTCTCGATGTGTCAACCAAGAATGGCTATCGAGAAATAAAATCCAAAAAAGAAAAAGTACTCCAATGGAGATATAGGCAATGCTGTAGGCATTTTGCTTTTGAAGATGCGTTTAAGTTGATTCAAGGAACGGTTATTTTTGAATGTTTGCGATGCGTTCTTCTGTGATTATTTCTTCTGTACTGTTTCCCCAATTGCGGAGGATGTAGTTGGTTACATCAGCGATTTCTTCGTTGTCTAAGCCTTGACTGACCATGACAGAATTATAGGGTTTTCCATTGACCGTAATAGGGCCTTTGAGACCAAATTTAAGGGCATAAATGGTTTTATCAATGTCATCAAGATAGTCAGAATTGGCCAAAGGTGGGAAAGTACCCGGAACTCCTTCTCCATTTGTCATATGGCATTGCATACAAAAATCGATATAAATTTCTTCCCCATCGACGAGACTTTGTTTTAAGGGTTTTTGCTGATAGATGAACAAACAGAGAACACTAAATGAACTAACGAAAAAGAGGCTAATGACTTTCATGCTTATGACTTTGGGATTATTTTAAGAATCCCTTTTCCTTCTACACCAACGTAAAGGAAACCATCTGGACCTTGTTCAATATTTCGAACACGACCAATTGAATCCAATACTTTTTCGCGTTTAACAACTTCGTTTTTTTCTATAACTAAGCGCTCAAGGTATTCAAAACGAAGAGAGCCCACGAAGAGGTTGTTTTTCCATTTTGGGTAGATGTCTGAAGTAGAGAAGGCCATTCCTGAGGGGGCTATTGACGGAACCCAATAATAGAGGGGTTGTTCCATTCCTTCTTTTTCTGTTATGTCAGTAATGGGTGTACCACTGTAATTGATTCCATAGGTTATTATGGGCCAGCCATAATTTTTTCCTGGCTTTATGATGTTTATTTCATCTCCCCCTCTGGGGCCGTGTTCATGCACCCAAATTTGTCCAGTTTTAGGATGAGTAATCATCCCTTGTGGATTGCGATGTCCAAAGCTATAAATTGCTTTCCGACTATTTTCTGTTGCGCTAAAAGGATTGTCTTTTGGTATACTCCCGTCAAGATTGAGGCGATAAATTTTCCCACCATCTCTTGAAATGTCTTGGGGATTTACCTCTCGGTTACCACGGTCACCGATGGAGAAATAGATATGTCCTTCGGTGTCAAAGGCTATTCTTGACCCCCAATGTTGCCCTTTCTTGGTATTGTAATCCCCTTTATAGAGCAAGGATGTGTTAATTAGACTGTCGTTTTTTAGTTGAGCGCTGTAGAGTGCGGTATGACCTCCTTTTTCTTCGCCAAGGGGTGAGCTGGTAGTGAAGTAAATAAGCCCATCTTCTTCATAATTGGGTGAATGAGCTACATCAAGCAATCCGCCTTGTCCGCGAACATAGACGGGAGGAAGGCCCTTGATTGCAGTTTTCTTGCCATCGACTACATGATAAAGTATACCTGCTTTTTCGGTAACCAAGAAATCATTGGAACTGAGAAGACTTAGTCCCCAAGGAATGTCAATGCTATCGGCTACAATTTCGTAGCTGTAATCAATGGTGTTTGGTGTACTTATTTTTGGCCCGTGCTCTTGCGCATCACAAGCCGCTACTAGGATAAGTGTTAGGCAGAAAAAGGAGTGACGTAGTGTCTTCATTTTAATTGTATTAAGGTATAAATGTACAAAAAATGGGCATAAAAAAACCACTTGTTAATCAAGTGGTTATGGGTGTTTTTGAGTCGGGATGACAGGATTTGAACCTGCGACCCCACGCCCCCCAGGCGTGTGCGCTACCAGGCTGCGCCACATCCCGTGTTCCATTTTTTGTCGGGGTGGCAGGATTCGAACCTGCGACCTCCTGCTCCCAAAGCAGGCGCGATGACCGGGCTACGCTACACCCCGAAAAATGGTAGGCAAATATAGTGTTAAATATTGGAGTCTAACAAGCTTTTTCAAAAGAGTTGGAGAATCTATTTTGGGATGTATTTAGTCCTCTTTTTTCTAATTTGGAAACCCTCTTCATCAATGGTTATTTCTAGGCTTTTTTCATCGTCCGAGATCTTTAGTTCCATGCCTTCTTCATCCATGTACAGATGCTCTTTTGTCGTAGAGCAATCTTGACAAACCAATGTTCCGTCAACCATTTTCCATAGGTGGCCTGCAATACGTTTTCGGTAAAAATCACGATTATTCTTGATGTTTTTCGCTAGATAATTGCCAAAATCATTATCGATATAAATGTATTTCCCATTAGGGATTGAGAGATTAAGTTGAACTTTTTCAGGATTGGTTTTGCGTTGGATTGGGGCGATCCAAAAATTATCTAACACCAATTGATCGTCATAACGATCGTACTTGTAGATTATTTCTGTTGCATTTTTGATGGCTTTTTTTTGTGACCACCCTTTGGCTATTTTTTCGATTGTAAGTTCAACGTTATTTTCCTTGGCTTTTTCAATATATAAACGAACATTGTTGTCTAGTCGAAAGTTCTCCCCTTGTTCGTTTTCAACAATAGTCAAGTCATTGAATAAGGTTATGGTCTCTGCATATTTTTGTTGTTCATTGAGATAGATTTTTAAGGTGTCCGAAGCATTGTCTTCCCATTCGATCAATTCACTTTTCATCGATGTAACTGCAAATGCTTTGGATTCTATGATACCCAATATGGAGAGTATTATTGCGGCAAAAACCCATAGTCCAAGAAGGAAGAGCTTTGAAGTTCTTCCCATTAATTGACCATTATTGCCAAGTAAGTGCAGCCCAAGAATAAACAGAAAAACAAAGGGTATCCCAACAATCAAAAATGCAAACAAGCCAATAAATATTACAGGTAAGTCCATGCTTAGGCCAATTTGTAATAATTCATTGGGAACCATGGCTGTAAATACACTTCCAAGAATGGTTCCAATAAAAATTCCCAGTAAACTAATACTAGACACAATCAAAAAAATAATTCCGACAAGGAGACCTATCAGTTTAAGTAGTCCTTTGATTAGTCGGAGGAGAAAATCTGAAAAAGCTTTTGGATTTTTTTTTAATTGGTTACCAAGATTTTTATAGTCCACGTCTTTTACAGTGTCACTTACCTGGTCTAATTCTTCTTTGATCTTTTTTTTAATGTTGGAAACATTGACCGGTTCTCCTTTCATTTTCAATTTATCTGCAGTAGTGGTTGCTTCTGGGACAACGATCCACAGAAGAATATAGACCAATACAACACCTCCTACAGAAGAGAAAAAGAGAATGAGAAGGATTAATCGAATCCAGACACTGTCAATGCCGATATAATGGCTTAAACCGCCAGCAACTCCACCGATAAATCGATCATCAGTATCGCGAAATAATTTTTTTGGTTCAGAATGATTTTTCTTAGTGTCATAGTTTTCGGCTTCCTCACCAGCAAGGTCTTCTGGTGATCCTAGCGTTTCAATCACTTGCTCTACTTCGCTTACAGATATAACATAGCGTTCATCTGTTTTTATCTCTGTAAATAATTCAGAAATCCGAACTTCAATGTCATCAAGAATATCTTTTCCTCCTTCGGTTTTAATAAAAATGAACTCTAGCCTTTCGAGGTAATTTTTTAAAATATTATAGGCTTGTTCATCTAAAGAGAAAAGAGTTTGTGCAAGGTGTATGTCGATTGTTTTATTCATGAGATTATTTTTTGATTAGGGTGCTTACTGCATTGGAGAGGTCACTCCAAGATGTGTTTAGTTCTTTTAAAAATTCTTGCCCTTCTTTTGTGATGGTGAAATATTTTCTGGGTGGACCAGCATTTGATTCTTCCCAGCGGTATTCTAGTAAGTTGGCATTCTTTAATCGGGTAAGGAGAGGGTAAAGGGTTCCTTCCACTACCAGTAGTTTCGATTCTTTTAAGCGATTTAAAATTTCTGAGGAATACTTTGGTTTTTTATCAATTGTTGATAAAATACAAAGCTCCAAAATTCCTTTTCGCATTTGGGCTTTTGTGTTTTCAATGTTCATGAGTGGCAGTATTAATTAAGGTACTGTCTTTTGCAAATATATGTATAAAGAATAGTAATATGCAATACATAGTACATATTTTAACATTTCAACAACACTTTGGCTTTGGATTTAAAAATAGATTTGTTTAAACCAAATTAAAGATGACCCAATTCGAATTTTATCAAACCGTTTTACAGAAAGTTAGCTTTGACGAAGCTTTATTCAAGAAAGAGTACAACAAAGCAATGAATGAATTAAGCTTGTCAGAGCGCATGATGTTGAAGCAATGGTGTAAGCAATCGTTAAGCCCTGCCTTGCGAGCGGTCTATATGAAGTCTTAGGGAATGATAATTTTGATATTATCGATGGCTATTGCTCCCCGAATTATTCCCTCGATGCTTTTTTTAAGCACCTCAATGATTTGAATTTTTAGGTTGCTTTTTGGGTAGACAATACTTACTTCGCGTGCAGGACATGGCGCTTGGAAGAAACGCAAGTTTTGTTTGTCCTTTTCAGACAGTGTTAACGTATTAAGGTAGGGAAGGAGTGTAATGCCCAGCCCCTCATTAGATAGATTGAGTAAGGTTTCAAAGCTTCCACTTTTAAGATCAAAGTTGCGTTTGTTTGGTTGTTTGTCGAGACTGCATAAAGACAGAGCTTGATTGCGAAAACAGTGACCGTCTTCAAGCACTAAAATATCTTCATCGGTTAAATCATCTTGCACCAACTCATCCAATGAATTGAGGTGATGATAGCTAGGGATATAGCCCACAAAAGGTTCGTAGTACAATGGTCGTTCTTCGATACTCTCTAATTTTAGCGGTGTGGCTGCAATACCGGCATCAAGATTCCCTTCCTTTAGAAAAGAAATAATGCTTTCCGTTGTCAGCTCTTGAATTTTTAAATCAACTTTTGGATATCGCTTAATGAAATCATTCAAAAACATTGGAAGAAGCGTAGGCATTATAGTAGGGATAATTCCCAAACGGAATTTACCTCCAATAAAGCCCTTTTCTTGCGCAACAATGTCTTCCATACGTTTAGCTTCAGCAATGATGTTGCGTGCTTGAACAAGGATTTGCTCTCCTACTTTGGTAAGTCGAATGGGTTTTTTGGTGCGGTTAAAGATTTTCACATCCAATTCATCCTCGAGTTTTTGAATTTGCATGCTTAAAGTGGGCTGAGTAACAAAAACTTTTTCGGCGGCGACAGTGAAGTTGCCCGCCTCAGCTACAGCAATCATGTAAGATAGTTGGGTAAGTGTCATATTAGGTATTCTTATAATTTTTCAAATATAATAAGAATAACTGATAACACCAACTATTCGATGATTTCTACTTGCATACGAATGTTGTCAATGGGGGCTTCGCGTCCATCAATTG
Organism: Flavobacteriaceae bacterium; assembly: GCA_038143735.1. GTDB lineage: Bacteria > Bacteroidota > Bacteroidia > Flavobacteriales > Flavobacteriaceae > Arcticimaribacter. Next base: position 111,699 of record JAYQML010000006.1, read on the forward strand.
CCTGCTCAGAAATACGATCCACAACATCCATTCCCTCTAAAACCTTTCCAAAAGGGTGTAATTACCATCGAGGTGATAGGCGCCCCCTTTTTGTTGTACAATGAAAAATTCATACGGTGAAGCGAGTCGATGTGGATTGTCCATTTCACTGCTAGGCATTGACACAATTCCTCGGTGGTGTTTTACTCCTTTTTTTACGTCAGGGGGGAGTAAATACCGACCAATTTTCCTTCTCTTTTTTGAGGTATTAGGATGGTCTGAATTTCCTCCTTGAATAACGAAGTTTGGCACTACACGATGAAAAAAGTGTCATTGAAATACCCCAAACGTGTGAGATAAATAAAATTAGCTTTATGATAAGGAGCTTCATCTAGCAACCCAATGATGATTTCACCAAATGCAGTGCTAATTTTTACTTTATTTGGAAGCTCTCTCTTCTGATAGTCAAATAAAAAGGGGATGGCATTTTTTTCATCGAGATATACACTTGGCTCTTCTAATAACAGTTTTTCTTTATTTTCTTTTTTTCCTGATTACTTTTTGACGTAGGTATTTGTTGTTTTGCTGCTTTTTTTTGGGTGAAGAACAGCTTAGGATAAAAAATAGTAGTAATATTAAACTGAAGAATGTTTTGAACTGCATATGCTGATGGATTTTACTGCTTTATTGATATCAAAAATAGAAGAAATTCCAAGATTGGGTTTAAAGGCGCAATTAAAAATGGCTCCTCCTCAACGGTTTGGGACCAAAGAAACCCTTCTTACAATTCCAAAAGATGTCCGCTATGCTGCTGTTATGATGCTTTTGTATCCTAAAAATGGGAGATTGTATTTTTGTCTCATAAAACGAACCAATTATAATGGGAAACACTCGGGTCAAATTAGTTTTCCCGGTGGAAAAAAAGAAGAGGATGATGTCGATTTTTGGGCGACCGCATTACGCGAAACCAAGGAGGAAGTTGGTATCGATGATAGCCAAGTCAATTGTTTAAAGCAGCTTTCCCCCACCTATATTCCTCCGAGTAATTTTTATGTTTACCCCTATTTAGCTTATGTTGCTAGTCGTCCTACATTTATACTTGAACATAGTGAGGTTGCACAGCTCCTTGAAATTCCATTAGATGATCTATTGAACAATGCATCCATGCAAGAAGGTCCAATATCAGCCTCCTATACCGCTGAGGTGGTTGTCCCTATGTTTGTTTTTGACTCTTGTAAAGTTTGGGGGCAACAGCAATGATACTAGCCGAAGCCAGGGAAATGATTCTCTTAGTGAAATAATGGTATATTTACCCGATTTTAGAAGATTATGAAGTTATTTCGGAAAAACCCTTTTGGCCACTATCTTTTCTTAAAGAAAATGCTCATCCGTTACTTGGGTGTTCTAACCCACAGGCGTTACAGAGGATTCAATGAGTTAAATATCGAAGGTTCTGATATTATCAAAAATTTACCCGAATCAAATGTTCTTTTCGTTTCCAACCATCAAACGTATTTCGCAGATGTGGTAGCCATGTTCCATGTGTTCAATGCAAGTTTGCATGGACGTATAGATAGCATTAAAAATGTGGGTTATTTGTGGAATCCTAAATTAAACATATACTATGTGGCCGCAAAAGAGACGATGAAAGCGTGTTTTTTACCACGAGTACTTGCTTATGCCGGATCTGTATCCATTGAACGTACCTGGCGCGAAGCAGGAAAGAACATTCAACGACAGGTGAAAATGAGTGATATTTCTAATATCGGAACTGCACTTGATGATGGTTGGGTAATTACTTTTCCACAGGGAACAACCACACCTTTTAAACCATTGAGAAAAGGGACTGCTCACATTATTAAAAAATATAAGCCTGTGGTTGTCCCGATAGTTGTCGATGGTTTTCGAAGATCATTTGATAAAAAGGACTTTTGATCAAGAAGAAAGGAATTCTACAGTCAATGGTCATTAAAGAGCCTTTGGAGATTGATTATGACAACGCTTCTATGGAAGAAATTATTGAACAGTTAGAATATGCCATTGAGCAGCATCCTTCTTTTTTGAAGGTAATGTCACCTGAGGAGATCGAAGAGCAAGAACGCCTCAATAAAACACGGAAGTGGTAATTAATCGTTGATATTCATCAACTCTTTTTCATTCTTTTTCAACGGATTCAAAAAGCGTCCATATATAAAGTAATAAAGCAGCCCAAATACTCCTATAAGTAAAGCAATCAGAAGCCCTATGACAAAAAGAATCCCAATAATTGAATCTTTTTCTTTCTGAAGTGCAACGAGGTTTTGGTCATAACGGAGTGCATAATACATGACCACAGAAATAAAAATCAATAAGATTCCTAAATTAAAATAGATGTATTGGTTGACGGCTTTTCTTGTATTGAGAATGGTACTCAAATGTTCTTTGACAGAGTCTGTCACGGAAATTCTTCTGTAGTTTTTAAAAAAACGAAGCATAAAATAAAGCAAAAGTATATACCCGATGATTGTGGTACAAATAGAAAAGGCATAGAGGTTTAAGCTTTTGTAATAATCGAATGATTCGTAGTAATTTGGAATCACAAAAGGTAAGCAGATGTAGAGAAAAAATTCTGCGACACTAAAGTAGAAGATCCATTTGATAGAACTCTTGGACTTTTTTTGAAGTAAAAGATTCAATTCCTCCGCTGAATAGTGCTTTTCGAATGTTTGATTCGCCCACTTTTCTTTTAATGATTTTAATTCATCCATCTTGTCTATCATTTATCATATCTTTTAATCTCTTTTTAATGCGGTTCATTTTAACCCTTGCATTAACTGGAGAAATTCCTAGTGTTTCAGCAATTTCATCATACTTTTTATCTTCAAGGTAGAGCAAGGTTAATGCTTTATCAATCTCTGAAAAGTTATTTATTTTACTGTAGAGCCAAACCAATTGTTCATCGACTTCATTGTTGTATTCTTCCAATGCAATTTGGGGCATGTTTTCGTTTAAAACGTCACGATCAACCCTTTTCTTTTCTTTCCGATAAAGGGTAATTGCTGTGTTAAGGCCTACACGGTACATCCATGTGCTAAACTTGGATTTACCCTCAAAACGATCAAAAGAACGCCAAAGCTGTATGGAGATTTCTTGAAAGAGGTCATCATGAGCAGCTTTATTATTGGTGTACAAACGACAAATTTTATGCACCAAGTTTTGATTGCTATCTAGTAGGCGAAGAAATTCAGATTCGTTGTTTATGGAAGACATTTACTCGGAGCGTCAATAGGTTTAGGGGTGTGTTATTGAATTATTCCAGCACAACTGACTCTTGCTCCTGCGGCTCCTGAAGGTTGAGACTTTAAATCGTCTTCTCCTTGGTGAACAATAATTGCCTTTCCAAGTAAATTTTTGTTTTCGTCATCACAACCCAAACACCACTGATCTGTCGCGAATGTAATCATTCCATGTCCAGTTTCATCTGCGTTAAAATTACCGATATCTCCTCGATGATAGCCATTTTCATCTCCCCAAGCTCCGTGTAACTCAAAGGTTGGGTTCCAATGACCACCAGAGGACTTCCCATCTTCAGAAGAGCAATCTGCTTTTTCATGAACATGAATGGCGTGGGTGCCTGGCGTAAGTCCATTGATGTGAGCTTCAAGGGTTACTTTTCCTCCTTCTTCGGTAAAGCTAACTGTTCCGTTTGCATTACTCCCACTTTTCGGGTTAAGTGCAAATTGTAGTTTTTTCATCTCTTTTCGTTTGCGGGTTTTTAGCATCTGCAAGGGCTTGTTCCCCTTTTTCTTGAAGAATTTCCATTTTGTAAGTCTCCAGTTGGGCATTTACTTCTCCATGCGTTCCTTTAATGATTTGTGTCTCCTCGGTAACTTTATCCCCAGTTGTGTATTTGGTTGTTATTGTCGCTTTAACTAAGGTGTCGTTGATTTTCTTTTTTCAATACTGATTTCTTTGTGGGTTTCTTTTTGTCCAAAAGATTCGCAACCTACAATAAATAAGACAAGCAGTATAGAAAGTAAATGAAGGAACTTTTTCATGGGATATGTATTTTTGAATTTAAAGGTAAACATTTTGTGTTTACTTCTCATTTTAGGCGATACTCTTTTATTTTCAATGCTAATTTATCATTTTACTGTATATTTAAAATAAAAAATTGAACAGAATATTATCTATTCGCCCTAGCGCTACTGCTCTTAGGCTCGTGCAAGCCCTTGTATAAAACAGCTGCATTTGAAGAAACCGTCATTCCCAATGCTCCCAACTATGCCGACGAAAGATATTGGGCAGTATTACCCGAAAGCTATCCTGCAGAGCTTACGCAAATAACAGGTGAATTTGTTGAAAAGAGCGCAGATGTTTTCTTTGTTTACCCAACCTTATTGACCGATAAAAAGGATCCGTCTTGGAACGCTGATATAGCTCGTGAGGATATTCGGAAAAAAGTACTTTCGCAATCTGTCAAATTCCAAGCATCAGCCTTTGCAAAGGCTGGAAATTTATATGTTCCTTTTTATCGTCAATCACATTATAAAATCTATGTGGCTCCCTATAATAAACAAGAAGAACTGTCAAGAACCGTTGCTTATGGAGATGTACGTGCTGCATTTCAATATTATCTATCAAATCACAATCAGGGACGCCCAATTATTATTGCTTCTCATAGTCAAGGGAGTATCATGTGCGCAATGTTGCTAAAAGAGTTTTTTGATGGGACTGACTTGCAAAAACAACTTGTGGCAGCTTACGTTCCTGGGGTGAAAATCCAAGACAAAGATTTTTCTTTTTTACAAAAAATGGAAGATCCATTGGCGACAGGTGGGTATGTAAGCTGGAATACCTATAAAAAGAACCATTACCCACCTACTTACGAACAGTGGTACAAAGGGGCAACAACAACAAATCCCATTACTTGGGATACTTCAAAAGCCACAGCCTTTAGTCAACATTTGGGCGTATTGAATACTGATGGTGAAATTTACCCAAAAGCCTTGGAATTGGAAGTTGTAGACGGTTTAATTTGGTCTAGCGTTCCAAAAATACCCAAACGTTTCTTTCTTTCGTTAGTCAAGAATTATCATTTTGCCGACATCAATTTGTTTTGGAAAGACATCGAGAAAAATGCAGTTGAACGCGTTTCTGCTTGGCAAAAAAACAATTAGTATGCTCGATCAAATCCTTACCGATTGTTTTACAGAATGGAATAAAACAAAAGTCAACAAGAAACACCCTTATCGCTACTTTTACCTGGCTACTGTAGCAAAAGATGGACTCCCAGAAGTGCGTACGGTGGTGTTACGGAAATTCGAGTCAAAAGAGTTTTTGTTTACCATCTACACGGATGCCCGAACCCCAAAGATTAGCTCGCTAAAAAGTCAACCCTATGCTGAATTATTGTTTTACGACGCCCGTAAACTTACTCAAATTAGAGTACTAGCCAAGTGTGTGGAACAAAGCCGGGACGAGCTGGCCTTCTCACAGCAACATCAAAATGCCCAAAAGGATTACACTACTACCGTTGCTCCAGGAGAACCGCTAAAATCAATGGATGCTATTGCTTATGGCGAAGAAAATCATTTTGTTAAATTGGTGTTTAAAGCAGAAAAAATTGATTTTTTAAGACTTAAACGTCCCAATCATCAACGTGCAATTTTTCAATTACACCAAGACCAATGGGAGGGTAAGTTTGTTTCTCCATAGATTCGAATTATTTTTCTTAGCTTTAAACAATTAACCTACGTTTTTATGAAAAATAAGAAAAGGGCAATGTCCAAATCACGTCGCGATTTTATCAAGAAAAGTTTAGCTGCTTCAACTGTTATGATTATTCCAAGACATGTTCTAGGAGGAACAGGATTTACTGCACCAAGTGACCAGTTAACCCTAGCGGCCATTGGTTCAGGAGGTAAGGGTAGAAGCGATATCATCAATGCCTCTGTTGGTGGAAGAGAACGTGTAATAGCGCTTTGTGATATAGATCCAAATGGTCAACACGGGGTTACAGCAGCCCGAAAAGCATTTCCTAAAGCAAACTTTTATACTGATTTTCGTGAATTGTTGGCCAAAGAAAAAGGAGTAGACGCAGTTACCATTTCTACACCAGATCATACCCATGCCTCTATTGCTATGGCTGCGATGGAAAGGGATATTCATGTTTATGTACAAAAACCATTGACCCACAACATCAGAGAGGCGCGTATGTTGACAGAAACAGCAAGAGAGCGAAAAATAGTTACACAGATGGGAAATCAGGGTGCCTCCAACCCCTGTCAAATACAAGTGCAAGACTGGATCAATGCGGGAGAAATTGGAAATGTGCACACGGTTAAGGTATGGACCGACCGTCCAATTTGGCCGCAAGGAATTCCTAAACCATTACCCGACCCAGAAAACAAGCCTGAAGGGCTTGCATGGGATTTGTGGCTTGGTCCTGCTAAATCAACAGCCTACAGTTCCTCTATCCACCCATTCAATTGGCGCGGATGGTGGGAATATGGAACTGGCGCATTGGGTGACATGGGCTGTCATATAATTGATATTCCTTTTAGGGCACTAGGATTAAATTATCCGACTGCGGTAGAATGCAGCTTAGGAAGCGTCTATAAAAAAATGTGGACTCCCGAGCATTTGCCCGAGGGTTGTCCACCATCTTCTTTTGTATCGATAAAATTTGATGCTACCACAAAGAATGATAGCCCTTTAACCATGGAGTGGTCAGATGGCGGTATTCGACCTGCCCACCCAGATTTAATCCCGGCGGATGACTTCTTGGGAAGCCCCGGAAATGGAAATGGAGTCATTATGATAGGTGAAAAGGGAATCATTACAACTGGAGTATATGGATATGATCCACGGCTTTACAAAAAAGGAGAAGAAGTTAGAACCTATGATCAACCCAAAGAAATAGAAGCAGAACACGGACATCATCGCAAATGGATTGATGCCATTAAAGCAGGGTTCAATAGCCAAGAACACTTAGAATTAACTTCTTCATTCGATTATGCCGGTCCATTGACAGAAACGGTATTGATGGGAAATATTGCCCTACGTTCTTACTTGTTACGAAAAAAGACTAAGCGTGGATTTGATTATTATGGACGAAAAAAATTATTGTGGGATGGAAACGCCATGCAGATTACGAATTTAAGTGAGGCCAATCAGTTTGTTGGTCGCACTTATCGAAAGGGTTGGGAATTATAGCAGTAAATAAGTATGAGAATTGATGTGATTTGGATTACGGGAGCTTCTTCCGGAATTGGAGAAGAACTTGCCAAACAGTATGCAAAAAGAGGTAGTAAATTGATTCTGTCTGCCCGACGAAAAACAGAATTAGAACGTGTCAAAAACAGCTGTTCTACTCCGGAGAACATAAAGATTGTTCCCTTAGACTTAACCGATTTTGCTCATCTACCACAACGCGTAGAAGAAGCGAAACGCTGTTTTGGAAAAATAGATATACTGATTAATAATGGAGGGGTCAGTCAGCGTTCAATGATTGCAGAAACAGATTTTGACGTGTATAAGCAGTTAATTGACATCAATTATTTAGGTACAATCGCCCTTAGCAAGGCCTTATTGCCTCATTTCATTGAACGTCAGCAAGGACAATATGCAGTTGTTACTAGTGTGATGGGGAAATATGGTTCTCCTTTTCGATCTGGTTATGCGGGAGCAAAACATGCCTTACACGGTTTTTTCGATGTGTTACGAATGGAACACCAGAAAGACAACATATCGGTGAGTCTTTTGTGTCCGGGTTTTGTCCAAACCAATGTTACAATCAATGCCTTAACGGGTGACGGATCGACTTTGGGACACGATGACCCTGCTACAAAGAATGGATTGTTGGTTGAGGTTTTTTGCAAAAAAGCAATTAAAGCGATTGACAAAAAAGCATGGGAGACTTATTTTGGAAAAAAAGAAAAACTTGGGGTTTATTTAAAGCGAATTTCCCAAAAACTATTACATTTCGTTGTTATTCGTTCGAATGTAAGATAAAAACAACCCATGAATCGAAGAGAAGCTATCCGAAAAACAGCCATAGGCGCATCTGCAGCTGCATTTTTTCCCCTGTCAGCAGAAACAGCTAGTTCTCCCCCAAAAGCATCTATACCTCAATTAAAAGGAAACATAAATCATTCCGTATGTCAATGGTGTTATCCAGATTTAACGTTAGAAGAATTGTGTCAGCATGCCATAGAATTAGGGTTGGTAGGAATCGATTTAATTGGCCCCAAAGGATGGCCAACATTAAAAAAGTATAACTTAATCTCTACCATGTGCAATGGAGCAGAAATTAGCTTAACCCAAGGTTTCAATCATAAAGAATATCACAATAAATTGATTGATAATTATCTAGATCATATTGATAGGGTTGCGGATGCCGGCTACACTAACTTGATTTGCTTTTCGGGCAATAGAAATGGGATGGATGATGAAACAGGTTTAAAGAATTCAGTGGAAGGCTTGCAAAAAGTTTTAGGTAAAGCTGAAAAAAGGGGAGTGGTGATACAAATGGAATTATTCAATTCCAAAATCAATCATCCAGATTATATGTGTGACAATACTGCCTGGGGGATAGAGTTATGCAAACGTTTGGACTCACCCAATTTTAAATTGTTGTATGATATTTATCACATGCAGATTTCGGAGGGTGATATTATTCGTACCATACAAGATCATCATCCCTATTTTGGTCACTACCATACGGCAGGTGTACCAGGTCGAAATGAGATAGACGAAACCCAAGAATTATTTTATCCGGCCATCATGCAAGCAATTGTGGCGACTGGCTATAAGGGTTTTGTGGCACAAGAGTTTATCCCCATTGCTAAAAACCCCTTAGAATCCTTAAGACGTGCTATTTCCATTTGTGATGTATAATAAAGGGTAAATCTACCCGTAGAGTTGCGTTTCTCCTGATAGTTTGTACTTTTGTTTCATACTATAATCACTTATGAAAACACTCAAACAAGCTTTTTCAGTACTTTCTATTTTACTATTTGTTGGCTGTGGTTCCTCAGCTGGTGTTGACCCACACTTATCTTTAGAGGAGCAACAAGAGATTACCAATGTAAACCTTGTTGGTAAATGGAAAATTCGAAGAACAAATATTGGATCCATTAGTGCAAAAGCATCTGCGATTAATGCGAGTTGTTCCATTGATGCAATAGAATTTTTTGATGACAGAAGTTATGTGCTTGAAGTCAGTACTGCCGAAACTACGGGAGATACCATTTCAAAAATATATCGCGGGAAGTATGACCTCGATTTTGTGGTAAACAACAACGAACCAAGCTTAAATAAAATTGTATTAATGGACGCAGACTATTTGTCTGGGACAAACTTCCCTACCATTGGATCAGTGGCGACGATAGACGAAATAACCCTTAGTAGTGAAGAGGTGAGTTTTCGTATAGTGTTGGGACAGTCCACCGAAGATTTTTGTATTACAGGAACAGCGATTTCGTTGGAAGGAGATAAAGAAGAAAAATTAGAACCCAATGCTACAGAGGATTCCAACCACGTTAAAATTCAACAAGAATGGCGATTGATCGATTTAACAGCCTCCGTCCAAGGTGGTAGTCAGGCCGACGAAACGTCCCAAGATATTTGTATTTTCTTTGAAAGAGACTATTATGATCGTTGTTATAATGAAGCAACAGACGAATTTTTAGACGATTGCCCCCAAGCCGTAACTAGCACTTTGTTGATGAGTGGATATGGTACTTTCCTTTTCACTTACTTTGATGCCAGAGACAATGTGATTTCTTCAGATAATGGCCAGTGGAGATGGAGAACAGACACCACGCTTCCCTATACTTCTTTTATGGTTAAAGAAGCAGAGGCAGACTCTTTTGAAGATGAGAATATTACAATTAACGTTATTTCAATTACAGAGACCACAATGACACTTGAAGAGTTATTTGTCGACACAAATGATGCAGGAGAAGATATAAATATTACGTTTAGGTACAGCTTCCAATTAGCCTCATTACCGTATCAGGAGGTTAACTGTCAATTTGATTAGTGCAGGTGAATTTTTTTAAATCAAATTCAAATCGGCTGATTGTCAGTTTGTTCTGCCTCTCAGGTATTTCATGCTCATTTCATACAGGAACCCCCTATGATCAACTCGATGTTGTAGAAATGAATGATCTTCGCTTTTATAAACAAGATGCACAGCCTTACACCGGTTTTGTTTACCGCGATAGTTTGTCCTTCCGTGTAGAAGAATTTACCGTAGAGGCAGGACTCCAAAATGGTGATTTAACCACCTTTTATCCAAATGGTCAATTAAAATCACGTAAGTTTTACAAGGATGGAATACTAAATGGCCTGGTTGAATATTTCACTGAAACGGGTGTCCGTCTGGTTTCGTTCAATTTTAGTGCTGGTAAAAAAACAGGTAATCAATACAAATATTACCCATCCGGAATTTTGGAAGAAGTTACTTTTTTTGACAAAGGTGTGTTGAAAGGAGAGAACATTTTTTATTTTAAAGATGGTAAAATAAGACAACGGATTCAGTTTAATGAACTTGGTCAGCGATCGGGCAAATGGACGAAATATTATTCCAACGGAATGCTCAAGGAGAGCATTGAGTTCAAAGAAGGAAAGTTGGTTTCACCCGTCATGCGTTATGATGTTTCAGGAAAACGAATTCCTTAATTACAAGGACCTGAAGTGATAGGGGTGTAGCTTCCAGCCACCAAGTTTATGCTGCCATCCAAATGACAGAACGAATACGCTTTTCCTTTTGGTACATATACTCGTACCGTTTTACACAAGCAATCTGTATAGGTAAAGGATACACCATTAGCGCCCGCTTCAATAATACTTTCTGTACAAGGTGTACAGCTTAAATAGATGTTTACCGTTGCGATGTTACTGTTTACGGTTCCGTCGTTAACCCTGTAGGTTAAACTATCTCCCCCATTTAATGTTCCATCTTGGGTGTAGCTGAATGTACCCCCAGCATTGAGGGTAATCGTTCCAAATGTTGGTGAACTTACAATGGTTATCGTTAAGGGATCTCCATCTGGATCAATATCATTTGTCGAGAAAGAAGTATTTCCATTGTCTAGTGCAGTCGCCGTTCCGCCAAGGGCTACAATTATTGTGTCATCATAAGCAACAGGAGGGTCATTTGTTCCTGTTACGGCTATACTAACGGTTATTGGTGTTCCGACAACCTTACCGTCAGAAGCACTGTAGGTAAAACTGTCAGTAGATTGATTGTTTCCATTGTGAACATAAACAAAAGTTCCATCTGAATTGAGGGTAAGTGTTCCATGTGTCGGATCGGTCACTTTTACTGCGGTTAAAGAACCTACATCGGCAGGATCAGCATCGGTATCATTCCACAAGAGGGAAGTTTGTCCTCCAGATGTTGTGGTCGCAGTACCTGACTCAAGTACAGCAATATTGTCCGACACAGCAACAGGTGGATTGTTAATGTAAATGGTGACACTAACAGTGTTACCGTTAATCAAACCATCATTTGCAAAATAATAGAAAGTATCTGTTGTAGTTGCCGACCCATCGTGGGTATAGGTAAATGTTCCGTTAGACTGAAGCGACAATACTCCGTTTATTGGGGGTGTATCCACAATGGCTGTTAGAGGGTTTCCATCCACATCGGTGTCATTGGCCAATACGCTGGTTGTTACACCATCATTCAAGAAGCTAGTGGTGCCTCCACTAACAACACTAATTTCATCTGTATTGGCTATTGGTAAATCATTGATGGATGTAATGGAAACATTGAAAGTATCGTCAATGGTACAAGACATGTCACCGTCATTGACCGTCAAAACAACATTCGTTGATCCGTTCTGATCATCGAGAAAGTCGATTACCAAACTAGTGGCTGTTATTGTTGTCGCAATTAGGGTATTGTTTGTCGACATTGCTGAGTAGATCAATGTACTACTTTCAATGTCAGAAAACGTATTTTGAATATCAATCCAAAGATCATTGGCATCCTCATTAACACTAACGTCGGCAATCGGATTATCGACCGTAGGACAATCATTGATTGGATATACATCAACAGTAAATGAAGATTCTATCACACAGCCGTCGCCATCATCGATGGTTATGGTAGCGACAGAAGAACCAAAAGCATTCAAAACAGGAACGAAATCAAAATTACCTGGAGTTGTTTGATTTATCCCATAAATGGCTGAATTGGTGTAGGTAACGGTGTACGTTAGGGGGTGCTGTCGGGATCCGTTATGCGACTTCCAATATCATAAATTCCTGGATCAACGTCTTCATTCCAATTGAAACTAGTCAGTTCTCCCCCAAGTGCAGGATCAAAGAAGGGACAATCGTTGACAGGAGTAATGGTGATATTGACATTTACATCATTGCCATCGTTTGTACCGTCATTGGGTTTGTACACAAAACTATCCGTGGTCGTTTCTGAGCCATCGTGCACATAGGTAAATGTACCTGAGCTTTGTAATGTTATGGTTCCGTTCGTTGGCGTACTAACGAGGGTCACTGTTAATGGATCACTTTCAATATCAGTATCATTGGCCAGTAAAGAACTTTGTCCGCCTGTTGTTTGGGTTGCCGTTCCAGATTCTGAAACGCGAATACTTTCTGCATTTCCAACTGGAGGGTCATTTATTGGGCTTACTGTAAGCGTAAATACATCATCTACGGTACATCCAGCATTGTCGTTTGCTGTAATCGTTATGGTGTCTGTTCCCGTTTGGTTGCTCTTGTATTCAATGATGAGTAATCCAGCGCCATTAATGGTAAGTGTCGCTAGAGCAGAATTCGTTGGCGAAACGGTATACGAAAGACTATTTGGCATAGGTAATAGATCCACATCTGAAAAGCGAACCGTAAGATCATCTGTGGTCGTTGGCGAATCTTCATTCACTGTTTGTGGTCCTGTTGGTGAAATGACTGTGGGGCAATCATTTACTGGAGTAATGTTTATGGTAGCGGTAACGGTGACATTGTTCACCCCATCAGAAAGGTTATAGGTAAAGGAGTCTGTTGTTGTTTCGGATCCGTCGTGTACATAGGTGAACGTCCCTACAGAAGATAAGGCAAAAGATCCCAAATGATGTGTGGGAGTAGTGATTAATGTTGCAGACAAAGGATCATTTTCCATGTCTGTATCATTCGTTAGAACAGACGTTGCTCCGCCAGTAGTTGTTGTGATGGTTCCAGCTTCATCCACCGCAATTGTGTCTACATTCCCAACTGGGGCGTCATTTTGGGGTACTACGGTGACCACAAACACATCTTGAGTGGTGGTACACCCATTATTGTCATCTACGTTGATGGTAATGGTAGCCGTACCAATTTGATTATCAATATAATCTAGGGTGATTTCTTTTGTTGTGTTGTTGAAGGTATGGGTCAACAAAGCCGGATTTGCATTGCTTACCGTAATGTTTAACGTATTGTTTTCTGCATCTGCAAAGACATTGGAAATATCGATGATATCATCAGGATCATCTTCTTGTGCTGTCCTATCTGCAACAGGATTTGGCACCGTTGGACAATCATTATCAGGGGTAATGGTTATGTTCACCACAACCGTTGGGCTATAAGCTGTTCCGTCAAATACACGATAAGAAAACGAATCTGTACTTGTTTCAGAGCCATCATGCGTGTAGGTGAAGGTTCCTGTAGTCGAATCAACGGTAAAAGCACTGTGGTGAAAAGGCATGGTAACTACATTCGTGGAAATGGTGTCGAGTGTGTCCGCATCATTATCATTATCGAGCAACGAAGTATCTCCGCCAGTAGTTGTTGTTGCAGTTTGTCCTTCAACTACTGTGATTGTTTCAGGATTGGCCACAGGAAGATCATTAACTGCTACTTACATTGACCACAAACTCATCTTGTGTTGTGGTACAGCCATTTCCATCATTAACATTGATGGTTATTGTAGCTGTTCCGAAGGCATCGTTGGCATAATCGAGGGTTAATGAGCCGCTACCACTATTGTAGGTTGCGCTTAGCAAACTGGTATTGGTTACACTTACCGTTAATGACAAGGGATCATTTTCGATGTCTGCAAATACATTTGAGAGATTGATCACATCATCCGGATCATCCTCCTGTGCAGGAATATCTGCCACAGGATTAGCTACAGTTGGACAATCATTTCTCGGTAAAATAGTGATGGTTACAGAAACGGTGTTACCATATACCGCACCATCAAAAGCCTCATAGGAGAATGTATCCGTAGTGGTTTCTGAGCCGTCATGGGTGTAGGTAAAGGTTCCTGTAGATGATTCTATGGTAAATGCAGATGCATGTAATGGGTTCGTTACTACTCTTGTAGTGATGGGATCACCATCAGGATCACTATCGTTTGCTAAAACAGAGGTGGCACCACCTGTTGTTGTTGTGGCAGTTCCACCTTCGGCAACGGTAATAGAATCTGTCTGGCTAATTGGCGCATTAGTGTTGGCGGAAAATGAGCCAACAAATAGTCCACGCCCATGTGTAGCAGCTAAAACACGATTATTGAGCGCACTAGGACCTCTAAAATCAAGATCAAAAACGGCTACATCGCTCATGCCCTCATCGGCAGTAACCCAATTGGGATGAGTATCAGTAAAATTACTTGTACGCCAAATTCCTAGTTCGGTTCCAATGATTACTTCATCTTCCTCGTAGGGGTTATGTTGAATTGAAAAAACAGGAATGTCGGGTAAATCACCTACTCCGTCATTCCCTTCTTTGTTCTCCCAAGTGGTTCCACCGTCAGAAGAATAATAGACATTTACGATGGAGCTTCCGTAGTTATAATACGTGACAAAGAGATCGTCTTCGGTTTCACCAAAATGGATATCTGAAATACTTCCAAGACCTGGTTGGGTTAAATATGCGGCTGATGCACTAGAATTATCCGCATTGGTGATTTTTACAATCCGCCCATCGATCAAACCCACATATAGGCTGGTGGTTAATGTTGTGTGGGGCGATACTTCCAAAGCGGTAGGCCATGCTCCTAGTCCAGTTAATTCGCTGGTTGTTGGATTTGGAATACCATTTAAGTTAATGCGTCTTATTTTGTAGTTTGTTCCTACCGAAGAATTCGAATAATATACATCAAGATTGGAATCGAGAGCTGCTTTGTTGATAAAATCCCCCTCACTAGCTGGTATAGATAAATCGGTCGATAAATCATCATAATTCACAAATTGCCCCATACTATTGTAGTTATGTACAACGATAGCATCGTTATAGGTGTAATTTGCTATGGCATAATCACCTCCAACTTGATCAAAGAAAGTTGCTGCACCATCTCCACCCGGGTAGATGTTTACTCCAGCCGATTTGTTCTGTGAAGATTTGTGATTCTGTAGGTACCATTATCTTGCGTACCTCCAAAAATTAAATCGTCACCCGGAAATCCAGATGGAGTTTGGGCTGCAGTATAAAACTGTGAAGTAATGAAGTTATCCTCAATTTCGTTGAAAGCTGAAGTGCTATTCGAGGCAGCAGAAAGCGAGCTTACATAGGCCACTCCTCCGTCGTTCACTACAACTGCTTGGTTGTTGTTTCCGGGTCTAAAGTATAGTCCATGTTGATCAGCATGGACAAGTGAAACATTTAATCCAAAAAGATTGTTGTTGTTCGACCACTTGGTTATTTGCGTCCAATTTTGCCCACCATCGGTGCTTCTATGCCAATCGATTCCCCCTAAATAAACAATATCGTCATCGCTGGGATCAACTTCTACTTCTAAATCATAAAATGCCTGTCCTCGGGTAAAATCGTTTGCCGGAATACCAGTATCCACATCATCTGGTTCAGGGAGCTTAATAATGGTGGTGAAATTATCCGTAGTTTTGTAGAAATCTGCCTCTCCACTAATGTTAGCGAGGATATAATGCGTTGCAGAATTTGTTTCACTAGGTTCAATCTCTACTCTTCTTATATTCGATTGCGTTACTGTGGGCGACCAAGTTGAGCTCGTTTGGGTAAATGTTGTTCCGTTATCACTATAATAGAAATTTCCTCCGGATGTTCCATTTCCGGTGGTTGTGGAGAGCCAAATACGGTTGGAAAGTTCTTGAACTTCGATATCGTTAATGTGTTCCCGATTTGTTGTTCCATTGTAATTTATGGAAACCGAAGTCCAAGTAGCTCCTTCATCAGTGGAATAAATGAGTCCATGTTCAAAAATATCCAGATATGTATTGGACATATGTCTATGATTACCCATTCCTAAAGCAGCATAAATCCAATTGGTAGTACTGGGGTCACTATCGTGGTCAAACATGGCCAAATCATTTACATAGAAATATCCATTGATCAACCAATTTGCACCACTTTGAGTAGAGGTAACTATTCCACTTGAACTTCCAAATACTTGTGTCCAGTTGGTTCCTCCATCTACAGATTTATAAATTCCATTCCCAGTTACATCACCAGAAGTATAAGATTCTCCCGTACCTACATACATGATATCGAAATCACCAGGATCTTGAACGATATTGGAAACTGCAAGGTTACCAGGAACACCTTGAATTCTTGACCAAGGTTGGTCTACGGGGTTATCGATGTCTTCGTGCAGCCACAAACCACCGCTAACTCCCCCAGCTATTACGCGATCCTTTTCTGTGTCTGCCTCGTCAAAAAGTGCTGCTCGCACACGCCCAGACTGATTGTTTGGACCAATGGAATACCAGGGTTGGCTAGCGCTTTGTCCTGGTACAGCACTCGCTTTCTCTTGATTTCTGTAAGAATTGAGCAGTAATTGTTGTGTTTTTGCTTTGGCAGCAACATCCGGTTGCCCCGTACTTGGATCCATGGTAAGGACAAACAATCGTTCATTGTATCGATCTGGTGGTAAACCTTGATTGAAACGTTCCCTTTTTGTCAGCCCAACACTTTCTTTGAACGGATCATTCGCTAAAAAATAACGATGCAATTCCAATGGCCCCATCCCATCATCGGGTAGAGTAAAACAAATCATCACTACAAGGACGAATTTGAGCGTAATATGGAAAAGATTATTTTTTTGCATAAATATAGTAAGCAATTATAATGTAAACGAAATAAATGCTATGCTAGTATGTTGTTGCACACAGAATGATGAATTATATATCCTAACTGAATTTTTAAGGGGTTAGCTCATCAAAGACTGCACTTTCATGGCTAAGCCCATGTCGCCGGCAATTTTGACTTTACCACCCATTACCGCCATCATCGGATTTAAATCACCACTTTGTAATTCCATAAGGGTACTTGCGGAGGTGGTTATGGTGCAGTCGGCTTCACTATCCTCTTGCGAAACAACATTAGCATTACCTGTTCCATCAACAAAGACCGTTAGGTCATCGATGACAAATTTTAGGGTTCCGCCAATTGCGTCAGCTTCGTTGGCTTTATTTTGTAGCTGTGTAAAAACTTCGTTACTCATGTCTTATTTTTTTTAAAAATACATCAAAAAAACCAAGGGTTAAAATTTTTATTGCTTCAGCCATCATTGAAAATAAAAAAACCAATTCCTCCTGGATCTTTTAGAATAATATTTTGAGCAATCTCCTCTTGCTGGGAAAAAAGAACTTCTTCTTCAATAGGTAGCTCGACTTGTTTT
This sequence comes from Flavobacteriaceae bacterium, assembly GCA_038143735.1. Taxonomy (GTDB): domain Bacteria; phylum Bacteroidota; class Bacteroidia; order Flavobacteriales; family Flavobacteriaceae; genus Arcticimaribacter. The sequence continues at coordinate 129,265 of JAYQML010000006.1, forward strand.
ATTTTCTGGATGATCTTTTTGTTTTTTTGTCCATTGAAGAAGGATACCGAGGGATTATGAAAGACATGCGGACATAACTTTGCTTTTTGTAAGCTGAGCTGTTGCCCATTTTTATTTAGTTCGATCCAACTTTGGTTGGGACTGTAGCTACCTTCAAAGCCCAGTTCTTGCCAAAACAAGATCGAATCGCTGAGCGCGTTGGTCTCAAGAGAAATACCACTGTAGTTTCCGAGGATAGCAGGCTTTTTCCCAAGAACATATGGGCATTCATTGGGAAAAAAGATGGATCAGTACACCGCTTGGACTCATTATAGATGTTGTTTTTTTTCTTCCGTAGATACGTAGGGCAACGCTACTGTCTTTGTCCGGATTTAACACGATACCAAAACGTTTCTCTTTTGCAAGGTAAACGCCACCTTCATAGCTAACATCAAAGCCTAGCTTGGTGTAAAAGGTGATGCTTTCTTCTTTTTTGATTAAGGGGCTTTCAAGTAACAGCATACAACAAGATATGAATTTTCTTTCGTTTATATTTGCAGCATGAAAACTAGATCTAAAATTACATCTTGGGACATTGTTCGGGTTTCCTCCAGTGAATACCACAGCATCAAACAATTGGCCGCAAAATTTGAGTGTAGCACCAGTGCTGTTAAACGAATATTGTATAAATACAAAAAAGCATACGATGCCTTTTTACTTCATGCGCCCGACACTTCCGTATTAAAACCTTTTGAGGATTCTATTCGTAAAAAATAGTTTAGCGTTATCTCGACTTTTTATTGTATATTATAGCATAACTAACTATAAATCAATTTAAAATGAAAAAAACTATTTTATTGTGTTTGGTATTTTGCTGTGGTATTGCTTGTGAGCAACAACCCGATTTATCTGCCTATGAAGCCAACAGAGCTTTGGCAGAAGAGTTAATGAACTCTTACGTATCTCCAACAGATTACAATTTTTATGCTAGTCATGTAGCTGATGATATTGTACATATTTCTCCAATGTATGGACAAGGAGAAGTAGGAAAAGAAGCTGTTTTAGAACAGGCAAAGTTTTATATGAATAATTTCGAGAACGTTACCTTCAATGATCCTGTTTGGTTGCCTGGAGTAAACAATGAAACCCTTCAGCCTGACGGTGGTGTTCGGGTTTACGGAACTTGGAAAGGAACGAGCAAGGCAACAGGGAAATCATTTTCTGTGATCGCTTACCATTATTTTGAATTTAAAGAGGGTAAAATAAGCCGATCTGGTGATTTTTTCGATGCAACTGGAATGGTCATGGCTGTAGCTGCTGATGAAGCCGTTGAGGAAATGGAATCTTCGGAAGAATAAACGTTTATCGTTTAGATAAAAAGCCCTTGCGTAAATCCCAAGGGCTTTTTTTTTGGGCTAAACATCCGACAAATCAAAAATCCAAATCAAAAATCCTGATAACTTAAATAATATTTTATACATTGGTAAACCAATTTGGTAATCCAATCTTATGCATACATTAAAATCCCATAAAACAGTTCTACTTTTACTGTTGATTCTCTTTCAAGCAAATCTTTTTGGACAAGAACATCCCAATTTAGTCTTAACCCAAACTGGGGTAGAACAGATTCGTCAAAATTTAGGAAAGGTTCCCTTTTTCGATGCTCATTTGGCCGAAGTAAAGGCTGAGGTTGATGCTGAAATACTTACAGGAATACATGTTCCCATTCCCAAAGACATGGCTGGGGGTACACACGACCGTCACAAAAGAAATTTCTCCGTGCTTCAAAAGGCAGGAGCACTTTATCAAATTTTGCAGGAAGAAAAGTATGCTTTATATGTGAAAGAAGTATTGGTCGAGTATGCGCGCATTTATAAAGGTTTACCCATTCATCCGCAACCACGGTCTTATGCACGTGGAAAAATCTTTTGGCAATGTTTAAATGATGCCAACTGGTTACTCTATGTGAGTCAAGCTTATGACTGCATTTATAATTTCTTAACAAAAAAAGAACGAAAATACTTGGAAGACGATTTATTCCGTCCTTTTGCCGATTACATTTCTGTAGAAAATCCACAATACTTCAATCGAATTCACAACCATAGTACTTGGGGAACAGCAGCGGTTGGAATGATTGGATTGGTTATGAAAGATGAAGAACTAATTGAGCGAGCACTTTACGGACTAAAACAAGATGGTATTGATGCAAATGCAAAAGATAACGATGGAGGCTTCATTAAGAAAGCGGATGAAAAGGCCGGCTTTTTAGCCAATATAGACGCGCCTTTTTCCCCAGAGGGTTATTACACAGAAGCCCCCTATTATCAGCGCTATGCGATGTATCCGTATCTCCTTTTCGCAGTCGGTCTAAACAACATGCGACCACAAGAAAAGATTTTCGATTATAACAACGGCGTTCTACTCAAGGCGGTCAATACGCTATTGAATTTAACCGATACAGACGGAGAATTTTACCCTTTAAATGATGCCCAAAAGGGAATGTCTTATTTCTCTCGAGAATTGGTTTCCTCGGTCGACATCGCCTATCATTATGGTGACAATAATCCAGGTTTATTATCGATTGCCAAGGCGCAAGGAAAAATAACTCTCGATGATGCAGGGTTTGCTGTTGCTTTGGCAATCGAAGAAGGGAAAGCAGTCTCTTTCACAAAAAAGTCAATGGAAATTACCGATGGCCCCCTCGGGAAACAAGGTGGAATTACGATTCTTCGCGCAGGGGAGGTAGAAAATGAACTCAACCTTGTCGCCAAATACTCTGCCCAAGGAAATAGCCATGGACATTACGACAAGCTTTCTTTTTCGTTGTACCATAGTGGGGAAGAGGTATTACAAGACTACGGTTTAGCCCGTTTCGTTAATATTGATCAAAAAAATGGAGGAGGATACCTAAAGGAAAATAAAACATGGGCAAAACAAACCATTGCCCACAATACCCTTGTGGTCAATCAAACCTCACATTTTAATGGAAAATATGAGTTGGGAAGCCAGTTCCATTCGACCAAATATGCTAGTACATTATCTTCTAACGGACATCAGCTGATTAGTGCTCAGGAAAACAATGCTTATGAAGGAGTGAAAATGCATCGAACTCTTGTGATGATTGATGATGAACGATTTGAAAATCCGCTGATTCTCGACGTATTTAAGGTAGATGCAGTCGACAAAAACACCTATGATTTACCCTATCATTACTTTGGTCAGGTAATGTCCACAGACTTTGATGTTGAATCACTTGAATTACTTGCTCCTCTGGGCAAAAAACATGGCTACCAGCATTTGTGGTTAACTGCAAAAGGAGCGGCAACAGGTGATTTGGATCAGTTCAGTTGGTTTTCCAACAATACGTTTCATACCCTCACTATGGCCAGCGAGGCAGGGGACACTTATCTGTTCACAAAACTTGGGGCAAATGATCCTGAATTTAATTTACGGGATGACCCCTCTTTTATTATTCGAAGGGAAAACACACCCAGCACTCTTTTTGTCAACGCCATCGAAACGCACGGAAGTTATAGTCCTGTTACTGAAATGGCCAAAAATACCCGGTCAATCCTCAAGGGGCTATCAATTTTGATGGAAACAGAAGCATATAGTGTTGTTTCTATTGATTTAGTTAAAGGAGCGCCAATAAAAGTTTATTTAGCTAACAAAAACCAAAGTAAAACCCAGTCGCATACTTTACAGCTCGATGGAGTTGAACAGCAATGGACTGGACCGTATTATATAAAAACCAATTAAATCACTAAACATGAAAAGTTTCGGAACAAGTAAATCTTTTTTATTTACAAAAGAAAAAGAATGGGAAACCGTTGGAGAAGGCGTAAAGCGAAAAATAATGGGCTATGATCACAAAATTATGTTGGTGCATGTTTCTTTCGAAAAGGGAAGTATAGGTCCTATGCATCAACATCATCATTCTCAAGTAACCCACGTGGTTTGTGGCGTCTTCGATGTAACCATTGATGGGGAAACACAACGCCTTAGCACTGGGGATAATTTTTATATTCCAACGAATGCTTTGCATGGAGCAGTGTGTATTGAACCTGGGGAACTTATCGATGTATTTAGCCCCATCCGTGAAGATTTTATGGAGTAATAATCCTAAAAAAAATTAGGTTAAGTCCAAAATTTTCTTAGCTTTGGAAAACCAGTTTGGTAAACCAATCTGAAAAACCAGACTAGTTAAGAAAAAGTATTGGGTAGAAATACCCCTAATTTAGCTTGTTTTGGCTGTAACCAAGTCAAGCATCGATACCGCCGAAATGGGTCAATTTCAGCTTTTACGAAAGCAAGTTGTAACATTTTGTGCGATCATCTTTTTTTAAAAGATGCATTTTTATTTACAACATATAAACAAACTAATCAAAAATGAAAATTAAACTTCACTTAACATTGTTAGCTGTCTTTCTGGCATCTACCTACAGCTTTGCGCAAGCACAGCTCAGTGGAACAATTACGGACCAAAATGGAGAGGCTATACCAGGCGCCACAATAGTTGTTCAAGGAACTAACAATGGAACAACCTCAGACTTTGACGGGAACTTCACCATTTCTGTTGAACTCAACCAAAATCTTGAAATTTCTTACCTAGGTTATTCTACTCAAGTAATTCAATATACAGGTCAAGACAGCATCACTGTAGGATTGCAAGAAGACCAGAACGAATTGGACGAAATTATCGTAACGGGATACGGGACGCAAAAGAAAAGTCTTGTAACTGGAGCGATTTCAAAGATTGTGAACGAAAATTTGGATCAAATCGCTGTTGCGCGTGTTGATGATGCCTTAATTGGTCAAGTTTCTGGAGTAAACATTCAGGCAACCAATCCTGAAGCAGGTGGAGCACCAACGATCACGATTCGTGGTTTTGGTTCCATTACGGCTGATTCTGGACCGGCTGTTGTAGTTGATGGTGTTGTTGTTGATTCAGAATTTCTTGGAAACTTAGACATGAATGATGTAGAATCTTTTGAAGTATTGAAAGATGCTGCTTCTGCTGCAATTTATGGTAGTGAAGGGTCTAATGGTGTTATTTTAATTACCACAAAAACAGGAAAAGAAGGAGAAACAAAATTTTCTTACGAAACCTATACAGGATATAAAAATGCCTTTGGCAGCGATGATTACAGAAAAAGTACTGCTGATTGGGCAGCAAAAGAGCGTGCAGCTACAGGAACACTCTCTGAGCAAACCGCTTATGCACTAAAAATTGTTGAAGTCACTGGTATTGACAGAGATTGGCAAGATGTTTTTTTTGATGGAGGTTTTATAACAAGCCATTCATTATCTGCGCGTGGTGGTTCTAAAGCAACAAAATTCACGGCCTCTCTTCGTTATGTTCATGATGAGGGTGTTGTTATTACGGACGACTATAAACTCTACTCTGCAAAACTTAAATTGGATAATCAGATCACCGATAAGTTAAAATTCGGATTAAGTGCTACGCCATCTTTCTCAAAGCAAAGAAGATTGCCAACGTCGATTCACAATCCAATAAGACAGTCTCCTTGGTTACCGATCTACCATACTCCAGAGACCATGCAATTTGTGAATACAAATGCTTATCCAGATGTAAGACCTGGCGATTATTTCTACGAAAACCATTTGGTTGAATTGGATCTTGATGGAAACGGTTCGGACAACCGTCCTCGAACTTCTGGAGACGCAAACCCATATGCTCAATATATCGAAAGAGAGCATTTTGAATACAACACAAAATTATTGACAAGTGCTTATTTGCAGTACAAGATTGCCGATGGCCTTGTGGCTAAGTCTTCTCTTGGGGTTACTGTTGAACAGCGCAAAAGAACACGTTGGGATGGAACAAAACACCACCAATCTGGTACAAGTAGAGCGCAATATCTGTTGAACAATAGATTTAGAACGCGTCTTATTTCAGATAATACCATTTCTTTTAAAAAGCAAATAGGTAGTCATGATATAAGTGCATTAGGAGGGATCACCATTCAGCGAAGAAGTGCAGAGTCTAGTCAAATTGTTGGAACAGGTTACTCAAATGATTTATTGAAAAACCTACAAGGAGCAACGACAATTGTTTCTGAAGGTGAGATAAATGTAGAAACCAACAAGATTGGATATTTTGCAAGCGTTGGTTATGCCTATGACAACAAGTATCTATTAAATGCCTCCTTTAGACGAGACGGTAGTTCTGTCTTTGGGGTTCAATCCAAATGGGGTAACTTCCCCGCCTTATCTGTGGGGTGGAATGTTGCCAACGAAGATTTCCTTTCAGGATCTGATTTTGTTACCACCCTTAAGCTTAGAGCAAGTTATGGTCGCACAGGGTCTGAACGATTTAATGTTGGTGACGATCTCGTCAATGCATACCCTTACCTTGCCCAGTTAAACACTTCAAATGCTGTTGTAGACGGAAGTATTACTGCCGGTGTCTCCCCAAAAAATATTGCAAACTTATTGCTACAATGGGAAGCATCTGAAGAAATCAACCCTGGTTTAGACTTTAGCTTACTCTACAACAGGATTTCTGGATCAATTGATTATTACGAAAGAACCAGTGATCAATTATTGTTAAACAACCCCGTATCCTATGTAACAGGGTTTAATAACGGTATTGTTAACTTAGGAAAAGTAAAAAACAGTGGTTGGGAATTTGAATTAAGAACCAAGAATATCACCGGGGAGAATTTTTCATGGAATTCTACCTTGATTGCCTCTACCAATGAAAATGAATTGTTGGATTATGGAGAATCAAATGGAGCACTGACCGAAGATGGTTTTGGAAGAAATTCACAATGGATCAACTTAGTGGGTAATCCGATCTCTTCATTCTATGGTTACGTTGTAGACCAAGAGTTAGATAATGAATATTGGGATTCACCTTGGATTCCAATCAATGGTATGTCTGAAGACGTAATTGTTAAAGATTTAAATGGTGATGGTTTAATCACTGATGATGATAAAACAATATTAGGAAATCCTTATCCAGAGATTGTTTGGAGTTTGACCAACGAATTTAACTACAAAAACTTTGATTTTTCTTTTATGATTCAAGGAAGCCAAGGTGCTGAAGTTAGAAACATTGGAGATCAATATTTCTTTTCTCAATGGAATGGAGCTACCTCTGATGAGCAAGCTGTTGTAGCAGCAGGTATCATTTCGGATGCTTCTTTTATTAAACCAAGAACAGCAACAAATGATATGGTTATGAGTGCAGGATACTTTTCGTTAAGAAATGTAAACCTTGGTTATACTTTTTCGGATGACTTAATTTCTTCTGTAGGGATCAATTCATTGAGAATTTATGCGACTGGACAGAACCTTCTCTACATTACTAATGATGATTATCACGGATTTAACCCAGAGTACATTGATTCTAATAACACTCCTCAGTCTTACGGTGCCCAGCGCGCTGGAACACCATTGTTTAGTACAATGTCTGTTGGATTAAATATTAACTTCTAAACATGTTAACGATGAATCATATAAAATTTTTAGTATTGGCAATTACTGGAGCGCTGTTAGTCTCTTGTTATTCAGACGAGTTTTTGAATCCATTGCCTGATTCTGCCATCGTTGCAGAAACATTTTACCAAACTGATGCCGATGTGTTGGCAGGTATAATTGGTATTTATGACGCCCTTCAGGGTGTGAATGAGAATACAGAATCGAGTTCTATTCGTTTTAATAGAGGAATTCAATTGGAATATCTTTTAACAGAACACAGATCGGACAATACAAGGAGTAAAACACTTGAAGGTTCAAGAGCTGATTTTCATCGATACATTGTAGAACCTGAGAATATTCAGTCGGAAGATTATTATCAATCCATGTATGAGATTATTTTTAGAGCCAACAGTGTTCTTTCCTACATTGATAATGCCGATGAACCTAACGTTGCTGCATATCGCGCTGAAGCGAAATTTTTAAGAGCTTATGCTTATTTTAATTTAGTACGCTTATATGGACCTGTCCCCTTAGTAACCGCGGTTGTTGTTGCCGATGATAAAGAATCACTCTTCACCAGAAAACCTATTGAGGAAGTCTACACGCAAATTGTAGCTGATTTACAAGAAGGAGTAAGCAATCTAAGTAACGGGAGCAAATCGAGAGCTTCAAGGGCTGCAGCACAGGGCTTGTTAGCCAAGGTTTACTTAACTCAACCTACGCCAAATTATGATGGTGCAAGAGCAATGTGTGAAGCTATTGTTGGGAGCGGAGAGTTTTCTTTAGAACCCAACTTTAGCGATGTATTCTACAACGAGTTAAATGATGAGGTGATTTTTTCCATTCAATATGTTGCTGGAAATCCTGATGAAAGTCAAGGTTTCTCTTCCGAGTTTACTTCTTACAGAAGACAAGGAAGACAGGATGGACTTAACATCGTCAATCCAAATTTGGTTGTAGACTTCAATACCCACGGCGGAAATAGAACTGCTGCCTCCTTTGCAGCATTTGGAACAGATATACAACTGCCGATTCCAGAAAATGCAGAAGTAATAAAATTCTTGCCAGAAGGGTCAGACATTTCAGATAGGAACAACCCTTCGTATGGTTCGTCTCCAGCTAATGCAGGAAACGATTGGATCGTTTTACGCCTTTCAGATATTTTATTGTTACATGCAGAGGCGTTGATGGCAGGAGGAGATACCACAAACAATGCAGCAATTGACTCTTACATGGCTGTTCGTGTTAGAGCAGGATTTGATCCTGTGGCTGATCGTCCATCTGTGTTGACAAAAAATGCGTTGTTACTTGAAAGAAGAGTTGAGTTAGCGTTTGAAAATCATCGTTTCTTTGATTTATTGCGACTTGGAGTTGCACACGACGTTTTGAGCAACCACGCCAATGAGAAGGGTTATACAAGTTATAATATCCGTCGTTTATTACTGCCAATTCCGGCAAGGGAAATAAATTTAAGTGATGGACTTTTAACACAAAATCCACAATAATCTATAAACATATTAATCATGAAAAAACAATTATCTATTTTCAATAAAACCGTAAGGTTGGTACTGTGTTTATCAGTAATGGTCTTTACAGTGAGTTGTGAAGAAGCTTTTGAGTTTGAACTCCCCGAGGCGGGTTCTATTGCCGACTTAACACCTCCAGTAGCTGCATTTGCTTACATACCAGATGCAGTTAACTTTAGAACAATTAATTTTAATAACTTATCGACAGAGTCGACCAACTATATTTGGGATTTTGGTGATGGAAATACTTCTACTGAAAAAGATCCTTCATTTACTTTTGAAGCAGGGGAGGGTACCTATCCAGTTACACTTACAGCTTTAGATGCGAACAATGCATCAACAGCTATAACCGTTGATGTGGTTGTACAAGATGTATTTGTTCCACTTCCTGTTGAAATTCTAAATGGGGATTTCGATGGTGGTTCGTCTGATTGGAAATTTGCTTCGTTTACCGGAGGAACTACTAATCCGTTCAATTCTAGTAGTGATGGGTCTTTCACTAACTATGATGGTTCTGACAATGGGGCAAAAACCAAAGGCGCTAAATGGACAAAAGCTACGTCTGCGGGTGCTTATTTAAGTGCCAATACGCGCTATGCGTACCAAGCAATTCTTGTTTCACCCTCTATCCCAAGTGAACGAACAGTGCGCTATATTCTTGAGTACGAATATGCCATTAAAACCCCTGCAGAGCAGGCAGGTGTTGCCCCAGGAGGAAATCGAATCATCTCTGAAGTTTTAGGGGCACATTTTGCTGATGGAGCTGATGCTGTAGCTAGTGAACCCATTTCTCAGTTTATTGCAACTGAAGTACTTGGTAAAACATCACATACTACCGTTGAACAAGAGTTTGTTGCAAATGGTACAGGTGAAATGGCCATTATGTTTTATGCCGTTACCGATGTTGATGTTTACATCGACAATGTTAAAGTCTACGCTGCAGACTAAATTTTATGATAAACTAAAATAAAAGATATGAATTTATTTAAAAAAGGAATACTAGCTCTAAGCGTCATACTACTCGCTGTGTCTTGTGATGACGACTATGAGGTTATACAGCCATTGGCCAATTCTAATGGGCCAGGGCTATCTGAAATTTCATTTTCGAGTTTTTCAGTTTCAGCTGGAGCAGATGAAAATGGCTTAGATGACGGAACCTATGTTTCTGTTACACCACTTGCTATTGGTGTAACCTCTTACGTAGTTGATTTCGGTCATGGAGAACCCGTAACAATTGCAGAAAATGGAGGGACTGCCTCGTATGATTATCCAAATACGGATACGCAAGTAACCTATGTAATTACGGTGACAGCAAAATCAAATCAAGGACTAGCTGATGTATCGCAAACGCAAAATTTCACCGTTACACATACGCCTTCTCGTCCAACTTCTGCACCCGATTCTCCAACCACGTTGAACGAAAACGTGTATGCAGTTTTTAGCAATGGTGCACAAAATGAAGATGCATTCAGTGCTTATACAAATGCTATTTCTGCAAATTTTGCCGCTAGTACTTCTTCCGAATTTAATGAACGTGAGGTAGGTGACAGTGGTAATGATGTACTTCAGTTTTCCAGAATGCAAAGTCCAAATACAGCAATGATTTCCTTTAATAATCCAGTTGTTGTTGCCGATGTTTTTGGATCAAGCGCCGCAGCTGACTATCTGCACCTTGATCTTCATTCCATTCATTCGAAAGGAATTGATAATGTTAAGTTATCCATAGGGGGTGAGGTGTTTGAGCAAGCCTTAGTAGACGATACTTGGACAGAATTAAATATTGACCTTGCTGCAGAAGGGATTACACAAATCGATAATATAAGATTAGAACTTGCCGAAGGAGGTACTGCAAACGGGGAAGGAACACTAAATGTTGATAATATTCTCTTTTACAGAGAGCCCCTTGCTGTAGCCTCTTTTACATTCGATGACGATGCAAGAGATTATGACGTTTCATTTACGAGTACCACGCAGGGAGCAACGAGTTATTTATGGGATTTTGGCGATGGAAATACCTCTACGGATGCAAATCCTACGCATAGTTACACCAATGATGGTGCGCAGCGCAACTATTCAGTAACGTTAACGACCACAAACTTTCGTAACAATACTTCATCATTATCGATGGAAGTAATTGTTGGTCTAGCAGGTCCTATAGACCCAGAAATTTTAAGAGGTGACTTTGAACGATCAAATGGTGCTACTGATACAGACATTAGAAATGCATGGAAAATATCTACAACAGGAAACTCAAATCCTTTTGGGACTAGTTCAGACGGTTCTTGTACCAATTATGATGGATCTGACAATGGTTCTAAAACAAGAGGGGCTAAATGGTCTTCTAGTCAACGTGCAAATCCAGACGGTTCAGCACGCCCTGGGGACACTAGATATGCCTACCAAGCCATTACTGTGAGTCCTAATCAGGATTATATTTTTGAGTATCAATACGCTATTAAAACAGGCGGACCAGCTACCAATAGTGTGGTAGGTATGATTTTAAACGGTCACTATGCTAACAGTGCAGATGCAGTTGCGAGTAACCCTTTAATTAAGCATATTGGAACCGTTGCCAATGGTAAGTTTGGTGATGGAGGTTGCTCAGGTGCTACCACAGTTACGCAACAGTTTAGATCAAATGCTGTAGGTGAAGTTTCTATTTTCTTTTACACTGTAAATGATCGAGACGCTTATATCGACAACGTTAAGGTATATCCGGTAGAGTAAACTCATTATGAATAACTATCTAAGAGAGCTAATATTAGTGATTTTAGTGGTATTTATATCTCAAAACGCCATTGCCCAACAATCGGATAGTGGCGTTTCGAGTTTACCAACGAAGTCGGCTAGGAAGAAGACAAAAAAGCGTAAAAAGAAGACCAAACTTCCAAAGATAGATTTGAGTCATTGGAAGGTTACCTTGCCCGTAAACAATGATAAAGGGAAACCATATGAGATTTCCCCTCCAGAAATACATGACTTCGCTTCAATTGATGTTGCGAAACCTTATATGTTTATCGATTCATTAAATGGTGCTATTGTATTTCATGCGATGCCAACTTCTTCTAAAACCAAGAATACAAAGTATACTCGCTCAGAACTAAGAGAACAAATGGTTCCGGGCGACAACAATGTAAATTGGACCTTTGCCGATGGAGCCTATATGAAAGGTAAAATAGCCATGGAAGCTTCCACAAAAGATGCGAATGGGAAATATCACCGAACGATTATCATGCAAATCCATGGTCGTTTGACCAATGAACAACGCGACCTTATAGGAGAGGACGATAACAACGCCCCCCTATATTGAAGATCTATTGGGATAATGGTAAAATAAGGTTAAAATCAAAGGTCTTGAAAAACATCAATCTGGATGAACCAGAGATCTTTTATGAAGAAGCTTGGGACAATGACGAAGGCTTTAACTTTAGTCAAGAAGTAGGTTTTCGAAAATTTATTTTGGAGGTTAAGGTTTCAGCAGGCAAATTAGTCGTTATTCTGAATAAAAATGAATTTAAGGTTTATGATAGTGTACACATCCGCAAGTGGGGTGTCTTTGAAAATTATTTCAAAGCTGGCAATTACTTTCAATCAAGGGATAAAGGTTCTTTTTCGAAAGTTAAATTCTACGAATTAGAGATATCACATGATTAAAATTGCCCTTTCTTTTCTGCTATTTTATTTAATCAAACAAATAGTATTGGTATAATTGATGATGTTATTTTTTTTAATATATTTGGTAGTACAACTGGTATACCAATCTGGTAATCCAAATTCACTTTGGTTTATATTAGTGCTTAGGGGCTTGTATTTGTTTCCAGAGTCAGAAATCATTTTAAAATCGTAATTGATAATGTTGAATAGAAATATACTTGATACAGACATCCAAGCCATCCAAAAGCGGATAATTACGAAATTAAAGGAATTAATTAATTTCAAAAATCTTGAGCCGGGTGATAAATTACCTTCTGAACGGATGTTATCAGATAAGTTTAATGTTTCTCGATCTAACCTACGAGAAGCCTTGCATACGCTAGAATTTTACGGGCTAGTGAAATCCATTCCACAGAGCGGAACATTTGTCGCCGATATTGGTATAACTGCCCTAAATGGGATGATAGACGATATTTTAGGTTTGCCCACCCCATCGTTCAAAGATTTGGTTGAAGCACGAATATTTCTCGAGCTGAAAGGAGTTAAACTTGCCGCCTTAAGAAGAACAGATAATGATTTAATTCATCTGGGTACAACCCTGCAAAATTATGAAGCGAAAGTCATCCAAGGGCAAGAGGCCGTCGAAGAAGATTTATTGTTTCATTTGGCCATAGCTAAGGCAAGCAGAAATCCTACGTTAATCTCCTTTATGTTAAAAATTACACCAGAGATCATCAATAATTTCGAGCAACATCATGTCTGTGATAAAGATACTGCCTATAAAGGAATTGTTGAGCATCAACGTATTTTAGATGCTATTAGAGCTGGAGATCCTTCCAAAGCCAAAAATGCGATGAAGGAACATTTTGATGTTTTGTATCAATATTGTTATAATCCAATTTTATGACACATCATGCGCCCAAATTTTATTACTAAGAATAATCATTCATAAGTTTTTATTCAACATTTAACTAAAAACAACATAAAATAGCAATATGAAAACAAACGGATTAAGATGGTGGGTTGTAGGTCTAGTAGCGCTTGCTGCTGTAATCAACTATATAGATCGACAAGCTTTTGGTGCCTTATGGCCAGATATTGCTAAAGATTTATTTCCCGAAATGGATGAAGATGGTCACAAAGCCATCTATGGAACAATCTCCACAGTATTTATTCTTTCTTATGCCGGGGGTCAAGCCCTCTTTGGTAAAATATTCGATTGGATCGGAACACGCATAGGTTTTGCTTTATCTATTGGGGTATGGTCTATTGCCACAGTATTACATGCCTTTGCGCAAGGGATATTGAGTTTTTCTATTTTTAGATCCATTTTAGGGATCGCCGAGGCGGGGAACTGGCCAGGTGCTGCTAAAGCCAATGCGGAGTGGTTTCCTACCAAAGAGAGAGCCTTTGCTCAAGGAATATTTAATTCGGGTGCTGCACTAGGGGGTATTGTGGCTTATCCAATCATCGGACTCCTATCCATCTATTTTTCTTGGAAAGTGATCTTCATCGTGGTAGGATTGTTAGGTCTCTTGTGGTTACTTCCATGGCTTTACATTGTTAAAGCAGATCCAAAATCACATCCATGGTTATCGGAAGACGAAAAACAGTACATCCTTTCTGGCCAACAAAATTTGACGGAAGACAAAACGAAAGACATTGAGGAGTATAACCCCAGTACAGCCAAGTTACTCCGACACAAAGAAAGTTGGGGCGTCATCATTGCTTCAGCTGCAATTGACCCTATTTGGTGGCTGTTTATCGTATGGATTCCCATCTATCTATCGGAAGTGTTTGGAATGAACGTCAAACAAATTGCTTTATCAGCATGGTTACCCTACGTTGGGGCTATGATCGGGGCTTGGGCGGGCGGACTTATTGCACAAAATAGACTCAATACTGGGTGGTCGGTAGATAAAACAAGAAAGATGGTCATTACCCTTGGGTGTTTCATTATGATACCCTGCTTTTTCTTACTTAAAGCTCCCGGATCTGCAATGAATGCTGTAGTGATTATGGCCGTATTACTATTTGGATTTCAAGTGGCTATTGGGAATGTTCAAACGATACCTTCAGACTTGTTTAGTGGAAAAATTGTGGGTACCCTTTCTGGGTTTGCAGGGATGGCAGCTAAATTAGGAGCCGCTGGACTAACAATATTGGTAACCTTCATAACCACTGGTGGAAATTACACCCCTGCATTTCTAATTGGTGGAGCATTAGCCGTTATTGCCCTATCCGCCATTTGGATTTTATGCCCAAAAATTGAACCCCTGAATGGAAAAAATTAAGCAAAGATTAATTATATAAACAATAAAACATAGAACTAACATGAGTACAACATCAAATAAAGTTGCCGTTGTAACAGGAGCAACTGGAGGAATAGGCTTTGAAGTAGCCAAAAGATTAGGAAACGATGGGTTTACCGTTGTTTTAAACGGTATTGAAGATGAACAAGGTGCCGCCTGCGTTGCAGAACTAACAGCTGCGGGAATTACTGCGGAATATTACGGATTCGATGTAACAGATGAAGATGCTGTAAACAGTAACATCAACGCTATCGGTGAGAAATATGGTAAGATTGATGTATTAGTAAACAATGCAGGAGGTCTTGGCGGACGCCAACGTTTTGAGGAAATGACGACTGATTTTTATCGAAAAGTGATGGCTTTAAACCTTGATTCTACTTTTTTGCTTCAAGAGCGGCGATACCTTTTCTAAAGAAAGGGGATCTTCCTACGATCATTAACTATACGTCCAATGCAGGATGGAACGCAGGAGGACCTGGAGCAGGAATTTACGGCACTTCCAAAGCAGGTGTACATGCCATTACCAGAGCTTTAGCCAAAGATTTGGCAGAGTACAATATTCGTGTAAATGCCGTATCTCCAGGAACCATTGATACACCCTTTCATGCGCAGATCAAATCGACCAAACCTGAGGTGTTTGCTTCATGGAAAAACAACATTATGTTGGGACGACTAGGTCAACCACAAGAAGTTGCCTCTGTTGTGTCTTTCTTGGCTAGTAGTGATGCTGCTTTTATTACAGCGGAAACCATCCAAATTGGTGGGGGACAGGCTTTGGGTATTTAATCCTAAAAGTTTGAGCAGTTGAAAGGAATAGTTAGTTATGGTGTAATTATTCCTGATGACATAGGTTATTCAGCTGATGAATGAATGCATTACTAAATTGAAGAGTTACTGTTTTTATTGATAAGTTTAATGATCATTTCTTAGATCAGTTCGTGTTTTTTATTAAATTTGGAAAACCAGTTTGGTCTACCAATTTGGTTTTCCAGACTAAACCTAAGAAATACGGGGACTTAGTCCTCATTTTACAACCACTTTTATCTCGTGTAAAAGGGGTAACGATACCGCCAGAGTAGCTTTTACTAATCAAATTAACCGTTGATTAGTATATATCTCCTTTGTGCGATCATCTTTTTTAAGATGAATTTATTTATTAACAAAATTTGAAAATTAATTAAACAACGTATGAAAATCAAATCAAATTTAACACTCTTTTCAGTGTTTTTCTGTATGGCAATTAGTTTTGCGCAGACACAAATTAGCGGTACCGTAGCAGGTGCAGACGGTGTGCCAATTCCTGGTGCAACTGTCCTAGTACAAGGAACCAGTAATGGAACAACTTCTGATTTTGATGGTAATTTTACCATTGCAATTGAAGTTAACCAAAATTTAGAAGTATCCTATGTCGGTTACGCTAGCCAAGTAATTCAATACACCGGTCAAGACAGCATTAGTGTTGTTTTAGAAGAAGACCAAAATGAATTGGACGAGATTATCGTAACAGGTTATGGTACGCGTAAAAGATCTCAATTAACTGGAGCTGTTGCCAAAATTGGTGGAGACGCAGTTGCTGCTGTGCAGGCTGCTCGTGTTGATGATGCGCTAGCTGGTAAACTTTCTGGGGTTTTAATTCAAAACCAAGATGGTTCTCCTGGAGCTGCACCGAAAATTCAGATTCGTGCTGCTTCTTCTATTTCAGGTGCATCCAATCCTTTGGTTGTGGTAGACGGTTACCCAATTTCTGGCGGTATTCAATCCATTAACCCTAACGATATTCAAAGCTTAGAGGTACTTAAAGATGCTGCTTCGGCCGCTATCTATGGTTCACGAGGAGCGAATGGAGTTATTTTGGTTACGACCAAAAAAGGTAAGTCTGGAAAAGCATCATTTAGCTACAATGCTTACACCAGCTTTTCCAATAAATACAGGGAAAATATTCTTCAGTCTGGACCAGAGTGGGCAGCTACTGCTAGAGCTGAAATCGCTGCTGGAAACTGGACGAGTACTGTTGCCACACAGGACCAAGCCTTTTTGGACTACAGATTAAATGCATACGCAAATTCACCTGGAGCTATTAGCCCAGAGGATTGGTTGTTTAGAAATGCGCAATCTGTAAGTCATGATTTCAGCATTAGTGGAGGTACTGATGATGTAAACTACTTTGCGTCTGTTGGTTACCAAGACATTGAAGGTGTTGTTATTACACAAGGATTCGAAAGGCTAAATTTCCGTATGAACGTAGATGCCAAACTAGGTGACAAGTTTAAGACCGGAATTAATGCGAATGGATTCTCTTCAACACGAGACATTTTAGGCCACGATATGAGAGATTTATTGCGTGCCTATGGTGTTCACCCAATTTATCACACTGCTGAGTCGATTGCATTTGTTCAACAATTGGATGCTCAAGCACAAAGCCTAGGATTATCGGCATTTGACAATGGGTACAGAGGGTCAGGATATGAAGCGAGTAGTATCTATGATCTTGAGCCTGGAATGGCAGCACAAGACTGGCACTATGGTAGAGCTAATAATGGTATTGGAGGATCTGGTGATGCTGGACCTGCAGCTAAGCTTGACAATGTAGAAAGCTGGGAAAAAACATTCTTCGCTAATGTAAGCGGTTACTTGCAGTATGACATCATTGACGGCCTGAACGTGAAAACTGTTTTAGGAGGTGATATTAGAGATACGCAAACCTATTCGCACAGATTACTTGGGTATGACTCCAGAGCGAGAACTTCACAGACCTTCATGCGACAAGCAGATTTAAAATTATCTACTTTGTTAAGTGAAACTACCTTGAATTTTGCCAAAGTAATTGGTAACCATGATATTTCTGCTGTAGCTGGTGTTGAATACCAAACTACTCAATTGGTAGGTACGTCTGTTAATGGCGTTAATGTACCAGATGAGGCTATTCTAAATTTTAATTTGTTTGATCCTGCAGATCTTACCGTAACAGAAAGAGATGAAAAAAGAGTGCGTGAAAGTGTTTTCGGGAGAATTAATTATGCTTATGACAATCGCTTCTTAGCCTCTGTTTCATTGAGAAGAGATGGTGACTCTCGTTTCGGATCGAATAAGCGTTATGAAACATTCCCAGCTTTTTCTTTGGGATGGAATATTCATAACGAAGCTTTTCTTCAGGACAATGAATTGTTAAGTCAGTTGAAAGTTAGATTTAGCTCAGGTTCTTTGGGAACAACGTCTTTCCTTGGATCATATGATTCGTTAAGTCTTTTATCTCCTGCCGCCACGATCTACGGAACAGGATACTTAATTCCTTCAAACTCGCCAAACCCAGATTTAACTTGGCAGACGAATACAGAAACCAACTACGGAGTTGATCTTGGATTTTTAAATAACCGTATCACGTTGGGTGTTGATTATTACACCTCTGACATTGAGGATATCTTGATTAACCAAGCACAGTCAGAAGTACTTGGAAACCCATCATCTATTCTTAATGTTGGTGATGTTACAAGTTCAGGTTTAGAATTTGAATTAGGAGCTATATTGATTGATAGTGGAGACTTTACTTGGAACATGAATGCGAACTTATCTACTGTAGAAACAGAAATTACCGACTTAGGTGGTTTAGATGAGTTACCACAGCAAATTTTCGGTCAAAGTGGTCGTGGTGCTGTCTTTAGAAACTATGTAGGTGGTCAAATTGGTGAAATGTGGGGATTAGAAACCATAGGCGAGGTTGAAATGGAATATATCGCTGACGGTACACGTCACCCAAATAACCAAACAGGTGAATCTTATGTTGTTGATCAAAACGGAGACGGTGTGATTGATAGAACCCGCTCAGTTGAAGACGGTGGAGATTTAGTTAAGATTGGACAAAATACACCAGACTTCTACTGGGGGATGTCGCACAACTTAAGCTACAAAGATTTTGATATGTCGTTCCAATTCCAAGGATCTCATGGTGCAGATGTGTACAACATTGATCCATTATACTATGGATCTCAATGGGGAGGACGATTAGATAGATCTCGTTTGGATGCTAATGGAGATGGAATAGCCGATCATAACGGTGAGCACATTGAAAGAAATAGAAACCAAACTGACGCCATGATTCAAGACGCATCTTATATTGCGCTTAGAAACCTTACGATTGGATATACACTTGATCCATCTATTATTGAGAACCTAGGTTTGACATCTGTAAGAGCTTATCTTGCTGCAACGAACTTGCTATACATCATGGGAGATGATTACACATCATACAACCCAGAAGGTGTGAAGGGGACAGATCCAACAATCTACGGTGCTCAAGTAGGAGCAAGTCCAGTTGTTAGAAGTTTTACTTTAGGTTTAAATGTTAACTTTTAAAAAAAAAAAATGAAATATATAAAGATATTATTGGGAGAACTGTTTATTACAGCTTGTTCAACCGATTTGGATCAATCACCATCTAACCTAGCCAGTGCAGATTCTTTGACAGATTTTGACGGTGTATTAAATGCAGCTTATTATTATCAATTGGGTGGAGTTACTCCATTGGCAGTAATGGCTGAGTTTAGATCTGATAATGCACTCATGGACGAGGCGCCTTATACTGAATTTGATATGTTTACAAATAATTTGACTACGATGGAAGATCAGTTTTTTGGTCCGCTTTATACAGCCATGTATAAGTCCATACTAAGTGCAAATAATGTAATTGAAAATTCAACAGATGCTGGTCAGGTGGCTGAAGCTAAGTTTTTAAGAGCGTTATCTTACTTTAAATTAGTGAGATCATTTGGTGCTGTAACAATCAATACTTCGGCTGCTCCAAGTTTAACAGATACATCAATCTTGGCTAGAAAGCCAGCGACTGAAGTATACAATACCGTTATTATTCCAGATTTAACAGATGCGATTGCTGGTCTTGATACATCAATCGTTGATGGAAGAGCTTCTAGAATTGCTGCACAAGCATTGCTTGGAAAAGCCTATGCTGCTATGGGAGATTACACCAACGCGGCCACTTACCTTGGTGCCGTTGTAAACGGTGCTGCTGGTGCAGGAGTTAGCTTGAAATCTAACTACAGTGAAATCTTTGGTGCTGCAAACGAGTCGGGAAATGCTGAAATTATTTATGCTACGCGAATCACTGGCTCAATTGTAGATGAATATTCTTTTGGTTCTGACTTTTGGAACTGGTTTGTAGGAGATGACTCAAAGTCTGACTTACCTGTTGATCCGGATTTAGTAGCTGCATTTGATGCTAGCGATGCTAGTGGAGGCGGAACAGACTTAAGAAGAGCTGTTACGTTAAGTGCAGATGGTCGTACGGCTATTAAGTTCCCAAAAGATGGTGGTTTAGGTACCGAGCACGATTGGATTGAGATAAGACTAGCAGATGTTATCCTTTTGTACGCTGAAGCATTGAACGAAAATGGTTCTTCTGCGTCTTCAGTGCTATCTTTGTTAGATCCTATCCGAACTAGAGCTGGTTTATCTAGCTTATCTGGAACAGCGGCAACACAAGCAGCTGTTAGACAGGCGATTGCTAACGAAAGAAGACTTGAGTTGGCTTTTGAAGGTCATAGATGGTTTGATTTAGTAAGAACAAATTCTGTTAATGCTGAATTAGGACAAACAGTCAATGCAAATTATCATGTGTTTCCAATCCCAGTTTCTGAAGTACTTGCAACGGGTGGTGTGATTACGCAAAACGCTGGCTACTAAAACAAGTATTTAGTTCATAGATAATTAAGTCATTATTACGGCTTCATTATTCAAATTTGTGTTGAATATGAACGTAATAATGGCTTTTTTTTATATTATTGCTTAAAACATTAAAAACTGTATTGAATAATGTTAATCGAAAACGAAATTCAAGAAGTCCAGAAGCAAATAATTGCCCAACTTAAAGAGCTGATAAATTTCAAGAACTTGGAGCCGGGGGACAAATTACCTTCCGAGCGGATGCTATCTGAAAAGTTCAATGTTTCGCGCTCAAATCTTCGTGAGGCATTACAAACGCTAGAGTTTTATGGCTTGGTAAAGTCCATTCCTCAGAGTGGAACTTTTGTTGCTGACATTGGTATTACTGCATTGAATGGAATGATCGACGATATTTTAGGTCTTCCAACTCCTTCTTTCAAAGACTTGGTTGAAGCACGTATATTTTTAGAAATCAAAGGAGTAAAGCTTGCAGCCCTGAGAAGGACAAATGATGATATAATTCATCTAGAAAGCACTTTAGCTGCCTACACGGAGCAAGTACAACAAGGAAACGACGCAGTGGAAGAAGATCTGCTGTTTCATTTGGCCATTGCCAAGGCGAGTGCTAACCCGACCTTGATTTCATTTATGTTAAAAATTACGCCTGAAATCATCAATAACTTTGAGCAGCATCATGTCTGTGATAAAGACACCGCCTTCAAGGGAATTAAAGAGCATCAGCATATTTTGGATGCCATTAAAGCAAAAGACCCAGATGCTGCAAAAGCAGCCATGAAAGCGCATTTTAAAGTCCTTTATCAGTACTGTTACAACATATAATTATCCCCCTTCCAAGCGAATGAAGCGCTGACTTTCGTACTCGTCTAGTCAGTTTTGTAAAAAGTGTTTTATTTTTCAATTTCTTCTTAATGGCTACACAGGGCATATTTCGCTCTTGTTTAATCGAGTGATTTGTTTTATGATTCTTTCAGAACAATGCGCTGATTTTCCTCAATCCACAAAAAGATAAATTTTTATCGAATCAATGAAGCAAGTAATTATTTTTTAGTACTTTTGGTAAACCAGTTTGGTTAACCAAAATGAAATACCCAATTTTGATAAAATAACAGTTTGATGTTTCGTCAAATTTGTTTGCTTGGCTGGATTTAAAAGATGAATCATTATATTGAATAACTAGATTAAATTAACAAATATAAAAATGAAAAAAGTAGTCACTTTTGGAGAAATTATGTTGCGACTTGCTCCTGCAGGTTTTTTTGCGCTTTTCTCAAGCGAATAGTTTTGATGTGGTATACGGAGGAGGAGAATCCAATGTAGCCGTTTCTCTAGCCAACTATAATGTGCCCGTAGAATTTGTTACACGTTTACCCAAAAACGATATTGGGGAATGTGCTCGTATGGAAATGCGCAAGCGTGGAGTGGGTACAGACTTTATTGTAGAGGGTGGAGACCGTTTGGGAATCTACTTTTTGGAAACGGGTGCCGTAAGCCGTGGAAGCAAGGTCGTATATGACCGAGCGCACTCTGCCATGTCAGAAATTGAACCAGGTATGGTAGATTGGAGTGAGGTATTCAAAGACGCACAATGGTTTCACTGGACGGGGATCACCCCCGCTATTTCGCAAAGTGCAGCAGATGCATGTTTGGAAGCCGTAAAAGTGGCGAGTTCCATGGGAATTACCATTTCTACTGATTTAAATTATCGCGCAAAATTGTGGAAATACGATGGTGATCGCGAAAAAATAATGACAGAATTAACCTCCTACTGTGACATCATCTTAGGAAATGAAGAAGATGCAGAAATGCACTTTGGCATCAAGCCGGAAGGATTAGACATTACCACACAAGGGGAACATGTAAAAGCAGAGGCTTTCCTTTCGGTTTGCCAGCAAATGCAAGCAAAATTCCCACGTGCTAAAAAAGTGATCACTACTTTGCGTGGTTCTATTTCTGCCTCACACAATACATGGGCAGGTGTTTTGTATGATGGAAAAACGATGTTTAAGAGTGCAGAATACCAAATCACACACATCGTTGACCGTGTAGGAGGAGGAGACTCTTTTATGGGAGCATTGATTTATGGATTAATTCATTACCCTACAGATGATCAAAAAGCGTTGGATTATGCCGTTGCTGCTTCTTGTTTGAAGCATACCATTAAAGGAGATGCCAATTTGGTGACTATTCCAGAAATTGAAAAACTAATGGGGGAGACGCTTCAGGGCGTGTTGCTCGATAATCTTATACTATGGCTCAATACACACGATTACAAGTAGTACAGCAGATGGAGGAATCTGGGATGGTTCCGCTATTTTATCATCATGATATTGATGTTGCAAAAGCTGTGCTTAAAGCCTGCTACGATGGTGGAGCACGTTTGATGGAATTCACCAATCGTGGTGATTTTGCGATAGAGATATTCAATCAATTGATTAAATATGCCATTGCAGAATTACCTGGGATGATTCTTGGCGTAGGTTCTGTTACCGATGCTGCTGCTGCTTCACAATACATGCTTTCAGGTGCTAACTTTGTCGTCACCCCGGTATTTAGAGAAGACATTGCAGTGGTGTGTAATAGAAGAAAAGTTCTGTGGTCTCCGGGCTGCGGTTCCTTGACTGAAATTGCACAGGCTGAAGAAATGGGTTGTGAGCTTGTTAAACTATTTCCAGGTAGTACCTATGGCCCAGGTTTTGTCAAAGCAATAAAAGGTCCTCAACCCTGGACCTCTATTATGCCAACAGGGGGTGTTTCTACCGAGGAAGCTAACCTTAAAGGTTGGTTTGATGCAGGTGTGACCTGTGTAGGCATGGGGTCTAAATTAATTTCTAAAGATATTTTAGCCAATAAAGATTATGCCACGTTGGCTAAAAATGTACAAGAAGCTTTAAGAATAATTGGAGAGCTTCGATAAGAATATATTCAGCATTTAATAAAGAATATATAGTTGATTTTGATTTTAAATGGCGCCTAAGCAATTAGGTGCCATTTATTGTTATGATAGCCATACCGATCATGATGGCATTCTCAATAAAGGTAGCCTCAGTCATGGGGAGCTTAAGCGCGGTTCCCAAGCAGGCACATTGAATGCTTTTCTTATCGAGTAATGTTTTAGTTACCCCAAGTGTTGTAATGCTCAGAATAATGAGTGTCATACCTAAGGCTATTTTTATTTCAAATCGCATTAGGAACATTAGTCCTAAAATTGTTTCTAAAAACGGATACATCCAACCATAGATAATTATTCGTTTGGCTAACGGATCATACATGGCAAATGATGCGGGAAAATTTTTTAAGTCCAATAGTTTAAAGAAACTAAAAACAATTAAAAATAACCCCATGAAATCTAGCATGAAGTCTTGTTGATTCCACGCTTTGTAGTGAAGTAGAAAACTTGCGGTGGTTATGTAACTTAGGATAAGAAGTAAGGGTTGAAGCTGTTGTAATTTGTTCTTCTCTGCCGAAGTGTTTTCTTTAACCAGAGGTTTATGTTTTACAGATAGACTAAACTTTTCGGG
Organism: Flavobacteriaceae bacterium; assembly: GCA_038143735.1. Classification (GTDB taxonomy): domain Bacteria; phylum Bacteroidota; class Bacteroidia; order Flavobacteriales; family Flavobacteriaceae; genus Arcticimaribacter. The sequence goes on from JAYQML010000006.1 coordinate 153,394, forward strand.
CAGGGCATCTTGAAGTAATTCAAGATCAATAGAGGAGGAGCTTGTAAGCTGCGCCTCTCCTTTTTCAAGATTTACCTCTACCTTTTCAACCAAATCAATAGAGGATAGGTGTTTTGTTACGGAAGCTTTACAGCCACCACAGGTCATTCCTTGAATGGTATATATTTCCGTCATGTCGTGATTATAATTCCATTTCTGGTACGTTAGCCGGAACAATAAGGTTTCCTTCTGTGGCTGCTTTTATGGTATCGATACTTACGCCAGGAGCGCGTTCCAAAAGGACAAACCCTTCGTTACTAACCTCAAGGCAGGCCAAATCGGTGACTATTTTTTTGACACAATTCACTCCTGTAATGGGGAGGCTACAACGTTTTAATAATTTCGATTCCCCAGCACGATTGGTATGTTGCATGGCTACAATGATGTTTTCTGCGGAAGCAACCAAATCCATTGCTCCACCCATACCTTTTACCATTTTCCCAGGAATTTTCCAATTGGCAATATCTCCATTTTCAGCTACTTCCATGGCGCCTAAAATCGTAAGGTCTACATGTTTTCCACGAATCATTCCAAAGCTTTGGGAGGAGTCAAAAAAGCTTGCACCCGGTAATGTAGTAATGGTTTGTTTCCCTGCATTGATTAAGTCGGCATCTTCTTCTCCTTCAAAAGGGAACGGACCCATCCCAAGGATGCCATTTTCACTTTGAAACTCAACTTCTAGATCATCTTGCACGAAGTTGGCTACCAAGGTGGGGATGCCAATACCTAGATTGACGTAAAAGCCGTTTTGCACTTCTTGTGCAATACGTTGCGCAATTCCGTTTTTATCTAATGCCATCGGGTTTATTTTTGGGTTATTGTACGTTGTTCTATTCGTTTTTCGTAGTTCTTTCCTTGAAAAATACGATCGATAAATATCCCGGAGATATGAATATGGTTAGGGTCTAGTTTTCCTGCTGGGACCAGTTCTTCTACTTCAGCCACACAAATGTTCGCTGCGCCAGCCATAGGAGCATTAAAGTTGCGTGCTGTTCCCTTAAAAATTAGGTTTCCAGCAGTATCTCCTTTCCAGGCCTTAATTAGGGAAAAATCTGCTTTAAAGGCATGTTCCATCAAATGGGGCTTTCCCTCGAAATTGCGCGTTTCTTTACCTACGGCTACTTCAGTTCCATAGCCAGCAGGCGTAAAAAATGCAGGTATTCCCATTTGAGCAGATCGGCAACGTTCGGCTAAGGTTCCTTGTGGAATTAGTTCTACTTCTAATTCTCCACTGAGCATTTGACGTTCAAACTCAGCGTTTTCTCCCACATAGGAAGAAATCATTTTTTTTATCTGTTTTTTTTGTAATAAAAGGCCTAAACCAAAATCGTCCACTCCTGCGTTGTTTGAGATACAAGTGATACCGGTAATTCCTAAACGGACGAGTTCAGCAATGGCGTTTTCTGGAATACCACAAAGCCCAAAGCCACCCAACATGAGTGTCATGTTGGAGGATACTCCCGCTAACGCCTTGTTTACACTGCTTACACTTTTTGTGATCATTCTCTGATGGTTGATTTTTTATTGATTACCAATGTGTCACTTGCCTAAAGGTAGAAAGATTTTTAGAAAATATACATGAAGGCACTAATGTCTTACAATCAATCGATAAATTGTACTATGTAATAAAGCGAACAACGATACCCTAAAAAAAGAAAAACTCCTGTAATTACAGGAGTTTTGTTGTATTAAACGTGACCTCGGCAGGATTCAAACCTGCAACCTCTTGAGCCGTAATCAACAATAAAAGCCAAAGTTAAACCCCACACCAAAGAAACCGAAATTCATTGTTAGAATCTGGTCAAGGAAGAGTTGTTTTTATATGGTTTATTACTTAGTCGAAGCTGTTTGAGTTGGTGCAATTTGGGTTTGCAATTTTTTGGCGATATGCTCTCCTATATTATTCCCTTGGGCAACTCCTTCTTCAATGGCCATCAAATAGTGAATTCCTCCATATAGTCTAGAAATAGCCGCTTCTTCAGAAGCATGAATAAATGATTTAAACGAACGAACTGGGAGTCCAAAAGCTACCTCTGTTGTGTCTTTAAAAGAGAAATTATCTCCGTATAACTTTGTTAGTACCACCGCAGAAGCACGCGAAATGACCGAATGTCCGCTGGTGTATTCTGGGAAAGGTGGAGTTTGTAATAGTGGTAACCATTCTTCGTCATAATACTTATTTATCAGGGTTTCAGGACGCACCACTAGAGTATTCCATTTTTCATCCCAACAACTAATAAAAGCGTCAAAAAGGGCTACACTCACATGAGTGTAAGCATTAATTGTAGCGGCAAAATCGCTTTTTGCTTCTCGGGTTGCAATTGCAGTAATCCCAATCCAGTGCCCACCTGGGGTAATCTTTTTTGTCGCAAACATAGCATGACCCTTATGATGAGTCACATAAGGATTACAATCCCAAAATTTAGCAATTTCAACTTGCTCTTGGGTCAAACTTTCACCGATCTCATAAACCTGTTGCAATTGTGTTTGAAAACGACTGCCCTTTGTTAAATCAAAATCTAAGGGTGGTTTGGGTTGATATTGATTAGCAGAATCTAAAACGACGGTGCGAATTTTGTTCCAGTGAGGTTCAATCCCATCCATATAATCTGGAGGAGTAGGTTTCCAAAATTTTTCGCCCGCTAAGATGGTGTACTTGGGGTAAGTTCTGGTTTGATTATACATGTCCTTACTGGCCCATTGAAGAATGTGATCTGCCACACTCTGGGCATAGGTCATGGAAGCTTTACGTAGCGATCTAGGCACCCCCATATCTTTGATTTTTTTGTATAGTTCTTCTTGAAAAGATTCCTTCTTATCTTCAGAAATAATCAAGGATTTCCCAATAATATTAAAGGCATAGATTGCCGATAATTCTGGGTTTGCTTTTTCTGTAATCTTTGGTGCTTCTCTTAAACCATTCAATTGTCCTGCTAGCGACATATATTCATTTGGGTTTGCTTGTGCAATGATTTCATAAGCAGCGATTGTGGGATACATATATATCCTAGAGGCAACTGGCGGAGAAAAGATATCGTGTACAATTATGTCAGAAAGATTCTTTACAACAGACTGGAAAAGTTCTGGATCTTTTATGTCAGTTTTATACTGGGCGTTTGGAGTACATCCAATAATCAGTATAACTAATACTAAAAAGTAGGTTTTTTTAGCCATTTTGGAGTTTATTTGTAAATAAATATAATCATTAACTGCCAACAAAAGAAATGAACGTTCCCCTAAAGGCTTTAAACATTTTAAATCAAAGCTAGCCGAATGGGGGTTAAAAAGCTTAACGCATAAGGGGAATGCTTTATTTGGTTTAACCAAGTTACTCACCTGGCATTGGCAGCAGCATTTCTTATTTCCATAATAAATTCTTAAGCATTACCCACATAAAAAAGCTGCTTTTATCTTGATCTATTACGGGGTAAAAAGTGTTTTAATTAATTGCGTTATATTACGGAATCTTTAAATTATATCCTTCTCTAGATTTTTTCTTGTATTGCGTTTCATCAAACTTATAAAGGAAGGCACCCTTTTTCGAAGTACTTTTATCTTTTTCATCTAATTTGATCAAGATGTTTAAAAAATTAACTTTATTGATGAAATTTCGTTTATCTAATTTTTGATTCAAAATACATTCGTAGAGGTTTTGAAGTTGCTTCATGGTGAATTTTTCAGGGAGAAGTTCAAATCCTAATGGATAGGTAATCGCTTTTCTTCTCAATCGACGAAGTGCTCTTCTTATCATCTTTGGATGATCAAAAATAGTAGTTGGAAGATTATCGAAGTTAAACCAATGAGCATCGTATTTTCTTGTGAGTTCAAAATCGTGTTCCTCTTTGTTAATAAGTGCAAAGTATGAAACTGAAATGGTTCGTTCTACAGGATCACGATCTACTTCACTGTAGGCTTGTATTTGCTCAAGGTAAACATTTTCTAGACCAGTAAGTTTGTTCAAAACTCTAACTGCAGCTTCATCAAGACTTTCATTTTGCTTTAGGAATCCCCCCATCAAAGACCATTTCCCTTCTCTGGTTCAAATCCTCTTTTGATCAATAACAGCTTTAGCCCTTCTTTATCAAAACCAAAGATGATACAATCTACAGCTACCATAACCTTGTCGTTCTTTACATAATGGTGTATGTCGGGCATTTTTTTACTTTTAATCTATTAAATCAAATATAAGGAATTTCTCTCAATATGTGTAAACTTTACATTTTTTAATTAAAACATTTGTTTGATTCATTTTTTTGTATAATTTTATGATGTGTAAAAATAACACTTGTTAAATAACACAAACCAAATAAAACAATTAAAATGAATGAAATTCTCAATTTTTTTATGGCTAAAAGCACTGCTGGTTGGCGAAAGTCAATATTGCTTTTTGCTCTAATGTTAAGTACTGTTGGTGCTTATGCACAACAAGTAACAGTTTCAGGTACAGTATCATCTGAAGATGGTCCAATGCCTTCTGCCTCTGTTGTTATTGATGGAACAACACAAGGAATTGCGACTGATATTGATGGTAATTTTTCGATTTCAGTTGAAGTTGGTGATGTATTAGTATTCTCGTATGCGGGGTTCAACTCTCAAAAAATTACTGTAAGAAATGGAGATCAACTCGATGTACTATTAGAAGCGTCTAATGCTTTAGATGAAGTGGTTGTAACTGGTTACGGTACTCAAAAGAAATCGGATCTTACTGGATCTGTAGGTGTTGTTGATACTGAAGAGATGCGAAAGCAGGCTACAAATGATGTTGCTCAGATGATGCAAGGACGTATTGCTGGGGTTAGTATTACAACTGATGGTCAACCAGGAGCAAGTCCTAATGTACGTATTCGAGGGGTGTCCACATTTGGACAAGGTGCAAGTGCAGAACCTTTATATGTTGTTGATGGATTTACCCTTACGGGAGGAATTCGTGATTTAAACCCGAATGACATCGAATCTATTCAGGTTTTAAAAGATGCAACCGCTGGAGCAATTTATGGTAACAGAGCGGCTAATGGGGTTGTAATTATTACTACTAAGAGTGGAAAAAAGAACCAAAAATTTTCTTTAGAACTTAACTCTTATTACGGCCTCCAAACAATCAATCAGAGTATCCCTGTTTTAGATAGAGAAGGCTATCAGTCAATCAATGCTGAGTTGTTGACAAATGCTGGTCAACCAATTGTAGGTGGTAACGATCCGAGTTCACCTCTTTTCATTAGTGATATTGATACGGATTGGGAAGATGCTGGTTATAAGGATGGATTTATTCATAATTATAACTTAAACGCTTCTGGTGGAAATGATATTACCAGCTACTATGTGTCTCTTGATTATTTAGAAAATGAAGGTACTCTAGTAGGAACAGGTCCAAATTATGACAGATACTCTTTCAGGGTTAATTCAGATTCCAAAATTGGTAAATTTAATTTTGGAGAAAATTTTTATTTAATGCGTTCTGATGAGAATCCTTTATTTTTCACTACTTCAATTTCATTACCTGGAGGAAGGCCATCTTTAGTAAACGACTTACTACAAGCGGCTCCAACCATTCCAGTTTATGATGAAAATCGTTTAGGAGGATTTGGTGGTGCAGATTCTACGATTCACCAATCAATTACGTTGAACGTTCCTGGAATTAATACCTTAATTACTAACCAAACTCAAGTAACAAGAGTTCTTGCTAATTTCTATGCTGGATATGAAATTATGGAGGGGTTAAACTTTAAAACCTCTTTACAATACGATTCTTCTAGCATTGAAGATCAGTTATTTGTACCTCAATACGATTTAGGGTATTTCTTTCCTGGTCCTGTAGCTTCACTTCATGTGACAAATAGAAATTCAAACTCCTTCTTGATTGAGAATACTTTGAACTATGAAAAGATCTTCAATGAGAAACACGATGTTAAAATCCTTTTAGGTCAAACATACCAAAAGACAAACTTCAGAAGAGTAGGAGTGATTGGATCTGGTTTAGAAGAACCCTACATATTTAACCTTCAAAATGCGACATCCTTTAGTGTAACGGATAATATCGTACCATCTGCGATAGATTCATTCTTAGCTAGGTTAAATTATTCATTTGACGACACTTACTTATTAACGGCTAATATTCGTCGTGATGGATCATCTAAATTTAGAAAAGAATTACGTTATGAATACTTCCCATCAATTGGATTTGGAGTAAAATTTCAAAATCTATTTGAACTTCCTGAATTTATCAGTGAGTTAAAATTAAGGGGTGGTATCGGAGAAGTCGGTAACCAGGAAATTGGAGACTTCAGATATCAAGGTACTGTTAACAGAGGTGTTCCTTATGAATTTGCTTATGGTGGTCGTGCTATTGGTGCTGCAGTTTCTGCTGTTATCGATAAAGATATCAAATGGGAAACTCGTGTAACTAGAAGTATTGGATTAGATGCCTCATTATTAGACGGATCTTTAGACGTAACAGCTGAATATTACTCAAATACGTCTAAAGATATTTTAACAACTGTTCCAATTCCATTCTCAAACGGATCTTTACCTGCAAACCTATTTACAAATGCGGGCTCAATCAAGAACTCTGGAGTTGAATTTTCCTTAGTATATAGAGAACAAATAGGAGATTTAAGTTTTGAAATTGCACCAAACTTCTATACAGTAAATAATGAAGTATTAGAAATTGGAGGGACTGGAATCTTAACTGGTGCTGGTTCTAGAACCGAAGTAGGTAGATCGCTTGGTGAGCACTATGGATGGGTTTATGACGGATTATTCCAATCTGCAAATGAAGTGGCTTCTCATGCATTCCAATCACCTGGAACAGCAGCTGGAGACATAAGATTTAAAGATTTAAATGGTGATGATGTTATTAATGATGATGATAGAACATTCTTAGGAAGTGGATTACCAACCTATAACTATGGTATTAATATCTCAGTTAATTACAAGGATTTTGACTTTACCATTTTTGGACAAGGTAGTGGTGGAAACTTAATTAACTCAAACCTTTATAGAGGTTTAATGCCTACATCAGGTTATACTAACTGGCATGAGGATATTCTTAATCATTGGACTCCAACGAATACGAATACCGATATTCCACGTGTTATATTCTTAGATCCTAACAATAATGGTCGAAATTCAAACAGACCTGGATGGTTACAAAAAGGAGATTACTTTAGATTGAATACGATATCTTTAGGTTATTCATTACCTAAATCAACATTAGATGCGATTAAAATTTCTAAAGCTCGTTTTTATGTAACCTTACAAAACGCTGCTGTATTTAAGAGTTATAAAGGATATAATCCAGATTTCCAGGCAGGTATCTTGAATCCAGGATTTGACTATGGTACGTTCCCTAGACCTACTACAACAATTATTGGTACTCAAATTAAATTTTAAAAACACACAGATGAAAAAATTCAAAATACAATTAATTTTAGTTGCTATGTTAGCTTCATTTGCAAGCTGTGATGAGGAGTTAGAGATAATCAACCCAAATAGTTTAGCTTCCGAAGCTTATTACACTAATGAATCTCAAGCTATTGCATCAGTTGATGCGATCTACAATGCGTTGATAATAGACGGATTGTACAATAGAATGACACCTGCGATTAATGATAGTAGATCAGATGAAATCAGATCGAGAAGTCCATGGCCTTTTCTTTCTCAAACAGCTAACTTCACTGTACCTGCTACTGACGCTGCTGTAGGATGGTGTTATGAAGGATATTATGTGTTAATTAATAGAGCAAACCAAGCTATTGAAAATCTGCCTAATATTGATATTGATAATGATTTAAAAGATCGTTTACTCGGTCAGGCATATTTCTTAAGAGGTTTTGCATATTTTAACCTCACAAATATTTTTGACAATGCTCCTTTAGTATTAAATGTGTCAAAATCTGAAGAGGATTTCTTCCCTTCTAATGCTGATGTAACTCAAGAGATCATTTATGCTCAAGCTACTGAAGACCTTGAAAAAGCGATTGCTAAATTGCCTGTAAATTACGATAATGTATCAGGTCCAGATAACGCTCAAACAGGTCGCATTACGAAAGGTGCTGCAAATTCTTTATTAGGAAAATTGAAATTATACCAAAATGACTACCCAGGAGCAGCTGCTCATTTTAAAGCGGTAATCGATTCGAATGAATACACTTTGTGGGATAATTTTAAGGGGCTATTCTCACAAGATCCTAGTATTGAAGCTCAGAACACGGGAAGAATCTTTTGGGTAGAGTTTACTCAAAGTGAAAACTCTGACTTGAACTGGGGTGGGGACCCTAATGTAAACTGGAGACAGTTTTCAGCGGTAGCTCCTACGTATTCTGGTGCTGATTTCTACGATTATTTCCCAACACCTTGGTTGGTAAGTGAATTTGAAGAGGAAGCGACTGTAGATGGTCAATTAGATCCTAGATATTCTGCTACAATTTTATCTTATAGACCAGATGATGGATTAACTCAAGCGTATGGGAGAGATTACTTTTTAGATAGAAATAATGATTATATTGCAAAGTATACTCTAGCTAATGAAGGTGGTAACCCATTTACATGTGGTATTAACTATCACGTGATTCGCTATGCGGATGTATTGTTAATGTACGCTGAAGCACTTGCTAATAGTGGTAGTATTGGTACTGCTGCAACTTATTTACAACAGGTTAGAGATCGTGCAAATATGCCAGATCGTGAAGCAGAATTCGCTGCCTATAGCTTACCTCAATTCATGTCTCAATTAGAGCACGAGCGTGTTGTTGAGTTAGCTATTGAAGGATCTAGGTGGCAAGATATTAAGCGATGGGGATTCTTAGAAGATCCAGCAAAGTTAGCAGAGCTTAGGTCACATGATCCTGAGTTTGATACTTTTACATCTGGTAGAGAATATCAACCAATTGTGCAAGGAGAATTAGATAGAAACCCTAACTTAGTGGGTAACTCCGCTAATTAATATGATTAATTATTGAAACTTGAAACCTTCTAGCAACGCAGCTTTATATCTTTTATTAGCTTTTTTCATTAACAGTTGTACTGAAGATAATAGTCAAAAGTTATTTAGTAAAGTTGAAAGTGAGGTTTCAGGTATCGATTTTATTAATAGTATCGAAACTAATGATTCTCTGCACAATATTTTTCATTATGAATACCTTTACAATGGTGGAGGAGTAAGTGTAGGTAATTTAAATGGCGACGATTTGCCAGATGTTGTTTTCTCTGGAAATTTTTCACCATCGAAAATCTACTTGAATCAAGGAGATTTAAAATTTAAAAACATTACAGATGTAACAAGGATTGACACCAAAGATTTCCTCGTTACAGGCGTGAATTTAATAGATGTCAACCAAGACGGCTTGGATGACATCTATTTTTGTATAGGAGGTATGGGAAATAAAAGTGACTTTCCCAATAAACTCTATATCAATAATGGTGATTTAAGTTTTTCTGAAGCTGCTGAAGCTTATGGTCTTAATGATTCCGGAGAATCTATTCAATCACTGTTTTTTGATTATGATTTAGACGGAGATCTAGATCTTTATTTGCTTACTGGTGGGGGGTTTGAAAAATCTGCCATTAGTTTACGTCCTATAGTAAACGATGCTTCTTCGAGAAATAACGATCGATTGTATCGCAATGAAATCGATCCAGTTTCAGGACATCCAGTTTTTCAAAATGTAACGAAAGAAGCTGGGATAAACACGGAAGGATTTGGTTTAGGAGTCACAGTTCTTGATGCTAACAACGATCAATATCCAGATATCTTTGTGTCTAATGATTATATCTCACGAGATTTATTGTATATCAATCAGCAAGACGGAACTTTTAAGGAACAGGCTTTGGAATACTTTGCTCATCATAGTCATTTTTCAATGGGGAATGATGCTGCTGACATTAACAACGACGGCTATATTGATCTATTTACTTCTGATATGTTACCAGAAGATTTGAAACGTAGAAAACTCATGTCAGGTTCTTTTTCTTATGATGTATTTCAACATGCCAAGCAATTTGGATATGGACAACAGTATATGAGAAATATGCTGTTTTTAAACAATGGAAATCAAACTTTTAGTGAAATTGGACAATTCGCTGGTATAGAAATGACTGATTGGACATGGTCTCCTCTCTTTGCTGATTTTGATAATGATGGTTTTCTAGATTTATACATTACGAATGGATTTGGTAAAGATATCACTGATATGGATTTTGTGAAATATCGTGAAAATGATGCCTATGCTTTTTCCAATGTAGATCAATTAAAAAATATCGTTTTAGATAGTTTGGATAAGCTCAAGCCCATAGAGCTTTCTAATTATATGTTTAAAAACAACGGGATGTATCAGTTTGAAAAAGTAACTGATGAATGGGGTTTAAATGAAATTAGCCTTTCAAATGGTTCTTCCTATGCAGATTTAGATTTAGATGGAGATTTAGATTTATTGGTCAATAATATTAATCAAAAAGCTTTTGTATTTGAAAACAATCTGAATTCAAAGGATTCTGTCAGCGTTGATTATATCCAAATCCGATTAAAAGGAACTCAATTTAATCAAAATGCCATTGGGGCCTTAATTAAGTTATATCAAAACAATCAGGTTCAAACTAGGGCCATACAACCTACTAGAGGTTTTGAAAGTACCTCGACAAAACTTCAGCATTTTGGACTTGCAATAGCTCCATAGATTCATTAAGTGTAACCTGGCCTGATGGAATTTCTCAAGTGTATTATGATCTTAAGATTAATCAAATCAATGAGATTAGTTATCAATCTTCAGATGAAGTTGCTCAAGTTCAAAACATTAATGCATTAGTTCAAGAATCAGATATTATCCAACATCAACAAAGAGAATCCAATCATAATGATTTTGCAATTCAGTCATTGATACGACATAGTTTCTCCAATTTAGGTCCTGGAATGGCTGTTGGAGATATAAATGCTGATGGGTATGAGGATTTATTCGTAGGTGGAGCCTATGGTCAAAAGTCAAGTATTTATTTTCAAAATGCTGACGCATCATTTTTTCATTTTGAAATAGAAGGCACAGAACTTTATGAAGACCAAGGTGCATTAATTTTTGATTCCAATCAAGATGGTTTACTTGATATTTATGTCACTAGTGGAGGATCAGAGCGATATGCCAATCATAAAGCTTATCAGGACCGACTGTATATTAATAAAGGAGGAGCTAAATTTGAATTAGGTCAACTCCCGGAGTTTAGAACGAGCACGTCATCGGTAGCTGGAGGCGATTTTGATGCAGATGGAGATCTAGACCTATTTGTCGGAGGGAGATTGATCCCAAGTAAATTTCCAAAGGCAGCAACGAGTTATGTGCTTGAAAATAGAGATGGCATCTTTGTGGATGTCAGTGAACAATTTAGTCCAAGTTTAAAAGAATTTGGTTTAGTAACCTCATCACTCTGGACCGATTATAATAACGATCACTTTTTAGATTTAATTGTTGTAGGTGAATTTATGCCAATTACCATTTTTAAAGGACATGGAAGTGTTGATTCTTTTGAAACAATTAAAGTAGAACATTCCAGTGGTCTTTGGAATAGTTTGGTGTCTGCTGACTTTGATTCTGATGGTGATTTGGATTACGTCATAGGTAATATTGGAACCAACAATCATTACAAAGCCTCTATAACACATCCATTAGAATTGAATTATGCTGATTTTGACAGGAATGGATCTGTTGATTTGATCTATTCACAATATGAAGAAGGGGCTTATTATCCGATGGCATTATTAGATGAATTATCAGCACAACTCCCAATTCTTAAGAAAAAATTTATGCGCTATAACAAGTTTGCTCGTACAACAACAGATGAGTTACTAGGTTATTTTGAAGACATTAAAGTGTCTACAATAGACGCAAAGCGTCTGGCAACTATCTATGTTGAGAATCTTGGTGACGATCGTTTTAAGTTAAGTGAATTGCCGGTAGAAGTTCAATTTTCATCGGTTTATGGAATCTTAGCTGAAGATGTTAATGCCGACGGACATACAGACCTTGTGTTGGTTGGAAATACTTTTGATAGAGAGGTTAAGTACGGAAGTATCGATGCGAGCCACGGCTCAATTCTGATTAATGATGGGAGAGGTAGATTTAATTACCAATATAACAGAACTACTGGGTTTACGGTTCGTGGCGAAGGTAGAAGTATTGTTAAACTAAATAAAGGTAATCAGACTTATCTTATTGTGGGAAGAAATAATGAGAAGTTAGCTTCATTTGAAATGATAAATCAGGGGACACCCTTTTACTTTACGAAAGAAGAGAAGTCGGCGTTGGTTACCCATAAAGATGGTTCAATTAAAAAACATGAACTTCATGCTGGTTCTGGATTTTTGTCACAAAGCAGTTCATCGATTTTATTGACTGAAAAGGTGAAAGAAGTAACTACTTATAATCAAAGTGGAACAGTTATTCGTCATATTAAGAATCCACTTACCGCACGTTAAGCAACTCTAATTGTAAAACTTTATTCAAATGAATTATTTATTACCATCTCAAATGAAATCCTTTTTGTTAGTTGTATTTGCCTTCATGCTAAACTCTGCATTTTCACAAACAATTGTTCATGATCCTGTTGTTATAAGGCAAGGAGAAACATATCATTTGTTTTGTACCGGTCCAGGTATCACACATAAAACATCTAAAGATTTAGTAAACTGGAAAAATGAAAAGCCTGTTTTTGATCAGAGTCCACAGTGGTCTTTTGATATTAATCCAACATTCAATGGTCATATCTGGGCTCCAGATATTTATTTAAAAAACAATACGTATTATTTGTATTATTCTATTTCAGCATTTGGAAAAAACACTTCTGCTATAGGAGTGACAACCAATAAGACGCTCGATGCAGATGATCCAAATTTTAAATGGACTGATCATGGGATTGTTGTAAAATCTGTTCCGAATAGAGATTTGTGGAATGCTATTGATCCAAACATTGTCTATGATGAAGAAGGAACTGCTTGGATGAGTTTTGGTTCTTTTTGGAATGGAATGAAGATGGTAAAAATGAGTCCTGACTTATTAAAGATTCACCCAGATAATGAATGGTATACCATCGCTCGTAGAAATCGAAATTTTGAAACTCCAGATGAACAGGCTGGTAATGCTGCAATTGAAGGACCTTTTATCTATAAAAGAGATGGTTACTATTATCTATTTGTTTCTTGGGATTACTGTTGCAGAGGAGCTGATAGCACCTACAAAGTCGTAGTAGGAAGATCTAAAGAAGTTATGGGTCCTTATTTGGATAAAGAAGGAGTTTCCTTGTACAATGGAGGAGGTAGTCTTGTGATCGAAGGAAATGAAAATAATTATGGAGTAGGTCATAACAGTGTCTATGACTTGGATGGAAAGACCTATTATTTTTCGCATGCCTATTCTGCCGATCTGGATGGTAAGCCAGTGTTAAAAGTGATTCCTCTAGAATTTTCAGAAGATGGATGGCCAATTCTACTCAATGTAGAAGACAGTATCAACAAATAACTTAGAAATAGTGTCATGCATTTTTGTTAAGTGTCGAAAAAACACTTATTTTAGAAGTGCTAAACAATAAAAAATAAACCATGAAATTAACTAGAAGTATTTTAATTCAATTATTTTTCCTAGGAGCTTTTTGTGTTGCTCAAGCTCAATCTTCTGTAGCGGTGAGTCTCAATTCTTCAAAAGATGCGCCACAAATTAGCAAACATATCTACGGACATTTTGCAGAGCACTTAGGTCGTTGTATATATGAGGGTTTTTATGTAGGTGAAGATAGTCCTATTCCAAATACAGAAGGTGTTAGAAATGACATCATTGCTGCATTAATTGAATTAGATATTCCAAATCTAAGATGGCCTGGAGGTTGTTTTGCAGATACCTATCATTGGAAAGATGGAATTGGTCCTAAAGATGAGCGTCCTTCAATCGTCAATCGATGGTGGGGTGGAGTTGTTGAAGACAATAGTTTCGGAACTCATGATTTTCTGAATTTATGTGAACGTTTAGGGGCGGAACCCTATTTAGCAGCTAATGTTGGATCTGGAACTGTACAAGAATTTAATGAGTGGGTTCAGTATGTGAATCACGAAAAGGGATCTCCAATGTCTGACCTTAGAATTGAGAATAATAGAAAAGCACCTTGGAATGTAAAATACTGGGGAGTTGGAAATGAAATGTGGGGATGTGGAGGACACATGACTCCTGAATATTATGCAAACATCTATCGCCAATACGCCACTTTCATGACCGATTGGTCAAACTCTGATGGACTTTTTAGAATTGCATCAGGAGCAAATGTTAGTGATTATCATTGGACAGAAGTCATGATGAGGGATATTCCTCATCATTTGATCGAAGGAGTTGCCCTTCACTCGTATTCATTTGTGGAATGGAATAAAAAAGGCTCTTCTATTGATTTTGATGAGAGACAATACTTTTCTACCATGCAAACTGCTTTGAGAATGGAAGAACTAGTAACTAAGCACTCTGCTATCATGGATCAATACGATCCAGAAAATAAAATTGCATTAATAGTTGATGAATGGGGAGGATGGTATGATGTAATGCCAGGAACTAATCCAGGTTTTTTATACCAACAAAACACCATGAGAGATGCAATGATTGCTGGTGTAACATTGAATATTTTCAATAACCATGCAAGAAGGGTGAAGATGGCAAACCTTGCACAAACTGTAAATGTATTGCAAGCTGTTATCTTGACTGAGGATGAAAAAATCATTAAGACACCAACGTATCATGTATTACATATGTACAAGGCTCACCAAGATGCACAGTTAATTTCTATTGAGTTTGAGTCTCCAAAATACTCTTATCAAGGACAATCTTTAGATGCGATTTCAATTTCAGCTTCTAAAAAAGATGATCAGATCAATTTTTCAATTGCAAACATCGATTCTTCAAAAGCACACGAAGTAACAATTGATTTAAGTGGGTTAGATGTTTCTAAAGTTTCTGGACAAATCCTAACTTCAAAGACGCTTCAGGATCATAATGATTTTGACAATCCAGATTATATCGATGTTTCTAAATTCAAAGGAGCTAAGATTAAAAGTAATACTTTGACTTTTGAGATCCCTGCGTTCTCAGTAATTGTATTAATAGTAGAATAGGTTACATGAAGAAATTCCTTCCCATAGTGGTTTTATCGTTGTTGGTTTTCAGTTGTACTGAAGAATCAATTAATAGTTATCAAAACACGACTGATAATCAATTAAATGATCAAGATAACACCAACCAGCAGGAAGACACTGAGGGTTTTGATATCAGTTCCATAAAGGATACCTATGCTGAAGTAACTTCTTTTGAGAATAGATTTCAATGGGGTTCTCACAATGTTCACGATCCATCTATTTTTAAAGATGGAGATACTTATTATTGTTATAGTACTGATGCGGCTTATGGTTTTGCAGTAAGACCGGGGATACAAATTCGAAAATCTAAGGATTTAATCGAGTGGGAATTTGTTGGTTGGGCTTTTAGTTCTATTCCTGCTAAGGGAGCAAATTACATTAAATCTAAAGGTGCAGAGCCAAACAATTCACTCTGGGCTCCCTATGTATTAAAGCATGGTGACGAATACCGTTTGTATTATTCTTTGGCTTCTGATTTAGGGAGAGTAAGTGTAATTGGATTAGCTGTGGCTGAAACTCCAATAGGTCCGTTGATTGAACGCAATATCGTTGTAGGAACAGATCGCTCTAATTCTGCTCAAACGAATGGCATAGATCCAACGGTATTAACAACTGCTGATGGAAGACAGTATATGTATTACGGTTCCGCATGGGATGGATTGCACATGTTTGAACTTAATCCAGATAATGGATTGAATGCTCATGCCAACAATAGAGGGGATCGATTTGCTCATAGAGGATTTACTAATGGAAATGTGAATGGAAATATTGAAGGTCCTGAAATTATTTATAATGAAGAATTAGGGTTCTATTATGTGTTTATTGCTTATGATTGGTTAGAAACTAAATATAATATTAGAGTAGGAAGAAGCACTTCTCCAACCGGACCATTCTTGGATTATTTCGGTAATGACATAAACCTCAAAGAAGATAATGCTCCAATGATTGTGGCTCCGTATCAATTTGATAACCATTCAGGTTGGCAAGGAGTATCACACTGTGCTGTCTTTGATGATGAAGCAGGAAATTACTATATCGCTCATCAGGGGAGACCTGGTATTGACAAGTATTTTATGAATCTTCATGTTCGTCCATTGCATTGGACAGCTGATGGATGGCCAATTGCATCACCAGAGCGATATGCAGGGGTTCAGCAAGACGAAATTAAAAGAGATGAACTAGTGGATTCTTTTGAGTTTATCAATTTTCGATACGATATCGTTCCTGGATATTCCAGAGAACAATTATCTCCCAATTTTCAGACAAGTATCGATCTAAATTTAGATGAAGCTGGAACCGTTAATGGAAATGATGCCTATAGTTGGGAATATCAAAATGGAGTGCTCAGTCTAGATTATGAGAATACCTCCTATCAACTAAACGTATTTAGAGGGAGAGATTGGGAAAACAATATTGAATCCACTGTATTGCTTAGTGGGTTAAATCCTCAAACAGCCTATGCAGTATGGGGCAAAAAGCAACAATAATGTAAGACGAATGAAAAAGAACTACTTAACATTTATTTCAGCCCTATTTACAGCCATTTTGGGTATTCAATGTGCCGATCAACCAGGTCGTTTAGTCGAGCAAGCAGATTCATTCTATCCACTTCAATCAGCATCGATTAGAAAAGTGAAACTTACGGATGGTTTTTGGTTGCCTATAATTCAGCGTGTACAAGAGAAAACGATTCAATACGCTATTGAAAAGTGTAGAGATGAAGGACGAATGGATAATTTCTTAATTGCTGGAGGTCAACTCGACGGAACCGTTAAGGGAGCGATGCCTTTTGATGATACAGATCTTTATAAAATTATTGAAGGAGCATCAATTTCTTTGGTTAGTGCACCAAATGATCAATTAGAGATCTTATTGGATGAACTCATCGAAATCATTAAAGTTGGTCAAGAAACAGATGGTTATTTGACTACTTGGAGAACGATTAATCCTGCTCAACCGCCTGCACCATGGGTTAAGGTAGATAAAGGAGAGCGATGGGAGTCACTCTTTATGAGTCACGAACTTTATAATGCAGGACACTTATACGAAGCAGCAGCCGAACACTATGCCGCTACTGGAAAGAAAAACTTTTTAAATATCGCTTTAGCCAATGCAGACTTAATGGTTAAAACTTTTGGAGAAGGGGAAGGTAAAATAGCCGCTGTGCCAGGGCATCAGGTCATTGAAACAGGATTGATTAAGCTCTATCGCATCACAGGCAAAGAAGCCTATTTAGAACTAGCGCGATACTTCTTAGACCATAGAGGAACGGAAGGACATCACGAGCTCTTTGGGTGGTATTCTCAAGATCACGAGCCTGTAATTAAGCAAAAAGAAGTAGTAGGTTATGCCGTTAGAGCGGTTTATATGTATGCTGCAATGACTGATATTGCTACCCTTCAAAAAGATGAAGATTATCTTAAGGCTACCCATGCACTTTGGGATAATATGGTGTCTAAAAAAATGTATATAACAGGTGGTATTGGAGCAGTTCATGATGGTGAGCGTTTTGGTAATAATTATGAATTACCAAACCTTACTGCCTACAATGAAACTTGTGCAGCTATTGGGGATGTGTATTGGAACCATCGCCTACATTCACTTACAGCAGACCCAAAGTATTTTGATGTTATTGAGCGTACGCTTTACAATGGATTGATTTCAGGTTTATCATTAGATGGAACCAAATTCTTTTATCCAAATGCCCTAGAATCTGATGGTGAATATGAATTCAATCGAGGAAAGTGTACCCGTCAAGGGTGGTTTGATTGCTCTTGTTGTCCAACTAATATTGTTCGATTTATTCCGTCAATTCCAAAATTGCTTTATTCGACTAAGGCTAATGAACTTTTTGTTAATTTATATGCTTCAAATATTTCAGAAGTACAACTAGAAGGTCAGACTGTTAGTGTTATTGAAAAAGCGAATATGCCTTGGGATGGGAAAGTTTCAATTAAATTAAATTTTGATAAGCCACGGACTGATTTTATACTGAAACTTAGAGTTCCTTATTGGGTTACTAACCAGGTTTTGCCTTCTGACCTGTATTCCTATAATCAAGACTATCAATCAGAAATTAAATTAAGTCTCAATGGAGAGCAAATAGCCGTCCAACAGGAAAATGGTTATATAGTTTTAGACCGAAGCTGGTTTAATTCGGATGAACTCGTAATTGATTTTCCCATGGAAACAAGAAGTGTAAGTGCTCATCCTTTAGTGAAAGAAAATGAAGGAAAGCTATCCGTTGAACGAGGGCCTATTGTTTATGCATTTGAGGAGATTGATAACAAAGGTGTGATTGATGATATCAAACTAGATAAGGATGCCGAGTTTGAGGCGAATTTTGAATCAGAACTTTTGGAGGGTGTCACAACCCTTAGGACAGATCGCTTTAAAGCAATTCCATATTATTCATGGTCAAATCGTGGTATAGGTAAGATGAAAGTGTGGATTGAAGAATCGAGGAAAGGACAAAACAAAAATACACAGAACTAAACATGAACCTAATAAAAAATACGATTAAAGGGCTATTTCTGAGTGTGGTTTTCCAGTCTTCTATAGCTCAAACTTTGGTGGTAGACGCAACAGAGACTAAGGGACAGATTGCACCCACAATGTATGGAATTTTCTTTGAAGACATCAATTTTGCAGCTGATGGAGGTATCTATGCAGAGCTTGTAAAGAATAGATCTTTTGAGTTTACCCTTCCTAAAATGGGATGGAGTGAACCTAACTTTAATAAATATAGTCTCAATAAAACTTCTGGAGAAAGCAATATTGTTCGTTATAAAGAACAATCGGCAAATAGTCGCTATTTGCATATTATTCAGTACGCAGATCAAGAATATCAATTGGTTAATGAAGGATTTAGAGGAATGGGAATCAAAGCAGATGTTGGTTATGATTTTTCAATCAAGGCGGCTAATGCAGCTGGTATTTCTAACGTTATGGTTGAATTAATTGATGGAGATGAGGTTATCGGTATTACCAGTATTGAATTAGAACAAGGTGACTGGAAGAATTACCAGTCTGTTATCAGTGCAACTAAAACCGTAGAAAAGGCTAAACTTCGTTTGTCTTTTGTAGGGGAAGGAACTGTTGATGTTGACTTTATTTCTTTATTTCCACAAGATACATGGAAGGGAAGAAAAGGTGGGCTAGAAATGATATGGTTGAATTACTCGATTCTTTAGATCCTGGATTCCTTCGTTTTCCTGGTGGATGTATTGTAGAGGGTAGAACCTTAGACCGAAGATATCAGTGGAAGAATACTGTCGGAGCAATTGAGCAAAGACAGAACTTAGTCAACCGTTGGAATACAGAGTATAATGTTCGATTGACTCCAGACTATTACCAAAGTTTTGGGTTGGGATTCTATGAATATTTCTTGTTGTCAGAGGATTTAGGAGCAGAACCACTTCCAATATTGGGGTGTGGAATGGCTTGTCAGTTTAATACAGCAGAACTCGTTCCAATGGATGAGTTAGAGCCGTATATTCAAGATGCTTTAGATTTAATTGAATTTGCGAATGGATCAACCGATACGTATTGGGGAAAACTTAGGGCTGATATGGGGCATCCTGAGCCATTTAATATGAAGTATATTGGGATTGGTAATGAGCAATGGGGACCAAATTATTTTGAGCGTTATATAGAATTTGAAAAAGTTTTACGAGCTCAGTATCCAGAGATTCAAATCATTTCTAGCGTAGGTCCTTTTCCTGATGGAGAATTCTTTGAGTACGGTTGGAATGAATTAAAGAAATTGGACCCAGATATCGTGGATGAACATTATTACCGTTCTCCGCAATGGTTTTTAGAACATGCGAATCGTTACGATTCATATGATAGAAATGGTCCTAAAGTTTTTGCAGGAGAATACGCAGCTCATACGGAGATGAATGTAGAGGCGCCATATCGAAATAACTGGGAGTCTGCCTTGTCAGAAGCAGCTTTTATGACAGGTTTAGAGCGCAACGCGGATATCGTATCAATGTCTGCGTATGCTCCTTTATTTGCACATTTAGATGCATGGCAATGGAAAACGGATTTGATATGGTTTAACAACTTAAATGTGTATGGAACTCCTAGTTATTACGTTCAAAAGTTGTATGCGACCAATTCAGGTACAGATTTGCTGACTATTAGTTTAGACGGAGAGCAACCCACAGGACAACAAGGGATTTATGCGTCAGCGGTAAAAGATAAAAATAAAAACGAATTGATTGTTAAAATAGCGAATACTTCTGAACAAGATCAAGAAGTTATGCTGCAAGTTTTGGGTGCTCAATTAAAGAATACGATTCAGCATATTGAATTGAAAGCTGATGATTTAGCAGCTGTAAATAGCATAGGGCAACCTAAAAATATTTATCCAAAAGAATTAAAACAAAAGCTTAATACTGAGAAACAATCTATTGCTATTGCGTCTAAGAGTTTTAATGTATTCAAGTTTATATTAAAATAAAAAAAGAGTACCCTTTATGAAAGAACAAGGTTATGTTATTGGATTAGATTACGGGACAGATTCTGTGAGAGCAGTATTATTAAACGCTTCAACTGGTAAAGAAGAAGCTACTTCTGTCCACTATTACCAGAGATGGAAGACGCTGAAATATTGCAAGCCAATAGATAATCAATTTAGACAACATCCTTTAGATCATATTGAAGGTTTAGAAAACACAATTAAAGGGGTGGTTACTAGTTCTGAAATTAATCCAAAACAAGTGAAAGGAATCACAATTGATACGACTGGTTCATCACCAATTCCAATTGCGGAGGATGGAGAAGCATTAGTTTTTAAGAAAGGATTTGAAGAAAATCCAAATGCTATGATGGTACTTTGGAAGGACCACACTGCCTTAGCCGAAGCGGATGAAATTAATCATTTATCTAAAACATGGGGTGGGGTTGATTATTTAAAATACGAAGGTGGTATTTATTCATCGGAGTGGTTCTGGGCTAAAATATTACATATCGCACGTGAAGATCAATCTATTGTAGCGAAAGCTCACACCTGGATGGAGCACTGTGATTATATGACATACCTTCTCATAGAGGAAAAGGACTTGAAAAGCTTTAGGCGCTCTCGTTGTGCCGCGGGTCATAAAGCGATGTGGCATGAAGAGTGGGGAGGATTGCCTTGTGAGGAATTTCTGCAACAATTAGATCCTTATTTAGCGAAGCTTCGTTCTAATCTTTATAATAAGACCTATACTTCTGATGAAATTGCAGGAACCTTGTCTAATGAGTGGGCTGAAAAGTTAGGCTTATCAACTGATACAATTATCAGTGTAGGAACCTTTGATGCTCATGCTGGTGCAGTAGGAGCAAAAATTGAAGAAAAATCCTTGATTCGTGTTATGGGAACTTCAACTTGTGATATTATTGTTTCAAATGATGATCAATATAAACATAAAACGGTAAAAGGGATTTGTGGACAGGTAGATGGATCTGTTGTTCCAGGAATGGTTGGTTTAGAAGCTGGACAATCTGCTTTTGGAGATGTTTTGGCTTGGTTTAAAAATGTATTGCAATGGCCGATGACAAATGTTGTTTTAGAGTCTTCAGCAATTAGCGATGAACAACGCAATCAATTACAAGCTGAATTTGATGAGAAGCTCATTATACAACTTACTAAATCAGCTGAACAAATTTCATTAGAAGAATCTATTCCAACTGCACTTGACTGGGTAAATGGACGAAGAACACCCGATGCAAATCAAAACTTAAAGGGAGCCATCGCAAACATCAATTTGGGTACTTCTGCTGCTCATATCTTTTTATCATTGATTCACTCCATTTGTTTTGGATCAAAAACAATTGTTGATCGATTTGTTGAAGAAGGGGTTGAAATCAATCAAATAGTTGGAATCGGAGGGGTTGCTAAAAAGTCCCAATTCATTATGCAGACACTTGCCAACACACTCAATATGCCTGTTAAGGTAGCAGAGTCTGAACAGACCCCTGCACTAGGAGCGGCCATCTATGCTGCTGTTGCTTCAGGAATTTACCATTCATTCGCAGAGGCAAGTAAGGTTTTAGGGTCTCCCTATGTAGCGGAATACCAACCAGAAAAAGAAAAAGTTGCTAAAATGCAACAATTGATGAATAAATATACTGAACTAGGAATCAGTATAGAAAGCTTAACTAACACACTAAATTCAAACTAATGAGTTCAAAATATCAAGCACTAAAACAGGAATGTTACGAGGCTAATATGGAGCTTAATGATCTGGGTCTTGTGGTTTATACCTTTGGAAATGTCAGTGCTGTGGATCGTGATAACCAAGTTTTTGCAATTAAACCCTCTGGTGTTCCTTATGAGGATTTAAAACCCGAAGCTATGGTCATTGTTGATTTTGACAATACTATCATTGAAGGAAAATTCAGACCCTCCTCAGATACCAAAACACATGCATATTTGTATAAGACATGGGAACATATAGGGGGGATTACGCATACCCATGCACTTTATTCGGTGTCTTGGGCTCAGTCTCAACGTGATATTCCAATTTTTGGGACGACTCACGCCGATCATTTAACTGCTGATATCCCTTGTGCAGCTCCGATGAGTGATGAGTTAATTGCAGGAAATTACGAACACAATACAGGGATACAGATTGTGGATTGTTTTAAGGAGAAGAAGCTAAACCCTTCTGAAGTAGAAATGGTTTTAGTTGGAAATCATGGACCCTTTTGTTGGGGCAAAGATGCAGCCAAGTCAGTATATAACTCACGAGTTTTAGAGGAGATTGCTCATATGGCCTATCTAACCTTACAGATTAATCCCGATGCACCTCGTTTAAAAAAATCATTAATTAAAAAACATTATGAACGTAAGCATGGTAAAAATGCATACTACGGACAATAAGAATTAAATATGGAAGATTTATTACAGAAGAAAATTTGGTTTTTAACAGGAACTCAACATTTATATGGAGAAAAGACTTTAAAACAAGTTGCTGCAAATTCAAAGCAAGTTGTAGAAGGATTAAACAAATCTAGTGATATTCCTTTGGAAATCATTTTTAGACCGATCCTTAAGACACCAGAGGAGATTACCGAAGTATGTGTAGCGGCATCAACTGATAAGAATTGTATTGGAGTGATTACTTGGATGCATACCTTCTCGCCTGCAAAAATGTGGATTAATGGATTGAAAAAAATACAAGTTCCATTATTGCACTTGCACACTCAATTCAATGCTGATATTCCATGGTCATCAATTGATATGGATTTTATGAACTTGAACCAATCAGCACATGGTGATCGCGAATTTGGTCATATCATGACTAGACTTCGTATTAAGCGTAAGGTTGTTGTAGGGCATTGGCAAAAAGCTGCGGTACAAAATTCTATAGGAATTTGGACTCGCGCTGCTTTAGGATATCACGAAATGCAAAACCTTAAAGTATGTCGCTTTGGAGATAATATGCGTGAAGTGTCAGTAACTGAAGGAGACAAAGTAGAGGCTCAAATTCAATTTGGATTTGCAGTAAACGGTTATGATTCTTCTAATATTGTCAATGAAATGAAACAGTTAACAAAAGAAGAAATTCAAGCATTGGTTGATGAATATGAGGCTAGTTACAACTTAGATGACAAACTTGTTGAAGGCGGAGCTCAGCGTCAATCTTTATACGATGCTGCCGAAATTGAACTTGGAATGCGGCGTTTCTTAGAAAAAGGAGGATTCAAAGCTTTTACCGATACTTTTTAAAATTTAGGAGAACTCAAACAACTTCCAGGGATTGCAGTTCAACGTTTAATGGCCGATGGATACGGTTTTGGAGGTGAAGGTGACTGGAAAACTGCAGCATTTACTCGTATTTTAAAAGTAATGGCTATAGGTATAGATAAAGGAACTTCATTTATGGAAGATTATACCTACCACTTTGGTAAGAAAAAATCGCTAGTATTAGGTTCTCATATGTTAGAAATATGTCCGTCAATTGCTGATGGAAAACCATCATGTGAAATTCACCCATTAGGAATTGGAGGAAAGAAGATCCAGTGCGTTTAGTGTTTAATGCTCCAGAGGGAGATGGATTTAATCTCACTTTAGTAGATTTAGGAAATCGTTTTAGATTTGTCTTAAACGAAATAACAGCTGTTTCTTTTGAGGATGAGTTGCCAAAACTACCTGTGGCAAGAGTGTTATGGGATTGTAAGCCGAGTTTAGAAGTGGCTGCCACTGCATGGATTTTGGCAGGAGGAGCTCACCATACAATATATACTCAGGCTTTAGCAACTGAAGCGATTGAAGACTTAGCTGCTATGACGGATGTGGAATTATTGGTTATTGATGAACAAACTCAAATAAGAAACTTTAAAGACACAATGGCTGCAAATGAACATCATTTTGAGAAGTCTTAAATAAAGCAAAACAATACAATCAAATTATGAAGAGTAAAGCACTAATTTTATTGATGATGACAGCAATAACTTCATGTAAACAAGTAGAAACAAAAAAATCAATTATTCAGAAGGATTTTTTTGGGACTACAAAAAATGGACAACAGATAGATCGTTATACCTTAACCAATGCAAAAGGGGTGCGCGTACAAGTAATCACTTATGGTGGGATTATTACTTCTTTTGAAGTTCCTGATAAAGAAGGGAATTTTAATGATGTGGTTTTAGGGTATGACAAATTAAGTGACTATGAAGAAAACAATCCATATTTTGGAGCCTTAATCGGTCGTTTTGGAAATCGTATTGCAAATGGGAAATTTACTCTTGAAGGAAAAGATTATACCTTAGCTCAAAACGATGGTAAAAATCATTTGCACGGAGGTGTGAATGGTTTTGATAAGGTTGTTTGGAGTGCAGATGGTGATATTGTCAATGGAGAAGCAATGCTTAAATTGATGTATATAAGCAAAGATATGGAGGAAGGGTATCCTGGTTACCTAACAGTAGAAGTGACCTATACCTTAACTCAGGAAAATGCGTTAAAAGTTGATTATCAGGCTAGAACGGATAAGACTACTATTGTCAATTTAACACAGCATTCTTATTTTAATTTGGCTGATTCTGAAGATATTTTATCTCATGAATTAATGATTGCTGCAGATGCGTATTTACCTGTAGATGAAACATTAATCCCTACTGGTGAAATCGCTCCTGTAAGTGGAACACCTTTTGATTTCACAAGTCCAAAGGCAATCGAAAAAGATATTAATGTTGAAGATACTCAACTGGAAAGAGGCCTTGGATATGATCACTGTTGGGTATTAAACAATCAAGATGAAGGAATGAGAATCGTAGCTGTATTATCTGAAGCGACTTCTGGACGTGTCCTTACGATTTCATCTGACCAGCCAGCCATTCAATTTTATTCAGGAAACTTCTTAGATGGAACTCATCCTAAGAAAAACTCGGATTCCTTTTATGGTCACCGTTCAGGATTGTGTTTAGAAACACAACACTATCCAGATTCACCAAATCAAGAATCATTTCCGTCAGTTATTTTAAAAGCTGGAGAATTGTATCAAACGCAAACGATATTTGCCTTTTCAACAAAATAATTAAAAAAATCAGCTAACATGCAAACTTTAGTGGCATTAGATTGGATTATCATCACCATTTATTTTGCAGTCCTTGTAGGGATTGCTATTTGGGTAATTCGAAAAAAAGAAGACAATACCGAAGATTATTTCTTAGCAGGTAAAAACGTAGGGTGGTTTGTGGTTGGAGCATCAATCTTTGCTTCAAACATTGGTTCAGAACACGTAGTAGGACTTGCCGGAGCTGGAGCCGGAGATAAACTTCCTATGCTTATTTATGAAATTCAAGCCTGGATAGTCCTAATTTTAGGTTGGGTATTCCTACCTTTTTATCAAAGAGCAGGTGTGTTTACGATGCCAGAGTTCTTGGAAAAACGTTTTGATGAGCGTTCGAGATGGATTCTGTCTATCTTTTCAATAGCAGCGTATGTATTAACTAAAATTTCAGTAACAATATACGCGGGTGGGGTTGTTGTGTCAGCGCTTCTCGGAATTGACTTCTGGACTGGTGCTATTGCTACGGTTGTTCTTACAGGGCTCTATACTGTTATTGGAGGAATGCGTGCGGTAGTATACACTGAGGCGCTTCAAGCAGTAGTATTAATTATTGGAGCTGCAGCCCTTACTTTTATAGGATTAGATCAAGTAGGAGGATGGGAATCAATGAAAGCAACAGTTACTCCTGAATATTTAAACATGTGGAGACCAGCTTCAGACCCTGATTTCCCATGGCCAACCTTATTTATTTCAAGTACCATTGTTGGTATTTGGTACTGGTGTACCGATCAGTATATCGTTCAACGAACCTTAACCGCTAAGAATATTAAGGAAGGTAGAAGAGGTACTATTTTTGGTGCACTGATGAAATTACTTCCAGTATTCTTATTCTTAATTCCTGGGGTGATTGCATTAACCTTAAAAATGAGAGGTGAATTACATTGGGACACACCAGATGAAGCCTTTCCAGTTTTGATGAGTAATTTACTTCCAGCTGGTTTACGAGGATTAGTTGCAGCAGGTTTATTAGCGGCACTTATGAGCTCTCTTGCATCCGTTTTTAACTCAGTCTCAACGTTATTTACCATAGATATTTATAAGAAATTAAAGCCTTCAGCCCCTGAGAAGAAATTAGTGCGCACAGGACAGTTTGCAACAATCATTGTTGTTATCGTTGGGATTATTTGGATTCCAATTATGGCAAATATTTCGGGGTGTTATACGAATACTTACAATCAGTACAAACGTATATTGCACCTCCAATTGCAGCGGTATTTGTGATGGGAATCTTCCACAAGCGAATCAACGCACAGGGTGCATTTGTGACTTTAATTACTGGATTATTTTTAGGGTTTCTTAGAATATTCTTAGAAATTATCAGCGAGTCACTTACTCCTGGAAGTATATTACATACAATTGGAACGCTTAATTACCTCACCTTTTGAGCTTGGTTCTTCTTATTCTGTATTCTGTTGATTGTTGGAGTGAGTTTAGCAACTGCTAAGCCAACCGAAGAGAAGGTTAAAAACTTAACCTTCCAAACAGTAACAGCAGAAGAAAAGCAAATTTCAAAGGATACATATAACTGGAAAGATATTGCCATATCAGTTATGGTAGTTGCGATTGTGATTTATGTAATGTTTTGGTTTAACGGAAAATAAGAAATAAAAAATCTTGTAAAAAAAGACGAAATTGTCTAATCAATTAATTATAAGCGAATGAAATTTTTTATCGATACAGCAAGCCTAAGTGATATTGCAAAAGAGCAAGAAATGGGAATCTTAGATGGAGTAACAACCAATCCATCGTTATTGGCAAATAGGGTATTACTGGGAAACAAAACATCTTAAAGCACTATCAAGCAATATGTGATATAGTAGATGGAGATGTTTCTGCAGAGGTCATCTCAACTGATTTTCAAGGAATTGTAAATGAAGGTAAAGAATTAGCCAAATTGCACCATCAAATTATTGTTTTGAAACCTCAAGTAAAACGGCTCCATGCTGTGGTATTTTAATACTAAATTCAGATTTTATATAGGTTCCTAAATTTTCTTTTTTCCAGAGATCTCTTATTTGTACTGTTTCATCAATTCCTAGTTCAGTTAAATCAAGAGTGACTTCAGAAGCAGGCATTTCATTTTGTTTAGATCTAGGATCCTTAAAAGCAATCATAAACTCAACAGTAGAACCACAACCTTCAATCATTCCTTGTTGATCAAGTGCAGCAAAGGTATTAAAGCGTTTAACGTTATCGGGTAGTGTGTATTTGATAATGGATTGAGAGTGCGTACCAATTCCATTGTCATAGGTTGTTTCATCAACAATTAGGTCACGACCACTAATTGATTTGTTTTTATGTATTTCTCCCCATCCTGCAGTTGCAAAATCCCATTCTTGATCAACTAGATTAATTTTGCTCCCATTTGTTAATTCTAATGTAGGATTAATCCAATTGGCATGATCACAAGAATAGCCATCACCATTATCATTTACAATAAGGTATAGTTCTTTTGTGTTTTGAGGAATTTCAATATCGATATACTTTCCAAAATTATCAGTGAGATTCGTAACTGCACCACTGCGGTAAATTATTTTATCCGTATTGACAAATCCATCTCCTTCATTGTTAAATAGTGCCACATATTTATTTCCAGTAGCAGGATCATCTGCGGTCCAACAAATAATCTGATCTCTTCGGTAAAATTCTTTATTGTTTACAGAGTTTTGATTGACATATAAAACCTCTTCATTGGTGATTAATGAATTGGTAAAAGAATCATTGTCAGGAAGGTGTCCTCCAAACATTAGAGGAGATTTAAACATCGACCAGAGTGTCATCAAAGTGTATTGTTCGTTTCTGGTAAAATTGGAGTATCGGTCAGCTCCTCTTTCCCCACGA
This sequence comes from Flavobacteriaceae bacterium, assembly GCA_038143735.1. Classification (GTDB taxonomy): domain Bacteria; phylum Bacteroidota; class Bacteroidia; order Flavobacteriales; family Flavobacteriaceae; genus Arcticimaribacter. Next base: position 181,987 of record JAYQML010000006.1, read on the forward strand.
ATAGATAGGTGCCCTAATGGAAGCATGTCTGCATCTGGCCAAGAGCCTTCAGTGATATATGGAGCCCACTGGGCGCATTTGTCAAAGGAATAATTGAGTTGCGACCAATTATCCCAAAAATCATCTATAGTTCTCCATAAATTAGCATTGTTCTTCGCGTGTTCATACGCTTCAATTGGTGTAGCTCCAGGCGACATGCTCAAAACAATAGGTCTACCTGTCTTATCAATAGCATTTCTGAGCATTTCAATTTCATCAATGTGATACGGTCTTGATAAATCATCTACTTTGATGTAATCTACTCCCCATGAGGCATAAAGTTCAAGTATGGAGTCGTAATATTCTTGTCCTCCTTTTTTGTTTTTGAGTATGGTATAGTTGTCTTTGAGCCAAGTACATTCGTATTCAGTAGAATAGATTTGATCAGCAGTTACATCGGTGTTTTTAATCGGAAGTTTATTATATACTGCTTCTTTTGGTACGCCACGCATTATGTGAATTCCAAATTTTAATCCTTTGTTGTGGACATATTCAGCGAGTTTTTTGAAACCGTCTCCATTTTTAGCTGAAGGAAATCGTTTAGGGAAGGCATATATCGACCGTATTCATCAAGGATGAAATCAGATTCATCATAAGGATTGTAATGTCCCGTGGTTTGATTGTCGATATACCATCTGATATCCACCACAATGTATTCCCATCCAAATTCTTTTAAATGAGTAGCCATATAATCAGCATTTTCTTTTACCTCATCCTCCACTACAGATGGTCCAAAACAATCCCAGCTGTTCCAACCCATAGGAGGTGTTTTTGCCCACTGATGGAATTCTGTTTTCTGTTTTGAATTGAAATTGCATCCAATGAGTAAAAGGAAAATGATGGTGTATAGAAAGACTCTCATCGTCATGAAAAGATTTATTAATGATGTTTTTTCTCAAGTTCATCATAGTATGACTTGAGAACATAGAATGCTTTCTTTTTTTCGCCCTTTTCTGAAATTAAACCTTTTCGATTCCATCCATCTTGATAGATGTAATTATTTCGTTTTGGAGACCTAAAATCAACAAGAATCCAAGGAGCGATCCCTGTGAAATTTTCAGGCATACGCTTCATCATTTTCACCTGCTCTTCATAAAGCCATTCTTGGTATTCTTCACTCCATCTAGTCATTTTATCCGCATGAAAACCTGCTTTAGCTCCACCTCCATTTTCACTGATGATTAGAGGTTTATCATAGATAGTTTCCCATTGTGCTGTCTCACAGTAGGATGGAAGCCCAATATACCATCCAAGGTATTCATTGACAGATACAACATCAGTATAAGCTCCTAAAGGATCGTTTATAGTATTTACTTCAGCATTGTAATGAACTTCCAACGCTGCAGAAACCAATCGAGTATCATCCAAACGCCTAGCCTCTAAGATCAACTCTTTCATAAAGTTTGTTCTGGTTTCAGAAACAGGGGTTTCATTCCCTACAGACCAGATGATAACACTAGCTCTGTTGAGGTCACGATCGATCATTTCTTTAAGTTGTTTCTTGGCTTTTTGAAGCACTTCTTCACTTTTAAAGTTAATGGTCCAATAGACAGGAATTTCTGACCATAAAAGGATCCCTTCTTTATCGGCTGCTCTAATGATATGCTCGTTATGAGGATAGTGAGCAAGTCGTATAAAATTCGTATTGAGTTCTTTTGCCAATTGAAGGATGTGGTCTGCATCTTCTTTTGAGTAGGCACGTCTCATCTCTGAGGCTATTTCTTCATGCATACATATTCCTCTTAAAAATATGGGGCTGCCGTTAAGTAAGATTTTTGTATCCTTTACTTCTATTTTTCTAAAACCAATCTCATCACTTAATGTTTGATCAGCTACACTAAATTTTATCTCATATAATTTTGGGTTTACATCTGACCAAAGCTCTAATTTTTTGGCACTAAACGTAAAAGGGGTCTTTTTTCCTTGATATACAATATTTTTAGTGAGGTTTAATTCCGGAATTTCTAGTTTGACAATAGTTCCTTGATTAGCATTATTTAAGTTGACCCAACCACTTAATTGCGCTTTTTTAGTGATGGGCCTGAGTTTCGAACTTGGTGTATCAAGTTGAAAATGATAGCTTTCAACAAAGCTAGAAGGGGTTTCGACAAGCATTACATCTCTAGTAATTCCTCCAAAGTTCCACCAATCAGTATTTACTGTTGGGATTTCATCTTTGTGACGTTTGTTGTCAACTTTAACAACTAAATTGTTGTCTTTGTCTTTAAGAAGCTCATTGGGTATTTCAAATTGAAAAGGAGTGAAGCCTCCTTTGTGAGATCCCAACTTCTTTCCGTTTAAATAAACGTCAGCTTTATAGTTAATCGCGCCAAAGTAGACAAACAATCGATTTGCTTCTTGTTTTTTCTTATAATCAAATGACTTTTTATACCACACTGTTCCTTCGTAATATAAAAACATTGGGTCTTGTGAGTTCCAATCTCCAGGAACTCTCAAGGTTTGTTTTGGACTGTATTGGTGTTCTATAAGTGCAGTTTTGTTATCTGAAATTTCAGCATTCCAATAAGCACCGGGATCATTTTCATTTTTTTCCTTGAAGCGATAGTCATAAAACCCTGTTTCATAAGGGTCAACAATATAGTTCCACTGGCCATTTAAACTTAAGGTGTGTCTATTATAGATGTTTGTAATTAGACCTTGTGCTGATGTGCTTAGGGTGATTAATAGCCCTAAAATCGTGAATAGTGTTTTCATAAATTGATTTGTTATTCCCATTCTAATTTAAGTAATGAGATTCCTTGTCTAGGTAACTCTATTGAAATAGAAGTCTTTTCCTCTTTAATTGTTTTCCATTCTGGAGAGGTGTATAATTGAAGTTGTCCAGCTTTTTCTAGTTGCTTGATTTGTTCTTGGGTAGGTTTTTGAGGAGCACCTATCTTTTTCCATAAAGTATATGAATTACTGTGCTGTTGATCAATCCTGTAGTGAGTCAATAGAATTTGTTCAGCAGGAATATGCTCAACTGCAATTGTAATACTTGCATCATCGACTTCTAAGTCATTATTGTCGTGATAATTCCATACCATGACACTTATGGATCTGTCGTCTTTGGCTGCTATGGCATTAATATCTGCGGCTTCTTCTCTGACGCTTTCATTTCTAACTTTGATGTAATCATACGCAAGAGCACTTTGGTCAACAGAAATTCGTTTGCCTTTCATCATTCCAAACATCCTAAAAACGTTTAAAACAGGTTTGTTAACTCCATTTGTTGCCATATCTCTGAAACCTGCATACCAAGGCTGGTTTTCAAATTCAAACCCCCAAGTCACAGCTCCTAAAAGATTGACTCCATAATGATCAGCCAATTGATATTTTCTTGCAAATGAAGCAGCTGTGTAGCTGGCGTACATGGTGCCATTTCTGTAGGCATTGTGTGGGTAATCAGCTTCAGAACAGGCAGCGCACCCTTCTGGGTCTGATTCTCCAATAATAATTGGTAAATCTTTGAACTCAGGATAGGAAGCAATAATTTCAAACCCCTTGCTAATATCTCTTAATTGAGCTCCCATATTCATTTGAACCATATCGTTTACTACTTTAGGGCTTCCTTTAGCATGAAAAGTAATAAAGTCTAGAGGAGTTCCTTTTTTGCCTGTTGCGTAGTTGGTTCCATTTTTTATGTGTTCTAAAAAAGTGATTAAAAATTCTTCAGCAACTTTCCAATTAGGTCCAGTTACTTCAGGGCCTCCCATTTTGGCAGTTGGCAATGCTCTTTTTACTGCGTCAGCAGTATAATCATAGAGTTTAATATATTCCTCTGTTGTTCCTTGCCAATAACCTATATTAGGTTCATTCCATAATTCCCAGTACCAACTTTCAACTTCTTCTTTCCCATAACGATCCACGCAGTGTACAACCCATTGATAAACTAATTCTGCCCATTTGTTATAATCGTTAGGAGGGTATGCCCAGCCTGTGTAAATATCCTCATATTTAGCACCTGGTTTCCAATAGTGTCTATAAGGATCTGGTTTAGATGAAAGCGCTTCAGGCATAAATCCAATTTGAGCGAAAGGCTTCATTCCGCGTTCGATATAAGTGTCGAAAATTTTGTCGACAATAGTCCAATCGTATATAGGATTTCCGTTTTCATCCTCAGTATAGGCATTAGTGGATCCCCACTTTAATCCATGAGTACCTTCACCTGTTACTAATAAACTATGAGCTCTTACATTGACAGGAACAGAACTTAAAGAAGCAATATCATTTAATAATTTTTTCCCATCTTTCATATAGGTGTAATTAGGATCATCATAACCCCACCAAGCCCATATAGGATTCATTGCTCCAACTTCTTTGTCGGCATCAATAGAAATATTCACAGTGGATGTCTGAGCAAAGCTGCACAATTGACTTATGAATAAAAACAGAATCACAAAAAAGCTCAATGAAAATTTACGCATACTGTGTTTACTTTGAAAGGTTTATTGTTTGTATTAATAAAAGTCAAATAATGGAGTGCCGTCTCTATCGAATTTTACTTCCATAATTCTCGCATGGCGATTGTAATCGTAAAGTGGATCTCCTACGATTTTTTCGTAATCTCTTGCGTGATATATACAGAGTGGATTACCTTTATCGTCTGTGGTAAAACTGTTGTGCCCTGGCCCGAAGATGTTTTTATCGTAGTCAGATTCTAATACAGGATGTCTAGATTTTTTCCATGAATTTCGATCGAGTAGATCAGCATTCTCATCTGCTTCCATGAGTCCCATGCAATAGCAAGCTCCTGTAGCACTTGCCGAATAGGTGATAAAAATCTTTCCGGAGCTTTTAATCACGGCAGGTCCTTCATTAACCCAAAAGTCAACTCGTTCCCAATCGTAATCTGGAGTGGTTAACATAAATTGAGTTGTTTTTAGTTTAATAGGAGATTCCATTTCAGCAAGATATAAATTGGATGCTGCAAATTGTCCTCCTGTTTTTTCTGCCCAGCAAAAATAGCGCTTGCCTTGATGCTCAAATACAGTACCATCTAAGGAGAAATCAATAAATGATTTATTATCTCCATCTGCTGGCTGCATTTGACCGAGTTCAAGCCATGAATCATGTAATGGATCTTGTCCTTGACATTCGAGCGCATAGGGTCTTAATTTCCAAATATCATCGGCTTCACTAGCTGCAAAATACACATACCATTTTCCATCTAGATAATGGAGTTCAGGAGCCCATATATGATGACTCATGGGGCCACTTTCATGTTTGCGCCATACGTGAAATGTTTCCGCTTCAGCAAGTTTGTCCAAAGATTTTGCTCGTCTAAGTTCAATACTGTCATAGGTAGGTACAGAGCCTGTGAAATAATAATAACCATCAGTATGTTTATATACATAAGGGTCAGCTCTTTGTTCGACGATAGGTTTATTGCTATAATTCATGCAGATTAAAGATTTAATTTTTGTTTAATCTTCTCATAGTATTCGTCAGTGATTTTGTATCTAAACATCAGTCCTCCCATTACCATATGGAAAAAGCCCGGAATCACGGTTAGCATTAAAGCAATCCCATAAAGCGCAAAATCTGTTTGAACTTTAGCATTCGGTACATATTCAAAGAAATCTAACATATACCCTACGGCAGCCCCAGCGACTCCCATTCCAAATTTCTGTGCAAAAGAGATGCCTCCATAAGAAAGTCCAGAAACTCTTTTTCCAGATTCAGCATTTCCGTAATCAACAGCTTCCGCTATAGCAGACCAGAATATAGGGGCGTGTAAATCAACAACGAAAGACAAAATAAAGTAAAACACATAAGCGGTCGTAATGCTTTCTTGTCCCACAACAATTAACATGATTAAACTGATTAACCCAACTAGAAGTTGAGAGTACTTAAAGAGCTTTACTTTACAATAGCGTTTGGTGATATAAGTAGAAGCAGGCATGGCTAGAATTGCTGCAATAACTCCTGTTGCCAGAAAAATAGATTGCACAGTAGCATCACCACCTAGGTAATATTTTGCATAAAAAATAGCTACAGAGTTTCGGATCACATAACCTACCGTTCCAGTAAAGCAAACACCAAATAATAGGGTCCATTGACCGTTTTTGAATAATAATTTTAATTGCTCAAAAAATGGTTTTTTTTCAGCTTCATACTCAATACGCTCTTTGGTCGTAAAGAAGCTAAATAAGAATAAAAGAGTACCAATAAGTGCCATAATTCCCATGGCAATCTGGTAACCTCTTCCTATATCATCACTTCCAAAACGTTCAGCGAGAATTGGAACTACAATTGATACCAAAAAAGGCAGCTACTTTGGCAAAGAATAAACGATATCCATTTGCAGAGAGTTTTTCCTTCGGATCACTCGTCATTACACCGATGAGTGAAATATAAGGTATGGTTACCGAGGTAAACATCAACGTCATAAAGATATAGGTTGCGTAAGCATAAATCATTTTACCTGTATAATCAAAATCAGGTGTCATAAACGTTAAGAATACGGATAGCCCAAAAGGAACTGCTAAATATAAAAAGTACGGGCGGTATCGTCCGTATTTTGATTTGTATTTATCAGTGATAGTTCCCATCAAAGGATCAGTAATCGCATCAATAAATCTAACTAAGAGAAATAGTAAGGCCATGTCTTTTGGCTTTAAACCAAAAACATCCGTGTAGAAAAAGGTGATAATTAAGAACATAGATGAAATCACTACATTTACAGCTGCATCACCAGAACCATATCCTATTTTTTCTAGAACTCTAAATTTTTGTTGATTGGTTTTCATAAGTAGTTGTTTATCTTGTGGTTGTTGTTTAATTCTCTGCACAAAAATAGAGATGAACTAATGTAATCAAATATAAGTGTTTTATTTACATTTATATAATTTTTGATAAAACTGTTATCGAATCAATTCATATATTTAAATATTGCTTGGAATTTTTAAGATTATAGAAGAACCTCAGGTATCCATTACTCAATTAATTTGGCCTTTGCACTCTAATTTTTGCATGAAAAAGCATGGAAGATAATTCAGAGTTAGTCGTTTCTTTTTAATAAGTCAATAATAACTTAACGCAAATATTAAATGGCAGTTTCGATGAATGATGCAAAAAAAGCATTTGCTTAAATCGCTCCTTTTTCATAAAGGGTTTCAATAAAGTCATCGAGTTCATTTTTAAATCGAAAATTGCTTTATCCCTTTGAAGTAGTCCGGGTCGATCCACAAATGTTTCATAAATTTGTCCCTCAAAAATTCTGTATATGTGGTTGCTTTTGGCGATTTGCTCGGCAATATTTCTAGGTTTTTATGATATCTTCAAAAAGGTTTCCCTTCAGCAGAATGCCGTTTTACCTACGCTTTTCTTTTCGACAGTAGCCGCTTCTAGCATTATGCTAATATTTGTGCTGCTATCAGAGATGGGCTTGATTCCAGTAGATAATTGGGCTTTTGTGCCACGTCTAGACATTCAAGGACATCTCCGCATGCTCCTAAAAACAGTTATTGTTCTTTCAAGTTGGATTTGCACCTTTTTTGCATTAAAACATTTACCTCTTACCATTTTCGCCCCGATTCGTTCTACTGGGCCACTTTGGACGACTCTCGGTGCTTTTCTCTTTTTTTCGGAGCGACTGACGCCAATACAATTAGTGGGGGGATCGTTGATTTTTATTTTCTTCTTTTTGTTTTCTACAGAAGGGCGAGTAGAGGGCTTCTCATTTCGGTCCAACAAGTACCTTGGGCTAATGATTGCAGGGACCGTCCTAGGATCTGTCTCAGCTCTTTATGACAGATTTTTGCTCCGGGAAATGAACGTGATGGCTGTCGAGGCTTATTTCACCTTTTACCAAACCCTTTTATTGACGCCCATTCTTGGATTATTATGGTATCCCAGACGCTTAAAAAACACTGCTTTCCAATGGAGATGGGCAATTCCATTTATTGGTTTTTTCTTGCTTATTGGAGATTACCTCTATTTCTACAGCATTGCTCTTCCAGATTCGTTGATTTCTATTATAAGCCTGGTACGTCGATCCAATGTTGTCATTGTGTTTATTTTCGGCGCATTAATTTACAAGGAAAAAAACATCAAGCGAAAAGCGTTTTATTTATTGGGTATTTTAGCAGGATTAGTTCTTCTTGTTCTTGGAGGATAGATTTTTACAGTCTACTTTTTTTGTCTCTATTTTTTACACAGTCTCATATGATATTGGTCGCTTTTTAGGCAAAAGTAACAGCTGTAAGCTTTTGCTATGATTGGGCTAACCTATAATTCACGATGGAGTAAAAAGGGGTGTAATATTTTGGATACCGATTGATATAAAGAGGGATTAGTTGTTCTTTCAACTTGTACGTCTTCCTTATTGGTTTTCCTTTATTTTTTCTGAAAGGCTGTCATCATAATGCATAAAGATATTTGCCCAAATAGTTTTTGACCAAGCTCCAATCCAAGGCATAAAAAAAATAAGAACAACCGTAATGAGTCCAAACAATTGTTTAAAGTCAAGCGCTAGAGAAAATATAAAGTTCAATGAAAAAGTAGTCACTGCTAATGCAATACCCAAGGCATAAGAGATATACATAGAACCGAAATAAAAACTTGGTTCAATCTTGTAGTTCAAATTACAAGATGGACATCTGTCTTTCACATGATTCAAACTGCGAAAATCAAAAGGATGGGACTCGAAAAATTTTCCATGCAATCACCTGGGACATCGCAAGAGAAAGATACTGTATAATTTGGCTTTGGTCGGATTCATAAATAATTATTAACGAAGTTAATTTGAATAATTTTAATTGTTTGTAACATGTGTCACATAAAAATAAGACCTCTTTGTTTAGAGGTCTTTTATCGTTTAAAAAAATTAAACTGATTCTCCTTTCATCATTTTGTTCCAATATAAATAAGGGAGCATATACTTTTTTAATATCCATAAGCGCCAATGCTCTTTTGAGCTATCACGAATTAACATTTGTTTTAATTTAGGGTCAGGTATGAAATTATTATCATAATCAAACTCAGCTAAAACCATTTTACCATAGTCTGTTACTAAAGGACAAGAAGAGTAACCATTATAAGCCATTTCTCCAATTACATTGTCCTTTATTAGTTTCAGGATATTATCGACAACTATAGGTACTTGTTTTCTAATTGCTGCTCCGGTTTTAGCGGTGGGTAATGCAGCGACATCTCCAAGACCAAAAACATTATAGAAATCTGGATTTTGCATACTTTTATGGTCTACCGTCATCCAGCCACCTTCATTTGAAAGAACTGAATTTTGGATAAACTCCGGTGCTACTGATGGCGGAGCAGTGTGAAGAAAATCAAACTCTATCCCAACTAGTCCATCTTCTTTATGGGTTTTAGCAGGTTTATGATTGTGTTCTTTATTATTATCTCCAAGGGCATACCATGCAATTTTCTTAACGGGATCAATTTTTTTGAGTTGATGTCCAAAACGTAGATTTATGTCTTTACGATTCACGACATTCATTAACGTTTCTGCGATTTGCTTAACACCGAAGATTACCCCTCCATTTGTAGCAAAAACCACATTAGTTTTATTCCGTACCCCTGATTTTTTAAAGTGACTTTCAGCTAAATACATTATCTTTTGAGGAGCTCCTCCACATTTTATTGGTGTTGTGGGTTGTGTAAATAAGGCTGTACCCCCTTGAAAAGTTTTTACTTGCTTCCATGTTTCTTCAGGATTTATATAATTTCTGCAAACTATCCCTTTATCTAGTGCTTCTTCCAATCCTTCTACCATGGATAAATCATAAACCAATCCTGGAGCAACAACTAGATAATCATACGAGTACGAATTATCTCCTTTGGTTGATACCTGATTGTCTTTAGGATTAAGTTTTTCAACAAAATCTTGTATCCAATCAACACCTGAAGGGATTACTGATTTCATGGGACGTGCTTTTCTTATAATCATACGAACCAGCACCTACAAGCGTCCAAGCTGGTTGATAATAATGAGTGTCAGCTGGGTCAATCAAACCAATTGATTTGACACCTTTCCTTTTCAGTTGAGCAGCGACCATGATGCCAGCTGTACCTGCTCCAATTATTAGAACGTTGTAATGAGTCATAATGTTTAACTATTTGTTTGTTTTTAGATTGTTTATTTAAAACAAGTTAGACATCTTATAAGTTTACGGTTTGTAACCTAAGTTACATAGCAAAGTAATTCTGATATAAAATTAGGCTTGGATTATTAATCCAAATCGGTCGTTAGCATAAGGAGTGAGTTCATGTTCCAAGTCCCATCCCTAAGAGGTGGGACAATGGGACAAATGCTAAAATTTTCTTGAAGTTTTCGATGAGTCCAGTGGGGCTGGGGTTTCGATATTCAGTTTTCTTCAAGCAGTGTAACACTCAGAATAGTATATAACCACCCACTATTTACTTCTAATATTTTCGCATGAGAGGACACAATTGAAATCACCTTGAAATCTATGCTATGATTAGTCTAAGGCACAATTCACGATAGAGCAAAATAAGGTGCTTTGTAGGGGTGTGAAGACAGATGGAGGGGTGTTAGTGTAAACTTCGGTACATTTACGCTGAGTAAAGATTAATTTAGCAAAGCTTAGTAGTCTATATTTTTTTATGATTGGACTTGTGTGCAAATAGTGTGCAAGTGAAGAAATGAAAAAGGGACTACATGTCTGTAATCCCTTTGTTTTTCAGTGACCTCGGCAGGATTCAAACCTGCAACCTCTTGAGCCGTAATCAAGTGCACTATTCAGTTATGCTACGAGGCCATTAACGGGTGCAAATATACTTTATTTTTTTCTTTCTGAAATCCTTCTCTCCTTTTTTTAGTTGATCCTCTGAAAAGTTTGGGCATAAAAAAAGCATCCCGAAGGATGCTTTTATTTAGTGGAAATCACAGCGAACTATACCTCGGCTGATTTTACCGTTTTCACGATACGTGCAGCAATTTTGTATGGGTCTCCGTTAGATGCTGGACGACGGTCTTCCAACCATCCTTTCCATCCTTTTTCTACCGTAATAATTGGAATTCGTATAGAAGCTCCACGGTCAGATACACCATAGCTAAAGTCATTGATAGATGCTGTTTCGTGAAGACCAGTCAAACGTTGTTCGTTGAACTGTCCATACACCTCAATGTGTTCTTTGGTTACAGGTCTAAACGCTTCACAAATTTTCTCATACGTCGCTTTATCACCACAAGTACGTAGTGTAGTGTTTGAGAAGTTTGCGTGCATACCAGAACCGTTCCAGTCTCCTTTTACAGGTTTTGGGTGATACTCAATGTAGTATCCGTATTGTTCTGTCAAACGGTCGAGTAGGTAGCGGGCCACCCAGATTTCATCTCCGGCTTTCTTCGCTCCTTTAGCAAACAATTGGAATTCCCATTGTCCACTTGCAACCTCTTGGTTGATTCCCTCAAAATTAAGTCCAGCTTCGATACAAAGATCAGCGTGCTCTTCTACGAAATCTCTTCCGTGCGTGTTTCTTCCACCAACAGAGCAGTAGTACAACCCTTGTGGTCCAGGGTATCCACCAACGGGGAATCCAAGAGGTAATTGTGTTTCTCTATCCATGATGAAGTATTCTTGCTCAAAACCGAACCAGAAATCGTTATCATCGTCATCAATGGTTGCACGTGCATTCGATTCATGGGGTGTCCCATCTGCATTTAATACTTCAGTCATTACCAAGAAACCGTTGATTCTTGTTGGATCTGGGTAGATGGCTACTGGCTTTAACAAACAGTCGGAAGAACCTCCTTCTGCTTGTTGAGTAGATGAACCGTCGAAAGACCATACATCACAGTCTTCTAGTTTTCCACTAAAGTCCTCAACAACCTTTGTTTTGCTTCGTAAGTTGGCAGTGGGTTTGTACCCGTCTAACCAAATATACTCTAATTTTGATTTGCTCATTTGAATAATATTTTATCGACAATAATCACAAAAATATGTTTTTACAACTACTCCCTATTTTTTAAGGGGGGTAAAATATTAACAATGAGCACTTTTTTATTAATCCGTTATTTTTTAGGGGGTGAAATTTATTTTTCTTTAATAAAAGCCCCTGTAAATCATTAAAATTAAATTTATCTTTGTGTAAAATTTAATAGAAGTCGTGAATAATTTGCGTTTTAAAGCCCTAGAGAAAATAGCACAGCAAGAGCACAGTGTTTTTTCACCAACAAAAAATCGTTTGGATAGTTTTGCCACCAATGTTTTTGATGAAAAAAAACTACAAAATTATTTGAGTAAGCCTGCCTTTAAGGAGATGATGTTAGCCATCAAAAAAAACACACAAATAAGTCGTTCCCTCGCAGAACAAATTGCTCAATCGATGAAGGTTTGGGCATTGGAAAAAGGAGCTACACACTACACACATTGGTTTCAGCCCTTAACTGGTGCAACTGCTGAAAAACACGAATCTTTTCTTGATTTTACAAAGGACGGAAGGGTTATTTCTTCCTTAGATGGTTCCCAACTGGTGCAGCAAGAGCCCGATGCCTCAAGTTTTCCAAGTGGGGGAATTCGCAACACTTTTGAGGCGCGTGGATATTCTGCTTGGGATCCAACCTCACCGGCTTTTTTGTTTGGAAAAACCTTGTGTATCCCAACCATTTTTGTTTCGTACACAGGAGAAGCGCTGGATTATAAAACGCCCCTTTTGCGATCGATCGCTGCTGTCGATCATGCTTCAACCGAGATATGTAAGTTTTTTGATAAAAATGTATCTAAAGTCATTCCAACCTTGGGCTGGGAGCAAGAATATTTTTTGGTTGATAAGATGCTAGTAGCTTCTAGACCCGACTTAATTCTTACTGGGAGAACCCTTTTGGGTCACGGATCTGCGAAAGGACAACAACTCGATGACCATTATTTTGGATCCATCCCCACACGAATGCTATCATTTATGCATGAGTTGGAAGAAGAGTGTATGATGTTGGGTATTCCTGTTAAAACACGTCACAATGAGGTAGCGCCATCACAATTCGAATTGGCTCCCATTTTTGAGGAGGTCAATTTATCTGTCGATCATAATGCCTTATTGATAGATGTAATGAAACGAACGGCTGAAAAACACAACTTAGCAGTATTGTTCCATGAAAAACCTTTTGCTGGTATCAACGGTTCGGGCAAACACAATAATTGGTCCTTGTCAACTAATACAGGAGTAAATTTATTGAGTCCAGGAAAAACCCCCATGAGTAATTTACAGTTTCTCACCTTCTTTGTGAACACAATTGCAGCTGTCCACAAGCACCAAAATTTGTTATGTGCGTCAATGATGAGCGCGAGCAATGATCATCGTTTAGGGGCCAATGAAGCCCCTCCGACAATTATGTCCGTATTTATTGGAAAACAACTGACAAATGTACTCAACGATCTAGCACAGGTCTCTAAAGGAAAGCTATCGCCGCAAGAAAAAACTGATTTAAAGCTCAATGTGGTTGGAAAAATTCCTGAAATTTTGTTGGACAATACCGATCGTAACCGAACTTCTCCCTTTGCGTTTACTGGCAATAAATTCGAATTTAGGGCTGTTGGTTCCAAGGCAAATTGTGCTAAACCAATGACCGTTTTAAACACCATAGTGGCTGATGAATTGCAATTGTTTAAAGAGAAAGTTGATGCTTTGATGGAGAAAGACACCAAGATGAAGAAGGATGATGCTATTTTTAATGAACTTCGTGATTTAATCAAACAAATTAGTCCTGTCTTGTTTGAAGGTGATGGCTACAGTGAAAACTGGATAAAAGATGCTAAGAAAAGAGGTCTTAATCAGGCTTCTAACACACCAGAGGCATTAAAGGCCTATATAACGAAAGAAAGTATTGCGCTGTTTGGTGCACAGAACGTATTGGGAAAAAGAGAGTTAGAAGCTCGTTTTAATGTAGATTTAGAGCAGTATACTTTAGTACTACAGATAGAGGGTCGAACCTTAGGCGACCTAGCGCGAAATCATATAATTCCAACAGCCATTAATTATTTAAACACCTTAATTGAAAATGTTAAGGGACTTAAAGAAATTTATGGTGAAGAGTTTAAAGAAAAGGCAAAGGAACAGATGCTCCTAATTGAGCGTATTTCTTCCCACATCGCCGAAATCAATTCTGGCGTTAACGACATGATTGATAAGCGAAAGAACGCCAATCTAATCACAGATGATTTAGAAAAGGCATTGGCGTACTGTAATCAGGTTAAGCCTTGTTTTGAAACCATACGTTATCATTGTGATAAATTAGAGTTATTGGTCGATAACTCGCTTTGGCCACTCGCCAAATACAGAGAATTGCTTTTCTCGCATTAGAAATTTATTTCCCAGTTTTGGATGCGGAATAATTCCCCTACTTTTGTAAAAAATTGTCCATGAGTTCAGCGTCTAGTGATCGGTATCGTCTACGAGGAGTTTCTGCCCAAAAAGAAGACGTGCACAATGCCATTAAAAATATTGATAAAGGGTTGTTCCCAAAGGCCTTTTGTAAAATTGTTCCAGACTATCTAACCGGAAGCAAAGATCATTGTATTGTGATGCATGCGGATGGAGCAGGTACAAAATCTTCTTTAGCCTATGCCTACTGGAAAGAAACGGGAGACTTGTCTGTTTGGAAAGGAATTGCGCAAGATGCTTTAATCATGAACATAGACGATCTTTTATGTGTGGGTGCCACAGAAAACATTCTACTTTCTTCTACCATTGGCAGGAACAAACAACGCATTCCAGGAGAAGTTTTGGCGGCCATAATTAATGGTACTGAAGAATTGATTAATGACCTTTCTGAACATGGAGTCTCCATCAAAAGTACAGGAGGCGAAACGGCAGATGTGGGCGACCTCGTGCAAACCATTATTGTTGATTCAACTGTCGTTGCCAGAATGAAGCGTTCTGATGTTATTGATAATGCAAATATTCAGGCGGGTGATGTAATCGTCGGCTTGTCTTCTTTTGGTCAAGCAAACTACGAAACAGCCTACAATGGTGGAATGGGAAGCAATGGACTAACTTCTGCTCGTCATGATGTATTCAATGCTGCTGTAAAAGCGAAATTTCCCGAAACCTTTGATGCGAGTGTGCCAGAGGAATTGATTTATGCTGGGTCTAAAAACTTGACCGACGATGTCCAAGGAGCACCAATTAATGCAGGAAAACTAGTGCTTTCTCCCACGCGAACCTATGCACCAATCATACAAAAAATTCTCAGCACAATAGAACGCTCGCAACTGCACGGGATGGTTCACTGTAGTGGTGGTGCTCAAACCAAAGTATTGCATTTTGTGGATAAAGTTCATGTAATTAAAGACAACCTTTTCGAAACACCTCCTTTGTTTCGCATGATACAAGAAGAATCGGGAACTAGTTGGAAAGAAATGTATGAAGTTTTCAATATGGGACATCGTATGGAACTCTATGTGCCAGCGGATGTTGCAGAAAAGATCATTAACATAAGTATGTCTTTTGGTGTTGAATCAAAAATTGTTGGTCGTGTAGCGTCAGCTAAATCTAAACAACTAACCATCAAAAGTGTTTACGGTGATTTTGTTTATTGATTTGTAAAAAAATTTAACAAACGTTTTGAGTTGAAGTGACTTTTACTGCTTATATTTAAAGAAAAAGTAAGATGAAGAAGCTAGTTTATATCACCTGCATTGGTGTGTTGTCACTCATGATGATACAATGTGGTAAAGGTGATGAGGGAGGAGGGAGTCAATATGCAACACCAACTCCCAATCCAACAATAACCATAACTGCAAGTGATTTTTCCGTAACAATAGCCGAGAACCCGGAGGCGGGTACTGTTCTAGGTACAGTTCAGGCGAGCGCAAGCGGAGGAACTGTTTGTTTTGCGATAAGCTCCCAAAGTGTTGCAGGCGCTATAACGATTAATTCAAGCACCGGAGCACTTTCCGTAGCGAATGCAAGTGCATTCGATTTTGAAGCTCAAACTACTTTAACAGCAGTTGTAAGGGTAAGTGCGGGTTCTGTGACTGAAGAGGTTAACATCACAATCACCTTGACCGATGTCGATGAGTCGGTAAGCTCGTCTTTAAATTTATGGCAAGGCGAAATAATTTCTTTTTCTAAGCCCAACGGTGGGGATCCCAATGATGAAGCTAATCAAGATAGAATAACAGATAGAGTCTGGCTTACACGTGGAAATAACACACCAAATACCCAAGGACAAATTTATAATATTGTTAGTGAGAGTACGGCAAACGATAGTTCAAGTCCAGCAGGCACAGCTTGGGCACAGGGAACCTATGCAACCATTGATGGTTTGACATTTACCAGTTTTAGAAATGCCTCTCCAGGACAGCGTCCTAAAAATGTTGTGGGTGTCCCAATGATACTTCATTTGATTGAAGAAGACATTTACATTGAAATTATTTTTACCTCTTGGGCAACAAACAAACAGGGTGGATTCGCCTATGAAAGAAGAACGGCCGAATGAAACAACAAGTCATGGTTTTTCTAATTTTGATGAGCACTTCTCTCAGTGCCCAAATTTGGCAATCAACTTGGGAAGTAGCTGTTCAAAAAGCTAAAACTGAAGACAAGAAAATTGTTTTGGTCTTCTCGGGCTCAGATTGGTGTATCCCCTGTATTAAATTAGAAAAAGAGGTGTGGTTAAATCCCGTATTTGCTGCTTATGCGAAGGAAGACTTGATCTTGTATCGTGCAGATTTCCCCAAACGAAAAAAAAATAAATTACCCGTTGTGTTACAAGAGCAAAATCAGAATTTAGCAGAGATGTATAACCCCAAAGGCTATTTTCCGTGGGTAGTTGTTTTATCGCCCTCACAAAAAAAAAATAGGGTCATTTGTTTATGAAAGGCTACCCGTTAGTGCATACATTGAAAAGATAAAAGGGTATTAAATGAAACACTTCATTGTTTTTCTGAGTGTGGTTTTTTTATCAGCGTTCGATGGGTACGCACAAGAAATAATCCAACGCAAATTTCAGCAAATGGGCTCTTCCTTTGAGCTCACTTTGGTGCACGAAGATCCTGAGGAGGCGGAGCGGCTTATCGACGAAAGTATTGCTGAAATCGATCGAGTGGAACACTTGATTTCTTCTTGGAATAAAGATTCTCAAACATCGCAGATAAATAAAATGGCTGGGATAAAACCTCAGTCGATTTCAAAAGAGTTGTATGATTTAATCGAACGAGCCAACACTATCGCTCGATTGACCGATGGTGCATTTGATATTTCTTACGCTTCTGTAGATAAGTTATGGTCGTTTACTGGTGCAGAAATTCAGCCGCCACCAGATAGTTTAGTAAAGGCATCGGTAGATAAAATTGGTTTTGAAAAAATTGTGATGAATCCTGAACAGCAAACTGTTTTCTTGCCTCTTAGTGGGATGAAAATTGGCTTTGGTGCTATTGGAAAAGGCTACGTTGCAGATCGTGTAAAAACGTTTTTACAAGAGCAGGGTGTGAAGGCAGGAATTGTAAATGCTTCAGGCGATATGTCTGCCTGGGGACACAACCCGATGGTTCAGCATGGCAGGTTGCCCTTGTTAATCCCATGAATAAAAGCAAAGTGTTTTCTTGGTTCCCATTAAACAATACTGCCGTGGTCACCTCAGGTGATTATGAGCGTTTTTTACTGATAGAGGGGAAGCGATATGGCCATATCATCAACCCTAAAACAGGTTATCCAAGTCAGGGAGTAGTTAGTTGTACTGTTTTCGCGCCCAAAGCCGAATTGGCTGATGCATTGGCTACTGCCTTATTTGTGATGGGCGAAGACGCTGGTATTGATTTAGTCAATCAATTACCTCGGGTTGAAGCTTTGTTAATTACAGACAATGGGGAGATCATCACTTCCCAAAATATTTCAGTAGATGAAACAAATTAAATCGATATTCATAGCACTTTATTTAGTCACTTCAGGATCTTGTACTGTTGTTAAAGAATACAATAAGGTAGCCATAAATGATGAAGACATGTTGTTGAGCGCTATCGATTGTGAGCGTTTTGAAACTAATTTCCAAATTTATCGTGAGGCTGCAGCAGGGGCAAACGGTGGAAAAACAGGAGGTGGTTGTGGATGCAATTAAGTCCTTTTTGTTTGGATTTTTTCTCCTTATTTGTGCTGGTCTTTCAGCCCAGACAAAAGATTCGTTGACTCAATTCAAGAAAAAAATATTGGAAAGTGTTGAGGTAGATCTATTAATGAGTTACTATGAACAAGAAGGAATACACGCCGCTGTTAGTGGAGGCATAGGGAATGAGTATTTAACAAATTATGCTCCAACTATTGTAGTACGTATGCCCTTAAGTGAAGATGCGTATTTGACCGCCGATGTTGGGATTTCAGCGTATACTTCAGCAAGTTCAAGTAATGGGAATCCATTCAACCAATCGGGTGCCTCGACTAGAGGCGGAGGTAGAGGCGCAGTTCGTGGCTCCTATAACTCCCCCAAAGGATCTCCTTGGGTAGCATCTACTGGGGCATCAGGGAAAGATGTTTTAACCACCGTAAACCTTGCTTATCAAAAAGCAAGTGAAGACCGTAATCGATATTGGGGAGTCAATGTTGGTGGATCAAATGAATACGATTATTCATCATTTAATTTTGGGACATCTTTTGCGCAATTATGGAACGAAAAAAACACTGAATTTTCGCTGAAAGCACAAGTTTTTCTAGATCAATGGGATCCTATTATACCGACAGAATTACATGAATATGAATTGTTTCAAGACACTTTTTTGTACAACCAAGATTCATATTTTTTGGGTGTGAGTATTACCGATGATCAAGGGAATAGTGTGGCTGGTTATTTACCGGAAAATTTTACGTCATACACCACGGTTAGTAGAAATTCTTTTGCGGTTAGTCTTGGTCTATCCCAAATTCTCTCGCCAAAATTGCAAGGGGCAATTTTTGCCGACCTTGTTTTTCAAAAGGGGTTGTTGTCCAATCCATTACAACGGGTGTATTTTCAGGACAGAGACGATTTTTACATTGGAAACTTTCGAACAATTGCACAATACACCAATCCAAACAACAAAGATGTATTTCATTTGGCTGATGATGTGGAACGTTTGCCCTCTCAACGTCTAAAAATTCCATTGGGGGCTCGCTTAAATTATTATATCAATGAATATGTTGTTTTGCGTTCTTATGCTCGTTATTATGCTGATGATTGGGGAATTTATTCTAGCACATTTCAAATGGAACTGCCAATCCGATTTAATTTATCGTGGAAACTAACGCCCATTTATCGTTATTATGATCAAACAGCGGCAGATTATTTTGGCGCCTATAATAGTCATTTATCTTCTCAGGATTTTTATACCTCTGATTATGATTTATCCGCTTTTTCAAGCCATCAATGGGGTATTTCGCTTAACTATCGTTCTGTACTATCACAATTAAAGTTATTTGATTTTGGTTTGAAATCAGCTCAACTACGTGCCCAACACTATTCGAGAAGCGATGGCTTATCGGCCTATATTGTATCTACTTCTTTCCGATTTGTTTTGGATCAATAGAATCAGTCATTTGCAATAAAATGAGTAAATTTGTGTTCGATATTTTCCTATATGTTAGAAAAACTACAAATTATACAACAGCGCTTCGATGAAGTGTCCGACTTAATTATTCAGCCCGTTATTATAACGGACCAAAAGCGATATGTGCAATTGAATAAAGAGTACAAAGACTTGAGTAAGCTGATGGAAAAGGCTAAGGTGTACAAAGCGCTTTTGTCCAATCAAGAAGAGGCCTTGGAGATCATAAAAGATGGGAGCGATGAAGAAATGGTTGAAATGGCGAAAATGCAGCTAGAGGATGCCAAAGAGCAACTCCCTGGGCTAGAGGAAGAAATAAAGTTTATGTTAATTCCCAAAGATCCTGAAGATGCTAAAAATGTTGTAGTAGAAATCCGTGCTGGTACTGGTGGTGACGAGGCAAGTATATTTGCTGGCGATCTTTATCGTATGTACACAAAATATTGTTCAGATCGTGGCTGGAGTGCAAGTTTAGTAGACAGTAGTGAAGGAACAGCCGGGGGCTTTAAGGAAATTATCTTTGAAGTTTCTGGTGAAGATGTATACGGAACAATGAAATTTGAATCTGGTGTACACCGCGTACAACGTGTTCCTCAAACCGAAACCCAAGGGCGTGTTCATACTTCAGCTGCAACGGTGATGGTATTGCCAGAAGCAGAAGAGTTTGATGTTGAGATCAATATGAATGATGTTCGTATTGATTATTTTTGTTCATCTGGTCCAGGAGGGCAATCAGTGAATACGACCTATTCCGCGGTTCGCTTAACACACGAACCTACGGGTATTGTTGCCCAATGCCAAGACCAAAAGTCTCAACATAAGAACAAAGATAAGGCATTGAAGGTATTGCGTTCACGTTTGTATGAATTGGAGCTGTCAAAAAAATTAGAAGCCGATGCCGAGAAACGAAATTCATTGGTTTCTTCGGGAGATCGTTCGGCTAAAATTCGCACTTATAACTACCCTCAAGGTCGGGTAACCGATCATCGTATTGGACTGACGCTATACGATCTTCAAAACATCATC
Organism: Flavobacteriaceae bacterium; assembly: GCA_038143735.1. Lineage (GTDB taxonomy): Bacteria > Bacteroidota > Bacteroidia > Flavobacteriales > Flavobacteriaceae > Arcticimaribacter. The sequence goes on from JAYQML010000006.1 coordinate 202,548, forward strand.
AATGGGGATATTACAAAGCTAATTGATGAATTGCAATTGTTCCAAAATACAGAAAAACTCAAGGAGGCTGGAGAGGTATTTTAATTATGAAAACATCTCAAATAACAGCTGAAATTTTACGTAAAAAATCATTTCTATGTGTAGGCTTAGATGTGGATATGGAAAAAGTGCCCGAATCCTTTCGAGATTCACCTACTGCTTTGATAGACTTTTCAAAAGCCATCATCGATGCTACAGTGGACTATGCTGTTGCCTATAAGCCCAACATTGCCTTTTTTGAAACCTATGGGGTAGAGGGAATGGCTGCTTTAAAAGAAGTAATCGACTACCTTAACCACAATTATCCCGAAGTCTTTACCATCGCTGATGCAAAGAGAGGGATATTGGGAATACTTCTACCCGCTATGCAAAGGCCTATTTTGAGACCCTAGGTTTTGATTCTATTACTGTAGCGCCCTACATGGGAAAAGACTCCGTTGAGCCTTTTTTAAGCTTTGAAGATAAACACACCATTCTTTTGGCTTTGACTTCCAATGCTGGATCGAACGATTTTCAGCGTATTGAAGCAGAAGGGAAACCTCTTTTTCAGTCTGTTTTAGAAACAGCCAAAACCTGGGAGGGGAGCGATCGTTTGATGTATGTTGTTGGTGCGACAAGAGCGAATGCTTTGACCGATATTCGCCAGATCGTCCCAGATGCGTTTCTGCTAGTGCCCGGTGTTGGTGCCCAGGGTGGAAGCCTAGCAGAGGTGGCTAAACACGGCTTGAATAAAAATGTTGGTCTTTTGGTGAATTCTTCGCGCGGAATTATCTATGCATCACAAGAAGAAGATTTTGCTGCTGCTGCACGAAATGCAGCGAAGAAAATACAAGCTGAAATGGCCGTTTTATTGGCCAAAAACAATTTGATTTAATGCTTAACTATTCGGTTTATCGTTCTGAAGGAAATAAGCAATGGGTAACCTTTGTTCATGGAGCAGGAGGGAGCTCGACCATATGGTTTAAACAAATCAAGAGCTTTTCTCGATTTTTTAATCTATTGTTGATTGATCTGAGAGGGCACGGGAAATCGAAAAACCATCTAGCCAATTTATCGAATAGCGCCTATACCTTCGACGCTATAGCGGAAGAGGTGGTTGAAGTATTGGATCATGAAAAGATTCAAGCCTCCCATTTTATGGGGATTTCTTTGGGAACAATTTTAATTCGGACCATCGCTGAGACTCAGCCCGAAAGAGTGAAAAGTATGATCATGGGTGGAGCAATACTTAAGTTGAATTTTCGATCGAGGTTGCTGATGCGTTTTGGGAATGCCACCAAGTCCATTTTGCCTTATATGTGGTTGTATAAAATGTTGGCATTCATTATTATGCCCAATCGCAACCACAAGGAATCTCGTTTGTTGTTTATTCGTGAGGCAAAGAAATTATATCAAAAGAATTTATCCGTTGGTTTAAGTTAACCTCTGATGTGATTCCATTATTGAAAATATTTCGTCAAGAGCAAATTAAGATTCCTACGCTATATGTTATGGGAGATCAAGATTATATGTTTCTACCCGCCGTTAAAAAGGTTGTAGAGCAGCACAGTTTATCTCAATTGCAAATTATTCCCGATTGCGGCCACGTGGTCAATGTTGAACATCCTAAAAAGTTCAATCATTTAACCATCGATTTCTTGAAAAATCTTTAGGAGAAAATGACTGTTTTGTTTTGGTAGACCAAAACTTTTCGACTTACGTGGAGTTGAATGGCTTTTGATAGTACGATGCGCTCTAAATCTCTTCCTTTAGCGATAAAATCTTCAATGGAGTGTAAATGGGAAACCTGGGTAATGTTTTGCTCTATAATGGGTCCAGCATCTAGTTCCTCAGTGACATAGTGACTTGTTGCCCCGATAATTTTCACCCCCCGCTCATAAGCCGAATGATAGGGTTTGGCACCAGGAAATGCCGGTAAAAAAGAATGATGGATATTGATTATTTTGTTGGTGTACTTTGCGATTAATTTAGGAGAAATTATTTGCATATACCGAGCAAGAACTATGCATTCTACCTTATGTTGTTTGAGTATTTCTAATTGACGCTCTTCGGCTTGTTCTTTGGTGTCTTTGGTTACAGGAACATGATAAAATGGGAGGTCAAATCGTTTTGCAATCGATGCTAAGTCCTTATGATTGCTTAAAATAAAGGGGATGTCAACAGCCAACTCTTTCGATTGATAGCGTGCAAGAATATCATATAAGCAATGATCGTATTTGGAAACAAAAAGTGCCATTTTGGGGCGATAATCTTTGTCGTACAGATCATACACTAATTTATATTGTTTGGCAATGGTGGCGTCGAGTGCTGAGCTAAAATCCTCTTTGGAAAAATCACCATTCAAAAACTCACATTCTAAACGCATAAAGAACAACCTGTTTTCTCGATCCACATATTGATCGATATAGAGGATGTTTCCAGACTTTTGATGGATAAAATTGGTCACCGTTGCAATGATCCCTTTTTGATCTGGACAGTTAATGTTAAGTATATAAGAAGCCATATTCAAACAAAATTGTTTTCAATATTACATCGTTTTTTCTCATGGGAAAAGAAAAACCCTCGAATCTCACAAAAAGAGATTCGAGGGTTAAAAAAAACCGAACAATTATAAATTAGAAACTATAGATAGCTGCTAGTACAAATGAAGCTAGGTTGTCACTCATTTCAGTGGCACTTGAAGAATAAATTTCTGCGTTTGCAGTATCTATTCTAAATTCAGGTTTGATGGTTAAGTTACCTGAACTGTAGCTACCAGTGATTGTTAAAGAAGTGTTGTCAGCATCTTCAGTACCTCCTGAGATTGCACCTACACCACCTTCAGTTTCATTAAAGATTTCCCCACGTAATCCAATAGTAAAGCTATCAGACAAAGCGAGTTGAGGGTAAAGCGCAATTCCTGAGAATCCTGCGTCATCAGCTAAAGCAGTCGTGGTAGCGTTTACGCCTAAAAAGAAAGAATCACTTAGGTCAAGTCCACCAGTGAAATCAATTTGCGTGTAATCTTCACCAGCCAATAAGTTGATGTATTGTCCGTAAAGACCTAATTGAACACCATACATGTAAGAATCAAAGATAGTTACAGTGTTTCCGTCAATGGCGAAGTTACCTTCGGTATAATCCGTTTGGTTGAATACACCTAACATCAAAGAAACATCATCAGATAAAGCGATGTCTGCCTTGATCCCTGTGTGGGAGAAAGGTCCGTAAGAGAACATGTAAGAAGTAGAATAGTTGAAATTAGCCACTGGCGAGATTACCTCATATCCCAAGAAAGTGATGAAGTTACCAAGGGTTAACGTAAAACTATCGCTTACATTGTATTAAGCATAGATTTGGTTTACGATGTTAGAAGATCCTGTAGAGTTAAAAACGGCTTCTGTCCCTCTTGGTCCGTAAACGAAGTCAGCAACAAATCCACTTTTGTCACCTTCGTAAGAAATAACAACGTTAGCCATTCCTAAGGCAAATCCAGGAATATTTGCGAATGAAGTGTAAGGAGCGTAGTCACTACTTCTGAAGTAAGTGTCGATAGAACCTGATATTGCAAAACTTGCTTCTTCTTCTGTAACTTCTTCGGTTACGGTTTCTTCTTGTGCGTAGCTAATTGATCCTGCAAGTAGCGCTAATGTTAACAATGTAGTTTTAAAAATTTTCATAATATAATGTTTTTAAGTTGTATGTGTTTATTTATTAGTGTTGGTTCATTCTAAAGTCTGCATAGGCATCCATTCCATGCTCTGCAAGGTCAAGTCCTTTTAACTCTTCCTCTTTATCTACACGTAATCCTACGGTAGCTTTTACAATGTAAAGCATGATAAAAGAACAGATGACACAAAATGCACCTACGATACCTACTCCAGCAAGTTGAACTAAGAACTGATCTACTCCTGCCATTTCGCCGAATAGGCCTACAGCAAGCGTTCCCCAGATACCACAGATTAAGTGTACAGCAACTGCTCCTACAGGATCATCAAGCTTAAGCTTGTCAATTAATGCAACACCTAAAACGATAATGACACCGGCAATAAGTCCAATGATGACAGCATCACCGGGCGACATTTGGTCAGCTCCTGCAGTGATTCCAACCAAACCACCCAAAACACCATTCATAAACATGGTAAGGTCGTAGTTTTTGTATAAGATGTTTGAGAATAAAGCAGATGAAACACCTCCAGCAGCAGCAGCTAAACAAGTAGTTACTAAAGTTAAAGAAGTTAGTGCTGGGTCAGCTGAAAGAACAGAACCGCCATTAAACCCAAACCATCCTAACCAAAGGATTAATACCCCTGCAGCGGCAAGTGGTAAATTGTGTCCGGGAATTGCCAATGGCTTTCCGTTTTTGTCGAATTTTCCAATACGAGCACCTAATAAATAGATGGCAACCAATGCAGCCCATCCACCTACAGAGTGAACCAAAGTAGAACCGGCAAAGTCATAGAAGCCCATTCCGTCAAGGAATCCACCTCCCCATTTCCAAGCACCTACAATAGGGTAAACAAGCCCAACATAAAGGATGGCAAAAAGCATGAAAGCACTAAGTTTAATACGTTCAGCGACAGCTCCAGATACAATAGTTGCAGCTGTAGCAGCAAACATTCCTTGGAAAAGGAAATCGGTCCACCAAGTGTATCCGCCATCTGCATAGGCAGCAGTCATTCCGCCCTCTGGCGCTGCGATACCAAAACCAGCGAATTTTAAAATCCCGAGTGAGCCTTCTTCGAACCCTGGGTACATTAGGTTGAAACCTCCTACGGCATATAAAAGTAAGCCTACGGTGATCACAAAAAGTTTTTGAATAAAATGTTGATGGTGTTTTTTTGACGTGTTAGTCCAATTTCAAGAAAGGAGAATCCTAAATGCATGAAAAAGACCAATGCTGTACAGATCATCATCCATACGTTGTTTGCAGTAAAAATTGCTGTAGTTTCCATAAGTATTATATAATATTTTGATTAGTTTAATGTAGCGCCGCCTCTTTCGCCTGTTCGAACTCTGATGGCTTCTTCTATAGGTGAAACAAATATTTTTCCATCACCAACTTTATCGGTTGCTGCAGAATCTACAATCGCTTTGATGGTTCTTTCAACAAAATCATCGTTTACAACAATAGATATGTGTCGACGCTGAATGTCGGAAGTACTATAACTAATCCCACGATAAACGTGTCCCTCTTTTTCGTTTCCAATTCCAGTTACATCCCAGTAACTGAAAAAGTTGACTTCTACTGCGTGAAGTGCATCCCGAACTTCAGAAAATTTAGACTTTCGGATGATTGCTTCGATTTTTTTCATAATTGTATGATTTAAATATTAATGGGACAAAAATATATAATGATATAATGCACCCTGAATATTTTATGGTTTAATTTTAATTTTTATTAGATAAACAAAACACACCCCCTATTTTTTAGGGGGTGTTCAAAATTAAATGCTAAAATATAAGATTATCAGAAAAAAATGCGCTTTGCTAAGAATTACTCAATTATCGGTTTAACCAAAGCCCCAATAGTAGAGATAAAATCCCCAGCGATATGGTGGCCGTAAAATATAGAAAGGGATAAATCAATGATGAACCCTTACTAAGGTTAAATAGATCGATGGTGAAGCTAGAAAAAGTAGTTAGCCCACCGCAAAAACCAATCATTAAGAATAAAGTCAGTTCCTCGCGAAATAATTCGAGACGATTCAAGTAGCCTATCAATACCCCTAGAAGGAAGCATCCAACTATGTTGGCTAATATGGTACCCAAGGGATAGTTGCTATTTGTTGTTTTAAAGAAGATGGTAATTAGGTAGCGTAGACTACTGCCTAGTCCGCCTCCTATAAATACCCATAAGATTGCTTTAATGTCCATTATTGAATTGGTAATATTAAGGTTGTTTCCCACAGCAAAGGGTTTTCAGTATCTTCCTCATTTAGCGTATTCAACTGAATAGCTGGGTAAGCCTGAGTTTTGCCCTGAAGACTATCGAACAGAACTTGCCAGCTTTCGCTAAGAAAAGTGGCATCACCAAAATGAGTTAAAGTAATTGATTTTCCTCCTTTGTAGCGACGACACCTTATAGTATCATTGTTTGTTTTGTAAAATTGATCAGTTTTGAGGGCGGCCCTCCAATGTATGTTCTGGTTGTTTATAATTGGGAATAGTACCCAGGGTTGGCCTAGTGTTGTAATGTTATTTTCTGCTGCAAAACGCATTAGTTTCAATTGAGCAGCTTTGATGTCCTTTGATATGTTTGACCATAACCCTTTTCCTTCACTTGCGATATAGTAGGTTTGGTCTTGGTTTTTTTCGCCATGATATTCCCAGCGGTGTTCGAGAAATTGTTGTTCAATCTCGGCTAAAGTAGCATTTAGTCTGGGGCTTATTAGGGTTTTAAGTTCATCAAAAAAAGTAGTGTCAAAAAATAAGTAAACCTTTTCTCTGAAATTGAGTGTGTAGGTATAGACAAGTTCAACACGTTTCTTTTCAGGCGAAAAAAGCCATTTCTCGTAAAGATTAAATCCTAGGTTGCTCGGGATAGCATATACAATGGTTTGGTTTTCCATCGTAACTAAGCGAACTTGCTTTAGGTTGAATCGTATGCCAAACGTTTTAAAATCGTTTTGGTTGTTGATTTGTTCCCAGTATTCAGTTCCTTGCTTACTGTTGAGATACGCTATATAACTGCTCGCAGGGTAGTCAATTTCTTGCTCAATAGAAAAATGAAAATCTGTTGGATGATTTTTAATCACAAGGACGAAAAGACATAAACCAAAAAAGAGAACACCAAAAAAGTTTTGCAAGAGCTTAAGCATCTATCTTTTTTGTTTAGTGAACAAAGATTTTGATCAAGAACAAAGCTAAGATGGCCAAAAGAAACCCTATCAGTATTTTATAGCTTCCGGCATAATGAATTTTGTGCCCTTTTGCATCTTTACGATACATTAATACGACAATGACAGTAAAAGAGATGACAAAAAAGAGGGCAAAAAGGAGTTGTCCTGATGAAAACATTTGTAATTTTTCCTCTAAATTAGACAATCTAGTTTATAAATACTTAATTATTCATGATTCAAAAAGAACTTAAAGCCGTAGAGGCATTTCACGAAGCCTTTAAAATTGACTGCGAAACTGAACCAACTGTAGCGATAGCTGATAACATCAAAGAGCTACGTTTCCGTCTGATGGCAGAAGAGAACGAAGAATACTTGGAGGCGGCTAAAAATAATGACCTTGTTGAAGTGGCCGATGCCCTTGGAGATATGCTGTATATACTATGTGGCACCAAACTTTCTCACGGGATGCAACACAAGATTGAAGAGGTGTTTGACGAGATACAACGCTCAAATATGAGTAAGCTTGGGCAAGACGGAGAGCCTATTTACCGCGAAGATGGAAAGGTGATGAAAGGCCCTAACTATTTTAAGCCCGATATTGCTGAGATTCTTAAGCGTTAACCGCAACTACTTTCTTACGCCATTGGTAAGGATCTTCGCTTTTATTGTACTGAATGTTTACAATTTTCTCTTTCAGCACTTTGGCATAAGAATTTTCCACCTTGGGCAAAACGTATTTTTTCCTTGAAAGCCAATACCACTAATGGGGCTTACAACAACAGCTGTCCCAGCGCCAAAAATTTCTTTAAGCCGTCCTGCTTTGTGTGCTTCGATTACTTCAGTGACTTTCACTGGACGTACTTCCACTGCAATACCCAAATCTTTAGCAATTTGTAGTACACTTTTACGCGTGATTCCATCCAGGATTGTATCGGTAGTAGGCGCAGTAATGAGGGTGTCATCTATGCGGAAGAAAACATTCATTGTCCCTGATTCCTCAAGATATTCGTGTGTGCTGGCATCGGTCCAAATGATTTGTTGATAGCCTTCCGTTTGGGCTAGTTTTGTGGGGTAAAAAGCCGCAGCATAATTTCCTGCAGCCTTAGCATAACCTACACCACCACTTGCTGCACGTGAAAATTTTTCAGATACCAAAACATTGATTTCTCCAGAATAATATGCACCAACAGGTGCGCAAATAATCATGAACGAATAGCGGTTTGATGCAGAGGCAGCAACACCAGCCTGGTTGGCAAAAATAAAAGGGCGAACATATAATGAATTTCCAAGGCCGGGTTTGATCCAGTCACTATCCATAGAAAGTAAGTCATTCATTCCTTGCATGAAAAGGTCTTTCGGTAATTCTGGCATGGCTAAACGTTTCGCCGATTTGTTGATTCTGGCGTGGTTGTCCTCTGGACGAAAAAGACAAACAAAATTTTGATCGTCTTTGTAGGCTTTCATTCCTTCAAAAACAGCTTGGCCGTAATGAAGTACACTCGCAGAAGGATCCATTTGAATCGGCTGATAGGGGATGATTCGCGGATCTACCCATTCTCCATTGATATAGTCACAGACAAACATATGATCTGTGAAAGTTTGACCAAAAGATAGATTGTCAAAATCTATTTCGTGAATTTTTGAGGTTTGAGTGCGTTCGATTTTCATTCGGGTAGTTTAGTTAAACTAAATTAGTTAATAAATCGTAATTTTTTCTTCAATTTTTACCAGAATTTAACGTATCGCGTGCTTTTTATCCTTCTTGTTGTAAACAGAAGTTAAAACTGCATTATTTTCGTAAATGATATGAGAAAAGTTAAGAAATCACATTTTCGAACAGCAGACGGAAGTCCAACCCTATATATGGCGCAGTTAGATGAGTACTATCATTCAAAGCATGGCGCCGTTCAAGAAGCCATGCACGTGTATTTAGGAATGGGGTTTCACTATTGGCTTTCATTACATCCAACCGCAAAAATTTGTCATGTATTTGAAATGGGTTTTGGTACAGGGTTAAATGCTTTTTTAACGGCGAAAGCTGCAGCACAAGCAAATATTAACGTTTGTTATCACACCATTGAAGCTTTCCCATTATCGGTTGATGAGATGAATGAGGTGAATTATTTCTCATTTCTTGACGAGAAAGAGAAGGATTTATACAAGCAAATTCTGGCGAGTTCTTGGGAGGAGGAAATCGAAATTACCCCACATTTCAAGTTAAAGAAAATAAAAACCCTCTTACAGGACTTCAATCCGACAAAGAAAATGGATGTAATTTATTACGATGCCTTCGGAGCAAGAGCCCAACCTGAGGTGTGGACTGATGATTGCTTCCCCGCTTTGACAGCGAGTATGTATCCTAGAGGAGTGTTTGTTACTTATGCAGCGATTGGTCGTGTTCGCAGAACACTGAAACGACTTGGTCTTGAAACAAGTTTAGTGAAGGGACCTCCTGGGAAACGTGAAATGATCCGAGGGTTAAAGCCTCTTTTGTAGTACTTTCGTATAAAATTTGTTGCATGAAAATATTAATCAGTGGTGCCACTGGACTAGTTGGGTCAATCTTGGTTGAAAAAGCATTGTCCCTAGAGCACGAAATTCATTTTTTGACGACGCGAAAAGCTAAGTTGAAAGAGCATGGAAAAATGAAAGGTTTTTACTGGAATCCATCCGAAAACGAGCTTGATCTTGACTGTTTTGATGGCGTTGATGCAGTTGTGCATTTGGCAGGTGCAAGTATTTCTCAGCCTTGGACAAAGAAAAACAAAGAGGTGATATCTTCCAGCAGAATAAAAGGGACTCGTTTGTTGGTCGATGGTATCCGCCAGTGCAAAGGGAAACATCAAATAAAGCAAGTTGTCGCCGCATCTGCTATTGGTATTTACCCTTCCTCATTTGATGTTGTCTATACAGAAGACTACTCACCCAAGAGGTCCTCCTTTTTGGAGGAAGTAGTGATCGATTGGGAGCAAGAGGAAGATGGTTTTTTTTTACTAGGGCTTAATTTAGCTAAACTTCGTATTGGATTGGTTTTAACGAAAACAGGAGGCGTACTCGGGCCAATGAAAATTCCTACATGGTTTGGTTTAGGGGCAGCTTTTGGGAACGGACTTCAAACACAATCATGGATACACGTAGACGATTTGGTTGCTATGATACTCAGCGCTATTGACAACAGCTGGGAGGGAGTATATAATGCGGTCAGCCCTCATCCAGTATCACAGAAAGAGTTTACACAAACATTAGCTAAGGCTATGCAGCGTATTTATTTTATGCCACCTATCCCCAAGTTGTTTATTCGATTAATTGCTGGAGAAATGAGTACACTCGTTTTTAACAGTCAAAATGTTAGTGCGAAAAAAGTACAAGAAAAAGGCTTTGAATTTACTTACCCCACCTTGCTTCCTGCTATCAAATCGTTGCTCTAGGGTTAATTTTATGTATGACATTTTGACAAGTTTGTTAAAATGGCAGTACTTTTGCTCACGCTAAGAAAAAAAATACCAATGAGTACGGCAAAGAAATCTGAAAAAGCCCATCGAAAGAAAAGGCTAAGTCAACAAAGAAGGCAGCCCCTAAAAAAGCAAGCCTAAAAAATGCAAAAGCCCTAGAGGCTTTAAATGAAGAGCTGGCTATTGAGAAAGATAAGTTTTTGCGTTTGTTTGCAGAATTTGAAAATTACAAGAAGAGAACTTCTAAGGAGCGAATAGAGCTTTTTAAGACAGCTGGTCAAGAGGTGATTACGAGCCTACTTCCTATTGTGGACGACTTTAGTCGTGCATTAAAAGAGGCGGATAAGCAGGAAAATTCAGCACAATTTGAAGGCTTTCGTTTAATCAATAACAAATTGAACGAAACACTTAAGAGCAAAGGTTTGGTTGCGGTTGAGGTAGAACCTGGCGATACCTTTGATGCAGAAGTGCATGAAGCGATTTCCCAAATCCCTGCTGGTGATGAGCAATCCGGTAAGATTATAGACATTACAGTTCCAGGTTACCAGTTGGGTGATAGAATTATCCGTTATCCTAAAGTGGTTGTCGGTCAATAAATAAAGGATGAAAGAAGATTTTTACGATATATTAGGCATACAGAAAGGAGCATCTGCCGCAGAAATTAAAAAGGCCTATCGAAAGAAAGCCATCGAATTTCATCCAGATAAGAATCCTGGAGATGAAAAAGCGGAAGCAAACTTTAAGAAAGCTGCTGAGGCCTATGAGGTATTAGGCGATGTAGACAAAAAGGCACGTTACGATCAATATGGACATGCAGCCTTTGAGGGAGGCCAAGGCTTTGGTGGAGGTGGAATGAACATGGAGGACATCTTCAGCCAATTCGGTGACATTTTTGGTGGCGGCTTTGGAGGAGGCTTTGGTGGTTTTGGCAGCAGCGGACAGCGTCGTTCTAAAGGAGGTAATCTCCGTATCCGCGTTAAGTTAACGCTAGAAGAAGTCTTGAATGGTGTAGAGAAGAAAGTTAAGGTTCGTCGAAAAGTACAAGCAAAAGATGTTCGTTACGCTAATTGTGCGCAATGTGGAGGTAGTGGACAAACCGTCCGTGTTACCAATACGATACTAGGGCGCATGCAGACTGCTGTAACTTGTCCCAGCTGCCAAGGAAGTGGACAGAGCATCCAGCACCGCCCTAAGGGGAGTGATGCCCAAGGGATGATATCCGAAGAAGAAACCGTTAGCATCAAAATTCCTGCAGGAGTAGAAGAGGGAATGCAGTTAAAAGTAAGTGGAAAAGGAAATGCTGCCGCTGGAAACGGAGTTTCTGGCGATTTGATTGTATTGATCGAAGAACATCCTCACGAAAACTTTATTCGTGAAGGGAATCATTTACACCACGACTTGTACATTTCCTTTTCTGAGGCTGCACTCGGAGTTGCCAAAGAGGTAGGCTTATTAGATGGAAAAGTGCGTATAAAATTAGAGGCTGGAATCCAAGGTGGAAAAACACTCCGCCTTCGCGGAAAAGGATTACCCGATTTAAACGGTTATGGTAAAGGAGATCTATTGGTTCACGTTAACGTTTGGACACCAAAAACACTAAACCGAGAACAAAAACAGTTTTTCCAGCGTATGATCGAAGATGAAAATTTCGTTCCTAAACCAGAGAAATCTGACAAGTCATTTTTTGAAAAAGTTAAAGACATGTTTGCATAATTTTTTATTATTGAAAAATTAGTATATATTTGATATGCACTTTAAGTGCATTTTTCTTTTTCATAGCAATTTTTTCCCATCCTTGTTTCGATAAGGGTGGGTTTTGTTTTTATTGCTATTTTAATTTATCCTATCTTTGATTAACGCCAAACAAATCGAGTTGAAATGAATAAAATCATCGATTTTTTTAATTATACATTCCATCTTGGAACAGAGATTTCATTCACTTTAAAGTCACTCATTATCATTATTTTGGTGTTTTTATTCACCAAATATTTTTTACGCTTTTTTCGTAGGTTGATTATTAATCGCTTAGATAAAGACGTTCAGTTCAAGTTCAAAAGCATTTTCGCTTTTTTCAATTACTTTATTTACCTCATTGTTATCCTAATAACATTTGATACCATTGGGGTAAATGTTACGGCTATTTTTGCCGCCTCTGCAGCTTTGTTGGTTGGTGTTGGTCTGGCATTGCAAACCTTTATTGAAGACATTATCTCAGGTATTTTTATTATAGCAGACAAGGCAGTTCATGTTGGCGATATCATTTCCATTGAAGGACAAATTGGGCGTGTAGAAAACATCACCCTGCGAACAACACGTGCAGTCACCATTGACAATAAAGTGTTGATCATTCCCAATCACAAATTTATGACATCGATTCTGTACAATTGGACAGAGAATGGGACATTAACCAGAGAGTTGTTGATGTAGGAGTTAGTTATGACAGTGATGTTACACAGGTAGAAAACATCCTTATTGAATTAGCTAAATCACATAAGCTTGTTTTGAATAATCCTTCACCCATGGTCTTGCTCCAAGACTTTGGAGAAAGCTCGTTGAACTTTCGGTTGTGTTTTTCAATTAACAATAGTTTTATTGCTAATCAAGTGAAAAGTGATATTCGCTTTAAGATCATTGATTCATTCAACGAAAACAAAATTCAAATACCTTTCCCACAACGAACTTTGGTTAAACCAAACCGAAAATCTATAGTATGGCACGAATTTTAATTATTGAAGATGAAGAGCCTATCCGCCGTGTACTAAAACGAATTTTAAATCGAAGAAAATAGTCGCTTTAAAATTGACGAGGCCGCTGATGGGAAAGCAGGATTTGACGCGATTAATTCAGCCGATTATGATTTGGTTTTGTGTGATATTAAAATGCCCAAGAAAGATGGTTTAGAGGTGCTGCAACAAGCAAAGGCGCTTGGCATTACTACTCCCTTCATTATGCTCACTGGACATGGCAATATTCAGACAGCGGTAGAAGCCATGAAACAGGGAGCTTATGACTTTATCCCAAAGCCCCCTGATTTAAATCGTTTGTTAATTTCTGTTCGAAATGCCCTAGAAACAAAACATTTGGCTGTAGAAAATGTTCAGTTAAAGAAGCGAATCGCTAAGGTTTATGAAATGGTTGGAGCGTCTGAAGCTTTGTCAAGGGTTATTTCACTTATCGATAAAGTGGCACCCACACAGGCCCGTGTACTGATTATGGGACCAAATGGAACAGGGAAGGAGTTGGTTGCACATCAAATCCATCAAAAAAGTGAGCGTAGCAAGCATCCACTCATTGAAGTGAATTGTGCTGCAATACCCTCAGAATTGATCGAAAGCGAATTGTTTGGTCATGTAAAAGGTTCCTTTACATCAGCGGTGAAAGATCGTAAGGGGAAATTTGAAGCAGCGGATGGAGGAACACTTTTTTTGGATGAAATAGGCGACCTAAGTTTGGGTGCGCAAGCCAAAGTTTTGCGTGCTTTGCAAGAGAATAAAGTGCAGCGAGTAGGAAGTGATAAAGACCTTTCTGTCGATGTGCGTATTCTTGCAGCAACCAACAAAGACTTGGAAAAAGAAATTGCCGAGGGACGATTCCGGGAGGATTTATATCATCGTTTGGCGGTTATTGTTATCCGCGTTCCAGCCCTGAAAGATCGTTTAGAAGATATTCCGCTTTTATGCACTCATTTTATTCAACAAATTGCTGAAAAAGATGGGTTGCCATTAAAAGAAATTAAACCCAATGCGTTAAAGAAGTTACAAGAATATCCTTGGACAGGAAACATACGCGAACTACGCAATGTCCTCGAGCGCCTAATGATCTTAGGAGACAACCCCATTACGATCAAAAATATTGAACAATTTGCATCAAAATAATATGAAAAAAAATTTTATTACTTCCTTTTATCCTTTGTTCGATTTGCCTTTCTGGACAGTCAGCGGTAGAACCTACCATTAAAGAAATTTACAAAACAGCATTAGTCGATGGACAAAGTTACGCTTGGTTGGAGCATTTGTCGAATCAAATAGGGGGTAGACTTTCCGGCTCACTAAACGCCCAGCGTGCTGTCGAATGTGGGAAAGACGAATTAGAAGCTCTTGGTCTAGACAACGTTTGGTTGCAACCCGTTATGGTCCCTAAATGGATTCGTGGAACCTTTGAATATGCCAATATAGAAACTAGTCCAGGGAACACCATTAATGTAAATGTTTGTGCATTGGGAGGATCAGTAGCTACCCCGCTTGCAGGAATTCGAGCAAAAGTGATTGAAGTGAAAAATTTTGAAGAATTGGTCGCTTTGGGGGCTTCAAAGGTTAAAGGAAAAATTGTTTTTTATAATCGACCCATGCAAGCCGATTTGGTAAATACCTTTTCTGCCTATTCGGGTTGTGTAGATCAACGGTATAGTGGCGCAGAGCAAGCTGCTAAACTGGGAGCAGTTGGGGTTATTGTTCGTTCCATGAATTTACGATTGGATGATTATCCTCATACTGGGTCGATGAGTTATGGTGATTTACCCTTACGCAAACGCATTCCTGCTGCTGCCATAAGTACCAATGATGCTGAACTATTGAGTTCCATGCTTTCGCTCAATGAAAACCTTAAATTTTATTTGAAGCAGAACTGTAAGAACCTGCCAGATGTGCAGTCCTACAATGTCATTGGAGAGATAAAGGGGTCGACTTACCCTGAAGAGATTATGGTTGTTGGCGGACATTTAGATTCTTGGGATTTGGGTGACGGTTCGCATGATGATGGCGCTGGTGTAGTTCAATCTATGGAGGTCTTACGCATCATGAAAAAATCAATTATCAACCTAAACGAACATTGCGGGTTGTATTGTATATGAATGAAGAAAATGGGCAGAAGGGTGCCGCAAAATATACAGCGATTGCAAAGCAGAAAAAGGAGAAGCATGTTTTTGCTTTAGAATCAGATGCTGGCGGTTTTTCACCTAGGGGATTCTCAATAGATACTACTGAAGAGAAATTAGCGCGTATTCAAGCCTGGGCGCCTTATTTTGAACCCTATTTAATTCATCTTTTTGTGAAAGGCGGAAGTGGAGCAGATGTTGCTCCCCTAAAAACTGAATCAAATGTATTAGCTGGTTTACGTCCAGACTCACAGCGTTATTTTGATTATCATCATGCCGCTAATGATACCTTTGATGCGATTAATAAAAGAGAGTTAGAGCTCGGCGCAGCCACCATGGCAGCAATGGTCTATTTGATGGATCATTTTAAATTATAAGTATTGCTCAACTTACAACAGTACACGAAAGAATTTAGGTATAACCTAAATTTGTCTTTTCCGGTTATTTTAGGTCTTCTTGGCCATACCGTAGTTCAATTGGTTGACAATATCATGGTTGGTCAATTGGGGACAACGGAGCTTGCAGCCGTTTCTCTTGGAAACAGTTTTGTTTTTATTGCAATGTCATTGGGAATTGGTTTTTCAACTGCCATTACTCCCTTGGTTGCTCAGGCGGACGGAGCCAAAGACGTCAATGCGGCACAGCGCGTGTTATCGCATGGGATCGTCCTTTGTTCCATTTTGGGACTAAGTCTTTTTATGGTCGTATTTGGATCGCGTAAGCTAATGTATTCCATGGGACAGCCAGAAGCTGTAGTTGAATTAGCTTTTCCCTATCTTAAGTGGGTTGCAGCTTCTCTGATGCCCTTAATTATTTTTCAAGCCTACAAGCAATTTACCGACGGTTTATCTAAAACACGTCCAGCAATGTATGCTACGATTTTCTCGAATGGTGTTAATATATGTCTGAATTATTTTTTGATTTTTGGTTATTCAGGATTCCCAGAAATGGGAGTAGAGGGTGCTGCAATTGGTACAATGATTGCTCGAATATCTGCGGTAGCACTAATTATTTGTTACATTCAATTTCACCCAATTTTTTCGGACTATTCGATTCGCGTTCGTTTTGAGAACTTACGTTTATCTTTATTTAAACGCTTGCTGCGTTTGGGACTTCCTTCTGCCTTGCAAATGTTTTTTGAAGTTGCTTTTTTCACAATGGCTATTTGGATGTCTGGCGTCTTAGGAAAAAATGCGCAAGCCGCAAACCAGATTGCACTTAACCTGTCTTCAATGACTTTTATGTTTGCAATGGGGCTTGGTGTAGTCGCCATGATTCGTGTTGGAAATCAACTGGGTAAAAAGTCCTACGCTGATCTGAGACGTATCGCTATTTCTTTGTTTTTGTTGATTGGTTTGTTTGATGTTGTGTTTTGCTTTATTTACTTGCAGTTCAATGAAATATTGCCTTGGATTTATTTAGAAAATTATGGGAGAGCACCCCTAAAGACACCCTAGAGGTAGTAAAAATTGCTGCCAGTCTTCTCTTGGTGTCTGGCTTTTTTCAAATTTCAGATGGTCTTCAGGCTGTTTTTTTAGGAGCGCTAAGAGGACTTCAGGATGTTAATGTTCCAACCGCATTGACCTTTATTTCTTACATGATTATTGGTCTTCCAATATCTTATTACCTCGGATTGCACACTTCTCTGGGAGCAATGGGCATTTGGATTGGATTGCTTACAGGATTGACTACTTCAGCCTTTTTACTATTTTTGCGCTTTAACCAACAAACAAAAAAACTGTTGAAATCATAAGTTTATGGATGTACCAAAATTTCTTATCGCCGATAATTCTTCTCTACAAGAAGAAATCTTCGTTTTACATACTGAGTATCCTCGCTTTTTATTGAATGTTTCTAACGATGATATTTTATGGTTGGAAGAGTTTGGTCAAGATGATCAAGCGGAATTAGAGAAAGTAACTCAGGAACTGATAGAAGAAGCCTTGACTTTCTTTGATCGTGAGATTGAAAGTATGGAATAATGGTGGAACAATTATTACAGTGGGACCAGAGTATATTTTTGTACCTCAATCAAATGGGATCAGATCGCTTTGACCCTCTTTGGATTTTATTGAGTAAAAGAGGAACCAACGTAGTGGTTTATCTTTCTCTAGTGATTTTATATGGTCGGAAATTTGGATGGAAACCCGCTTTATTCCTGTTGTTAATTAGTGGTGCAATGGTAGGTTTGACCGATCAAATAACGAATGGATTTAAGTACGGCTTTGCACGCTTGCGGCCTTGTCACACACCCGAACTTCAGGATGTCATGCGCATCGTGAATGGCTGTGGAGGAAAATACAGTTTCTTTTCGGGGCATTCCTCCAATTCATTCGCACTTGCACTCTTGTTTAGTTTGGTCTTTAAACGTATTAAGTGGATCATGCTGACCTTGCTCACTTTGGCAGCATTGATTGCCTACAGTAGGGTTTATTTAGGGGTGCATTTTCCCTTAGATATTATTTGTGGTGCTCTGGCTGGATTGCTGATTGCTTCTGTCGTTTATTCTTTGGTTAATAAACGACTAAACAATGTCCTTCCTCACTTTTAGTGATTCTTTTTCAGTAATTCGGGATAGGCTTTTTGAAAGCGTTTTAGGCGGGGTATAGACACATTCTGTACATAGGGGTTACCAGGGTTCAACTTTTCATAATCTTGATGGTATTCTTCTGCATAGTAAAACTTTTCTAGCGTACTAACTTCAGTCACAATTGGGTTAGAAAAAATTTCTTTTTCCTCTAGTAGGGCAATGTATTTCTGAATGATTTCACGTTCGTTATCGTTTTGATGAAAGGCAATTGAACGGTATTGGGGACCGCGGTCAGGGCCTTGGCGATTTGGTGTAGTAGGATCGTGAGACCCAAAAAAGACTTGCACTAGGGTTCCAAAAGTGACAACTTTGGGATCATAGATTACTTCAACAGCCTCAGCATGACCTGTTCTTCCAGTGCCAATTTGGTTGTAGTTGGGGTTTTTGGTGTGTCCACCTGCATAGCCTGAATACACTTCATGGACTCCTTTAACACTTTCATAAATAGCTTCTACGCACCAAAAGCAACCCGCAGCAAAGTAGGCTTTTTTAAGCCCTCTTGTGGGGTAGTGGTGGGTTGCCAAACAATCGTTTCTCTGTCAATGGGTTTGGTACTGGAAATGCAGGTTTGTAAACTAATTAAGCTAAGTAGAGTAAAAAGTACTTTCATTTTTTTCTTCTTTTTTGTGCGATCTTCGCTGTTGGATTAAATGCTATGCAACGATCGAGCCAAAATATTAAATCTTCCTCCAAATCGAATCCATCGGGATCGATAAAGACATAACCTTTCATTGGTCGACCCGTAAAATCCATGGGGTGACAACCTTTCTTATCGGCAATTTCTTTCGCAGCGCTTTCTCCAATTCGCGCCATAAGGAGATCCATTTTTCTCTTTTTGTCAAAGTGAATTCCACAACACATTTTATCATTGACCATAAAAATAAGGCCACCCATCATATTCTTGTCGTAAAAGGGAATTTTTCGTTCCGTAAAATAGTGCCGAATGCGCTCAGCTAAGTATTCATCGTAAGGCATGTTATGTTGTGTGATCAAAATTCATCATCCAGTGAATGCCAAACTTGTCGGTTAGGGTTCCAAAGGTGGCATTCCAAAATTTTTTTTCCAGTGGCATGTCTATTTTTCCTCCTTTGGCCAATTGTACAAAACTTTTTTCCATGAGGGCTAAGTTAGTATAGTTGAGGCTAATGTGAATGTTGGGGGTTTTTGTGAGTGGAGCATCAGCACTATCGGCAAACATGGCGATGGTTTCTCCTTCAAATATTAGTTCAGCGTGTACCACCCAGTCTTTTTGTTCTGGGGCATGGGGCATTGGGCTCTCTCCATAGGTTTTAATTTCTCCATGGGTGATGTCAAGGGCTTTACAATAAAAGTGCAGGGCTTCTCGCGCTTGACCGTTGAAAACGAAGTAGGGATGTAGTTTCATGGTTTTTGGATTTAAGAATTATTCTTTATTCGGATAGGTCTTTTCTGAAATTCTCCCCCACAATTGGGACATGTTGATTTCAGGATATTTTCGACACAATCTACACAAAAGGTACATTCGTACGAACAAATCATGACATCTGTACTTTCGTTTGTGAGCGTTTTGTTGCAGTGTTCGCAAAGATTGCGCATTTCTAACATGGACTATTTTTTATTTTTTGAATCCAATAGAAACTTATTGGGGTTAAAATTAATGTCGGTAATAACCAATAGACAAATGGAGGAATTGTTGTTGGTAAAATAGAAGCGTTGACCACTAAAACTGCCGTTATAGTTGCTGTATATGCCCCTACCATTCGACCAATATGTGTTAGGAGTCGATGGTTTTTTTGGGGATTTTTTCCACGATAATTGATAAAGTCTTTATATACACCAAACAAGCCAACTCCACCAAATATAAGCATTACAATACCCATTGTATTTCCTTGAAAAAGGGAAATAATACCCCAAAGAATGAAAATGTCTGCAAAGACAAACATACTGAGGGAGTACCCCCAATCAATTAAAAGGGGTTTGTCTCTGAGTGGTTTGCTATAACGGTCCGCAGTTCCCACCAAATAAATCGTGAAAATTCCAATGATAAATAAAAACGGATTAGGTTTTAATTGGGACATAATTAATGCAGTGATTCCTGTTAACATCATACTGCTGACAAAAATGCGGCCAACGTTTCGATGGGTTTTCCCTCCTTTATTTATCACCATATTGATGGTTCCGAAAAGCAAAGAAAGGCTACCAGCGGCAATATGTACAACTAATATTGAGGTATAAAGCATATGCGTTATTTTAGGGAATGATTTCTTTTCGGAAGTATTGCCTTCCTATCCATGCATTGTGGATGTCATCCCAAGTACTATAGTGACGGTGATCCGCAATTTCAGCTGTTGTAACTCCCCAAGCTGCAGCACTAATAAGTATGTTTTTTTTAGAGCAATTCACAGGAAGCTTAGCCGTATGATAATTGACATACAGAAAGAGTGTATTTTTTCCAAAATCATGGGCGATTTCTTGGAAAAGAAGAGAGGATGTTTGATGATCTGAATGATCACTAGGATTGAGTACCTTATCTGTGTCAGCCAAATGAAATTCAATACGATTCTCTTTTTTTTCTTTTGTAACAAGTTCTTTCAGTGTATCGATTATATCATTTTTATTTACATAGAGGGTAGTTCCATCGATGGTTTCTAAGTGAGAAATTTCTTCGTAAAAGAGTTTTTCTAGGCTTTTACAGTCGTGTAGAGCATAGCCATGTCCACGTCCACTTCCATCGGGTAAACGCAAGAAATAAACAATGCAATTACGATAGGCGTAACGAATAATGGAATGTCCATTCAAAATTATTATAGAGCGTTCCATTTCTGCACCAAGATTAATTCCACTGCCATAGGTGTTGGATAAAAAACGTATTGCTGCTAAACTACCTTCCTCACGCGCTTTGTAGTATGCGTCATTCCCCATGCCAGCACCTGCTTCTCCTGCTGTAGTATGAACAATAACAGTCCGGTCTTCTTCCGATTTAATACTTTCATAAACATTTGGATTCATGAAAAGTTGCCAATCATCTTGATGTGCAGAAACGAAAAAACGTGTCGTTTGTGCACTGAGCGAGTATCCAATAATGAGGATGAAAAAGAGCAAATGAGTAGGCATAGATAAGATTATATGTTTCAATATATTCATTTTTTTTATATCGTAGATGAGCATTTCTTTTTTTGCCCTCAAAACGCAATCCAATAAATCCAGCTTAGTTAAATACATTTGCCTTATTTTGGTGTAGTCTAAACGGCTTATAAAGAACTAATTAAGGTGCTCTATTCTACACTTACGAAAAAGACCTTGTGGCATTGATAAAAGCCAACGACTTTGGAATACGTTTTTTAGGAGATGACGATGTGGGAAAATCCTATACAGGAGATGATTTAGGTATTCCAGTTAATTACATTAGTAGAAGTTATGGGGGGAGCACCCCAAAATTCAAGCAACTCATCGCGGATAGTCTCAACAGATAAGCCTGCATTATCTAGCTAAGTTTTGATAAATAATGTGCAACGCCGTCTTCGATGTTGGATAGGGTCACAGCATTCGCAACTGACAAGACCTCTTTTTTTGCGTTTGCCACGGCAACACCTGTTCCTACTTGTTCTAGTAAGGTAGTATCATTAAAATTGTCTCCAAAGGCAAGGGCATTCTCCATGCTAAGGGTAGGATATTTTTTCTTTAACAATAGATTAAGAGCCGAAGCTTTATCTTGGTGGACATGGCTTACTTCAATATAAGTATCCTTAGACCGATAAGCATTTACTTCATCTTTATGATGTTCCATTAAATGGCGGTAGAGCACGTCTATCTCCTCTGTTTTCCCCATACACATGACTTTATGTGCACTAATGCCTCGTTTCTTCCATTCTTTTAAGGTGGTTGCTAGTGGTTGAATTTCAGGATTTACTTTAGTGTTATTCGCTTCTCGTTGGGCCCAGTAATCGTTTGTAGGAACAACCCATTCATCTTTGTGGTAGAGGCTCAGGTGAATGGAGGTATTGTTAACATAGGATCGCATGGTTTCCAATAAGTCAAAGGGTACCTCTTGACTAAAGAGCGTTCTTTCTTCATCGATGATTAAACTACCATTGTAGGCTATTAATGGGTTGTGTATGCATTTGAGTTGCCGTTGTAATTTACGCATGGATTTGGGCATACGAGAAGAAATCAATACAATTGGGAAATATTCACTTAGGCGATGTATTTCTTTCAATGTTCTTGCTGAGAGTGAACGATTTTTATCCAATAGTGTTCCGTCAATATCAGAACAAATGAGTTTGATGTTATTTTGTTTCATTTAATATAAAGTTCACCCAAGCTTGGGCATAAGATGTCCAAGTATAATTGCCTTTCGTTTTTTGTAGATTTTCTTTAAAACGAGAAATGTTTTCGTTGTTGTAGATTCTTTTTATTCCCGATGCTATCCCTTTTGCACTGATTTCAGTTACTATTCCAGTGTTGTCCTTTAATATTGGTTCAGTTAATCCATTGTGATTGGTTACCACCATTGGTGTTTCAAAATGATAGGCTAGTGCAATTACGCCACTTTGAGTTGCTGTTTTATAGGGTAGTATCAACGCGTCTGCCACAGAAAAGTAATGAGCTGCTTCCTCATGCGTAACAAATCGATCGATGAAATGAACCTGCTTATTAAGCCCAAGCGAATCAATCAACAAGCTGTATTTTTGTTTTTTTTCGTAACATTCACCTACAATGAGGAGTTGTTTCTTCGGATGTAGTTTTAGGGATTCAATGAGTAAATCTAATCCCTTGTAGGGGCGAATTAGCCCAAAGAAAAGCAAATAGTTTTTGTTTGGATTTAGTTCCAAGCGCTGGCAAGCTTCTTCTCTTGTTTTTTTTTCTGGTAATCCTCTTGGAATCGGGTGTGTCATCCCCCACACCGGTTTTTCACTCAAAACACGCAAAAGGTCTGCAATAGAAGAAGAAAGTGTCGTAAAGGCATCCATGTTATCTTCAAAGCGCTTATTTAGATAACTGTCCCAAGGTTTGGACTCGTGAGGGGTCCAATTATCTACTAAAGCAATTTTTTTGATGCTGTTTTTCAATCTTCTGGCAATTCCACTCCAACAAGGAGCAAGAAATGGCGTCCAATAACGAAAAAGTACTGCTTTGGGTTGTTTTTGGTTAATTGCTTTTGCAATAGATTTCCATTGAAATGGATTGTAAGCATGTATTTTTCTGGAGATGGGTAGCGAGAACAAAAGTTCTTCTTCACTAAATTGTGTTTTACCCGGAAAAAGTAAACTAGGGTAGAGCTGGGTGTAGGTCCAAAGCTCTACTGAATATCCCAAATCGATTAATGCTTTTGCGAAATGATTTTGTGAATCGGCTATTCCTCCTCTGTAGGGATGTGCTGGACCAAGTAAAATAAAATCAACCGATTTTGACTCAGCCATGCTAGGAGGCAATTAAAGAACGCTGGGGTAGTGATTGCGCCATCCACATTGTGATTCCCAGTGTCAAGGCAAAGTAAAGCGTAAATCCACCAGCTAAAACAATATCTGTTGTCCAAATTAATTTTTGCGAGGGATGAAATAAAACACACAAACCGATTAAGGAGCGGACAAGTTCAAAAACAAATGCCCAACGGTGGCCATCCATAAGTGAGGTAAATCCAAAAATGGTAGTAAAAATGAGTAGGCCAAAAGCCATTTGTGAAAAAAAGCTCAACGAACCAAAAGAAGATAGAAAGATATAAATAAAAGCATTCAGGCAAACGAAGTGAAATATAGCCGCAATCTTATGTTTTAATGAATAAACAGGGGCATATTTTTCTTGCGCATATACTTCTGAAACAGTCACTCTTGGAAAGCGTTGCGCTACATCAGCAGGGCGCCATCCGGTAGGCATAAACCACAGCTTTAGTTTATCCCCCCAGTTCTTGGCATACCAGGCATCTTGTATTAAACCCCATAGGTGTTGAAAATTAATCAGTATTGGATTCCATGTTTTAACGGGTTTCAAAGTTCCATAAACACAAGGAATATCGTCAAGTTCTTCCTGGAAAGTACCAAAAAGTCTATCCCATATGGAAAAGATGGCAGCTAAGTTTTTGTCTACATCCTCGGGATTAATGGCATGATGTACTCTATGCTGGGGGGGTAACCAAAATGTATTCGATCCAGCCTAATTTTCCAATGTGACGGGTGTGGTACCAAAATTGTCCAAATAAGTGCAGGGGAGCCAATACGGAAATTATTTTATGTGGAACACCCAAGAGGGCTGCTGGAAGTAGAAATAAAGCACCAAAACCGATGAGGCTAGATATGCTTTGTCGCAGCGCGCAGGCTAGGTTAAATTCTTCACTACTGTGATGTATTACATGACTATTCCAGAAAACATTGATGGAATGATTCAGGCGATGATTCCAATAACTGGCAAAATCGATACATACAAAGCCGATGAAATATAAAAGCACACTCTCATCCATGCTTATGATGGCCAATTGGTCGCGTAAAAAAGGGTAGGAAATGATAATGATACCAATACCTAATAAGTCTTTAATTAAGTTGGTTGTTCCAGAGCTTAAACTAGAAATGGTATCCATGAGTGTGTAGGTATGCTCTCTTTTCCAAATCCCATAGAGAATTTCGAGAAGAATCAAACCCATAAAACTTGGAATGGCAATTAACAATATATTTGCATAGGTCTCCATATCCTACATAATTTAGGGAAAGTTACGAATTAATTTTTTCCAACCAACACCCATTGACCACTCTTAATGAGTACCCCAGCTTGTTTAAACTTCATTGTTTTACTTTCCCCAGTAACAGTATTTTTAATTTTCACTTGTTCGTTTCGTCCAATCTTAGGCAATTCGCGTGTAATCGTCTCAACGGTCTGACGCTGAGTTGCACTAGCTGCTGCACCAACTGCACGTTGCTTTGCAGCAAGTTCTTCCGTATTTAGCACCTCGTCTTTAGAGGTTTTTAGATTGTCTTTTCTACCCGGACGTTTTGCTTCTTTGATGGAGGTATCTTGTGAAGGAATGCTCCCTTTTAACAAGAAGGAAATAACTTCTTTATTTAAACGGATAATCATGCCTTTAAATAATTCAAATGCTTCGAATTTATAAATTAGTAATGGATCTTTTTGCTCGTGCACAGCAAGTTGAACCGATTGTTTTAATTCGTCCATTTTTCGGAGATGATTTTTCCAAGCTTCATCGATTAGCGCGAGTGTAATGTTGCGTTCAAAATCCTCAATCAGGTGTTTTCCTTTGGTTTCATAGGCTTTTTCTAGTTGGGTGACAACATTGAGGGTTTTGTTACCATCGGTAAACGGGACAACTATTTTCTCAAAGGTATTTCCAGGTCGCTCATATACATTTTTGATGACTGGAAAGGTTAGTGTAGCATTAATTTCACCTTTTTGCTTGTAGTAGTCGAAGGTGGTCGTATAAAGTTTATCGATCAGCTCTCCTTCGGTCATAGCCTCAAACTCATCCTTCAACACTGGTGCAGTAATGGAAAAGGTACTAATTATCTGAAATTCGAAGTTTTTGAAGTCGTTAGCAGCTTTGGTACCCAAAACAATGTCTTCACAGGTTTCAAATAGCATATTGGCAATATCTACCTTTAGGCGATCTCCTTCCAAAGCGTGTTTTCTACGTTTGTAGATTACTTCACGTTGTGCATTCATAACATCGTCATATTCCAGTAAACGCTTACGCACGCCAAAGTTGTTTTCTTCTACTTTCTTTTGCGCACGTTCAATGGACTTAGTCATCATTGAATGTTGTATAACTTCTCCTTCTTCTAGTCCCATGCGATCCATCACCTTGGCTACTCGGTCGGAGCCGAACAGGCGCATTAGGTTATCTTCTAGAGAAACAAAAAATTGTGAACTACCAGGATCACCTTGTCGTCCAGAACGACCTCTTAGCTGTCGGTCAACTCGACGAGAATCATGGCGTTCTGTACCGACAATAGCTAATCCTCCTGCAGCTTTGACTTGGTCAGAAAGTTTAATGTCAGTTCCACGTCCTGCCATGTTGGTCGCTATGGTAACTACCCCAGGATTTCCTGCTTCAGCCACAATATCAGCCTCTTTTTTATGGAGTTTAGCATTAAGAACATTGTGTTTCACTTTGCGGATATTGAGCATTTTACTGAGTAATTCCGAAATTTCAACAGAAGTTGTTCCAATCAACACAGGTCTTCCAGCCTGTGATAGTTTTGTTACTTCTTCAATTACAGCATTGTATTTTTCTCGTTTTGTTTTGTAGATTAAATCTTCTTCATCCTTTCGAGCAATGGGTCGATTGGTTGGGATTTCAATTACATCAAGCTTGTAGATTTCCCAAAATTCTCCCGCTTCAGTTATTGCTGTTCCTGTCATTCCAGAAAGTTTGTGGTACATTCTGAAATAATTTTGAAGCGTGACTGTTGCAAATGTTTGTGTTGCCGCTTCTATTTTTACGTTTTCTTTAGCTTCAATAGCTTGGTGTAAACCATCAGAATATCGTCTTCCGTCCATGATTCGACCCGTTTGTTCATCGACGATCATGACCTTGTTTTCCATTACCACATACTCGGTGTCTTTTTCAAACAGCGTATATGCTTTGAACAGCTGCGTCATGGTATGAATTCGTTCACTCTTAATACCAAAGTCTTTGAAAAGAATTTCTTTTTCTGCCGCTTCTTGTTCGGGTTTTAACGCTTGGTTTTCTATTTTGGCAATCTCGGTTCCAATATCGGGTAAAACGAAAAAGCTTTTGTCTTGTACACTCTCAGAAAGATATTCCACTCCTTTGTCGGTCAATTCAACAGCGTTATTCTTTTCATCGATGACAAAATATAATTGCGCGTCTATAACATGCATCTCCCGATTATTGTCTTGCATGTATTGGTTTTCGGTGTTTTGTAGCAATTGTTTGACGCCTTCTTCACTTAGAAACTTAATGAGCGCTTTGTTTTTGGGTAATCCACGATAAACACGTAAAAGAAGAATGCCGCCTTCTTCTGTATTTCCCTCTCCAATTTTCTTTTTTGCCTCTGCCAAAACAGTAGTTAGCATAGTGCGTTGCTTGCTGTATAGATCAGCAACTTTAGGTTTCAGTTCATCAAATTCATGACGATCTCCTTCCGGGATCGGTCCTGAAATAATTAGGGGCGTACGTGCATCGTCGACTAAGACCGAGTCAACTTCATCCACAATAGCAAAATGATGCTTGCGCTGGACAAGATCTTCAGGTGTATGCGACATATTGTCACGCAAATAGTCAAATCCAAATTCATTGTTTGTCCCGTAGGTAATATCGGCTAAGTAGGCTTTTCTTCTTGCTTCACTATTGGGTTGGTGGTAGTCGATACAATCAACACTTAGTCCATGAAATTCAAAGATGGGTGCCATCCATGCACTATCACGTTTGGCCAAGTAGTCGTTCACCGTTACTAGATGAACGCCTTTTCCAGCTAATGCGTTAAGGTAAACAGGTAGAGTCGCTACCAATGTTTTTCCTTCTCCCGTTTGCATTTCCGCAATTTTACCTTGGTGCATAGCAATACCTCCAATGAGCTGAACGTCATAGTGTACCATGTCCCATACAATGGCTTTTCCTGCTGCATCCCATTGATTGGCCCACACAGCTTTGTCTCCTTGTAGGGAGATGTAATCTTTATTTTGCGAGAGAGATCGGTCGAACTCACTGGCAGTTACTTTGATGTTTGCGTTGTTTTTGAATCGTTTGGCCGTTTCTTTTACCACAGCAAAAGCTTCTGGTAGTAGGTCTAATAAAACTTCTTCTGTTTTTTCGAGGGCATCTTTTTCGAGTTGATCAATCAAATTGTACAAGCGTTCCCGTTCGTCAATATCCTCTAACGAAAGGATGGTTTCTTTGTGCGCTGTGATTTCCGTATCGAAATCAGCCTTACCTTCTTTAATTTTAGTTTTGAAGACGAGGGTTTTTTCCCTCAGTTCATCATGGCTTAATTGTTCGAAGGCTGTTTCATAGCTTTTGATCTTATCTACAAGCGGTAAGATGGACTTGAGGTCTTTTTTTGTTTTATCGCCAACAAAGGCTTTCAAGAGATTATTTATAAAACTCATATTTCTATACAGGCATTTTCTACTCAAATGTAGTCAAAAAAAAAGCCTCAAAACGAGACTTTCATGATTTTGAATTGTTAATATTCATCCTCGTTCCAAAGATAGTCTTCGTCAGAGGGAAAGTCGGGCCATATTTCTTCGATCGATTCATACACATCTCCCTCATCTTCCATGGATTGTAGATTCTCCACAACCTCAAGTGGAGCCCCAGTTCGAATTGAAAAATCGATCAATTCATCTTTGGAGGCTGGCCAAGGTGGATGACTTATATAAGAAGCTAATTCTAATGTCCAATACATGACTTTTTTTTTGCAAAAATACTTGTTTCAATCTTCTGTGCAAGTTATTTTACAATTTTCCATTAGGGTCCCATTTGATTTCTGGGAGATTGAGGTCTTGTGTAAACTTTCTCGAAAGGGTAAAAAAGTAATCCGATAGACGGTTTACATATAATAAAATTGGCGAATCAATTGTGATAAGCTCCTTTAATTCAGAAATATGACGCTCTGCTCTTCGACACACGCAACGAGCTAAATGAGTATGCGAGACTAGGGGATTTCCTCCGGGAATAACAAAATTCTTCAATGGGGGAAGGGTATCGGTTATTTGATCAATACTTTGCTCGATATAGCGAACATCAGCTTCATTAATCTTATCAATTGAAAGTGTATCACTATCATTGGCCAATTGGGAACCAATGGTCATTAGATTTCGTTGAATACGAATGAGATCTTCTTTCAGGTCGTCTTCCGCATGGTCGCGAATTGAACCTACCCAACTATTTAATTCGTCAATAGTTCCATACGCTTTTATGCGGATATTGTGTTTTGGGACTCTTTTTCCCGAGAACAAACTGGTGGTGCCATCGTCACCGGTTTTGGTGTAAACTTTCATCTCTTGCATTTTTTTTTCTTGCTTCATATTTCCTTCTAAACCCTTCTCTTGATTTTTTTTTCGGTGGACTGAAGAGATAAACTTTAATCAAGTAATACACAACAATTAATCCAACAACCAAAAGAATAGATTGATTCATAATACAAAGCTACTATAAATGTTGGAGTTAAGCGGACGAATGTAAATTAAAAGTAGCCTTGTCTTTTAGGCGTCCACTTAAAGCAATACACAATAAAAGAATAAAAAGAAAACCCGCCCAGCGTGCGAGATAATCGCCATAAATGGAATAAAAAGTGAGATGGTCATACAATTTAACCTTCCCCGTTAAAGCGCCTTGTTTTTCATAGGCTATCTGTTGGGTTACCTCGCCTCTCGCATTTATAAATGCAGAAATACCTGTGTTTGCAGAACGTGCTATGTCTCGTCGGTTTTCAATTGCACGAAGTCTAGCGTAGCTAAGTAGTTGCTGATGTCCCTGCGTATTTCCCCACCAAGCATCATTGGTGACTATGCTTAGAAATTGTGCTCCGTTACGTACATATTCAGTAGTATAAGCCCCATAGATAGACTCATAACAAACCACTGGAGCAGTTTTAATTCCATTGGAATTTGTGAATACGGTTCGGTAGGCTTGCGTTCCTCTCGTAGCAATTGTCCCGCCGAAGTCGAGTAAAAATTCTCCTATAAGCGGAGCCAAGAAAGCTTTGTAGGGCATCTATTCAACGCCAACAACTAGTTTGGATTTGTGGTACAATTGATCGGATTGGTTGTTTTCAAATTGGAATACAGAATTGTATACATCATACCAGCCGCCAGATCGAATTGCATTTGCCGTGGGGGAGGGGCTTCTTTTGAGGGTGGATATACACGATAGGACTGTGCTCCAGTGACTAAGGAGAGATTGGGGTGCTTGGCAGTAAAATGGGTCAGTGTTTTGTAAAATGGATCCCTTTGATAGTTCATCAGGTTAAACCCGCTTCCTTCATCTAAAAACCCCTCAGGTGTGAGCAGGAAATCGGTCGTCTCTGTGAGCTGAGGTCCACTAATTTCTTGTGCCATTCTGAGCAGTTGGGGATTTGTTAAGCGATACTTTTCGTCATAAGGATCAAGGTTTGGTTGAAGAACAACAACTTCAACTTCTTCCGATGAGTCTACATGGGATTGATATAACACAAGGGAGATCGCAATTGGTATTCCAATCCATAATAAATTGGGAAGATAACCTCTAATGGCAGCTTTAAGGTTTCTTTCTTTAAGGTAAAAATGGAACCACTTAAGCGCAATTAAATTCAATAACAAAACCCAAAGTGTTCCGCCAAAAGTACCCGTGTATTCATACCATTGAATCCATAAAATCGATTCAGAAAAGACATTACCCAAATTGAGCCAAGGCCAAGAAAAGTCCCAATTCAAATGAAATTTTTCAAAAGACATCCAAAAGGAAATTAAAAATAGATGGCTTGTAACTCTCGGAAGTCGCGTCAGTACCCATCGGTACAGCGTAAAGATGATTGCATAGAAACTACTGTTGCAAATTAGTGCAAATGCAGCTCCAAATAGCGTGGAATTATAGATCCACCAGGTAGTAATGATATTCCAAATAAAAAAGCCAATATAGCTGTAGAGAAAAACAGTCATTCCCTTTCTTTTTATTGAAGATGCATTGATTTTATCCACAAGATAAAGCATGGGAACAAGACCAAAAAAGGAGAGAAAAGCAAGACCATAGGTTGGCCATGCAAGTGCCAGTGAGCATCCACTAATAAAAGAAAGAGCTAGGTATTTTTTCACTTCAATGAAAATTTTTTTGATCTAGAACAAAGAAAGGGAAAAAGTATTTTGTTTCAACATTTTTATCCTTGATAAAAATTGTAAATTGGTTCAAAAAATAATCTATGCTTAGGAAGTCAATTCCTCACTTGTTTACATCCTTGAATTTATTAAGTGGCTGTTTGGCTACTTTTTTTGCTTTTTCGCACCAGTTCAATGCCGCATTATTTTTTCTTTGTTTGGGTGTTTTTTTTGACTTTTTTGATGGTTTTTTTGCTCGGTTACTTGGCGTTGAAAGCGCTCTGGGTGTCCAGTTAGATTCACTGGCAGATTTGATTACAAGTGGTTTAGCGCCCGGAGTACTGATGTATCAATTGTTTGTTATTTCTGGAGTGAAAAGTATTGATTTTACTTTTTCGGTCTTTCCAGCGTTTCCGTTTGTATTTTCTCTAGCTCCTTTGGCTATATTGGGCTATAGTATTACCCTTGGTGCTGCTTTTCGCTTGGCTAAATTTAATTTGATTACAGATCCCTTGCCCTTTTTTAAAGGACTACCTGCACCTGCTAATGCACTCATGATTATGGGATTGCCATTAATCTTTCGCCACCCGCAATTAACTGACTTTTCAGGTTTTTTGATGCACCCAATTAGTTTAAGTATTTATTGTTTTATCTCTGTTTTTTTGATGAATATTCACTGGAAGATGTTTTCCTTGAAATATTCTGGCACAATGATGTCGCTCTTTTTTCCGGTACTTTTATTCATGGCTGCTACCGGTCTGTTTTTACTTTATGGAATAGCTTCTCTTTCGGGGATAATTCTCGTCTATATCCTTTTGAGTGCAGTTAAATCAATGTTTAAAATTTGATTTTCTTTTTGCGTAATTCGAAATTTTGACCAAGGTAAACCTTACGAACCATCTCGTCTTGAGCGAGTTCTTCAGGACTTCCTGCTTTTAAAATTTTTCCTTCAAACATCAAATACGTTTTATCCGTTATTGCTAAGGTTTCTTGTACATTATGATCGGTGATTAAGATGCCTATGTTTTTATTCTTTAGATGGGCAATAATGCGCTGTATGTCCTCTACTGCTACAGGGTCAACTCCCGCAAAGGGTTCATCTAGAAGGACAAATTTTGGACTAGTCGCTAAAGCACGCGCAATTTCGGTACGTCTTCGTTCTCCCCCAGAAAGAAGGTCCCCACGGTTTTTTCGTATATGATTTAAGCCAAACTCCTCTAACAATTCTTCCATTTTTTCTTGCTGAGCCGTTTTACTCAAATTGGTAAGTTGAAGTACGCTCAAAATATTGTCTTCAACACTGAGTTTTCGAAAGACAGAAGCTTCTTGTGCAAGATAGCCAATACCATTTTGTGCCCGTTGATACATAGGGTAAGTGGTAATCTCTTCATCATCCAAAAAAATAGTTCCATCATTGGGCTTTACCAAACCAACAATCATATAAAACGAAGTTGTTTTTCCAGCCCCATTTGGTCCCAAAAGACCCACAATTTCTCCTTGGTTTACTTCGAGTGAAATTCCACTGACCACCTTTCGGCCACGATAAGATTTCTCAATTTTTTCTGCGCGTAGTTGCATTCTATTGTTCGTTTTTTTCTAAGGCTTCCCAATATTCGAAAGCTCTGCGTAAATGAGGAATAACAATTGTTCCGCCTACTAATGTAGCAATTTCAAGGGATTCTATCACAGCTGCCTTCGAAACCTTATGATTAAAGCATTCTTCTAAATGATACCGGATACAATCGTCACAACGTAAAACCGTTGAAGCCACCAAACCCATCAGTTCTTTACTTCCTTTGTCTAGCGTTCCTTCTTGGTAGGTATTTGCATCTAGGTTAAAAATACGTTTAATAATTTTTGAATTCTCATTCAGCAGCTTTTCATTCATTTTAGAACGATAAGCATTAAATTCTTTGACAAGCTTACTCATTGTTTTTTTGTTGACGTTTGTATACAATTTTTGAAATCAAAATACTGACTTCATAGAGAACCAATATTGGGATGGTAACGATGATTTGACTAGCAATATCCGGTGGAGTAATAATGGCAGAGATACTCAAAACAATCACGACGGCAAACTTTCTGTTATTGCGTAAAAAGTGAGGAGTTACCAAACCTATTTTGGTGAAAAAATACATCAGAATAGGTAATTCAAAGATGAAGCCTGAGGAGAGCACTGCGGCACGTAACAAGCCGATGTAACTATCCAAATCAAAGTCATTAAATACTTCATTACTCACCGTATAATTCCCCAAAAAATTAATCGATAAAGGGGTAACGATATAGTAGCCAAAAAGGACACCAAGGAAAAATAAAAAGGAAGCAATAAAAATAAATCCACGCGCATTTTTACGTTCGCTAGCATGTAGTCCTGGGCGGATAAAGCGCCAAAATTCTAATAAAACATATGGGAAAGCAATAATAAAGCCAGCAGAAATAGATGTCCATAAGTGTGCTGAAAACTGTCCCGATACTGCTCTACTTTGTATTCGAAAGGGGAGTTCTTGTATGCAAAAACTTGTTCCTTGTCCCATCCATTTTGAAATATTACAAAAAACGTCGTACGTCCAAAAACCTGCTTTTTTCGGTCCAAAAATAATGGTGTCAAAAATGAAGTCCTTAGCAATGAAAGCTATAGTTGCAATGATAATGATTGCAAATGAAGAACGAATTAAATGCCACCTTAATTCTTCTAAGTGATCCAAAAAAGACATTTCATTTTCTACACGCATTGGTTAATTTATTTTTGAACAATCTTTACTGCACAAAAATACTATCGAAATCTATACAATTTAGGAATGAGAAGTTTTTTTTGTCTAGAAGTATTTTGACTTTATTTAACAATTCTTCGATGATTTAGTGTGGAAAATCCTGTACTTAATGTTATATTTAGTGATACAAATGTAGAATTTTTGATCTAAAGCACTCCATTCTTTAATGCAATTAAAAGAAGAATTAAAAAAACATTTTGGCTTTTCAACCTTTAAAGGTCTACAAGAAGAGGTTATCGAAAATGTCATGGCGCGTAAAAACAGTTTTGTTCTTATGCCCACAGGTGGTGGTAAATCTTTGTGCTATCAATTGCCTGGATTGATTAGCGATGGAACTGCCATTGTCGTTTCGCCTCTCATTGCTTTAATGAAAAATCAGGTAGACACCATCCGGGGAATTTCGTCCCAAGAAGGTGTCGCCCATGTGTTAAATTCTTCATTAACTAAAACCGCGACTGAAAAAGTTAAGCAAGACATCAGACAGGGTATTACGAAACTTTTATTTGTCGCTCCAGAGTCATTAACAAAAGAAGAAACACTTAGCTTTTTAAAGGAGAGTAAAATTTCTTTTCTTGCCATAGACGAAGCGCATTGTATATCCGAATGGGGTCACGATTTTCGCCCTGATTATCGCAATCTTCGGTATATGCTTGAGCAAATCGATCAAGACCTTCCTGTTATTGCCCTTACAGCTACGGCTACGCCAAAGGTGCAAGAAGATATTATAAAAAATTTACGGATCAAAGATGCTAAGGTTTTTAAAGCTTCATTTAACCGTCCAAATTTATATTACGAAATCCGCTCAAAAACCGAAGATGTCGAAACGGAAATCATTAAATTTATTAAAGAAAAAAAAAAGGTAAGTCAGGAATCATTTATTGCCTTTCACGAAAAAAAGTAGAGGAACTGGCCCAAATCCTGCAAGTAAATGATATAAATTCAATTCCGTATCATGCAGGCCTCGATGCTAAAACGCGTGCCAAAAATCAAGATGCCTTCTTAAAAGAAGAATGCGATGTTGTTGTTGCAACCATCGCTTTTGGAATGGGAATTGACAAACCAGATGTTCGTTTTGTTATTCACCACGACATTCCTAAAAGCATCGAAAGCTATTATCAAGAAACGGGTAGAGCTGGTCGCGATGGTGGAGAAGGACATTGTCTAGCTTTTTATGCCTATAGAGACATCGAAAAGTTAGAAAAATTTATGTCGGGTAAGCCCGTAGCTGAACAAGAAATTGGATTGGCTCTGTTGAATGAAATGGTAGCTTACGCAGAAACATCAATTTCGCGCAGGAAATTTATTTTGCACTACTTTGGTGAAGCATTTGATACTGAAACAGGCGAAGGGGGGACATGGATGACAATGTTCGTTTTCCAAAACCAAGAGTAGAGGCAAAAGATGAGTTAAACTTATTACTTCAGGTCATTAAAGAAACCCGAGAACAGTTCAAAGCCAAAGAAATTGTAAAAACCTTGATTGGTCAACATAATGCAATTATTAATAGCCATCATACTGCACAATTACCCATTTTTGGAAAAGGAAAGCACAAGAGCGATGCCTACTGGATGGCATTGATCCGTCAAGCTAACGTCGCAGGATTTTTAACAAAAGACATCGAAACCTATGGAATAATTCGTCTCACTAAGAAAGGTAATGCTTTCCAAACTTCACCCCATTCGTTTATGATGACAGAGGATCACAGCTATACACAAACAGCAAAGCCCTCGACATCCTTTCACAAAGATGTTGTTAGCGATACTGTTTTGAAGAAAGTATTAGTGGACCTAAGAAAGAAAGTAGCCGATCAACATGAAGTTCCTCCTACACCGTTTTTCAAGAAAGTTCAATCAATGATATGACCTTGAAGTACCCTATTACCATGAATGAACTAAAAAACATTCATGGTGTTGGTGAGGGAAAGGCGAGGAAGTATGGAATCCCTTTCTTAACATTGATCCAAAATTATGTAAGTGAAAACGAAATCATGCGTCCAGATGATTTGATTGTTAAGAGTACAGGGGCAAATTCTGGTTTAAAGCTATACATGATACAGAGCGTTGATCGCAAGCTTCCGCTAGACGATATTGCTTCAGCAAAAGGAATGAACATGTCAAGTTTTATCAGTGAAATGGAGACAATAGTTTATGCTGGCACCAAATTGAATATCAGTTATTGGATTGATGAAATTTTAGACGAAGATCAGCAAGAAGAATTGTATGAATATTTTATGGAAGCTGAATCAGATGATATTAAATATGCCTTGGAGGAGTTTGATGGTGATTATGAAGAAGAAGAAATTCGTTTGTTCCGCATTAAATTCATCAATGATGTGGCAAATTAATTGCTAAAAAACTCTATTTAATCTCTTATATTTGCCGTCTAAATACAAAAAAATGCAAGACGGCTTATACGCAAAATTCACTACCTCCAAGGGAGAAATAATCGTTTTACTAACCCATGACCAAACCCCAGGAACTGTTGGGAACTTTGTTGGTTTGGCTGAAGGAACGCAAGAAAACAAAGAAAAACCACTAGGAAGACCTTACTACGACGGTTTAAACTTCCATCGTGTTATTCCAGATTTCATGATTCAAGGGGGATGTCCCCAGGGTTCTGGAATGGGAGGGCCTGGCTATCAATTTGCAGATGAGTTTCATCCTGAACTTCGCCACGATAAGGCGGGAGTATTGTCCATGGCTAATGCTGGACCTGGAACAAACGGGAGTCAGTTTTTTATCACCCACGGGGCAACCCCATGGTTAGATGACAAGCACACCGTGTTTGGTTTTGTGCAAGAAGGTCAAGCGGTAGTAGATGCCATCGCCCAAGGTGATACCCTAGAGCGATTAGAAATTCTTCGTGTTGGTTCTGAGGCGGAGAACTTTGATGCTACAGCTTCTTACAACAACCTTGAAGCTGAGTTACGCAAGCGTATGGAAGAAGAAAAAGCAAAACAAGCCAAGGCACTGGAAGGGATTACCAAAGGTTATACTCAAACAGCAAGCGGTTTATTTTATCATATAGATGAAGAAGGAACAGGGGATAAACCTGCCAAAGGGAACAGTGTTAAAGTGCATTATAAAGGGGAACTTCTCGATGGTACGGTCTTTGACTCTTCCTTTAAACGAAATGAACCCATTGAGTTTAGCTTGGGTGTTGGCCAAGTAATTCCAGGATGGGATGAAGGTATTGCGTTATTAAATAAGGGAGCAAAAGCAACCTTTATCATTCCCGCTGATTTGGCTTATGGAGCCGCTGGAGCCGGTGGAGTAATACCACCTAATGCCCCCTTAAATTTGTGGTTGAGCTAGTCGATTTTAAATAAATCATCAGTAGGTTCATTTCCTACTTTCCACTTTATATTACACCCTATACTTGGATATTGCTTTTCCGATATAGGGTGTTTTTTTAGCATTGAATCGATCGCTTGTTGCAAATCTTCACCATTAGTTGAAGTGTTGTTTCCTGGACGTGAAGCGTCATATCTTCCACGGTAAACTAAGGTGTCATTTCGATCCAAAAGATAAAAGTCGGGTGTACATGCTGCATCATACGCTTTGGCAACGGACTGATCTTTATCAAATAAATAAGAAAACGAAAATTCTTTCTCAAGGGCTAATTTGCGCATAAGTTTTGGATCATCTGCCGGATAGTTTATCACATCATTGCTAGATATTGCAATGGTTTGAATCCCTTTCTTTTGGTTCTTTTTAACAAAAGCAACAAAGTGGTCGATAAGATAAACCACATAGGGACAATGGTTGCACATAAAGACGATAATTGTACCTTCAACCCCGCTAAGTTGGTCGAGCGATTCTCTTTTTTATTCACCACATTGGGAAGACTAAACTTTGGTGCTTTAGTGCCCAAAGGCAACATCTTCGATTCTGTTAAGGCCATGTTTTTTTTTGACACTAAAATTATGTAATTTAAAGGAATAATATTTTTGAATTATGAAAACAATGCAAGATTGGCTTGACGCCTATGCCGTTAGCCACCAAAACAAAACCAATAAGGCCATTCATTTTGTTTGTGTTCCTTTAATCGTTTTTTCTGTTGTGGGCTTAATTATGTCTATTCCAAATGGAGTGTTGAAAGAATTTACCGGCATTGGTTCAGATGCAATCGCTAATTGGGCTGTCGTTTTGTTAATGCCAATTATGTTTTTTTATATTCGCCTGTCCATTAAGATGAGTCTGCTGATTTTAAGCTTTTTAGTTCTTTGTATACTCGGTAATGTTAAGTTGGCCACCTATTTTTCTCTATGGCAAGTTTCCCTAGGAATTTTTGTTGTTGCTTGGATAGGGCAGTTTTATGGCCACAAGTTAGAAGGGGAGAAGCCCTCTTTTTTAGATGATATAAAATTTCTATTGATTGGACCTGCTTGGATATTGGATGATATTTTCTTTAACAAGTAAGCATGCTGGATTTTGATAATTTTGAGCAAGTTGATTTT
This sequence comes from Flavobacteriaceae bacterium, assembly GCA_038143735.1. Lineage (GTDB taxonomy): Bacteria > Bacteroidota > Bacteroidia > Flavobacteriales > Flavobacteriaceae > Arcticimaribacter. The sequence goes on from JAYQML010000006.1 coordinate 240,291, forward strand.
AGGGTAGGCACTGTTCTAGAGGTAAATGAATTCCCCGGGCCAAAAAACCTGCGTATCAATTAACCATCGATTTTGGTCATCTAGGTGTTTTGAAATCTTCTGCTCAAATTACGACAACCTATACGATTCCAGAGCTTATTGGCCGTCAGGTAGTTGCAGTAATTAATTTCCCTGAAAAAATCATTGCCAACTTTAAAAGCCAGTGCCTCGTATTGGGAGCTACACAAGGCACTGATGTTTTCCTACTTTCTCCACAAGCTAGTCTAACCAATGGGCAAATTGTTCGCTAATTACATAAAGTCTGCATAAAAAAGCATGTTAGCATATAGCTGCTGTGTTCCCAGCCAAAAGGCGCGGAAATTTGTATTATCCGTCATCAACAATATCGAACCTTTTCCTTTTGATTTTACTTTAAACGGCACAGAGCCCTTCAATAATTCGAGTTGTTCTTCAGATATATATCCACTTAGTAGTGGGTCTTCTGTGTACTGAATTGGGTTGTCGTAGCTGTTTTTTTCTGGATCCATGAAGATTTTTGAATTTCTAAACAGAGCAAGGTTGCTGTCCTCCACGCCAAAATTGATTGGGTGTGATCGGTCGATAGTTGTATTAAAAATAGCCCCACCGATCGCCTGTGCTCCTTTAAACTTTCCCTGATTTACGAAAGATACATCTTTAGCTACTAACTCGGTAGTTCTCAATTCTTCATCGATAAGTTCCTGTTTGATGGCCCATTTTATGGCATCACGGTAGGCAACAAAGTGGCCTCCATTTTCCATCCAGGCTTTAATGTTATCGGTTGCTTTATTTAAAAGACTCCCATTGTAGCTCGGTAGGACAATATGCGTGTATTTGTTTAGGTCAATACGGGCAATGGACTTGACATCAATTTTTGTCACAGGCATATGGTATTGGGTATCCATTAGGTGCCAAATTTCACCGGCATCATAGCTTCTTACACCATCGCCAACCAAAAGGGCTACTTTGGGCATTTTTATGGTTTCGAAATTGCGTGAACCCAAATCAATTCCAATGGTAAGTCCTGTACTTACACCGTAAATATTGAGTTGTGCTTCTTTGGCAATCGTTTGCATTAAACGGTGCAGTGCGTCTGAATCCACGCTTTGATTTGCTACGGGTATCATGAGCGTTCCATAGTCATACGATTTACCTTCAAGCGATAAAGGCTGCATGCTGACTTTTACTCTAACACCTGCAGCCAACAAAGCATGAATTGCTTTTGGAGTATAGTATCCGTGTCCTTCAAATAAGTAAGCATAGGATGCTTTAGTAACTTCTTTGATTGATGGACTTACAAAAGAAGTTACTTCTTCTCCTGCAAAACCTAAATCTTTGACTCGCGTTGTATTTAGGTCAAAAGCGTGGGGTAAAGTCCAGGCAGAAACATCGTAAAAGAGACTATCCCGAAATGTTGTTTGTTCATTAAATATCGCTTGAATCAGACGTTGTTTTTTTTGTTCAAGTGGAACAATAAAACTATTGTCTGCAGCAAATCGATTTTCTTTTGTTTGTAGGGGCTTCTTTAGTCGATGAATTTTTATTTTATGACGAATCAATAGCTCTGCTAAACGATGAGAGGTTGCTGCATCTTTCTGATTTCCAAAAACAATGGCTTTGTCTTTCATCTTGGCAGCTTCTGCACGTGCATTCTGGTAAAAATCACGTTGAAAATTAAGCAGGTCTACACGAAGTGCATTGGCTGCTTTTAAGGTAGAAAGGGCGGTTGTAAATTGATTTCGAATGGTGAATGGAAAGGTAAGTAACCCGTTTGCTGTTTCTTGTGCGTGTCCTCTGGAGCTAGCCTGTTCAAACAAAATCCCAATACTCCCATTTACATCAGGATAAGTTGAGCCTTTTCCGTAGTAAAAGTCGTCATAATCTTCCTCTGTGTAATAGAGTGAACCAATCTTATTTAGGGCCTCCTCATGAAACTTTCCAATAGCGGCAGTCAGTTCTTGATTTTTCTTTGGGGTGAGAGGGTTCACACGAGATTGAATCCCAGGTTGAAAGAAAAAGGTTTCATTGGTGCCCATTTCATGATGATCTGTAAGCACATTGGGCAACCACTCGGTGAAACTAGCAATACGCGCTTTAGATTCATTGAGCTGAACAGGTAGCCAGTCGCGGTTCATATCGAACCAATAATGGTTGGTTCGACCACGCGGCCATGCTTCGTTGTATTCACGATCATTTGAATCTGACGTAATATTTTGTGCTTTGTGCGTATTTGCCCATTGAGAAAATCGCTGCAATCCATCTGGGTTAAAGCTTGGATCGAAAAGGATAATTGTATTTTCGAGCATCTCGAGGACATCAGGATTCTGCGATGCTGCTAAGTGATAAGCCACCAGTAAACCAGCATTGGCTCCGCTGGGTTCGTTCCCATGAATCGAAAACCCCTGATACACCACTACGGGCATATTTTCGGTATTTAAGCGCTGACCATCAGCTTCACTCAATTGTATATGAGCTGCTTTAATTGCTTCTAAATTGGAATGGTTTTTTGGACTGGTTATGGTGAGTAAAAGTAAAGGGCGATCTTCATACGTTACGCCTCTGTTCTCGATGTGTATTCTATCTGAAGCAGCTGCTAGGGTTCGCATGTATTCTGAAAGCTTGTCATGACTTACATGCCACTTACCAACAGGATGACCAATTACTTCTTCCGGAGTAGGAATTTCAGTATTGTAGTTTTGGTTTTCCGGAAGAAAATAGGAAGGGCTTACTTGTGCTGTTAATAATGGAATAGCAAATAGTAAACAAGCAAAAGATAATAATTGTTTCATATTGATGTTTTAAGTTGAGTTCAATGTAAAAAAAAACCGCTTTACTGGAAAGCGGTTTCATTTATTTTAACTGTCTTTAGATATCCTCGAAGTTTAAATCTGTGAAACTTCTGGAGTTGTCTTGTGCTCTTTCTAGGTGTTCTTTTTTACCCCCAGTATAATTTTTTTGATGTCGTTCACTAATTACTTCATCGCCACGCTCTTTAATAATGAAATCCATCATATCCCCAAGGGTTTGTTTGAACTCGGGGAAGTCTTCCTTGTATAGATAAATTTTGTGCTTTTTGTAGTAATATGTCCCGTCTTCGTTGGTAAATTTTTTACTTTCGGTTATGGTGAGGTAATAATCGCTTGCTTTCGTTTCCCTTACATCAAAAAAATAGGTACGTCTTCCAGCACGTAGTACTTTTGAGTAAATCTCTTCCTGTGATAATTCCATCTAGTTTGTTCAATTTTGGTTAAAAAACGCTAAACTGTTTAGTGTTTTATGTCAATTAAACGTAAATCTCTTAAAAAATATTAAACAAAACAAATTATTCAGCAGTTTGCTCTTGTTGCTTTTTGAGAAGCTTTAGATAATGCCCCTCGACTTTAATCAATTCTTCATGAGTGCCTTGTTGAATTATTCTACCTTCTTCAAGCACAACTATTTTGTCTGCATGCATGACCGAAGAAATTCTATGGCTCACAATGCAACTTGTTTTGTGAGCACTAATTCTGTTTATACTAGATAATATCTGCTCCTCAGTATCTGCATCAACGGCAGATAAACAATCGTCAAACAAAAGAATTTTTGGGTCTTTGATTAAAGCACGCGCAATTGAAATACGTTGGATTTGTCCACCTGAAAGTGTTACCCCCCTTTCGCCCAATAGCGTTTGATACCCCTGACCAAATTGTTCTATGTTTTCGGCTACTGCTGCTGCCTTGGCAGCTTGCTCAATCTCTTCCATACTAGCGGCTGCATTTCCGAAACGAATATTTTCTTCAATACTTTCTGAAAACAAAAAGGGATTTTGCGGTACATATCCCATAGCATTGCGAAGTTCTTTTAGTGTATAGTTACGTATGTCTTCTCGATCAATGAAAATTTTTCCATTGCTGGGGTCGTATAAACGAGCAATCAATTCTAGCAGCGTTGTTTTTCCAGCCCCTGTTTTTCCAATTATCCCCAGTGTTTCCCTGGATTTATACAAAAAGAGATTTCTTTCAACGCTTGTATACCTGTATCAGGATAAGTGAAAGAAACATTGTCGAATGTAATCTTGGTATCTTCAATGACCGAGGAGGACCTACCGTCCGCAATAGAAGGTTTTTGCCCTAAAAAAGCATTGATGCGTTTTTGCGAAGCTTCTGCTTGCTGTACAATAGAGGTGACCCATCCTACTGTGGCCACGGGCCATGTAAGCATGTTAACGTAGATGATGAATTCAGCCAAAACACCAATTTCGATTATTCCAGCGATATATTGTTTTCCTCCGATATAAATAACCAGTAAATTGCTAAAGCCAATAAGTAGAATCATCAATGGAAAAAACCAAGCTTGGATTTTGGCTAAGGCTACGTTCTGTTTTTTGCTTTCATCGGATAATTCTGCGAAGTTTTGTTCAATGCTTGAAGCTATATTATAGGATTTAATGATGGCGATACCACTGAAGGCTTCTTGGGTAAAACTCGATAGTTTTGCCAAAGTTTCTTGCACTTTTGTACTTCGAATATTGATGGCTCTACTAAGCTTGTAGATTGTGAGCGACAAAACAGGAAGTGGGAGGAGGGTGTAAAAGGTTAAGCTTGGTGCAATATTGACCATGTAGCTAATGACAATGATAAACAACGCAATGGTGTTGATGCTATACATTATGGCAGGACCAAAGTACATCCGCACCTTACTTACATCTTCACTAATTCTACTCATTAAATCACCCGTTCTATTTTTTTTGTAAAAAGTGCTGCACAAAAATTGGTAGTGTTGGTAAATTTCATTTTTCAAATCATACTCGATAAATCGAGATACATTAATGATGGTTTGTCGCATTAAAAAAGTAAAGAATCCGGAGATGAATGAAGCCGCAACAATAAGGGCAATATTGGTTAGCAAAGTAGTCTGTATTTCTTCTGCATTAATTTGATTAGAGTCAATGTACTGTTCAATAGCGGTCATCGAATTCCCAACAAGACGCGGGGTGAAGAGTGAGAATATTCGCGCAACTATGGTAATCAAGATTCCCAAAAGCAATTTTCCGCGATAGGTGTAAAGGTATTTGTTAAGGTATTGAAGTTCCTTCATAATTTAAGCAGCAAAGGTAATCAAATGAAAACGATCTATTAATTTTAATTGACACCTCAAATCGGAAATAAGTTGATTTTTATAAAGTCTTGTCTTTGCATAAAAAAATCATTTATCCTAAAGCCAATAAAAAGAAAAAATAAAATCAATCCATTTTCATTGGAAAGCACTATTTTTGTAGACGAAATAAAAGCTCTTTGTACATGTTAACTCGACGCCAACTACGTGTAAAAGTAATGCAGGCAGTCTATGCTCATTACAACGGTAACCATCAATCCCTCAAAGAAGGGGGGACATCGGTGAAAAAAAGTTGCCTAGATATGGTTAACCTGTACATAACCAACCTAGCATTGTTCAAAGCCTTGTGGGACTTTAGTGTAGAACAGCACAAAATTCAATCTCAAGAACGAAAAAGTGATAATCCCGTCAATGAAGATTATCCAAAAATCGCAAACATAGCTCCTTTGACTTTGATTGCGAAGCATCCCTTTTGACCCAAAAAATGGACGCCAATAAGCTTAGTATTTGGGAATTGGAATTTGATTATGTTCGTCTTCTTTTTGACTCCATTACAACCCACCCTTTATACCTCGATTTTAAAGCAAAAGAACAGCCAAGTTTTAAAACACAACAAAAGTTTTTGGTGAAGCTATTCAAAGAGGTAATTGCGCCAGATGAGCGTTTGTTTGGTTTTATTGAAGACTTGAACATGCAATGGGTAGACGATTTACCAGTGGTAAACACCTACCTTTTAAAACAGCTGCGCAAGTTGCGTGAGGAGGACATGTCTTCGTTGGTTTTTCCAGACTTATCCCAAAAACAAGAAGACATAGATTTTGGTGTTGCTCTATTTGAAAAAGTAATTGTCAATGAAGAAAGTCTGCAAAAAGAGTTTGACGGAAAAACCCCCAATTGGGACCCAGAACGCATTGCCACCCTCGATGGTATTTTGATTAAAATTGCTATTGCTGAGTTGATCTATTTCAAAGAAATCCCTCCCAAAGTTACCCTCAATGAGTACTTAGAAATTGCCAAAGAATACTCTACACCAAAGAGCAATCAATTCATTAATGGTGTACTCGACAGCTTGGTCAAAGAGTATTCAACCAATGACCGATTGAACAAGGAGGGTAGAGGGCTTTTAGAATAATTTTCCTACATTTGTGACGGAAAAAATACCTTATAAACATGAAAAAATACTTTACAATTATTCTTGCCGCTGTAGCATTAACATTTACTGCTTGTGGTGAGAGCACAGAAAAGAAAGCTGCGGCATCAACATCTGCTGTTGAAGCGTCTTCAGCGAAAGCGGTTTCAAACGCTCCTGTAATGACGTTTGACAAGACTATTCACGATTTTGGAAATATCCAAGAAGGAGAGCGCGTAGAGACTTTATTTACATTTACCAACACAGGTAAGTCTGATTTGGTGATAGTAGACGCACGTGGAAGCTGTGGATGTACTGTGCCTGAGTATCCAAAAAACACACCAATTGCACCAGGCGCTACGGGTCAAATTCGTGTAAGTTTTGACTCAAGCAACAAACCAAACTTACAGCAAAAAACAGTTACAATTTCTGCTAATACTGATTCTGGTCGTGAGACCATCCGTATTAAAGCAATGGTACAAGCTGACCCAGTAAAAGAACAACAACGTCAAGCGGCAGCTGCTGCACGTTTACAGCAAAACAACTAGTCCATGGATCAATTACCCTTTTTATTATTAATGTTGGTGGTGTTTGTTTTTTTCATCATCTTACCCCAACAACGTCGCCAAAAAAAAGAGAAGAACTTTATGAAATCCCTCTCAAAAGGCGATCGTGTAATAACAAAAAGTGGTATGCATGGAAAAATTGCAGAACTGAATGATAAGGATGATACTTGTGTAGTTGAGACCTTGGCGGGCAAAATAAAAATGGAACGCTCTGCGATTTCACTAGAGTTGAGTGCCAAGCTCACGGCAAAAGTTAAAAAGTAAATCATTCTCGTTTTGATAACCTTAAAAAACCAACTCGCTTCCGAGTTGGTTTTTTTATTTTTGTAAAAATTTCTTCAATGTACAACCGACTCATTAAGCCCTTTTTATTTTTATTTGATCCAGAAAAAGTGCATTACTTTTCTTTTTTTATGATCAAAACCCTTTCCGCTATTCCTGGGGTACCCTCTCTCATTCGCGCGCTTTACCAAGTGAAACATCCCACTTTAGAGCGTGAAGTATTTGGGTTAAAATTCTCTAATCCGGTTGGCTTGGCGGCTGGCTTTGATAAAAATGCAGTACTGTACAAACAACTTTCCAATTTTGGTTTTGGCTTTATTGAGATAGGGACGCTAACGCCCAAAGGACAACCAGGAAACCCCAAAAAAAGACTCTTTCGGTTAAAAGAAGACCAGGCCATCATAAACCGTATGGGATTTAACAACGATGGGGTTGATGATGCTGTAAAACGCTTAAAAAAGAACACCAATATTTTGATTGGCGGAAACATCGGGAAAAACAAAGTCACTCCCAATGAACAAGCCGTCAATGATTACATTTATTGCTTTAATGCCCTTTTTGATTATGTAGATTACTTTGTGGTAAACGTAAGTTCTCCCAACACACCAAACCTTAGAGCACTGCAAGACAAGGAGCCTTTGACACATCTGTTAACAACCCTTAAAGACTTAAACGACAAAAAAGAAAACCCTAAACCCATTCTCCTTAAAATAGCTCCAGATCTCACAAATGAGCAATTAATTGATATTGTTGACATCGTAACAACAGTAAAAATTGACGGTGTCATTGCGACCAATACAACCTTAAACCGAGACGAACTTGAATCAACCCACAAAACAGAGGCGGGTGGTCTCAGTGGAAAACCGCTTACAAAGCGAAGTACTGAAGTCATTCGTTTCTTGGTGAAAGAAAGTAACAATGCTTTTCCAATCATTGGAGTAGGAGGAATTCACACTCCAAAAGATGCGCTGGAGAAACTCGATGCAGGTGCCGCCCTTATCCAACTCTACACTGGGTTTGTCTATGAAGGACCTGCAGCCGTCAGAAACATCAATCGTGCATTGCTTAAGCGAAGCCTTTAAACACAACACCAGTACAAAACAGCACAATGCCCCCATGCATTTGCGAAGGAGCGAAGCGACTGAAGCAATCTAGCGAAGCGACTGAAGCAATCTAGCAAGCGACTGTGGCAGTCTAGCACAGCACCTGTGGTAATCTCCTTCCTAATCAACTGTCTTCATCACACTCTTCTAGCTGAATTCCTACATTTAAAATGGATTTTGTAAATTTGAACAAAACAAAGAAAGATGCCTACTATTTCAATGTTTTTTGGCATAGTGATAAGAATGTACTTTGCTCCCAAAGAGCATAATCCACCGCATATACACGTGTATTATCAAGATTATAGTGCTTCTTTTGGAATTGAAGAGGGACAGCTATTAAATGGAGAAATTCCTTTAAAACAAACACGCATGGTACAAGCATGGATTGAAATTCACCAAGAAGAACTTAGGGCGGATTGGAAGCTTTGTCAAAATAAAGAACAACCCTTTAAGATAGAACCTTTAAGATAAGTATTATGAATTATGCTGTACTATCCGTTAAGCCATTAGATGACTTCAAGCTCTTACTTACGTTTAAATCTGGTGAAAGAAAGGTATATGATATGAAACCGCATTTGAATGGACCTCTTTTGGTTCGCTCAACGACATACATCTTTTTAACAAAGTTTGTGTGCGGTTTGATACTATTGAATGGGAAAATGGAGCAGATATTGACCCTGAAGAGCTTTATCGAGAGGGGAAATTATTAACTCCCACTAGCGCGCGTTTGTAACACCTGCTGTTTCTTCAAAGCATAAAAAATCCCTTCAACCATGGTCAAAGGGATTTAGATTAATGTACGCTTGAACTAAGCTTTAGTCAAAATAACTCAGTGAATCGTCTGGTTTGATGGTCAAAAGTGTTTCATAAATTAAGCGAATCACATTTTCAACATCTTCTTTTTGCACCATTTCTACTGTGGTGTGCATATAGCGCAACGGAAGCGAGATAAGCGCAGAAGGAATTCCGCCGTTGCTGTACGCAAAAGCATCAGTGTCAGTACCCGTCACTCGAGATGAGGCTAAACGTTGAAAGGGGAATCTCATTTTTTTCAGCGGTTTCTACAATGCGTTCTCTGATGAGGTTGTGCACTGCTGGTGCGTAAGAAACCACAGGTCCATCCCCAATTTTTGTATGCCCTTCTTCTTTCTTATTGATCATTGGGGTCGTGGTATCATGACATACGTCCGTCACTATAGCAATATCTGGCTTCAATCGTTGGGTAATCATTTCTGCCCCACGTAAACCTACTTCTTCTTGCACTGAATTGGTAATATACAATCCAAAAGGAAGTGTCTTTTTGTTCTCATGTAATAGACGCGCAACTTCCGCAATCATAAAGCCACCGGCACGGTTGTCGATAGCACGACACACAAATTTGTTGTTGTTTAAAATTTGGAATTGATCGGGGTAGGTGATTACACAGCCGACATGAACGCCCATCTCAGCTACTTCCGCCTTATCTTTCGCACCTATATCAATGAAGATATTGTCTAGTTTTGGCACTTCTTCTTTTCCGTTTTTACGGGTATGTATGGCTGGCCAGCCAAACACCCCTTTTACGATTCCTTTTTGGTATGGATGTTCACCCATTTGGATGGAGCGATCTGGTGGTCACTTCTGCCATTGCGGATCACATAAATCAACCCCTCGTCTGTAATGTAATTGACATACCAAGAAATCTCGTCAGAGTGACCCTCAATGACCACCTTGAATGGAGCATCAGGATTGATTACACCAACAGCTGTACCGTAGGTATCTGTAATAAAGCTATCTACATAGGGGCGGAGGTAATCCATCCATATTTTTTGTCCTTCTGCTTCGTAGCCTGTTGGAGAGGCATTGTTGAGGTATTTTTCTAAAAATTGAATCGATTCGTCATTGAGTACCTGCATAGTTCATTTTTAAATTGAATCGCTAATTTAACATTATCTCCTCAATAATTGACTGCACAAATCGCTTTATCTTTTTTATCTTTGAATGATGAAAATTAGACATTATTTCTTTCTATTGTTTTTCTTTCCTATTGTGGTTATATCACAAGATATTGGAGAGGAAGCGCTTTTGCTGGTGGAAGGAGACAGTCTTCCTTCGTATGGAATTTCCCTAAAAGAAGTCGTTGTTTTTCAACCCTTACGCTTTAAAGATAGAGCGGAATTAAATCGTTACCTCATTCTACGTCGTCGGGTATTACGTGTTTATCCTTATGCAAAACTAGCGGCAGAACGATTAACAGTTCTCAATGAGCGTCTCGAAAAAATTGATTCCAAACGCGGAAAGAAGAAATACTTAAAACGACTTGAAGATTTTGTCTATGACGAATTTGAAGAAGAACTGAAAAAACTTTCCAAGTCTCAAGGAAAATTTTAATTCGTTTGGTACACAGACAAACGGGAAGCACAACCTATGATTTGGTCAAAGAACTGCGCAATGGATGGAAAGCTTTTTTTTATCAAACCACTGCATCATTATTTAGTCTTTCATTGAAAGAAAAATATGATCCAACAAATGTATTGGAAGATTATCTAATCGAGGACATCCTTCAACGCGCTTTCGCCGATCAGTATCTTATTGAGCAGCCTCCGGCCGTTGCCTATGACCTAAACGCCCTCTATCAAAATTGGAGAGATAAAGTCAAATAGATTGATTAACTTTTTTTAAATAATTCAAATATTTTTTTACCTTGTAAGTTCCTAAAAACTAGAGCATCAAATGGTGGGCTTTTTAAAAGAATAAAAAAACTCAAAACATTTTGAAAAAGTGTTTTGTTAATGCAAAAAAGGGTTCTATATTTGCACCCGCTAAGGGGATAAATCTTTAGTGCACGATCTTTGAAAGAATAGAAAATGACAGCGTGTATCATAGATACATGAAGAATAGAACCATTTTGAGACAATCAATTTACTTTAGTTGTAGACAAATTAAAACAAACTACAACGAAGAGTTTGATCCTGGCTCAGGATGAACGCTAGCGGCAGGCCTAACACATGCAAGTCGAGGGGTAACAGAGAAGCTTGCTTCTGCTGACGACCGGCGCACGGGTGCGTAACGCGTATGCAACCTACCTTTTACAGGAGGATAGTCAATAGAAATGTTGAATAATACTCCATACGATCTTTGAGTGGCATTACTTAAAGAAGAAAGCTCCGGCGGTAAAAGATGGGCATGCGTCCTATTAGTTAGTTGGTGAGGTAACGGCTCACCAAGACATCGATAGGTAGGGGCCCTGAGAGAGGGGATCCCCACACTGGTACTGAGACACGGACCAGACTCCTACGGGAGGCAGCAGTGAGGAATATTGGACAATGGAGGCAACTCTGATCCAGCCATGCCGCGTGCGGGAAGACTGCCCTATGGGTTGTAAACTGCTTTTATACAGGAAGAAACCTACTTACGGGTAAGTAGCTGACGGTACTGTAAGAATAAGGATCGGCTAACTCCGTGCCAGCAGCCGCGGTAATACGGAGGATCCAAGCGTTATCCGGAATCATTGGGTTTAAAGGGTCCGTAGGTGGTCCGTTAAGTCAGAGGTGAAATCCTATCGCTCAACGATAGAACTGCCTTTGAAACTGATGGACTTGAGTTATTGTGAAGTAGTTAGAATATGTAGTGTAGCGGTGAAATGCATAGATATTACACAGAATACCGATTGCGAAGGCAGATTACTAACAATAAACTGACACTGAGGGACGAAAGCGTGGGTAGCGAACAGGATTAGATACCCTGGTAGTCCACGCCGTAAACGATGGATACTAGCTGTTCGATCAACATTGGTTGGTTGAGTGGCTAAGCGAAAGTGATAAGTATCCCACCTGGGGAGTACGCTCGCAAGAGTGAAACTCAAAGGAATTGACGGGGGCCCGCACAAGCGGTGGAGCATGTGGTTTAATTCGATGATACGCGAGGAACCTTACCAGGGCTTAAATGTACGTTGCATGATTTAGAGATAGATCTTTCTTCGGACTACGTACAAGGTGCTGCATGGTTGTCGTCAGCTCGTGCCGTGAGGTGTCAGGTTAAGTCCTATAACGAGCGCAACCCCTATCGTTAGTTGCCAACAGGTTAAGCTGGGAACTCTAACGAGACTGCCGGTGCAAACCGTGAGGAAGGTGGGGATGACGTCAAATCATCACGGCCCTTACGTCCTGGGCCACACACGTGCTA
>JAYQML010000007.1:0-357431 GCA_038143735.1 Flavobacteriaceae bacterium
AAAACCGTTATACTATTATAGTGTAGCGGTTTTTGTTTTTTAAATGTTTAATTAGAGAGCCAAGACCATTTAAAAACCAAATCCCGTTCTACAAGGCTTTAATGAGGCTGCAACTCATGGCAAAACGTAAGTGTTAATCTCTCAATTCTTAGGAGTTTAGTTGGGTTTAAAAAAAAGGGTATATAAACTTCCTGTATCTCCTGCTCCTCCACCAAAATTAATAGCTGTGGATCCATCTCCTTTTAAATCTCCTGTAAAAGAAATAGATCGAGAAAAACGTCCCTCATCAGATAGGTTTAAATTAAACCCCCCTTCTGTGTTATTAATCCTTGTGAAGGATTTAACTGTTTTATTATTTTTTAGATACAAAATGTAGCCCCAACCTTCATATTGTTGATTGGCTCCTGTAATAAGATCTATTACCCCATCTCCATTTAAATCTCCGGCGGCTACCATCGCATGTCCAAAATTTGCTCCTGAAGATCCGTTAGGTTTATCGTTGTAATTAGTTCATCGGTAAACCCACCCATTCCTTCGGTAATTTTAATTTTGATTCCACATTAAAGTTTGAATTATTCAATGATAGCATCCATATGGCTCCCTTGCCATTATCAGACATAAAAGCTCCTACGGCCAATTCTATTGTTCCGTCACCATCAATATCTCCCATTGAAGCTACTTCTCTACCTCCAAATTTATCACCATCTTCAAGTCCCGATCCAAACCCACCTCTGGTTGAGCTTATTGTAATTATTTGTGTATTATTTACGTAAGAATTTTCATTTAAAAAGAGTATGTCAATGGCTCCTCTATCTCTACCTCCATCATCCGAACCTGGGTTGCATGCAACAAGATCAATTCTTTTGTCACCATTTATGTCTCCAATAGCGGTTAATCCCTCAGCAATTATATTTGGATTTTTAGTATAACTTTTTACTGTCCCATCTGAATTTAAATGGATGATATATAGAGAATTATTTGGAGGAACAGGTGAAGAAACAGCAATATCAGGAATTCCGTCACCATTATAATCTCCAATACCGGCCACTCCATATCCAAAAAAATTTCCTTCATGTAAAGTGTCAGAAAATCCTCCACTTATCATAGAAATCTTTTGAAATGACTTCAATGTCCCATTATTATTCATAAATAATATATAAACAGCTCCCGCATCTATTTCTCCATCATCATCTGAGCGTGCTCCAACAACTATATCAATTACTCCGTCTCCATTTACATCTCCAATTTTGTCATGATCTCTTCCAAATCGATCTCCTCTGTCTAACTCTGCTAATAGATTATCATTACCGGCAGGGAACTCAATATATCCTAATGCTTGATAGGATACAGCTGTTTCAATGATGTTATTGTTTTCTGAAACTGGATCTGAACTACAACCCAGAAAAACAATCATTAAAAATAGTATCGATCCTAAACGAATGCCTTTAAAAACGCCATTCATATCAACTTATTTTGAGAATCCGATTATTTGTTCATCCTCTAATCCATAACAGAGTTTAGATTTTTTGAGTCCGTAAATTCTTCCATTTCGAGCTTCGTAATTTGCATACAATGCTCCGTTCTTACGGTAAGCCTTTTGAATGCCAGACTCTATTCCGTCGTCATAGTTCGTTATTTTATATAATTCGCCGCTTGGATACCAATTCCTTTGCTCTCCATGCGCCTTTCCTGAACGGAAATTGAATTGTGATATTAAAGTATGTTCGCTATTCTGAGTCCACACCTTTTTTTCGCCATTTAGTTTACCATTATCATAGTATGAGACCTCCATCAATTCTCCATTTGGAAACCATTTTTCAGTTTTATTATGTCTTTTCCCTTGATAGATAGACATTTTTAATTTCAAGGTATTATTCTCATAATGCTCAACAATAAAACCTGAAAATAAATCACCATTATAAAACCATTCTGAGGTTGAATTTTGATATTGTAAAGAGGATATATTTTGAATATTAGGTGGTATTTCAATTCTCTCTACAGTAGCACTTGGTTTATCAACTTCTTTACATCCCATGAGTAATACCATTGATAAAAAATAAAGCACCCTAATACGAATCATTTTTTTGTTAAAAATGTTCTTCATCTATAAAATAGCATTAGGAACGCCCAGTAATTGTTGACCAAATAACAGGACAACATTCCCAAAAAAATATTCATTCAATACATGATAATGATAAAAAGTTTCATTCTCAGAACTGTGTTGAGTTCCCGAAATGTGTCCTCCTGAGGAATCTAAGTCTGAAGGATGACTATTAGTTGAGTTACATTTTCTTCCATATAACAAAAATCCATCTGACATTACTCCAATTAGTTTTTCATCATCATGAGAAAGAACTGTGTTTTCTGGGATATTGAAAGATTCTATGTGATAATGATAGCCTGAAGGTCCGTTATGAGCGCCAGCATAATCAAAAGTGGCAGCGATTTCTTCCCTAAAGATCCATTAGGGCCTTCTAAATCGTTAAAAATAGGAACCCCTGTAACCGATATGCCAATAGGGCCTAACCCAGTAGTGGTTCCATTAGATGCTAAATTTGGGTAGGCAGGTACTGTTAAAGTTAAACTTCGTTCCGCTCCAATCTTTCCAGGGGTTTGACGAAGTGAAATTATAGGCTCCACATATAATGGATGTGTTTCTTCCCAGTAGGGGCTTGTATGGTTAGGAAGTCCGTTTGTTTCAATAGTAATTTGATCATTATCTATTGAAATTGTTACCGAGTCTGAATTAAAATCTTCAAAAGCTGTTAAAGGAGTTTTAAATCCTGTTTCTATTTCTTCTATTTTATTTGTTTCATCCTTACTGCACGAGCTTAGTAATATACATAGTGCAAAAACGGTTTTTATTTGTTTTCTCATAAGTGAAATTAATTTTAGTTTATTTATGAATTAGTGTTCTTATATTCTTAATTAACTGGTTTATATCATTTTTTCTTAATCCATTGTATATCCCCCTAATGTGTCGATTTTGATCAATCAAAACGAAGTTTTCAGTATGTAAGAAATCGGATTCAATAGAAATCTCTCCTAAACTTTCTTCTACGAAATAGCTTTTACGGCCGAGATCATAAATTACTTTTCTATCACCCGTAACTAAATGCCACTTGTTGTCTAAAACCCCTTTTCCTTTGCATATTCTTTTAAGACAGGCACGGAGTCATATTCGGGAGTTACCGAATGAGACAACAGTAGTACTCTCGATTCATCTTTGAAAGCCTCTTGAATTAAAGACATGTTGGACGTCATCATTGGACAAATACCAGGACATGTAGTGAAAAAGAAATCAGCTACATAAACCTTTTCTTTAAATGTGTTTTCTGAAATAGTATCACCAAGCTGGTTAACTAATCTAAACGGAGGGATCTTGTGAAAACGATTCAAAGAGTCCTTAATCTTGGAGCGCCAGAATGGTGTAAAAGATGCATCTTGATAGTAGGGTAATTCATCTGAAATAAAGGATGAAGTACTCCTTTGGCAAGAAAATAGATTTAAAAAAAAGAAAGAAACAAAAATCAGTTTTATCCGAAACCATTTCATAGAGTCAAAATTGATTTAATATTTAGATGGCCTTGGATGCCTAATTGGAGGTCTTTTATTTCTGAATAGTGCTCTCACTAAATCTTCTTTAATTGAAATAAAAGCTTCTTTCTGCCTGGTATCCAATAGATTTTCAATGTCATTGAAATGCTCACGTGTTACCTCAATCTTTTGAATTTCAATTAAGGCAATTTGATTTTCATACTCACTCAAATTTTCTTGCTCCATGAGAGCCTGATAAATAAACCCCTGTTCGAGTCTATTTAATTCAAGTATTTTCTGGTGATGTAATCTGGCAAACTCCTCAACTTTTAAGAAATTTTCATCCGATAGGTTTAAATCTCTTAATAACATTATTGGTCGATCATTAACCGGTCGATCATGATTTGACGATCTTTCCAAAACATAAAGAAGCGTAGTAAGGTTTAATACTAACAATAACGCAATACTCCACTGGTATAATTTTAATCTATTCATAACCATAGAAATTATAGCTTGTGCTGAAATAGGTTTCGACAGTCTGATTTTTTTGATTCGATTTACCCACTTTAACTACCATGAAAGTCATACCGAATCCAAGTGAGATAATCAACACTAATCGAATCAAAAATCTTCTATCAAAAGAAAGTGCCCGTTCCATAACCTTGTCAAAAAGTTCTACCGGAGGACTTTTCATCTCTATTTCACTTAATAGTTCAATACTTTGATCAAATGATTTCATACTTGTTAGACCTTTTAATTTTAAAATCCTTTGTTTTTAGATAATGTACTTTGAAGAGAAAGTCTCGCTCGGTAGAGTAAAGACTCAAATGCCTTAATATTCATACTCATGATTTCAGAAGCTTCTTGCTGAGAAAATTTATCTAAATAAACCAGAGTAAAGGCGTCTTTCTGACTTTGTTTTAAAAGATTAACTGCACCTAAAATAGCTGTCAGATTGACTGATGCTTTCGTATCATCCTCATATTCTAATTCTTGATAAGACGCAGTATCGATACGATTAATGGTTTTTTTTCTTCGCTTCAATTCATCCAAGCATTTATTAAATGCTATCCGATAAATCCATGTACTAACTTGAGAATCACCTCGAAAAGATATTGACTTATCATAAACCGTTAGAAACACATCTTGGGTTATGTCATCAGCTAAACACTTATCATTGAAGCGATTCAGTATTAAATTGTAAACCTTTTGAGCGTGCAGTTCATAGATTTCCTTCAACGCGTTTTTATCACCTTGAATTATTCTTGAAATCAATTTACCTTCGTCCACCATAATACTTAGACGTAAGAAAAGCCAAATCCTTCTATTAAGAACGATCTTATTTTAAAATTGTACCTAATCCATTAAAAGAAGAAGTTGTGCTGCATCTTTGATTAATAGGGGGAGTAGAAAATCACAAAAGCAGCCATTCGGTTGCTTTTTTGTTTTCCCCCTTTTGGCGAGAAGTTTATCCCGAACTTGTTTCGGGAAGCCCAAGAGGAGGAAGTTATATTATGATAAAACTATTATACTGCTATCGTATAAGTTTATTAAATATCACTGGGAATTTACACTTAAAAGACTCCCTGACCTATTCGTTTTTCGATAGCTCAGGGGACCTAAATAAGGAAAAGTATTCTTAGCTACTCGCTAGCATTTTTATAACGAAGCATTGCTTCTATTAAATAATAATCACCATAGGATAATGGCACATCAACTTCAGAATTTGCAGGTTTAGATCCTACTGCGTGCTTGAGTAAAAACCCCCCATTTGTTCCTTTTTCAGCAAGGTATTCCTCTGAAAGTAAGTTGTCTATGATATCAGTAGCATTGCTCATATAAGTACTTTCTAAATCATCTGAAGAATATGAGCTCAATTCAATTAAAGCAGAAGCAATAATAGCTGCAGCAGAAGAGTCTCTTTCTTCATTCGGAATCTCTGGAGCGTCAAAGTCCCAATAAGGAACCTTATCTTTTGGAAGGTTAGGGTGGTTTAAAATGAAATTTGCAATTTTTTGAGCTTGATCTAAGTAGATTTTATCTTTTGTAATTCGATACATAACGGTATACCCGTATAAGCCCCATGCTTGACCTCTTGCCCATGCAGATTCATCAGCAGCTCCCTGAGCAGTTATTTTAGCTCTAACCGTTCCGTCTTTTTCTCTATAAATGAGTTGGTGATATGAACTATTATCTGCTCTAAAGTGATTTTTTAAAGTCGTATTAGCATGGGCAATGGCGATGTCGTGAAAGCGTGGATCATTAGTGTGTTCTGATGCCCAAAACAAAAGCTCTAGATTCATCATATTGTCAATGATAACAGCAATTTCATCTTCTTCAGCATGATTAAATGGATGACTGTCCCAAGAACGAATTATTTGAGCTGATTCAATAAATCGAGTCGAAAGCGATTCAGCACTTTTAACTAAAATATCTTCGTATTCTGGTTTAGGATCCAATCTTAAGGCATTTCCAAAACTGCAGTACATCATAAACCCTAAATCATGAGTGTTCGTGTTGAACTGCTCTTTCTTAAGGTCGTCAAAAGTTTTTTCAGCAAGCTGTTTTAACTCTTCATTTTGTATTACTTCATATAGGTAGAGTAAACTTCCTGGGTAAAATCCACTACACCACCAACCTGAGTCACTAGTGATAAGTTTATCTTCTGATTCTATATAAGTTTGTGGATATTCTCCTGTTTTGATTTGACTACCCAAATACTTGTATTGATCAGCAGCAAGTTCAAAGGCGTGATTAATTTTTGTGCTAAGCGAATCTTCTGGCTTTTGAGCAGTTTGACATGAAAAGAGCAAGGAGCACAAAAGTGTTGTTAGAATAATTTTTTTCATTTTGTTTTAATGTAATTTTAATTAATGTGCGTGATCGATTGTTGCTTTCTTCCCAGACCAAATTGCTTTTTGAGTCCAATCCTGATAAGGGTCTACCCAAAATTGATTGTTAGCATCAAGTCCTAGAATCCAGAAAGCAGAAGTACATAAATACGAACTACCCGTTGAGATATATGGTTCAGCAATATCTATTTGATCACCGTAAAACCCAAGATTTAACCAACCCTCCTTGTCAAAGGTATTTGGAGCATTCATCTGTAAGTCAATTACCTTAAATAAAGCTTCTCTTACCTGAGCTGGGCTCAAAGATTCCGGTAGCTGCTGATTAAAGGCAACAAAGGATAAGTGTTGAAATACACCTGATCGATAAGCTAAAGATCTTCCAATCGGAGGAAAAGTACCCTCTGGAGAAATCAATCGTTCTTGAATCATAGCATATCGTTGAGCTCTTCCTAAGAATTCATCATAACGTCCCAAAAACTTATCTTTATACCACCAGTGTTTGAGTTTGTTTTCTTCCTGGGTCTTTAAGACATTTAGAATATCCATCAACATAGGTTGTATGACAAAACTATTGTAATAATCCCAATGAAAGTCAGGGCCATCACCATACATGCCATCTCCTAAGTACCATTCATCGTGTTTGTTAAGCGCAAATTCTATTCGCATTAAATCAGCTCCTTCATCGTATTTTAGAATAGCAGCTTCTATCATAGCACTAAAGAGTAGCCAATTACTATAAAAAGGAGAGATGACTCTACTTTTCTTAAATTCTTTAATCAGGTTCTTTTGTGTTTTAGAGTCTAAACGCTGCCACAATTGAGTAGGTGCATTGATTAAAGCCTGTGCTAAAAATGCCGCATCAACAACTGGTTGGTTGTAGTCTGTGAAATTTAAATAATCATCAGCTTTAGGATCAACGCCATTTTTTATTGACTTAAGAGCTAATTGAATATATTTTTCTCTGAGCTGTCCTTCTTTTGTATGGTCTGGTCCTAATTCGAGCCATGGAGCCATTCCAACTAAGGTTCTTCCTAATGCTTCTAAGTGAGTGACATCTGATCTAAAATCATAAGGAGCCTTGGCTGTTTTTAATGGCATGTTGCTTTTTAGTTCATCTTTAGCCATATTCCTGAGTACTGGATCAGCAATTTTCACCAAAAGTTCAACTAACTCTTCACGCTCTTGTTGAGGTTTTTTTTCTTGTCCATATGTAATTAAGCTTATAGAACTTAAAAATAGGCTACAACATATCTTGATAATTTGTTTTTTGGATTTCATAAAGAGTATTTTTGTCTATTTGTTTCTAATGGCATTGGTCATAGTATCTGCGACATGAGTGGTTAACCCTTTTTTTCTTGTTTTTATACCAGTCAGGGAAGCCCAAGAGGAGGAGCGAGTAGAATGATATAACTGTTATAGTATAGCGTTTTTAATATTTAATTTGAATTAATATAGCTATTGAGGACTTTTAACGTTATTAATTCTTGTATCACTTTTTGGGCGATAAAAGTAGCTCCATATTCAGAGAAATGAGTGTTGTCTGTTTTGCCTTCTTTATAATATGGATGCTCCCCTTTTTCAAAATGAAGAAATATTTTTTTTGATCCCTCAACGCCGTGCTTTAATATAAGCTCCTCTGAGAAACGCTGTAAATCAATCAAATCTACGTTCATTTGATTAGCAACTAGGTCAACTACTAAGGGGTATAATCCGTGGGTGTCAACCAAGACACCATGCTCGTTAAAATTTCTCCTAGCAACAGGCGTAATAAGAATGGGAGTAGCTTGTAGATTTATTGATTCTCTTACAAAGCGTTCTAGGTTGGTTCGATAGCCTATTAGTGGATTTGTATAGCGTTTAGGGTCTTGTGTTTTACTATCATTATGTCCAAATTGAATAAAGACGTAGTCACCTGGATTTATTTTTTCTTTAACTTTATCCCATCTACCTTCATCAATAAAACTTTTTGTGCTCCTTCCATTTACAGCGTGATTATCAATAATAATATTTTCATTAAAGAATTGGGGAAGTATCTGTCCCCAGCCTCGCTCAGGATTGATATCAATATTTTTTTTATTTGACATCGTTGAATCACCAATCAAATAAATGGCGGGTTGTGCGTTGGTATTTACAACTGAAGACAATATTGTTATGTAAATGAGTAAAAAGTTAGTTCTCATAACGCCAAAATTTGTTTGTTAAGACTTGATTTTTATTATATTTCAGAGCCTCTGACTGGGTTAATTGATGGGACCAATGGACTCTTTTCTCAGGGGCAGCACCACTACCTTCGCTTTTATATTCTGCATAAAATGCAGTTTTATCTTTGTTTGGAAAGGTCTCGTCACCATCCCAAGGATCCCATCCATGAGGAATAATATGACTACCCATCGTTGTTTGTATAAATACGGTTGAAGCGTAGGGTCTCCAGGGACGTCCTAAATATACTTCAGTAATTCCTTCTTCAGCTGTCAATTTACAGTTATAAAAAACCATTCCATATCGATTCTCTTTTGGAGTAGATGCAGCGGTTATAAAGGAGTTTTTTAAGCTTTTGATGGTACAGTTTTCAAAGAATGCTGTTGAGCTACCAAAAATAAAGTCTGTTGTCCCTTCAATAAGACAATTAGTGTAGTACTGCCTACTCGACGCTGCACCCAAGTATAACGTGTCTTGACATCCCAAGATATTGGCATTTATAACAGAGAAGCGATCCCCCTCCACATGCAAGGCAACCGCTTGTCCTTGATTACAGGAGGCATTTTTTACTGTAATATTTTTTAGCTGAATTCCATTGCCCTGGACTAACATTGTAAAAGATGTAAATGTACTCAGTTTAAATCCATCAACAACCTTTCCTGAATAGTCATCATTCATGATTATTGTAGTCTCTTTATCTTCTCCTACAAGCTCTATATTTTGACACCATGAGGGGATAACTATTTTTTCGTTGTAAATACCAGAATCAATTTTTATAACAGTTTTGTGATCTAAAAAAGCACGTACTGAGTCAATAGCATCTTGAATGCTTTGGAATGCTGTTGGTTGGTATTGGGACACATACAAGGTATCAACCTTAGACTGGGCATACCCATTTGAGTTAATTGATAAGCATAATAGCAGGAAGAACACATTTTTTTTCATAACAATCGTTTTAAAAAATCATCTATTTTTTCAATCATAGGGGAAAACCATGGTTCAAAAAACCAAAAAGAATGTGGTGCTTCTTCAAAGGAATAAACTTCATGCGGAATTCCCCATTTTTTGAGATGATTTATCATATCATCTCTACCTGCATGAAACCTGTCAAAAGAACTGTTTAAGAACAGTGTTGGAGGGGTGTTTTTATTTAAATATTTTAAAGGAGAGGCCTGTTCCCATTGTTTATTTGCGTTTTTAACATCACCTCCAAGCCAAAATGACGCATATTTTCCTTCTTTACTAGCCTCAGGGTGCACAAAAGAGACTATGCCATCCACATTAATTATGGCTTGAACACTTTCAGATACCTTGTCTTGGATTTTAAACTCAGGGTGGTTGGGTGTAACTCCCACTAATGTAGCTAATTGAGCTCCAGCAGAACACCCTAAAACAACTATTTTCTTTGTGTCATAATTCCATTTTGCATCATTTTTCTTTAAGAAAACCAACGCTTGCTTAATGTCCAATACACTTTGAGGATATTTTTGTTCTATACTAAGGGTGTAGGACAGTGTAGCCACACTATAGCCACGGTTTGATAACGCAATTGATATATCTGCTAAGTTAGATTTAGATCCAGCAATCCATCCACCCCCATGGATTAGTAAGATTAGGGGACTTTTTTTGGGTGTATTTATATAGACATCTAATGTCTTAGTAGTTGGAGAACTACTTGGATAAACAATATTTTTTTTTAATAAAACATCCTTGGATAGCTCTAGAGTTGGATACGCTAATTGAGGGTAATTTCTGCTAAGTTTTCTAAATGTTGTTTCAGGATTATAGGGTTTGAAATTTGGTTTTTCAACTTGTGAAAAAATTACAAAGTGGATGTTAAGAAAGGTAATGAAAAGAAAATAAGACCACTTCATTTACAACTCTTCTTGTATTCTAATTAACTCTTTAAATACAAGAGCAGCAACTGCTTTGGCACCCTCTGGTTGAAAATGCGTATTGTCCTTAAGACCATCGGGATATGCGGTAAATGCATTAGGTGGTAAATTCATAAAATAATGACTTGTGGAATATTCTTCTCCTTGCGCTGTAAGAAATTGTCTGGATAACAAATTTAAATCAATAAATGCGCATTGCGTTTCTTTAACAATGTCTTTAACTGCCATATCATATGCACCGTGTACATCTTGTAATTCACCATTCACCCAAGGATAATTTCGAGCAACAGGAGTTAATAATATTGGAATCCCTTTTTTTCACGCACTGTTGTTACATAAAAGCGTAAAAACTCTTTAAATCCCTCAATGTTTACATAGCGTTCGGATTTCTTTATTGCTGCGTCATTATGACCAAATTGAATTATGACCAAGTCATTTGGTTTAAGATTTGTATAAATTGATCTCCACCTACCTTCTTGAAAGAAAGTACGTGTACTCCGTCCGCCACGAGCTTTATTAACAAGTTTGGCATTGTTTTTTTGAATCATTTTTGAGATTTGCGCTAAGCTGTCTGGGTGCATCCATTGCTCAAATGCTTGTCCCCAGCCAGTTATAGGATAGCGCGTTAGCATGTAATCTTTTCCAACGTCATAATTATCGGCATAATTGGCCATAGTTGAATCGCCCATCAGAAAAATAGTTTTTCCTTGGCCAGAAACTTTGTTGGGAAACATCATCAATATGATACAAGTAATTGTAAAGAAAATTTTCATATCCATAAAGTCAGTCAATTGTAAAAAAATCAACATCTGCAAATCCACCTGCAGGTGTGTTAAAATCTTTGGTGCAAAATAATCCAATCTTAGCGCCAATCCATCCGCCTTCTTTGGCATCAAAAGGATTTTCGATGTTTGTAAAGTGTTCCCCATCTAGGCTAAAACTAAATATACAACTAGCATTTGGTTCGATCACACGAACACGAAGCCAAACAGTGTTTGTGTTTATTTTTTGGAAAAAATAAGTTGCTCATCAGGGTTTTTTTGGGCATTCATAGCCACATAGTTGCGTATATAAAATTGATTGTTTTCATTATGAATAGCCACATAACTATAATCATAACCCATAACAATAAGCCCAGCCGAAACATTATCGTTGTTTTCAGGGGTTAATTCCACTTTTGTAGTAGCAACAAAATTTGGCGCAGGAAATTTTTGAAGTAACACATTGGGATTGTGTAGCAAGTTATTATTAATACTTCTAAAAGGGAATAAGCGTAGAAAGTCGTTTCCTGGAAGTTTTGTGTACCATTTAATACTCGAGTTTGCGTTCCATTGCCACTGGAGTCCTATGTGGGCTTCATCAAAATTATCGCTGGTCTGAGGTATCCACTTGCTGTTTGAAATAGAAGTGGGTTTTACAAAGGAGTCAACTGGCTCTCCAATTCCATTTTTGTCAACATCTATCCCCATTACAGGCCAGTTGTCAACCCATTTCATGGGCTGTAAATGTACAATTCTTCCATAGGGTCCTTTATCTTGAAAATGATAGAACCAATCTGTTCCATTAGGAGCAGTAACCCATGCACCTTGATGCGGTCCGTTTGTATTCGTACTACCTTGTTCTAAAACCCTTTTGACTTCGTAGGGGCCGTATATGTGTTTTGACCTTAAAACGAGCTGCCACCCAAATTCGACTCCTCCTGCGGGCGCAAATATGTAGTAATATCCATTTCGTTTATAAAATTTTGTCCCTTCAACAGTTGGGTTAATCATGTGGCCGTCGTATACATGTATGCCTTCATCTAACACCTTGGTGCCATCATAGGACATCTTGTTTATTGTAACTAAACTTTTTACTCCAGCTCTGCTGCCTGCCCATGCGTGTACCAAGTAGGCGTTGCCATTTTCATCCCAAAGTGGGCAAGGGTCTATAAGCCCCTTTCCTGGAAGTACCAACACAGGCTTGTCCCAAGTCCCAAAAGGATCTTTCGTTTGCACCATATATATCCCAAAATCTGGATCGCCCCAGTAAATGTAAAAAGTATCGTTGTGAAATCGAATGGATGGAGCCCAAACGCCTTTGCCATGCTGTGGGTTTTGAAATACTTCTTTAGGGATTTGCTTGGGCAGCGCATGATTTACCAATTTCCAATGAATCATATCATTGGAGTAGAGTATAGGGAGTCCTGGAGTTGCATTAAAACTAGATGCAGTCATAAAAAATGCATCACCAACACGTACAACATCGGGGTCAGAATAATCTGCATGGATAATGGGGTTTCGATAGGTCTTTGTATCAATCTCAGGGTCCCAAACCTGACCATATGGATTCACGACTACACTCAAGATTAATACAAAAAAGTAGCGGTTTTTCATCTTATTTATTCAAATTTGGAATGAATGAGTTCACCAATTTAATGGTTTCAGCATGCTCTATAATTGGCGCTTTTTTTGAGTTTTTGATATTTACATTGTCAAAGTTTATATTTTTTATTTTCGCTTTAGGTCTTCCCTTAATGAGTACGCCATATTTTCCTCCGTTTTCTGCAGTTACATTTTTAAAATATATATTTTGAATTTCAGGGATAAACGTTCCCTCCTGTGTTCCGTAAATTCCGTAAAAAGTATTAATCTTTAATACGGCTTCCTTTACTTGTCCTACAGTAACATTTTTCACATAAAGCCCATCTACAAAACCACCTCTTAGTGTGTTAGTTTTAATTCGAATAGCTCTATCCAAATTCGGACTGTCCATTTGGCAATTTAGAACAACCACATTACGAACTCCTGCAGATATTTCACTGCCCATAACCACACCTCCATGACCATCTTTCATATTACAATCTTCTACGACAATATTTTCTGACGGAATTCCTACTCTACGGCCATCTTCATTTCTTCCAGACTTGATTGCAATACAATCATCGCCTGTATCAAAAACACAACCTAAAATTTGAACGTTTTTTGAATATTCAGGATTACACCCATCGTTGTTGGGGCCGTGACTATTCACCGTGACATTTTCTACGGTTATGTTTTCTGATTTTAAAGGGTGAATTACCCAAAATGGTGCATTGATAAAGGTTACCCCTTGTACAAGTACATTTGTACACATGAAAGGTTGAAAAAACTGAGGGCGAAAGTAATGATCAGTTCCAAAGACACGTTCTTCAATAGGAGTTTGTAATCGATTCATTTCATGTTGTCTAGGGATGGTATTCACATTCTTTTGACTTGGGCCACCATCAATGTGACCATATTCTTTCTTGCCAGCCCATGGCCACCAATATTCATTTCCCGCTTGCCCATCAAGAATCCCAGAACCTGTTATGGCAATATTAGTTTTGTTTTTTGCATAAATCAATGGGGAATAGTTCATAATTTCAATTCCCTCATACGAGGTATGTACAACAGGTAAATATGCTTCAGGATTGGTTTTAAATAAAACATGAGCACCTTCTTCTAAGTGCAATTCTATATTACTTTCTAGGTGAATAGGACCCGTTAAAAAAGTTCCTTTCGGTATAAGTACTGTTCCCCTCCCTCATTTGCAAGGATTGTGATAGCTCTTTTTATAGCTTCAGAAGAGTCATGATTTTTATCATCTTTAGCACCGTATTCTACTATTGAAATACGCTTATTTGGGAATTGTGGACGAACAATTTGACTCTTGATTTGCTCAGCTCGCTGTTCAATACTTACTTGCCCTTTACAAGAAAAAGTACCCAACATAAACAACAATGCAAAAGACAATTGAAGTAAACCGTTTTTATTTTTTAATGCATTCATGACTAAAAATTTCTATGTTATTATAATATTTGTGGAGACTGTTCTCTATTGCGTCATTACGATTTGGGTCTAATTTATTTTTTATTTCCCAATCATCTGGCATACCGTCTCTATCCTTATCTAATTTTATCTCTTTTGTGTTTAATTCTCGAATCCCACCAACATCTTTTTGGGAATTAATTATTCCACTATTAGGTGGTGAATCTAAAATCAAATAATTAAATATTCTTTCATCATGAACGTCTCTATAGTTGCTATTCCCGGCATTTTGTAAAACTTTATCTAAGGCATCTAGGGGGTTATCGGCCACAAAATAAGGACTAGGAGGATATGGATTTGAAACCATTAACTTAGTAACATCTTCAGTCTTAATTCCAATAGCATTATTCTGGGTAACTTCAGGTGCGCCATGCATATAATTCCCCGATATAAAATATTTCCCTAGTGGTTCATAAGGCTTTAGGAATGTCTTAAGCTTAGATTTTTCTGTGTCAGGTCCTGGAATAAATACATTATTGATAATGTTATAGGTTCCCTCTTCACCACCATAAATAGCATTGTCTACCCAATTATACACCACGTTATTATAAAACTCTACGTTTTTGTCTGTATTTCGTAAATATGCCCTAGATCCACAAAATCTAGGGTTCCGATTAGAATTGCATGCCAAGAAGTTGTGATGATAAGAAACATTAGTTCCTCCCCAAATACCTCCATACCCATGATTTCCCTTTTTATGGATTGAATTATTCAAAGATTCTGAGATAGAAGACCATTGTAACGTTAAGTTTTCTGTTCTGTAAAAGGTCGCATTTTCATCCACCCCCAACTTAGAGACAAATGATCAAAAATGACATTTTTTGCATCTTTACATTCAAGTGCATCACCTTCTACATTATTTTTATCGCTTAGCCGTATACTTAAATATCTTACAATTACATTATTTGCAAAAACCTCTACTGGAAATCCTGTAATTGTTATGCCTGGTTTAGGTGCGGTTTGCCCAAAAATAGAAATATTTCCGTTCCGGATTGTTAAGGGTGATTTTAGATGAATCGTTCCTGAGACTTGAAACACAATAATTCGCGAACCTTGTAGCTCAATACCGTCTCTTAAACTTCCCTTACCAGAGTCATTTAAATTTGTCACATTATATATTAATCCATCTCGACCACCAATAGTATATTTGCCATACCCCTCAGCACCAGGAAAGGCGATTTCCTTTGGTTCATTGGTTGACGAATTCAAACATGCCAAAAAGGAAAGAAGGTATATTTTGATTAGTGCAAGATTCATATACTTAGATTTAATAATGTAATCGATTACACAATATTAAATTAAAATTTACTAAATTCAAATTTATTTTAGCTTAATGAAGAAAAACTCAACGATTTACGATATCGCCAAGAAATTAAATATCACTGCAGCTACTGTTTCTAGAGCTTTGAATGACAATAAGTTAATTAGTGCAAAAACGAAGAAATTGGTTTTAGCAACTGCTAGGGAGTTAAATTATGAGAAAAATGCGAGTGCTTTAGCATTAAAGAGTGGTAAGACAAATCTTATTGGCTTGGTGGTTCCCTATATTAATAGACACTTCTTTTCTAATATTATTATGGGTATCGAGGAGGAATTAAACCCAAAGGGTTATCATGTGATGATATTTCAGTCGAATGATTCATACAAAAAGGAAAAAGATATTATTGATCGAATGTTAAAAAGTCAAGTAGATGGTATTATGATCTCAATCGCCAAATCTACTTTAGAATCAAAACACCTCGAAAAGGTTTTACACCAAAATGTTCCTCTTGTGTTTTTTGATCGAAAACTCCAGTTGAAAAATACGAGTTCAGTTGTCTTAGATGATATAGAAGGTGGTAGATTAGCAACACATCATCTTATACAGCAAGGATGTTCAAAAATTGCTTGTGTTATTTCAAATCCTAGGCTAGATATTTATCGTGACAGGTATAATGGATTTATTAAGGCACATAAAGAAAATTCGATAAATCATAATCCTGACCTTATTATTGAAGCAGATAGTAGTCTAGCATCTGGTCATGAAGTAGCAGAAAAAATTATTCGTATGATAAATGAAGTTGATGGAATATTTTGTTCCAGTGATTATACGGCATTAGGTATTTCACAAAGATTTCAAGAGGAAGGAATTGATATCCCCAAAAAAATTAAAATTGTTGGCTTTAGCAACGAACCATTTACCTCTCTTTTAGAACTTCCTTTGAGTACAATTGAACAAAGTCCCTACGAAATGGGAAAGGCATCGGCCAAAATCTTATTAGATCAATTAAATAATCAGGGAGTTTCTATTGATCATAGTGTAAAAATACACCCTAAGTTAGTTACTCGGTTATCTTCAAAAATCAGTTTAAAAAAATAATCCAGGAATAAATAAAAGAGTGCATCTTTTCCAACAAGTATGGATCTTCAGTACTTCCAAGTACAGTGCTTTCTGTTAAATAATGTACCTGTCCTTCAAGCTGCTCTCATAAGAAAGATAAGAAACCTAACCCCCTCCACATGAATCTGGCACCCCACGGAGATTTAATTGTGATTATTTGTGAAGAATTTGACCTACTATTTCCCAATGGATAAAATCTTAGAATGGTGGAATTATACACCAGAGAACCACTCAAATTTCGATGAGGCGATATCACAATCTTCTCCAACACGAATGATAGAGGGGTCGGGATTAAGCGCTTTGAATAAGAAATTTTCTATCTGTATTTAGCAATAGTTATTCAATAGCATCTCAAATAATTCTTGTTGCCCACTAATCTGTTTTGGCTCTCCTTTCATTTGTGCATACGCAAATAAGTCTTCTAGAGACAATTTACCTTGGCTAAATTTAAGCCCTGTATTATCACGGAAAGAAGCATATCGATTTGAAAACAGCTGAGTATAATGGGAAGATGTTAATAGTTTGTCTGCCGCTAGTAAGGCGCGGGCGAAAGTATCTACTCCACTAATGTGTGCATAAAAAATATCGGCTAGATCAGTTGAATTACGCTGGGTTTTAGCATCGAAATTTATTCCACCACCTTGAATTCCATCTGCCTGTAAAATCACGAGCATAGCCTCGGTAATTTCCATTACATTGATTGGGAATTGATCGGTATCCCAACCATTTTGGTAGTCCCCTCGGTTAGCGTCAATACTTCCCAATGCCCCCGCATTAGCAGCTACTTGTAATTCGTGTTGAAAAGTATGCTGTGCAAGCGTCGCATGATTAACTTCAATATTTAGCTTAAAATCTTTCTCCAATCCGTATTCTTTAATGAAATAGAGCGAAGTAGCAGCATCAAAATCGTATTGATGCTTACTGGGTTCCATGGGTTTGGGCTCAATAAAGAAATGTCCTTTAAAGCCTTGCTTTCTGGCATAATCTCTGGCCATCGATAAAAATTGTCCCATGTGGTCCAATTCCTTTTTCATGTCGGTATTTAGCAGGGACATATAGCCTTCTCTTCCTCCCCAAAAAACATAATTTTCGCCGCCAAGGGCTATGGTAGCATCTAGTGCAATTTTAACTTGAGCACCTGCTCGAGCCACTACGTCAAAATTTGGATTGGTTGCAGCACCATTCATGTAGCGTGGATTAGAAAAACAATTGGCCGTGCCCCACAAGACTTTTATCCCTGTCGCCTTTTGCTTTTCTTTCAGGTAGTCCACAATTTGCTCAATTCGCTTTTCTGACTCCAATAGGGTTTCACCTTCTTCGATCAAATCATAATCGTGAAAGCAGTAGTATTCAAAACCCATTTTTGTCAGAAACTCAAAGGCCGCATCTGCTTTATCCTTTGCTGCTTGCACTGGATCCTTGGCTCTCATCCAAGGAAATTCCTTTGTGCCAGAGCCAAAAGGGTCTCCTCCGGTACCACACATGGTGTGCCAATAGGCCATTGCAAACTTAAAATGATCTTTCATCTTTTTTCCAGCAACTATTTGGTCGGGCTTATAGTACTTGTAAGCCAAAGGATAATTAGATTCTTTTCCTTCAAATTTGATTTTACCTATCCCTTTAAAATATTCTTGTTTAGATGTTCTGCTCATTGTGAAGTTTTAATGTGGTTTCTAATTCTTTTTTCCAGTTGTTATAGGCAAAGCTGTAAGGAGCCAGATTACTGTCAGGTGATATGGTTCTCATATAATCTTTTTCGACCAGAGAAGAAAAATCAAGTGTCTTATCTTGAGCAAGTATAGCTGCTCTTGCAGCTCCAATAGCCCCTGTTGTCTCATAAATTTCAATATCAATTCCCAAAAGAGTGGCTATAGTGGTTGAAAATATTTCAGACTGAAACATATTATCGTTTCCTGTGCGGATTACTTTGGGCTGAACTTTATCTTTTTGCATGATTGAAAACCCATAATTAAACGCAAAAGCTATTCCCTCAAGCGATGCGCGACACAAATGTGCTTTGTTGTGTCGATTCAAGTCGAGATGCATGATACTACTACCAAGATTACGGTTACCAAACATGCGCTCTGCACCGTTCCCAAAAGGGAGTATGCTAAGTCACTCTGCTCCAATAGCTACCGACGAAGCTAAAGTATTCATCTCATCATAGGAGTTCACAGAGAGGTTTTCTCGCATCCAATTGTATTGTCTTCCGGCTCCATTAATGCACAACAATTTTCCAATACGGTTTTCTCCTTTTTGATGATTTACGTGTGCAAAATGATTTAACCGCTTAGCTTCGTTTACCTCCAGCTGATCGGTAACGGCATAAACAACGCCAGAGGTCCCTGCTGTAGCTGCTACTTCCCCTGGATTGAATACATTGAGTGATAACGCATTGTTGGGTTGATCACCTGCTCTATAAAGGATGGGAGTACCTTTCACTAAACCAGTAGCTTTGGCTGCTGTATTGTTTACACAAACTTGTTGTGTGAAATTATCTACTACGGTTGGAAAAAGGTCAATATCAATACCCAGTTTATCATTGACTTCATTCGCTAATGTGTGCGCAGGGAAATTCCAAAATACACCTTCCGATAAAGCTGTTACTGTAGTAGTACATTCACCGGAAAAACAATAGGCCAAAAAATCGCCTGGTAGCATAATTTTATGAATTTTAGCATATCGTTCAGGTTCATTTTGCTTTACCCACGCAAGTTTTGCAGCCGTAAAGTTTCCTGGAGAGTTCAAAAAATTTCGATCGCAAAAAGCAGTCCCGATTTTTTGATAAGCCTCTTCCCCTATATCAACGGCTCTACTATCACACCAAATAATTGCATTTCGAACCGTTGAACCTCCTTGATCAATAGTGACCAACCCATGCATTTGATAAGCAATACCGATGCCTTTAATATTGGTGGAGTCAATTTCAGTTTCAGCTAGAATCCGTTGAATTCCGCTAGAACATAGTTCCCACCAGTATTCAGGGTCTTGCTCTGCCCAATGTTTTTGTAAACTCAAGATATCCATTTCCTCTTCGGGTTCTTTTAACTGAGCGACAGCAACACCTGTTGTTTGTTCTACTATAGCAATTTTTAAAGAAGAACTTCCTAAGTCTATTCCTAAATAATACATAAAATTGAATTTAAGTTTTTTAAATGAAAACAACTAACTAAAGTAAATGATTACATAGAGAACCCTCACAATTACGATTAATGAAGCGGTAATATCTACTCAAGTGTAGCTTAATCGATTACTTTCTATTTGCTCATTGGTCAGGTTAGACATAATCAATCCACTGAGGGTTTTTTCATCGCTGTCGTACTAAAAATAGATACCAAATTTGTGGTAGCAATACAATACAAGAAAATGAACAAAGAAAACTTTAAGAAATTCATATCGGCTATTTGATACAAAGAACTACGTATTTCAGGGCTGTCTTTAAATACTTCTAAGGACAATCGTATGGCTGCAATTGCTAATCCTGAATGTAAAGTGGCTACTGCACCAATGGCATCAACTCTCTTGGAAAAAATCCCTAAGAGAGAAACAACCGTAACAGGAGGTGCGATATAAGATTGGACATACTGTAAATAACTATACATCGTTCCTCCAGCATAAACCGTTACTGATACTTTCGTTAGAACATAGGCGGCCAAACTAAAAAGGGAGTGAAACCAACATGTTTTCATTGAATCTTTTTCCAAAAATCTAGTATAATGAATACTCCGCTTCTAACATAAAAAAACAAAATCTCCCAACTTAACATGACGACTATCAGAGGCACATCAACATTGTTCGGAATGAACTTGTGAGCAAATGCTTTTTTGGTCAATGGGTCAACAATGATAAGCACCCCTATTGGGATTGTTTTCTTGGGTAAAGGATAAGTATCTCCGTATTCGGGTAACAATTCCATCCTCGTGTAGTCTCATATTTTATTTAACAACAATGCATTACCTTTGTTGCTCAACAATGTGGGCGACTAATTCGTTGATATAAACTTCAATATTGTCGTAGACGTTACTTAATTCTTTACCATTTGGATTAAAATCAGATGCAGATAATCCTTTAGATATTTTCCAGCTATCTGGCATCCCGTCGTTTGAAGAATCTTGTGGTGCGGTTGTACTATTAAGCACAGGCCATCCTCCTACATCATTTTGAGAATCAATTAGCCCCCTCGAGGAACCGTTTGATCCGCTATAGGTATAAGATGTATTTCTAACCTCATTTTCAATTCTTATATCAATTTGATCTCGTATTAATGAGCAACCACCAAAGCTTAAAACCTTTTCATATGCTTCTTGAGCGTCATGAGTGTAAACATTATTATTAATGGGGTGTGGTTGAGTCATGCGCATAGCATCTAATTCTGCTTGAGTAATTGTACCATATCTGCTATGAAACTGATTTGCAACGCCATAATTCCAATTGTCATTTGTAGCATTAGTAGAGCCTTCCACTATATTTCCATCAACATAAAACGTACCCCACAAGTCATTAACAGGATAAGAAGTTTCTGTTTTTTTATCAATCGCAAAAATCCGATCCCTTTTCGAAGATGCTGGGCCTGGCTTATAATACGAATTAACAATATTAACATTCATGGCTTCTCCTCCGTATCCACTATTACCCCCAATTGTAGATGACATTATTTCTCAAATCTACGAGATCTGTGAGCGCAAAGCCTTCACCCAAAGGTTCTCCTAAACGTGGATTTCTGCTGTCATGATGGGCTAACAAATTGTGGTGAAAAGAAGCATTTTTGCCTCCCCAAATGCCCCCATATCCATGATTCCCTTTGGGATGTACAGAACTTCTTAAACTTTCAGTTATAAATGTCCATTGTATAGTAGTGTTCTCATTTCCGTAAAAAGACAAACATTCATCAACTGACCAACTTACAGAACAATGATCAATAATGATATTTTCATGAAACCTTCCACCCAATGCATCAGCCTCGACATTGTTTATATCACCAAGCCTAAAGCGCATAAAACGGATAATGACATTATCAGCATCAATAGTAACTGGATAACCTGCTACACAAATACCATCACCAGGAGCGGTTTGTCCTGCAATTGTTATATCTCCATTTCTGATAGGTAATGATGATTGTAACTGTATTGTTCCAGAAATCTTAAATAAGATATATCTAGCCCCTCTTGTATTAACAGCTTCACGTAAACTTCCTGCTCCAGAATCATTTAAGTTAGTTACAAACAAAACGTTACCTCCTCTACCTCCAGTGGCATGTTGTCCAAATCCTTCGGCAGATGGAAATGCACGCACTTTATCTTGACTTTGATTATTCATGCCACTAATGGATATTGAAACAGTACTCCTAATTTCTGGGTGGGGTACAGAGGCTATTATAACATCAATAGTACCATCTTTTAACGGAGTTAATAATCCGTCATCCGAAATACTTGCGATCATATTGTTAGACACAGACCAACTGATTTGCTTATTTGTTGTGTTTTCTGGAATTATTTCAAATGAGAGTTGGAGGGGTTGACCGTCGGTTATATTCCGAGCATTTAATATATTAATTTCAGTTGGGTCTGTAGTTACCCCTGAAACCAGAACACTTTTTTGTCCAATAACGCCAGAACCATCTTTGGCTTGAGCTTTAACCGAAATGGTTCCATTAGAAATCGCTGTTAAAATTCCTGTTTGGTCTATACTTCCTATGTTTTCGTTAGAAGACGACCAAGTAACAGATTTATTAGTAGCATTTGATGGTAATACTGTTGCAGTAAGCTGACTTGATGTTCCGTCGGTAATGTTTTCTCCATCAACGGTAATGTTAGTCACGAGTTTTTCTTCAGTATTCGTGATTTTTTCAGTTTCTACTTCTGCGGTACACGATAGTAACACAAAAAAGACACTTGAAAATACAGCAAGTGTCTTTTTTTGGAATTTGTTTAATGACATTTAACTTATCTAAAATTCTTCTCTCCATCTAGGGTCACCAGCAGAAGTGCGACCAATAAACCCTTTATTTTCAAAGTGAAAATTATTGTTTGTTGGGTCAACCCAAAGATTTTCTTGATTACTTCCTGCATTCCCCAATGGTAAATTAGGCACAGGATCTCTCGAGAAAGACAAATCTGTAGTTGAAAAACTATTTGATACATTAAAAATTGTCTGGTCTAATCCATCTATTCCAATAATATCATAGTTTTCATCATTATCCCAGTCCCAAGCCCGACCAATGATCGTATTTATGATATTTATTCCACCCGTCACTTGATTTTGACCAGCTTCTCTATACCTAAAGAATTGTCTATTACCATTCCCCTCACTAAAATTAGCTATGGTACAATCTTCTATTGTTATTCTTTCCGAATTATTTCTTGAAACAATAAAATAGTATTGCAAATGATTAAATGTACTTTTCGTAAGGGATATATTATTTAAAACACTCCCATTTTTGTCCTGCGTAACAACAGCATAACTTCCAATACTATCTACAATTGATTCATTTATAATGTAATTGTTCATAGTAACTCCATTGGTTTTTATTCTAAATACGCCTCTGTGATTAGTAATAAAACAATTATCAAAACGTACTTCGTTTATTGTTCCAGGTTTACTCACGTTCATTACATATTTAGAGCTCCAATCAGACCCTCTTAATTCTACATTATTGAAACGAATATGATCAACAACAGCGTTTGGTTCTAAGTCAAAATTAGCTGGCATAAACACTCTTGCTTTCTGAGGGCCAAATCCTAATGCAGCCCTAACTGTAAATGATGAGTTTATTGGAGTTGGAGCATCGATAATATGTTCTGAACCATGGCTTACCAGTAAAATTGCACCTTCAGGAGCAGTACTCAAAGCTGTTTGAAGATCTGAACTTGATGTGGCATCTCTTAAGTCGATTACATCAGCTCCATTTGGATCTATGTCAGCCGATAAAGTTGTGAAGTTTTCCCAACCTCTTAAGGTGTCACCACTATAAATTGCTAGCTGATACGTTTTTGAAGGCTCAAGTCCTTCAACAATGGTTTTGCCTAGATTCTGATCAGTTCCTGTAACATTATGTGTGAGTAATGGAGTAGAGAGTTTTAAATCATCACCAGCATATGCGATAACTTTTGTAATACTCTCACCAATAAGCTCCCAATTAACAAGCGCTGCAATGTCTGTTACGTCGTAGACTGTTGGTGAAATTAAAATACTGGGGAATTTCTCTGTTCTCACATTTCCAAAATCTGCTGGTCTACTGTTAAAATTAGAATTTTCATGAATAGCTTGCCCTCTAACTTGATAAATAGCGTTCCAGAAGAGTTCTTCTCCAACCAAGGATCTGTTGATTCGCACATAACTGGTATCCACGGAAACACTATAGTCTATGGTAGCAAATGTATCTCGACTAACTTCTAAATTGTATGATTCAGCCGACTTCAATTTACCCATATTCACTATTATCTCGTTACCCTCGGCAAAAAGATTCTCATTCAAAACAGGTCTAAACATACGTGCTTCTTCCTCAAAAGAAGTATTGTCGTCATCGTCACAAGCAACAAATACTAAGGTGCTTAAAAAAAGCAAGGAAAGTAAGCTTTTGCATTTGAAAATTAATTTATTAGTTTTCATTTATTCTAGTTTAAAATTGATATCCTTCATTTGATAGTTTCCCTTGACTTGCCTCAATTGCTGACGTAGGTATAGGAAAAATATATCTTGGGAAATTTCCACCCCACGGTGGATTAAGATGATTCTCCCAATCACGCAAGATAAAATCTTGGTAATTATCTTTAGTATCATCCCAAAGACCATTTATAAATGACTCTCTTGTCCAAGTGTCATCAGGAGCAGCAGATAAGTATGAGTCAGGATTTAAAACTTCAAATTGACCATCAGCGTTAACTCTCCAAAACATATAATCAGGCAAATTATATGTTGACGCTTGTTCTCTTCGATCAGCAAGTAATTTAAGCCCGTCAACAGTTTCTCTGATTTTTTCGTCATAGAGTCCCCAACGAATTAGTTCATATTTACGGATCATTTCACCCCCAAACTCCCATGCACGTTCGTCTACAATTGCATCAAAGAAATTTTCTTTGGATGTTGAAACGGCTGCTACATATTGATCGACTTTTTCACTCCAATTATTGGCGTCAAAAGCACGTCGACGTACTCTTTTTAGGGCTTCTGAAGCTAAACTTGTTGGCCCATTCAATTCATTTTCTGCCTCGGCAAACATCAATAAAACGTCTGAATACCGCATCATAGGCCAATTTATTCCTGTTCCTTTAGCTGTGGATCTTCCGGGAGGATTTTCTAGCCAATGACGACCAAACTTCCCCTGTGATATCCCTCTTTCAATCCAATCGTATTGAAAGTTTTCATCAATTTTATACAATCCACAAGTAACTTCTCTTCTTATATCCTCACTGTCAAATGATAAATAATATGTTATAGGCATTTTCATATAGTTATTTCCAGACCCATAATCGTGAGTTGCATTTGCCCCTCCATTAACATCAATTCCAATATTCCAAGCTACATCACCGCTTCCAATAGGGAAGGGGATCTCGAAGAGAATATCATCATTTACAGGGGAAATAAACTTATGTAAATTCATGAAAATTTGTCTAAAATCAGTCGGCAATGGACGATCTTTATTTGTTATCAACTTATTTGTATAATCGCGAGCTACCTGATAGTAATCTAGGTAATCATCTGACCTGTCAATATTCAAATCGCCCTTTAAAAAATAACCTCCACGTTGTAAGGCTATCCTTGCAATCAAAGCAATGGTATATTCTCTGTTGATTTGTTCAATACCATATGGTAATTGATCAGCCCAAAGCATTCTTTCCTCAACAGACCTCATCGCTTCAATTTCAGCTGAAAGGATTTGATTTCTTTCTGTTTTTGGGAGTAAAAAATCTCCACCTGCAACTGGAGCAGAAGTCACATACGGTACGTCACCGAAATAAAATGTTAACATACTATACCAATAAGCGCGTAGCGTATAACATTCCCCAAGCAAATGGTTAAATGTTTTTCTAACTGTTTCATCTGTTGCATCAAGATTACCGCTTTGTGTCAACCCTTCAATAGCAATATTTGCATCTCTAATAGCTCTGTATGCATAAGTCCAAACAATATCTAAATCTCTGTTAGACGTAACGGCATTCAATCTCCATATCTGGTAACGATCTCCATCAGATGTCCATCCTGAGGAATGTTCAATATCGGTATTTCCCGTCATGTTGTTTGATAGCCTTGATCTGAAAGCATCCTGATTAAAATGTGCATAAATTGCATTCACTGCATTTCGTGCGTCATCAACATTTGAAAAAACAAAGTTTTTATCAAATGTTGATAAGGATTCTGGCTCTAGGAAATCTTTTTTACATGAGCCTAAAGTAGAAAGTATAGCTACTACTAATGTAAATTTTGTTAAAATTAGATATCTTGATTTCATTTTTTTGCAGATTAAAAGTTTAAATTAATTCCAACTGTATATGATCTACTTCTTGGAAAAGAAGAATAGTCAACACCCGGTGTTAAAGGGTTTTTAATATTGTCCACTTCGGGGTCGTAACCTGAATATTTAGTCCAAATTTTAAGATTTCTACCTGTAGCAAAAATCCGGAGTCTACTAATACCTATTTTTTTGGAAATATCCTCGGGAAGTGAATATCCAATAGTTAAATTATTTAACCTTAAAAAGGAGCCGTCCTCAACCGCCCATGAATGTATTACTGCTCCAGCAATACCATGACTTCCATGAGACCAAATATTTTTGCCTTGGTTCATTTCATCTAATGTTGCCAAATCTGTAACTAATCCACCTGCAACACCCGTGTAAGAACCATCCACATCAACATATGTATATCTATTGGTCGAATTCATGGTATCTAGCATATTACCGAAAGTAACTCTTCTAAACTGATTATATTGGATTTTTCCGGTATTATAAACATCGTTTCCAACTTGGAAATTAAAAAACGATGAAAAATCAAAGCGTTTAAAATTTAAATTTATACCAAAACCTCCTTGAAAGTCTGGGGTAGTATTTCCGATAACAGTTCTGTCATCTGCATTAATTTCCCCATCACCATTTAGGTCTTTCAGCTTTAAGAATCCCGGACGAATTTGGGTGTTGCCAACTACAGCTCCAGAAGAAGGCACACCTTCATTAAGAATATATTCACCAGAAGCAGCATTATACGCTGCAAAATCACTGGCAGCATAAAATCCATCCGTTTGATAGCCGTAAATATCACCAAGACGTCCTCCAAGCTTTAAATAAAAGTCATTGATGTTATTTAGGTCTGTAGACGCCCAATTAGAACGCTCAAAACGTTCTGTGGTTCCGTCAAGCTCAATGATCGTAAAGTCATTTTTACCTACATTTGCATCTAAGGATAAATTCAAATCATCCTTACGAATCAAGTCGATGGTCAAACCTAATTCAACTCCTTTATTTTGCGTCGAACCAACATTATTCCACTGTGTGTTAAAACCTGTGTTATTCGGAATTACGGATTGAAGTAATAAATCTGTTGTAGTATTTTGGTAAACATCAATTGATCCCCTAATTTTATTATCAATAAAAGCAAAATCTAAACCTAAGTTAGCACTTGCAGTGGTCTCCCAAACAAGGTCTGGATTGTACAATGCTGAGCTACTTGGTTGGTAGTAAACATTAAATATATTGTTAAAACCTACACCTCTGTTTGTTGTAGCACTAAATAAAAATTGTGTTGCCGTAGCATCAATTCTGTCATTACCTGTTTCACCATATGCAATTCGAAGTTTAAGTTGATTTATAAAATCTACATCTTTTAAAGCATCAAACTTATGAAGTTTTATCGCAAAAGCTGATGAAGGAAAGAACCCTAATCTATTTTCTTTGGAGAACCTACTAGACTGATCAGCTCTAAATGATCCAGTAAATACAATCATGTCATTGAATTGATAGTCTACTCGTCCAAAAAACGATAAACGATTTGAATTCGTAAAATCACGAGTATAATGTTGTTCAGCTCTTCCGAAGGCCATGTTTGCAAAGAGTTCTTCTGGGGTAATTGACAATCTGAAGTCCTCTGCGCGAAGAAAAAATTGCTTCCCCCCGCTTGAAGAAGATTCCTGGCCTAAAACTACATCTAAGCTATTATCATCCCAGCTTTTAGAGAAGTTTAAGATATTTATAATCCTGTAAGAAGAATACTCTGTTTCCGTTTTTTCTCCTAAAGGCATGCTTCCTCCATTTTGATATGATTCGCTTGTGAGTGGCCCGTAAAAACGTTTTTGCTTTCTGAATCTTCTATTATTAGTATAATTGGTTTTTAAACTCAAAAAATCATTAATTTTCCAAGTTAAACCAGTGTTAAACACATAGTCATTATCATTTCTTTTTCTCCAGTCTTGTTTCACCAATTCCTTTGGATTAACCAAATTCAGCAAGAAAGATTGGAAGTCATCTTCAGAATTAATGGAATTTAAATCAATATCTAACTCATCAGCAATACCATTAACTGGTCTCGTTTGAATTGCATCCTTTATTTTTAATTGTGCATTTGCTGAAGTACCTGCTCCATTGATTTCAGTTGACGTAATACGAGTAGCAATATCTAACGTAAGTTTTTCGCTGATTTTTTGATTTAGTTTAAAGTTAACTGCAGTTCTGTCATAATTAGAACCCTCTAGTAACCCATCATCTTCATTTTTTGATACACTGAGTCTCATTTTTGTCATTTCAGTACCCCCACTCACAGTTAAGTTGTGAAAAATAGAAACACGTTCTCCGCCAAATAAATCATCTTGCCAATCAGTACCTTGTTTATTTTTGTAAAGTTCAAGGTCATCATAAACCCCAAAAAAACGTTCAAATTTCTGAACATCAGTTTCGCCTCTTAATAACGCGTATTCATAGTTTGCGAGAGCAAACTCATAAGGAGATAAAACTTTGTATCTTCGATCCTCAGGAAGTGTGTTAAATTGGAAAAAATTATTATAGGACACAT
Source organism: Flavobacteriaceae bacterium (assembly GCA_038143735.1). Classification (GTDB taxonomy): domain Bacteria; phylum Bacteroidota; class Bacteroidia; order Flavobacteriales; family Flavobacteriaceae; genus Arcticimaribacter. Next base: position 28,687 of record JAYQML010000007.1, read on the forward strand.
CAACTGAACCAGCAATCGGGTTTTTAGTGGTTATTACTACGACACCATTTGAAGCTTGGGCACCATATATAGAAGTTGCTGCAGCATCTTTCAAAACATCAATAGATAAGATATCTGTTGGTGGAATATCACTAATGGAGCTTACAATAAACCCATCAACTACATATAGTGGTGAATTGTCTTGCGTAATGGAACCTCCTCCACGGACACGTATACTAATTTCTGCTCCTGGTTCTCCATCACTAGTTGTAACCTTTACTCCAGGAGTCTCCTGCAAGCGCTTCTGCTGTACTGGAAACCGGTATTTTAGCAATCTCCTTGGAAGAAATACTTGCAACAGCTCCAGTCATATTTTCCTTTCTGACTTGACCATAACCATAGTCAACGACTACGACTTCATCAAGTGATAAGTTGTCTTCTAACATAAAAACATTTAAATCAGTATTTTGGCCTACGGTCATCTCAGCGCTAGCAAAGCCTAAATATGAATATACAAGGGTTGATTCACTAGACTGAACACGTATAGAATAGTTTCCGTCAAAATCTGTAACAACACCATTGTTAGTACCCTTTTCCATTACGGTAACACCTCCTAAAGGGATTGACCCATCTTCGTTGGTGACAAGACCCCTAATTTGAACTTGAGCATACCCCAATTGGAATGCCAAAAAAAATAGCATAATGGTTTTAAGTAAAAGGTTTTCTCCTTTTAAATAAGTTTGTTTTTTACATGCGTTTTTCATAATATCTATTGATTAAAGATGCAATCGATTGCACAATAATACATGAATTTTTAGATTTTTACAATTTTTTTTAAAAAAACATTTGCGAAGCAATTTATTTTTTAAATAACAATAATCGAGGGTAAAAATTACGAATAATGTAATTATAGCGTACTGATTTATGGCTTATTTATATTTACCCATTCGTTAAAATAAATGTTGCTTTGAAAATAAACAGCATTTATGTGCGAATTTTTAATCCTTAGTGCTGAATAATATCCAAAATCTATCTTTTTTGAATATTGTTGAGTGTTTGTCGAAAATTTTTATGAAATATTTGTGTAATCGATTACTTTTTCATAATTATGCCTATCAAAGTTTTGTAAAACTATTTAAAAGCTTATTATGAAAAACTTTTTGCAACTACTTACAATAATGTTGACTTGTTTCAACATCTCAAATGCATTTTACGCACAAACCGGTCAAGATTCATCACGAAAAATTATTGTTTGGGATTTTGGAGCAGAGCAATTTGATGCAGCACATTACAACAACATGCTTGACGCTGCTACCATTAACGGCTGGCATCCGTCTACGATGGTTGCGGGGAGTTCAAGTACATCAAATAAGCTACCTGGCAACATTGATATGGGCGGAGGTCTTAGTTGGGTAGGGAATGGTGATAATAGCGATCGACTCCGAACTTCAAATACAGCTTTAACACGATATGATGAAAATGTAGGTGCTACTGGAGTTACAGGGCGTGTATATGCTAATGGCTCGAGTAATAGCGGAAGTCGCAGATATTTTACGTTAACTCTAGCAGAAGGAGATCAAGCCATAATTAAGGCATTGTCTCACTCTAGCGGTGGTAGTGATTTTACTTTTGAACATGCTACCGACACGAGTATTCTGAGTGAAACCCAACCGATGCCGGAGACGCTTACGGAATTTACCTTTACAGCACCCGAGACTGGCCTTTATAAGTTTTATGACCCTACGGGGAAGCTTAGTGTATTTCAGATTCTCAAGGTTCCAACTCCAATGCCAAAGACTGATGTTTGGGATTTCGGTGCAGAACAACTAGATACAACAAGCTACAACAACATGCTTGACGCTGCTACCATTAACGGCTGGCACCCGTCTACGATGGTTGCGGGGAGTTCAAGTACATCAAATAAGCTACCTGGCAACATTGATATGGGCGGAGGTCTTAGTTGGGTAGGGAATGGTGATAATAGCGATCGACTCCGAACTTCAAATACAGCTTTAACACGATATGATGAAAATGTAGGTGCTACTGGAGTTACAGGGCGTGTATATGCTAATGGCTCGAGTAATAGCGGAAGTCGCAGATATTTTACGTTAACTCTAGCAGAAGGAGATCAAGCCATAATTAAGGCATTGTCTCACTCTAGCGGTGGTAGTGATTTTACTTTTGAACATGCTACCGACACGAGTATTCTGAGTGAAACCCAACCGATGCCGGAGACGCTTACGGAATTTACCTTTACAGCACCCGAGACTGGCCTTTATAAGTTTTATGACCCTACGGGGAAGCTTAGTGTATTTCAGATTTTTAGAGTTCCTACTTTAAAAATTGATGTTTGGGATTTCGGTGCTGAACAACTAGATGTATCTACCTATAGCAACATGCTTGACGCTGCTACCATTAACGGCTGGCATCCTTCTACGATGGTTGCGGGGAGTTCAAGTACATCAAATAAGTTGCCTGGCAACATTGATATGGGCGGAGGCCTTAGTTGGGTAGGGAATGGTGATAATAGCGATCGACTCCGAACTTCAAATACAGCCATAACTCGATATGATGAAAATGTGGGTGCTACTGGAGTTACAGGGCGTGTATATGCAAATGGCTCGAGTAATAGCGGTAGTCGCAGATATTTTACGTTAACTCTAGCAAAGGGTGATCAAGCTGTAATTAAAGCGCTGTCTCACTCAAGCGGTGGTAGTGATTTTACTTTTGAACATGCTACCGACACGAGTATTCTGAGTGAAACCCAACCGATGCCGGAGACGCTTACAGAATTTACCTTTACAGCACCAGAACTTGGACAATACAAATTTTATGATCCCTCTGGAAAGTTAAGTGTTTATCAGGTTTTTAGAAAGCCAGCTGCATTAGTTATAAGCGTTGATATATGGGACTTTGGTGCTGAACAATTTGATTCATCGGAATTTAACAACAGACTGTCTGAGGCAACTATTAACAGTTGGTATCCAGAAACTTTTGTTGTTGGTTCAAGCGGAAATAAATTTCCTGGCAACATTGATATGGGCGGAGGTCTTAGTTGGGTAGGGAATGGTGATAGTAGCGATCGACTCCGAACTTCAAATACAGCTTTAACACGATACGATGAAAATGTAGGTGCTACTGGAGTTACAGGCCGTGTATATGCTAATGGCTCGAGTAATAGCGGTAGTCGTAGATATTTTACGCTTGAAATGAAGGGGTATGATCAAGTGACAATAAAAGCATTATCTCACAGTAGTGGGGGAAGCGAGTTTACCTTTGAGCATGCATCTGACCCAACTATCATGAGTGTAACTGAACCTATGCCTGAGACGCTTACTGAGTTTACATATTTCGTAGAAGAGGATGGGCTTTATAAATTTTATGATCCATCTGGAAAACTAAGTGTCTATCAAATTCTAAAAAGAAAGGCCACCTATAGAGATTTACAAGGTAACTTAGATGTAACAAATGCTGCAGGAATATCTGATGACTACAATTTAGTATTTACCAATCAGTTTGGCCAGGATTTTATAGCCTCTAAATCTTCTGGCTCCTACACCGTAAGCCTTCCTGATGGTCAAAGCTTTGTTGCAAGACTTGTCAATGCTTCTGGGTACAAGTTTAGTTTTAACCAAATTTCATCTCCAAGTTTTGTCTTTAACAACACAATATCAACACTTGACGCTACTGTTGAGGCAGTAAAAGCAAATGTCTGGGATTTTGGTGCTGAACAGTTAGACACAAACAGATACATTAACATGTTAGATGTTGATACGATTAATAGTTGGTATAATCCAACGTTTACGGTGGGTAGTAATGGATACAAATTCCCAGGAAATATTGACATGGGCGGAGGTCTAAGTTGGTCAGGTAATGGTGATAGTAGTGATCGACTCCGCACTACTAATACATCCTTAACGCGCTATGATGAGAATGTTGGTGCCACAGGATATACAGGTCGCGTGTATGCTAATGGTTCAAGCAACAGTGGAGGTAGAAGATTTTTTACTGTCACTGCAGATGAGGGAGATGAAATCACTTTTCACGCCTATACGCAAGGGGGAGGGACTTATGTTTTTGAACACGCTACTGACCCAACCATTCAAAGTGAAACTGGAAGTCTTCCGACAACCGTTGATTCGTATACTTTTATGGCTAAACAGTCTGGAGAATACAAGTTTTATGCAGGAGAAGATAAATTAAGTGTATTTAGGGTTGAAGTAAGTGAACCTATCTACCAAACAATTTATGGTACAATTGATTTATCTGCTGCAGCTGAAATCCCAAGTAATTACGAATTAGTCTTTACAAGTCAACAAGGTAAAGTTGTTTCTGTTGCACCGTCAAATGGTTTCTATAATGTTTCTTTACCTATAGGATATGATTATACGATTTCTTTAGCCAACGCAAACGGATATGTATTGTCGATGACAAACATCTCGGTTACTGATTCTACTTCTGAAGTTAATTTAGCAATTATAAAAACGGATGTTTACAATGTTTCCGGATCTATATCAGGCTTAGGTACTGAGATCGATAATTTAACATTAGAGTTTGTTTCAGATCCAGCTGCGAACAGAATTTATGTTCCTGTTGCTGTTGTTGATTCCTCAGCTGGTACATACACAGTTCAACTCGAAGCTGATGTTGCCTATGCCATAAGGTCAATAGGAGTAGATGATTTTGGAAAAGATGTTGAATCCATTACCATAACAGCAAATGCTCAAACCCAAGATTTGGTGTTTACGGCAAAACCAACGTATACCGTTACTATTGAAGCACCTTATTTAACCGCTGATCAATTGGCAGCTCTGTCACTAACATTTACTAATTTTGACGACAATAATTATGTGTATACTTTTAATGATGTAACAAATATCTCACTTCGAGATGCTACTTACCTAATTAGTTATGGAGGCCTTGATGCGCATCCAGTTGAATTAGGATTGACTTCGAACTTGAGAGTTGAGGGAGCAGCTGTGACGAAAACACTTAATTTTAAGCGTGTAACAAATTGGACGTTTGATGACAAAACAATAGCGACTTCTGATGCTTACTACAAAGGTTTAGGGCTTACTCAAGTTAGAAACGATGTGGCAAAAGGACATTTATCATTAGGTGGAGGTGCTGAAGTTAGAGTTCCGGTAGAAGCAGGAGAAAAAGTAATAGTAAACTATTATTACGCTGCAAACTTTAGCATAAATGGAGGTGAAGCTATTTCGAGCTCAAGTGGTTCTACAAACTTAATTGAGCGTGCAGAATATGTTTATGAGGGAACTGAAGCCGGTCAAGTAGTTATTACTATTAACGGAACCACTTACATAACCAACATTAGCGTTGAAGAAATTGTTCCTTACAGTGAAATTATCACAGTTGGTGAAGATAAAGATTACCAAACAATTAACGAGGCAATGGATGCCATTGCAAAAATGGTTAGAACAGCTGACCAGCGTGTTACGGTAATGATTGACCCTGGAAACTATGAGGAAATGGTAGTAATTTCGAGTGATAATATCACCCTCAAAAATGCATCAGCAACTCCAAGTATCGCACTTGTAAACAATGGGGTTGATATTAATGAAAATGCCGTTCGTATAACTTCATACTACGGTTATGGATACCACTATTACAGCCAAGGCGATGATAATAAGTGGAATGCAGAAGTACTTGCGGTGAACAAGGCCAACGGATACCGTTCTAACGATAATGTTTCGGGTACCACAAAAGCTTCTTATTGGAATGCAACATTAGTGGTCAGTGCTGATAACTTTATCGCCGAAGACCTTATCATTGAAAATTCATTCAATCAATACATTTCTCAAAAAGAATCTGAAGATATTATTGATCTTGGTAATGGGAACAGAGGTGTAAGACCTGTAACATATGGTGAAACGTCTGTTCAGAACAGAAGTTTTGTTGAACGTGCTGCAGCTATTGGTATCGCAAATGGTTCAGATAAAGTCTTGTTAGACAAGTGTAGGATTGTGGGACGTCAAGACTCATTCTTTGGGGGATCTGATGCAAGAGTAGCTGTATATCGCGGTAAGATGATGGGTGCTGTTGACTATATTTTTGGAGGCATGAACGCTACTTTCTATCATACAGACTTTGTTCTCAATACAAGTGATACTGCAGGAGATGCTGCTTACATTACTGCTGCACAACAAGATAGTGGTAGAGGATACCTTATGTACGAATGTAATGTGATTTCAAGCATCCCTGGAGTAGAGACAGCTTCTGTTAATGGTGCAAAGCCAGGATATTTTGGAAGACCTTGGAGAGCAAATACAAGTGAAGTAGTATTTTATAATACCAAAATTGATGCCTCCACATATCCTGGTGAAGAAGGAAACTCACTTATTTCTCCTGTTGGTTGGACTAATTCTCTGGGAGGAGAATCTCCAGGAATGTATGAGTATGGTACTGTAGAAAGTGGTAACATAGACAACTCACTTAATCGTGTTGGATGGGCAACAATGTTGACCTCACCTCAATTGAGTGATGGTACAGATATTACAACATTAAACTTCACCAAAGGAGTTGATGGTTGGGATCCATTCCCTGCACTTCGTGCTAATGACGATTCCGATGGCGACTCAATTGTTGATCTAGACGAGATACTTAATGGAACCAACCCTGATGCTGCTGATACGGACGGAGATGGTAATAATGATGCTGAAGAAGGTTTAGTTGACACAGACGGTGACGGTATCATAGATGCGCTTGAGTCAAGTATTATTGATGATGATGACGATGGTTTAGCCAACGAACTTGATGCAGGTAACGATGATCCACTTTCTGACTCAGATGGGGATGGTTATCTAGATTACGATGAGGTTACAGACAATCAAAGTGACACTAATGATGCTAGCTCAATTCCGTTAGATACAGATGGTGATATGGTTTCTGACTTAAACGACGAAGACGATGATAATGATGGACTAACTGATGCTGAGGAAGCTCTAATAGGCTCTGACCCAACACTTGTTGACACTGATTTTGATGGAATAAATGACCCTATTGATAACTGTCCAAGCACAAGCAATCCTGACCAATCTGATCTTGACGCTGATGGTATTGGAGATGTTTGCGAGGGCGTTGAAGGACTTACAATTTTAGCTGCTCAAGCAGTGACTCCAAACGGAGATGGTATTAATGACACTTGGATAGTTAAAAACATTTTAAATCATCCTAATAATATTGTGCGAGTTTATAATCGTTGGGGAGAAGAAGTCTTTTCTGCAAAAAACTATAAAAACGATTGGGACGGTAGACATAATAAAAACAGGGCGTCAAGAGTGCCTAGTTCATCCTACTATTACCAAATAGATCTCGACGGAGACGGTAATATTGATGACCAAGGTTGGATTTATGTAGCCACTAACTAATTGGTAAATATTAAAACTTTAAAGATGAAAAAAACAGTAGCATATTTAATAGTAATGATTTTTGGAACCATCTCTTTCGGTTGGTCCCAACAAGATGTAGCCGTTACCCAGTTTAACGAGATGATGCTTATATATAATCCTGCATATGCCGGTAATGGTGAACGCGCAAATTTTAGCTCAGCATACATAAAAGAATGGAGTAGCTCTCCTTCAGGACCGCAAACTAATTTTTTTGCCTACGACAAACCGCTTGCCAAAGGTCTTGGCTTGGGTGTGTCCTATTTTAATGATAAATCATTTGTGGAGTCACAAAGCTTTGCGTCAATTGATTTATCGTATAAAGTGCAAGTTGATGAAATTACACATCTTTACTTTGGTATTCGTGCTTCAGGCGTATTTTATAACCTTAACGCCAGTGGACTTATTACAAACAGCACTGTTGATGATCCAAGCTTAGTTGACACAAGTATTTTCAATCCTAATGTCGGTTTTGGTTTTCATCTTATTGGTAAAAAATGGGATTTTTCCTTGTCAGTTCCACGTTTCTTTAATTCTAACCGAGTGTCTGAAGAAAATGGAGTCGCCCTATTGTCTACTTCTAAAACGCACCTATATAGTTCTTTGGGATATAATTATATGCTTAATGATAACGGAACCCTTGTATTAAAACCTACTTTACTAATGCGATATGTCGGTGGCTCGCCTATTACTTATGATGCTTTAGTTATGATGGACTTTAATCAAAAATATAGTTTAGGTATAAGTTATCGTTCCTCTGATTCTTTGGCGGGTATAGTAGCACTTGATGTCAGTGATAACATTCGCTTTGGGGCTTCATATGGATTTAGTTCTAACGAGTCAATCGCTAAGGAAAATACTAATTATGAATTTTTCTTAAAAATTAAAATATAAAAATATTCGTTAAACAAAAATTATTTATAGATTGAAAAACACATGAATGAAAACCATATTTACCACGCCATAAGTGCTAATGAAGCTAAAACATTTAATACAGAAAAGTTAAGAAATCAAATTTTAATTAAGTCTCTTTTTTTAATGATAAGATATCGATTTATTACACCACCTATGACCGATTTGTTGTTGGTGGTGCTTCCCCTTCGACAAAACCCTTAGAACTTTTTGCATTGGATCAAATGCGTGCTGATTATTTTCTTGAAAGGAGAGAAATGGGTATCATTAATGTTGGTGACACTGGGGTAGTAACTGTTGATGGAGTTGAGTATGCGTTAGAAAACGAAGAGGCATTGTATGTGGGAAGGGGAGCCAAAAAGGTGGTGTTTTCGAACAAAAATGGGAATAAACCACTATTTTATTTTAACTCATCTCCTGCACACGCAACTTATCCCACAGAAAAAATTTCTTCCGAGCGTGCTCAATACGTGGAGCTTGGCGATGACAAAAACGCCAATAAAAGAAGGATTAAAAAACTAATCGTTCAAGAGATCATTCCTACTTGTCAGTTGCAAATGGGTTTAACCATGTTATACGAAGGAAATGTCTGGAACACAATGCCCGCCCACACACATTTAAGAAGGATGGAAGTGTATTTTTACTATAATCTACAAGGCGACAATGCTGTGAGTCATTTCATGGGAGAGCCACAAGAAACAAGGCACATTTGGATGCACAATCATCAGGCGGTAATTTCTCCCCAATGGTCCATTCATAGCGGCTGTGGAACCTCTAATTACACTTTTATCTGGGGTATGGCAGGAGAAAATCTAGACTATGGAGACATGGATGGAGTAAAAATTAGAGAGTTAAAATAACGAATGAAACTATTTGATCTTTCAGGCAAAACCGCCTTTGTCTCAGGCGCAACACATGGCCTGGGCATGGCTATGGCAACAGGCCTGGCATAAGCAGGCGCTTCCATCATTATTTCAAGTACAAGTTCAAAAAAGCTTAATCAAGTCTTGGCCGATTACAAATCCAAAGGTTTTGACGCTTCGGGTGTTGTTTTGGATGTTACCGATGATGAACAGGTTTCGTCAGTTGCTACTAAAATCCTATCCGAAAGACCAATAGACATATTGGTAAACAATGCCGGTATCATCAAACGTATTCCAGCACTCGAAATGAGTCCCAACGAATATCGTGAGGTAATAGATGTTCACCTGACAGGTTCGTTTCACATGGCTCAGCAATTTGCGAAGTCTATGGTTGCGCGACAATCCGGAAAAATCATCAATATCTGCTCCATGATGAGCGAGTTGGGTAGAAACACAGTGACTGCTTATGCTGCTGCAAAAGGTGGCTTAAAAATGCTGACCCGCAACCTGGCTACCGAGTGGGCAAAATACAACATTCAAGTCAATGGGATTGGACCTGGCTATTTTGCCACAAGCCAAACAGAACCCATCAGAGTAGACGGACACCCTTTCAATGATTTTATTGTGAATAGAACACCAGCCGGAAGATGGGGCAAAACCTATGACCTAAAGGGGACTGCCGTATTTCTTGCCTCTGGGGCAAGTGATTTTATCAATGGTCAAATTATATATGTAGATGGAGGTATTTTGGCCAGCATTGGAAAACCTTCAAATGAAAATTAATGGCTGACAAAAAAGCATTCATTCACGACGACTTTTTATTGGATACAGAATTTGCAAGTAATCTGTATCACAATTACGCTGCGAAACAGCCCATTATAGACTATCATTGTCATTTGTCTCCAGAGTTAATTGCCAAGGATCATCAATTCAATAACATCACGGAGATTTGGATAGACGGAGATCACTACAAGTGGCGTGCCATGCGTGCTTTGGGTGTAGATGAACGATTTATAACAGGAGATGCTTCTCCCAAAGAAAAGTTTATTCAGTGGGCCAGCTGCGTTCCAAAACTGATAAGGAATCCCCTATACCACTGGACACATTTGGAGCTCAAGCGCTATTTTGATATAGACGAGTTGCTTACGGCTGATAATGCAGCCGAGATTTATGACAAAACAGCTGAATTGTTGCAGTTGCCCAAATACAGTGTCCTGAGTTTACTTAAAAAAATGGGGGTTGAAACCGTCTGCACGACTGAAGATCCCCTAGATTCTTTAGCGTACCATAGCGCCTTTTCACATTCGGACGGAATTACATTATCCACTGCTTTCCGACCAGACAAAGCCATTGAGATTCAATCCGAAGGGTTTGAAAATTATATGGAACAATTAAGTGCTGTTGTTGGTTTTCCAATCCATTCTTATGAATCCCTGACCCTAGCCCTCGACAACCGAATGGACTATTTTGCCGCTCATGGCTGTGTGCTTTCTGATCATGGTTTGGAACAAATTCGTTTTGCAGAAACCAATGAAATCAAAGCCAATGAGGTTTTTCAAAAAAACGTAACGGCAAACCCCTAACGACTACTGATGTAGACCAATACAAAACAGCTGTTTTGTTGTTTTTAGCCCAAGGTTATCACAAACGTGGATGGGTGCAGCAATACCATTTGGGTGCCCTTCGAAACAACAACAAAAGAATGCTTCAAGAGTTGGGCCCTGACACGGGTTGGGACTCTATAGGAGATTTTAATCAGGCTGCGGGCTTATCTCTGTTTTTTGATACTTTAGATAAGTCGGATCAACTGACAAAAACAATTATTTACAATCTGAACCCATCGGATAACGAACTTTTTGCTACGATGATAGGTAATTTTAATGACGGAAGCATTCGTGGAAAAATGCAGTTCGGCTCGGGGTGGTGGTTTTTAGATCAATTAGACGGAATGACCAAACAAATAAATGCCCATTCAAATATGGGGGTTTTAAGTGTATTTGTAGGAATGTTAACAGACTCTCGAAGTTTTATGTCTTTCCCAAGACACGAGTATTTTAGAAGACTACTTTGCAACATTCTTGGGAATGATATCAAAATGGGGCATCTGCCCAATGATATTGAACATTTAGGAGGAATTGTCTCTGATATCTGTTACCATAATGCTAAATCGTATTTTAACTTTAACTAATAATTATTTAAAACTTAAAAATGAAAAAAGTGGCCACTTTTGGCGAAATCATGTTGCGCCTAGCACCTCCAAACTTTTTACGCTTTTCCCAGACCAACTCTTTTGATGTTATTTATGGCGGCGGCGAATCAAATGTTGCTGTTTCTTTAGCAAATTACGGCGTACCTGTGCGCTTTGTAACCCGAGTGCCAAATAATGATATTGGCCAGTGTGCCCTCATGGAAATGCGTAAACGTGGTGTTGAAACCAACTTTATGCTCCGTGGAGGAGACCGGTTGGGAATTTATTTTTTAGAGACAGGTGCTGTAAGCCGAGGAAGTAAAGTGGTTTATGATCGTGCTCACTCTGCCATGTCAGAAATTGAGCCTGGAATGGTGGATTGGGACATGGCATTTGAAGGTGTGGAATGGTTCCACTGGACAGGAATTACCCCTGCCATTTCACAGTCTGCAGCAGATGTATGTTTAGAAGCAGTGAAGATTGCAAGTGAAAAAGGCATTACAATTTCAACAGATTTGAATTACCGTGCCAAGCTTTGGAAATATTGTAACGGTAAGCAGCGTGAGAAAATCATGACGAAGCTTACCTCCTACTGCGACATTGTATTGGGTAATGAAGAAGATGCCGAAATGCATTTTGGCATCAAGCCCGAAGGCTTAACAGTACAAACGCAAGGGCATGATGTAAAGGCGGAAGCCTTTTTGTCTGTGTGTAAACAAATGATGGAGAAGTTTCCAAAAGCTAAAAAAGTAATCACTACCCTTAGAGGATCGATATCAGCCTCACACAATACGTGGGCTGGGGTATTATATGACGGAAAGATTATGTATAAAACCACCCAGTATCAAATTACAGATATTGTAGATCGTGTGGGGGGTGGAGACTCGTTTATGGGAGGTCTAATTTATGGGCTACTAAAATATCCCGACAACGATCAACATGCGTTAGATTTCGCTGTAGCAGCATCTTGCTTAAAACATACCATTAAGGGTGATGCCAACTTAGTAACCGTAGCCGAAGTCGAAAAACTCATGGGTGGCGACGCATCAGGTCGTGTAGCCCGATAAACTTTAGATTTACAAAATGGCACAATTTTCAAGAATAGAAGTAGCGCAAACGATGAGAGAGAGCGGCATGATACCGCTTTTCTTCCATAGCGATGCAGAAGTGGCAAAAAAGGTGTTAAAGGCTTGTTACAATGGTGGGGCACGTCTTATGGAGTTTACTAACCGAGGTGATTTTGCACTCGAGGTATTTTCCGAACTCACCAAATATGCAATCAAAGAACTCCCTGGGATGATTATGGGCGTAGGCTCGGTAACAGACGCAGGAGCTGCTTCGGCTTATATGCTGAACGGTGCCAACTTTGTGGTAACCCCCGTGCTTAGGGAAGACATTGCCATGGTGTGTAATCGCAGAAAGATATTGTGGTCGCCTGGTTGTGGCTCACTCACCGAGATTGCCAACGCGGAAGAGCTAGGTTGTGAGATTGTGAAGTTATTCCCTGGAAGCACCTATGGACCAGGCTTCGTAAAAGGTGTTTTGGCTCCTCAACCTTGGACAAGTATTATGCCCACAGGCGGGGTGTCGCCAACAGAAGAAAACCTCAAAGGCTGGTTTGATGCAGGTGTTACTTGCGTAGGTATGGGTTCAAAACTTATGGCCAAACATGCCGATGGCTCATTTGATTATGCAAAAATAGAACAGCAAACCCATGATGCTCTGGAAATTATTAAATCTATAAAAAGATAATGTTAAAAAAGGCTTTCGTACTGATTTTCATTTTATTACTGACTTCATGCAATGATGTTGTTCAAAAGCGAACCATTCGTTTAGGCCATGGTTTAGACACAAATCATTCTGTTCATAAAGCCATGGTGAAAATGGGAGAGGAACTACACAGATTGTCTTCTGGTTCTATGGATTTGAAAATCTATCCCAACCAACAATTGGGATCAGAAAGAGAATGTTTGGAATTACTGCAGATTGGAAGTTTAGACATCGCAAAAGTATCAACAGGTGTTTTGGAAAACTTTTCGCCCAATATGAAAGTGTTTGGGCTGCCTTACCTTTTTAAAGACAAAGCTCACTTGTTTAATGTTTTAGATGGTGAAATAGGGAAAACGTTATTAGATGAAACACTTACCTTTCGAATAAAAGGGCTAGCCTATTATGATGCGGGAAGCCGAAGCTTTTATACCAAAAAAAAACCAATTTACACCCCAGATGACTTAGAAGGATTAAAAATACGTGTAATGGAGAGTGTAACTGCGATGAAAATGGTAGAAAGCATGGGCGGTTCACCTACCCCAATTTCATGGGGAGAGTTATATACTTCATTACAACAGGAAGTGGTTGACGGAGCGGAAAATAACCCGCCTAGTTTCTACTTATCAAAACAGTTTGAGGTGTGCAAATATTACACCTTAGACGAACACACTACACTTCCAGATGTATTAGTATGTGGTTCTTATTTTTGGGATACTTTAAATGCAGAGCAAAAAAAGTGGATGCAAGAGGCGGTAAATATTTCTGTGCATTATCAACGAAAGCTTTGGGCTGCATCAGAAGCACATTCTCTAGAACAACTCGAAAAATCAGGGGTGCAAATCATTTATCCTGACAAATCAGCATTTGCGCAATTGGTTGAGCCGGTTTATGATTTATATAATAGCAGCGAGTCATTGAAAAACCTAATCATGGAAATAAAAAATCAATAGCACATGAATCTGATTGAAAATAGTTTAAATGCCATTCTTGAAAAGATTTTGGTTGTAATACTAGGCATCATGGTAATCAATGTCAGTTGGCAAGTTTTTTCTAGGTATGTATTAGCAAACCCTAGCTCATTTACAGACGAATTGGCACGCTATTTAATGGTTTGGTTGGGGGTGATCGGCACAGCTTATGTTTCAGGAAAAAAGCTACATGTGGCCATCGATATTTTACCTGACAAACTGAGTCCCAAAAGACAAGTTAGACTGAAAAAAATCGTCAACCTGATCATCGCATTTTTTGCGACAATGATTTTTGTTATCGGAGGCTCTAATTTGGTTTATCTGAGCTATATTTTAGGACAAAAATCAGCTGCTTTACAGATTCCACTCTATGTGGTTTACTTATGTATCCCTTTTAGTGGTTTGTGTATTGTGTTTTTTAAAATGTGTGACTTCAAAAAAACTTCCTAATGGAAATACTTTCAATAGGCATCTTGTTATTCAGCTTTTTACTCCTACTTACCATAGGCATGCCTGTGGCTTGGAGTATTATCATCTCTTCTGTTTTCACATTGCTTGTAAGTGTTCCTTTTATTCCTGGACTTACGACTATAGCTCAGAGAATGGCAACGGGTATTGACAGCTTTGCGTTGTTGGCAATACCGTTTTTTATATTGTCTGGAGAATTAATGAATCGAGGTGGGATAGCACAAAGATTGATTGCTTTTGCAAAAGCGCTAGTGGGCTTTTTACCCGGAGGGTTGGCATTAATTAATATAATCTCAGCAATGTTGATGGGGTCTGTAGCTGGTTCCGCTATGGCATCTGCTTCTGCTATGGGTAGCATCTTGGGTCCAGAAATGGAAAAAGAAGGATATTCAAAAGGGTTTGGCGTTGCTGTTAACATTACTTCTGCCACAACGGGTTTGGTCATTCCTCCAAGCAATATATTGATTGTTTATTCATTAGCTAGCGGTGGCGCTTCGATTGCTGCCTTGTTTTTGGCAGGATATATCCCTGGAATTCTCACCGGTATGTTTTTGATGATTGTTGCTATGATTTGGGCTAAAAAAAACAAAATTCCCACAAGAAAAAGAGCACCCGTTTCTAAAGTTTTTTCCACTTTTATTGACGCCTTACCTAGCTTGATGTTGCTTGTGGTTGTTATTGGTGGGATTGTATCAGGAGTTTTCACTGCTACAGAAGCTTCTGCCATTGCTGTAATTTACACTTTGATACTTGGCTTTATTTATAAAGAAATCAACTCCAAAAATTTTCCGGAAATTTTATTAAAAGCCTCTTCAACCACAGCCATCGTTATGTTTCTTATTAGCGCATCTATGAGCATGTCTTGGGTGTTATCATTTGAAAATATTCCTGAAATGATAAGCAGTGGAATCATGTCGATTAGTGATAATAAAATTGTGATTTTGTTGTTAATTAACTTAACCCTATTGTTTATTGGAATTTTTATGGATATGACTCCAGCGGTTTTGATTTTTACGCCTATTTTCCTTCCTGTGGTAACTGAATTAGGCATTGATCCAATTCATTTTGGAATTATCATGATTCTTAATTTATGCATTGGCTTGTGCACACCTCCTGTTGGAAGTGTGCTGTTTGTGGGAGTAGGAGTTGCAAATACATCAATTCAAAAAGTTCTAAAACCCCTGGTACCATTATTTATTGCCATGGTTATTTCTTTAACCCTTGTGACCTATATCCCCGCTCTATCGCTCTGGTTGCCTTCTTTATTTAATCTTTAAAAACAAAACGAATTGAAGCCATTAAATCGAATAAACATAAATCTATCGACATCTCGCCCCATCAGAGTTGTACAATTTGGGGAGGGTAATTTCTTACGTGCATTTGTTGATTATGCATTACATGTTCTAAACCAGGATACAGCCTTTGATGGATCTGTTGCCGTTGTTCAGCCTATCCCGAATGGTTTGGTAGATCGATTAGAATCTCAAGATGGCTTGTACACCCTTTTGCAAAAAGGAGTTACAAAAGGAGAAATTATCGATAACCAAGAGGTTATTGATGTCGTTGAGAAGTACATAAATCCTTATGAACAAATAGCTGCCTACGAACAACTTGCCGAGTTAGATTCTTTGGCGTTTGTGTTTTCTAATACCACAGAGGCAGGGATAAGGTATGATGAAAAAGATAGATACGATAACAACCCTCCGAATACATTTCCTGGAAAGTTAACTTTTCTTCTCCACAAGCGTTTCAAACATTTTAATGGAGATGTATCAAAAGGGTTGACCATCATCCCCTGTGAATTGATCAACAACAATGCAGATGCGTTAAAAGAATGTATTTTGTCTTATGCGGCATTGTGGTCTTTGGGAGCGGACTTTACAGATTGGATTCACAAAGCCAATCAATTTCACAACACGCTCGTAGATCGAATTGTTCCAGGATATCCCAAAAATGAAGCAAGCACATTGTGCCAACAATTTGGATATAATGACAAACTGATTGTTAGTGCGGAATGTTTTTTTCTGTGGGTTGTTGAAGCAGATGAACCTCTTAAGAAAAAACTTCCCTTTGATCAAACCCCAATCAATGTGAAGTTTGTTCAATCTATTCAACCTTACAGAACCCGTAAAGTTCGTATCCTAAACGGCATCCACACTTCCATGGTGCCTTTCTGTTACCTACATGGGTTAAGAACAGTAAAGGAGTCTATAGATGATGATTTTGCGAGTCAATTTATCAAAGGTATGGTGCACACCGAAATCATCCCAAGTATTGATATGGACAAAAACGAATTGGAGGGTTATGCAGAAGAAGTTTTCGATCGGTTTAGAAACCCTTTTATTGTTCACAAATTAGAAAGCATCGCTTTAAACTCCCTTTCAAAGTTTAAGGTTCGCGTATTGCCTAGTTTGTTGTCCTATTTTGAAAAATACCATCAATTACCTTCCTATTCTTCTTTGGCTCTGGCAAGCTTAATTGTATTTTACAGGGGAACATTTCAAGGCCAGAAGTTACCTGTTCAAGATGCCCCCGAAATTTTAGATTTCTTTGAAGATGCTTGGGATAAGTTTGATGATGACCAACTGGTATCAGCTGTTTTATCCAATGAATCTTTTTGGGGTATAGATTTAACAAAAATTGATGGGCTAGCAACATTGGTTTCTCAAATGCTAGGGGTTATCAAAACCCATGGAGTTAAAATCGCGTTTAATCAATTTATACAATAACTAGTGAATCCTACTGCAATACAGATCGATCAACGTGATAATGCGGCAGTCGCGTTAACCCATCTTCAAGAAGGAGACTTGATCAATGTCGATGGTAACAAACTCAACGTGTTAGAGCATATTAAGGCTAAACACAAAATTGCCTTACAAGATTTCAATCTTGATGAGCCCATTATAATGTATGGTTTTGAAGTCGGACGTGCGACAAAACCCATTCAGAAAGGTGCATTGATTCACACCCAAAATGTACAACACAGCAAAAGCAATGTAGAGGTTCGTAGTTCGAATTATAACTGGACACCTCCAGAAGTAAAACACTGGGAGTCCAAAACTTTTATGGGCTATCACAGGCCAGATGGTCAAGTTGGAACAGCCAATGTGTGGTTATTTTTTCCGCTCGTTTTCTGTGAAAACAGGAACATTGCGATTTTGAAAGAAGTTTTTGAGAGTGAATTGGGTATAAACAAGCAATACCAACACCGTCATTTTTTGCGCAATCTTGTGGAAGGAAAAGATCATATCGACCGAGAGATTGACGACTCATATAATCGGGTTTTTCCAAATGTTCACCCTCGATTTATCACCCATCAAGGAGGGTGTGGCGGCACCCGTGAAGATGCTGTGCTGCTTGCCAAACTATTGGCCGGATATGTCAATAACCCCAATGTGGCTGGTGCAACTGTGTTAAGTTTGGGATGTCAGAATTTACAAATAGAGATTTTTAAAGATGCATTAAATGAAATCAACCCTGACAATCAAAAGCCCATCCATATCCTAGATCAACAAGAGCAAGGCACAACAGATGTACTTATCAAAAACGCCATAAAAAGGTCTTATGAGTCTTTAAAAAAAGCCAATGCAATAGAGCGAAAACCAGCCCCACTTAGCAAACTCACCCTAGGACTTGAGTGTGGTGGATCTGATGGTTTTTCAGGAGTATCAGCAAATCCTGTTTTGGGTAGAGTGAGTGATATGTTGGTTGCTTTGGGTGGAAGAGCTGTGCTTGCAGAATTTCCGGAGTTGTGCGGTGTTGAGCAACAACTAATAGACCGCTGTGAAAATACTACACTGGCATCTCGTTTTTTAAAACTGATGCAGGATTTTGAAAGATCCGCAATAGATGCTGGATCAGGTTTTGACATGAATCCTTCTCCTGGAAACATCAAAGATGGATTGATTACAGACGCAATGAAAAGTGCTGGAGCTGCCAAAAAAGGGGGTGCCGCACCCATAACTGGCGTACTTGACTACACAGAATATTGCCATAATAAAGGGCTTCATTTGCTTTGTACACCTGGTAATGATGTAGAAAGTACAACCGCACTGGTTGGTTCTGGTTGCAATTTGGTCGCCTTTACAACGGGTCTAGGAACTCCAACAGGAAACCCAGTGGCACCCGTAATCAAAATATCTTCTAATAATAATCTTGCGCAAAAAATGAAGGATATTATTGATTTTAATGCTGGTGCAATTATTACAGGAAAAGAATCTATTGAAGATGCTGCAGACCGACTCTTGTCCTATTTGGTGGATGTGGCAAGTGGACGCATTCAAACCAAAGCAGATAAAAACCAACAATTCGATTTTATTCCTTGGAAACGAGGGGTGTCTCTTTAAATTTTTATTATGAAGAAAATATTTGTTACGCTAATTATATCCTTTTTATTCTTTTCTTGTTCCGCTTCAAAAAAGGAAAAACGAAATGGATTTTCTTACGCAGAGATTTCAACGGCTACAGGCGGAAAATGGGTTGAAAATGAATACATAGAAAATCAAGGGTTTAAAAATTTAACCCATTTAAAAGTTCCACAACAACATACGGATCATTCTTATTTTATTCGTTACGAAGGCCCTGGATGGGAGAGTGAAAAGGTTGGATATCGCTTGTACTTAGATTGGAGGAATGCTATAGATGTATTTGGGAAAAAGACGACAAAATCAATTCTTAACCAAGTTGGTCAAGATAATTTTGATTCCTATCACAATATGCAGGACTGGGGAATGGATATTTTGAAAGTGGGAAATTCTTTGGGATTAGGTTCCTTTGGACGATATGATGGAAATGAAGTACATCATTTTAAAAAAGTGGATTCAAC
This sequence comes from Flavobacteriaceae bacterium, assembly GCA_038143735.1. Taxonomy (GTDB): domain Bacteria; phylum Bacteroidota; class Bacteroidia; order Flavobacteriales; family Flavobacteriaceae; genus Arcticimaribacter. The sequence goes on from JAYQML010000007.1 coordinate 48,066, forward strand.
TTTGGTTTCAATTACGAACAAAACTGATTATTCTGCTGTCAACATAAATTACTTTGGATGGACAACAGCTGATGTAAAAACCGACTTAGCGGCTACTTTGAGTATTGCTTCTAATTCAAGGTTAACAAAAGTAGATATTAATTTGTCAACAGATTTTTATGGTTTATGTACTGGTATAGTAGATCACCAAGTGGATTATATAACTGAATTGAATCCTGAAAAAGAGTGGAATTTCATTGCAACTTATGGAAAACAATCACTAGTTCCTGACAACTTGGGGATGGTCGTTTTTTTTAAAAATAATGACGTAACTAATGTTAAAAAAGACACCGACAATCATCTTGTACTTTTCAAAGAGAATATTCGATCGGTAACATACTATTTTGCTGCCATATGGGAAAAAGAGTTGAATGGAATTTCTACCAAAAAACAGTTTGTAGAGTATATAAACAACACTTTAAATAGTTTAAACAATGAAAGTTAAATACATAATCATTTTTATAGGTTTGGTATCCATAAGTTTTATTACTTCATGTACACCACTTCAAGGAGGAACTCATAGTTCCCAAAAAGCTAAAATGGATTTGACTAAGCAACCATGGTCTGTACAAATGGCAGAATCTATTATGCATCGAAACCCTCAGGCATTTCAAATTGACTTTAGAGATAATACAAAATGGGATTATGTCCACGGTTTGGTATTGACCTCTTTTTTGGCGTTACATAAAAAAAGCAATAATAAAAGATATTATAACTATGTATATAAGTATGCGGACACATTAATAGATTCTAAAGGAACAATATACAAGTATAAGATTTCAGATTATAATATAGATATGGTCAATCCTGCTAAAATTTTATTTGTTCTTTATGATATGTCTAAAGAGGAGCGGTTTAAAAGTGCAATGGATGTACTTAGAAAACAAATTCAAGATCAGCCAAGAACAGCCAGTGGAGGCTTTTGGCATAAAAAGCGTTATCCAAATCAGATGTGGCTTGACGGATTATATATGGGAGCACCCTTTTATGCACGCTATTCTATGAAATACGAAAATGGGGACGCTTATGATGATATTGTTAACCAATTTGATTTAATTGAAAAACATGCCAAAGATTCCAAAACAGGACTTTTATATCATGGCTGGGATGAAAGTAAAAAAAGATGGCATGGGCAAATTCAGACACAGGAACTTCACCTAATTTTTGGTCTCGATCCATGGGTTGGTATGCCATGGCAATGGTTGATGTTCTTGATTATTTACCCAAAAGTCACTCAGGACATGAAAAAATTGTAGGATACTTGAACGAATTAAGTGCTTCCCTTGCCAAATACCAGCATGAATCGGGACTTTGGTATCAAGTTACGGACCAAGGAGATCGTGAAGGAAATTATTTAGAAGCATCTGGTACAGCGATGTTTACGTACGCTATCGCCAAAGGGGTTAATAGAGGATACTTAAACCCCATGTTCATGTCAATTGCTGAAAAAGGGTTTGAGGGCCTTACGAATAACCTTATCAAACGTGATGAAAATGGATTTATTACACTTACCCAAGTATGTGCAGTTGCTGGTTTAGGAGGAAATCCTTTTAGAGATGGTTCCTATGAATATTATGTAAACGAAAGAAAAAAAGACAACGATCCAAAAGGAACTGGACCTTTTATTCTTGCAGCTTTGGAGCTAAATCGTTAATCATAAAACCCATAGGTTTTGAATAAGATTTTCTTTAAATTCTATAGTTACTTTACTTATTCGTAAAATCAATGTAGTAAAGAAGTTGATGAAATAATATTCGATTGATAAATTTTAAAAATACCTCTATTCACTTTGTAAACGATTAAGAACTCCATTTAAGTGTAGGCTTACGATTTATTTTGTAGGTAATACGAATACTTTCATGACTGTAATTAAACTACTTAAGAAAAATCTTTATCCCTTTAGAAATACTCGGACCATGTTTCAGCCCGGGAATAATCCCATTGGCTAAAATAGGTACTAAACACTTTTCAGTTGGCTTGTTTCTTAGTTTGGCTATAAATCTAATTTCCTTGTACCAAACTTACAAAATATGGTCGGAGGAGTGTCTGTTGTATATTAATAGTGTGCCTGATGAAGTCAGTATTATCTATTGCTAATATTGACTTATTCGGCTTTTGTTTATAATAGATTCACTCTATGATATAGATAAATGTTCGAGCCCAAGAGGAGGAGTAGAAAATCACAAAAGCAGCCGTTAGGTTGCTTTTTTGTTTTTCTCCTCTTTTGGCGAGAAGTTTATCCCGAACTTGTTTCGGGAAGCCCAAGAAGAGGAGCAACTCATAATGATAAAACTGTTATAGTGTAGCGGTTTTTTTATTTTTGTCCTATGAGAATATTATTAGTCCTATCATTAGCCCTGTTGTTCGTTTCATGCGACAACTCCCCTAACTCATCATCGATTGAGGTTGTTGGTCAGATGCGCGATGTGATGTGGAAAGGGGATTTGTCAGGTAAAATTTCAACAGACTCTTTGAGTCGTCCCAATGCCTATGGATTAGGGCCGATTGAATATCTAAAGGGAGAGGTTTTATTATTTGAAGGTCAGACTTTCATTTCGAAAGTCATCGATAGCGTTGCTCATCAAGTGAGTAAAGTTAATTCAACAAAAGCTCCATTTTTTGTCTATTCAAATGAAAGTGATTTAAATAGCTTTTCTGTAGCTCCTTCAGAACTTTCGCTGAAATCCGTTGAAGAATTAATTGACTCCCTCTATTTTGATTATGACAAGCCATTATTGATTAGGATTGATGGAGTATTTAAAGATATTAAGGTCCACAGTGTTAATTTACCCGAAGGCAGCTCTGTTTCTTCGCCTGATCAGGCACATAAAGGGCTAACGCAATACAGTTATAAAAATCTAAGCGGATCAATTGTTGGATTCTTCTCACGAAAACACAAGGCGATTTTTACCCATCACGATAGTTTTCTTCACGCGCACTTCATCTCTGATGACCGCAGCGTGATGGGTCATGTTGATTCCGTTTTATTAAATTCAGATAATACTACTTTCAAGGTTTCGAAATAATGCTTTCTGCTGCAACTTTGAATAATAGGAGGAGCAGAAAATCACAAAAGCAGCCATTCGGTTGCTTTTTTGTTTTCCCCCTTTTGGCGAGAAGTTTATCCCGAACTTGTTTCGGAAAGCCCAGGAAGAGGAGTGAATAGAATGATAAAACCGTTATACTTTAAAAGTAGGACGGTTTTTTTTTCTTCGATGAATGAGAATACTCGTTTTGTTTTTCCTTGCATTCTGTTTTCAAACTAAAATAATCACTCAAACAGTCATTAAAATTGAGCCAAGTCAAAGCATGTTAATAACTGGGAAAGGACCAGGACAAGATGCAACCATCAACCCATTTCAAAAGGAGGACTGTTATGCGGTGATTGAAAACTTAGGAATGGAGCTTTTTTCCCTCAGGATTCAGCAAAATGGTCAACGCATCAAAATTACCCCTGTTACATCAAATAAAATTGAAAAGATTAAACTTATGCAGGGACAGGAACTCTATTTTGATTCTGAATCCAAAAAGCCAGCTAAAGCAAGGATATCCTATCAAAAGATAAGTCAACAGTAGGTTTATTTTTTTGGCAAAGCGGTATAGAATGATTAACCCGTTGTGCTTTTATTCTATTGCTGTTTGTTAAATATTGCCCTTTAAACATCTTGTAAAAAAAGGAAAATCATCTGTAACAACATAGTAATAAATCCCTTCGGGAAATTCTGGCGTAACACCAAATCGTCCATTGCATTGATCCAAATCTCCAAGCCCTTCAATATATTCATAATCTTGGGTAAAAGCACCCATTGGAATAGGTGTATTTAGATGGGTTGTTCCTTGATCAGGGCCTCCTGTAAGTGCTGTTAAAATATTTGGACGGTTCGCATCTGGCACAGATTTTAATCTGTAACTTGACGTTAATGGCTTAATTCCACTGTTCGAATTGATTGCATCTGAATATCCATATCTGGCATAGACTGGAAACCCATCAGACGCCCAACCAACCAGTGTCATCACTCGATTATCCCCCAGAAAATCGACTAAAAGTTCCGGTATTCCATGATAATGATATGCTCCGGTGGGTTGTACGTGAGCATGATTCATGTCATCGCCAAAGTCAAATGTATCGTGGCCTAAAGCTTCAATACTCCAGTTTCCCTGTCCTCGTGCTAAACTACATTCCCCTGCATCATTACATCTGCCTGCTGTAGCAGGATCAAATTTGACGCTATTTAAAGCATAGGCGATTGCCAAAGCAGGACCCACAACCTCTAATCCACTTTCTGTAATTATTTCAGGACAAAGGGTGAATCTCTTGCTTACATTTTGTTCTGTAATTGTATTTGGGTTATTTGCATTTGGAAACGTTCCTACTGCATGATTAGGAATTCCATTACCTTGTAAAATCCTATCACTGCCATCAGAAGTCCATGAATATCTGCTGTAATTATTCACCGACACATCGTCATTATAGATTTCTTCATTAATATCGACTAAAATCCCTGCGGTTGAATAACCTCCTGAACAGTCAGAATCGTTTTGCTCTTGAGCATCTTGATTTTTACCACAGGACAATACGAATATCAGTAAGAATACTTTGACAATGCCTTTCATTTTTCTTGCTTAACTTCTATGCCTCTAATTTAATGGAAAAGTTTAAACTTTAATTAAAGAGGTGGCTTGTATAATTTATATAGAGTTGGAATATGATCTAACCGCTGTAGGATTGTAGTATGATGATTTTTTTTCCGCTTCAATTTTTTTGTAAATAAAACTTGACATTTTTACCAAGTTTTATTTATATTTGTCAAATAAACTTTACAAATCATGAAAGAAGAAAGAAAAAAACATCTCAAAAACTTAGGATTATGGACTTGGTCATGGGTGGCGACTTTAGCCATTGCCACATTTGGACCAAAATTTATTTGGGAGAATCATTTGCTCTTAACAACACTCGCTATTCTCACAAACCTTGTCAATGGTGTACTCATGATCTTAGCCAACAAAACATTATTCAACCATTACGATGAATTGGAGCGCAAAATCCATTTAGAATCTTTGGCCTTAACGCTCGGACTTACGGTAGTAGTAGGACTTACCTATTCATTGTTGGATCAAACCGATCTAATTCCACATGATGCTGAAATAGGAATTCTTGTAGGGTTTATAGGGCTTACCTATATGACGACTTTACTGATTAATAGAAAAAGATACCTATGAAGAATAAGGTAAGAGAATTGAGAAAACTTAAAGGCCTAACGCAAGAACAACTAGCCGAAGTTATTGGAGTATCGAGACAGACCATAAACGCCATTGAAAAAGAAAAGTTTGACCCAAGTTTGCCCACTGCATTTAAAATGTCCCAGTTATTTGAGCAACCCATAGAAAACTTCTTTCTTTTTGAGAAATAGACTAAATTTTTACCAACGACTTTGACTTGGGTTACACCATTAAAATAGGTGATGATAGAATATAAAATAAAACTGAATCCAAAAATCAATGCATTTGTATTTTTAGTTTAAATACCCTATATTAAGGAACAATCAAAATCAAATGGAAAAAAATATTTCAAAAGTAAGAGCCCATGACGCCATTGTAGGTGTATTATATTTAGTAAGTGTTGGTTTAACATTGACTACCAGAAACTTGGATTTTTTATGGATTGCGGTGGCTGTTGGAGGGCTTCAGCTCATCAGTCCAATGACAAAGTTTTGTCCTGTTTATTTTATTTTAAATAAACTAATGCCTGACACCGACCCCATACAGAACGGTCGATAACAGTTGATTTGATCTTTTTTTGCTTTACCCACGATTGGTTAATCCCTTGGAAAAAAGATAACGTAAATTATTCTCACAGCGAATTAAAATTCTTTGTGATGGAAATTTAATGTATTTATTCATCTAAATTTCTTTCCGTAGCACGATTCGTTTAAAATACACGTCCATTTTATTTTGTAATATTACCTCGCCCCAATAAAACAACTAACCTTAACAAATTTGAAAATATGAGAATACAGCTCACCATTTTAGCTTCTTTTGTTTTTACCTTGGGGCTTGCTCAAGACAAAAAAAGAAAAGAAAGAGAAAAAGAAAAAAACCTATGAAGAGGTCATTACTTCCAAAGCCCAGAGTACCGAAGGGCTGTTTACTGTTCATTCAGTAGATGAAAAGTACTACTATGAGATCCCCGATTCCTTACTGAACCGGGAAATGCTCATGGTTACCCGTATTGCTAAAACAGCTTCGGGCTTAGGTTTTGGCGGAGGAAAACAAAACACTCAAGTAGTTCGTTGGGAAAAGAAAAAGAAACAAATACTCCTTCGTATTGTTTCCTATGAAAATGTTGCTGCAGATAGTTTACCGATCAATCTGGCAGTAAAAAATTCAAACTTTGAACCCATCATTGCTGCTTTCCCCATTGTGGTAAAAGGAAAAGACAGTCTTCACCCAAGTGCCGTAATTGAAGTGACAAAACTCTTTAAAGACGACGTGAAAACCTTGGGGATTTCTGGACGCTACAAAAAACAATATAAAATTTCCTCTATAGATGGAAAACGCTCTTATATCGAATCCATTCGTGCATTCCCCCTCAACATTGAGGCGCGGCATGTGAAGACGTATAAATCGAGTGAACCTCCCTCCAATTCAAGCCTTCAGGCATTTTCAGTTGAAATCAATAATTCGATGATTTTGTTGCCCAAAACACCCATGAAGCGTCGTTATTTTGACAAACGTGTGGGATGGTTTGCCCGCAGTCAGGTGGATTACGGCCTAGATGTTCAAAAAAGCAAAAAAGTCACTTACTTAGATCGATGGAGACTAGAAGTAAAACCAGAAGATCAAGCCGCATTTGATCAAGGTATTTTGGTAGAGCCCAAAAAGCCCATCATTTATTATATCGACCCTGCTACACCAAAAAAATGGGTGCAATACATTAAAGATGGTATAGAAGATTGGCAAATTGCCTTTGAAGAAGCTGGCTTTAAAAATGCCATTCTTGCCAAAGATGCACCTACAAAAGAAGAAGACCCCGACTGGTCTCCTGAAGATGTGCGCTATTCTGTGGTACGCTACCTTGCCTCTCCTATCCCCAATGCCAACGGACCTCATGTGAGTGATCCAAGGAGTGGGGAGATTTTAGAGTCTGACATCAATTGGTACCACAATGTAATGACACTTTTACGCAACTGGTATTTTGTGCAGACCGCAGCCATTAACCCAGAGGCACAAGGGGTTGAATTTAAAGATGAAATCATGGGTCGACTGATCCGTTTTGTTTCCTCGCACGAAGTGGGACACACGCTTGGATTACCCCATAATATGGGAAGTAGTGTCGCTTATCCGGTGGATTCGCTTCGTTCTGCTAGCTTTACCCAAAAATATGGTACTGCTCCATCGATAATGGATTATGCCCGCTTTAACTACGTGGCTCAACCCGAAGATGACGGAGTAGCTTTAATGCCGAATGTTGGTCCGTATGACAAGTATGCAATTCGCTGGGGATATCGACCGATAAACGCTTCTGCTACAGAAGAAAAAGCAACCTTAAACCAATGGATTCTTGATAAATCTGATGATCCCATGTATCGGTTTGGACGACAACAACGTCCTGTCATCGACCCTTCTTCTCAGACAGAAGATCTTGGAGATGACGCCATTAAAGCCAGTAATTACGGGATTGCTAACTTGAAAAAAATAGTACCGAATCTCATCGATTGGACCTATGAAGAAGGGAAAAATTATGATGATTTAGGAGAACTTTATCAGCAGCTCTTTAATCAATTCAATCGATACATGGGGCATGTAACTGCAAACATTGGTGGAGTATACGAAATGAACAAAACCTATGAACAAAAAGGAGCGGTATTTAGTCATGTAAACAAAAATCATCAGGCCCGTTGTATGGACTTTCTCCAAACGCAACTCTTTACTACCCCTTATTGGATGCTTGATCAAGAAATCATCAATAGAATTAGCATTGCCGGTACAGTTGAAAAAGTGAGAAGCCTGCAAGTTAGAACACTCAATTCCCTTTTGAGCTTTGACCGTTTGGCACGTGTAATTGAAAACGAAGCTTTGAACGGCAGTAACGCTTACACTTTAATCAATTTAATGGATGATCTCACCAAGGGAATTTGGCGCGATGTAAAGGCAGGAAAAAGTCTGAATGTTTACCGAAGAAACCTTCAACGTGCTCATGTTGACCGTTTGATTTTTCTAATGAACGAAGATCAAAAGTTAAGTGCTGGCCAGCGTCGCTATGGTGGAATCACTGCTGTAAACGTTAACCAATCGGATATACGAGGAGCTGCAAGACAGCAAATTGATGTCCTCGAAAAACTGGTGAAAACGAAATCCAAATCTGCTAAAGGGATGGATAAGGTTCATTTAAAAGAAATGATGTACCGCATCCAAAAACAACAAGGTGCTATCGACTAAGCTAAAATTATCAGGTTAACAATTAGAAACCCTCCTATAACGGAGGGTTTTTTATTTCCATGTACTAAACCATTCAATCGCTAAAATGGTTAGATTGTTGTATTTGTAACAAATAATACTAACTTTAGTAAAAATATAACAATTTGCACAGATGAATTTAGCGCGTTATACCGACGGTTTTTTTCAAGTTAGCCCCATCCACGGTTTTCTCCCTTGCAAAGATCCACTGTCAAAATTGCCCTCAAAGTACAATCAACTCCAAAAAATTTTAAGCGAGCTAGCACGGATTAAAGATGATGGAGAAGGAGGCATTCTGAGTAAGAAAGGAGAAATTGAAAGAAGAATTACCCAGCTATCCAACTATAACAAGGAAGTTGAAAAAGAAAGTGATCCGTTTATACTTCAAGCCCTCTTTCGTGGCTATACTTTTATCGCTTCGGCTTACACCCTAGCCCCAGCACATTTTGAGCAACTTGCCACCGGAAAATATGGAAAAGCCAACCAATATCTCCCGCAACAAGTTGCCCAACCCTTATGTACCGTTGCAAAAAAACTAGACGTTCACCCTTGGCTCGATTATCACTATGCATACTCGCTAGGGAATTATGTAAAACGCGATCCAAAAAAAGGCTTTGCTTGGGAGAATCTGGACATGGCCGTTAAGTTTTCAGGCATGCCCGATGAGAGGGGCTTTATTATGCTCCATGTCGATATCAATCAGTACTCTCCAGATCTTATCAAAGGGGTACTAGGAACACTTAAGAGTAAAACCATGGATGGCGTTAACCAATCGCTAGAAGATTGTTATAAGGCCATGATCAATATCAATGGTCGAAGAAAGATCATGTGGGAAGCTTCGCGATGGAAACATTACAATGACTTCAGAGTCTTTATTATGGGAATTAAGGGGAATGATGAAATATTTAATGAAGGAGTGTACTATGAAGGAGTAGATGAAAATCCCCGTCAATACAGAGGGCAAACAGGAGCACAAGACAACATTATCCCTACGATGGACATTTTCTCAGGGGTCATCAATTATTACCCTTCCAATGAACTAACCAACTATTTACTTGACCTAAGGGCTTATCGCCCCGTTTGTATTCAACACTTCTTTGAAGACCTTAAAGAAGACATAGACAAACTTCACCCCAAGGGATTAATGGGATGGCTAAAGGAGAATAAGAATGAAGATGGCTTGGTGCTCCTTTTGGGCATTTTAGAAGAAATCTACTTCTTTCGAAATGGACACTGGCAATTTGTCCAAAAATACATTATGCAAAATACTACCTATGCAAAAGCTACTGGAGGCACACCCATAATTTCTTGGATTCCCAACCAAATCATGTCCGTTCTTAATGCGATGCAAGCTTGTATTGAATTAATTTCTCCCCAGCATAATCACCCTATGTTTTTTCGAATAAAAGAAGCCTTTCCGCGCAAAAAAAGTTTGTTGGAAAAACAATTGACTCTATTGCATCAAAAGGATTATGATGCTGAAGAAGTATATGCCTTAAACAAAGCGCATAAGCTCAATGATTGATCCTTGACTTAATGAATCTAATACTGGTGCTTCCCCTTTTCCCAGCCTTTGTGTCCCAATAAGGTAGCGGCAGATTCGGCAGCAGGCTCCTCCAGTGCTGTTCCCATACTGTCGTTCCAGCGATTGAGGTAACCAAAAAGTGCGACAACACCCATTACCTCAACAATTTCCCCTTCGTCCCAGTATTTGCGCATCTTTTCGGCAATGGTATCAGTTACTGTATTGGGTACTTGCGATGCTGCAATGGCCAAATCGAAGATCGCTCGGTCTGCCTCAGAAAAGACTGGATGTGTCTTGTATTCCCACAAATGAAGCATGCGTTCCTCTGATGAGCCATAGCGCTCTGCAGCTCGAATGGTGTGTGCCTCGCAGTACCGACAACCTGTTACACTACTTGACAAATAAGCCAATTCGCGTTTTAGGGAACTGCTCAACCTCCCTTTGTTTTCCATGACGGCTTGATTCATTTCCAAAAAAGCGGCTGCGATACGCGGACGGTGCATCATAGTAAATAAACTATTTGGTGTAAAGCCCAACGTTTCTTCATAAAAAGAAGCCATTTCTTCTGCTTCTTTGGTTGCTGTTCTATCTAAAGGGGATACAAGTGGTTGTTTCATGTGGCTACTTTTTTCAATATCTTGAATTTATTGCTGTTCAACAAACTTAAACAAATGAGATTAATCGACTGAAAAACTAAAATGAGTCCACGCACGATAGCTCGCCTGCGGCCCAAAAACCGTGGAGGGAAAATGAGAATGGTTTGGGCTATCTGGATAGTATTGAGTTTCTAAACATAGCGCCGTTTGCGGAAGAAATGGTGCTGCTAAATGATTCGCGGTGTACAATTGCATGCCGGGTAAAGTCGTCAACACCTCCATGGTTCGCCCTGAGGAAGGATGATGAACAACGGCAACTTTCCGCATTTCTTTTGAATAATTGTTTAAGGCATAGCAGTGATCAAAACCAGCTCCCAATTTAAGCTGAGGATGATCTTTGTCGATTTCTTCTCCAATGCTTTTTCCCTTGCGAAAATCAAAAGGGGTGTTTTGCACGGGTTTTAGCTCCCCTGTTGGAATCATTTCCTTGTTTACAGGAAGAAAATAATCTGCCTCGATCTGTAATCGATGATCGTATATTTGTTGGTTAAGGTTTCCTGCCAAATTAAAATAACTGTGTTGGGTTAGGTTAATAATAGTAGGTCGATCACAACTTGCTTCAAAATCGATTTCTAAATTGTTCTCGTGGGTAAGGGTGTAATTCACCTTAAAGGAGACATTCCCGGGATACCCCTCTTCCCCATCTGGGCTAAAATAAGACAGCCTTAGTGATGGCCCTTTTGGTGATGTTTTGGGTGCTATCTTCCAAATCACCTTGTCTAGACCTACTATTCCACCGTGTAGGTGGTTTGTTCCATTGTTCACTTCAAGGGTGTATTCCTTCTCCTCTAAATTAAATTTCCCCTTGGCAATTCGGTTGGCAAATCGCCCTACGATTGCGCCAAAATAAGGGCTTTGATGCTGATAGGCTTCTAGGCTAGAAAATCCCATAGCAATGTTCTCTAACTTCCCTACCCTATTGGGCACTAGCAGCTTGGAAATAATACCCCCGTAGGAAAGAATTTCTACCTGCATCCCACTTGCATTGGTCAAGGTATACGCCTCAACCTGCTGCCCGTTAGCTAAGCTTCCAAAATAAGCTTTCGTTATGCTTGTTTCCATAAAAGCAATTGAAGATAAATGTAGTAGAATATCGTTTGAACGTATAAAAAAAGCGATGAAAAATTCATCGCTTTTAAAATCAATTAAAAAATTATTAGGCTTGTGCCTTAAAGGCTTTCAGCTTTTCGATCAACTGTGGAACCACCTCAAAGGCATCCCCCACAATTCCGTAATCGGCCGCTTTAAAGAAAGGAGCTTCTGGATCGCTATTGATGACCACTTTTACCTTAGAAGAATTAATTCCTGCTAGGTGCTGTATTGCTCCAGACACGCCGATCGCGATGTATAGGTTCGAGGCAACTGGCTTCCCAGTTTGCCCAACGTGTTCGCTATGTGGTCTCCAACCCATGTCAGAGACAGGTTTAGAACAAGCTGTTGCTGCGCCTAAAACTTCAGCCAAATCTTCAATCATGTGCCAATTCTCTGGGCCTTTTAAGCCTCGCCCACCAGAGACAACTACTTCAGCATCTGCAATCGTTACTTTATCGGTAGCTTTATCAACAGAGTCTACACTTACACTTGAAGAGGCTACACTTGCCGTAAAGTCCTCTACCGTGCAAGAAACCTTATTCTCTATACTCCCAAAAGAATTGTTTGAAACCCCGATGATTTTATTTTCCGAACTGATTTCGGCATGTGTAAATGCTTTGTTTGTAAAGACCGAGCGTTTCACAGTAAATGGCGCTAAACTGCTCGGAGCACTGACCACATTGGTGGCATATCCGGCATTTAAACCAACTGCAACAAGTGGGGTGAGATAACGACTATCTGCACTTGAGCTTACAACTAGCGTAGTAGCACCACTTTTTTCTGCGGCTTGCTGTAGTACACTTGCGTATATTTTTGCATCGAAATTTCCTTCATGAGAAAAGTTCATCACTTTACTTACTCCATAATTTCCCAAAACATCTGCATCGGATGCATTAAAAGTAACTGCAGCGACTTCACATCCCATTTGATCTGCAACAGCTTTTCCATAAGATGCTACTTCAAAGGCTGCTTTTTTCACTTTTCCTCCCTCGGTTTCTGCATAGATTAATACTGACATCTTCTTCTTTTTTAGTTTATAATACGTTAGCTTCGTTGTGCAATAAATTGATCAATTCATCAATATTTGCCGCATCGACCAATTTCACTTCTCCTTTCGGTGCAGGTTTCTCATAACTCACCATGTTCGCTTTTGCTTCAGCCCCAAGTGGTTCAACTATATCCAATGGTTTTTTGCGAGCCATCATTATTCCCCTCATGTTGGGTATTTTAAGATCACTCTCCTCAACTAATCCTTTCTGACCTCCAATTACCAATGGAAGACTTGCGGTAAGTGTTTCTTTTCCACCATCAATTTCCCGAACTGCAGTGGCTTTATCGCCACTAATTTCTAAACTTACACAGTTGTTTACATAACTGGCATCAATCATTGCAGCTATCATTCCTGGGACCATTCCTCCATTGTAATCGATGGACTCACGACCAGCAATGACTAAATCATATGCTCCGGCTTTTATTACCCCTACAATTTCTTGCGCAACCTGGCTGGCTTCTATGGCTTCGGTGTTTACACGAATTGCCTTATCGGCTCCAATGGCTAAGGCTTTCCTCAAGGTAGACTCTGTTTCTGGGCCACCAACATTGATGACATCAACTTCTGCGCCTTCTTTTTCTTTAAACCACATGGCACGGGTTAGTCCAAATTCATCATTTGGATTAATGATGTACTGCACACCATTGGTGTCAAACGCTGTGTCGTTTTCTACAAAATTTATTTTAGATGTAGTGTCGGGCACATGGCTAATGCAAACTAAAATTTTCATATCCTTTTCGTTTCAATTAATACGGTTAAATTGATCATTCAAATGTAAACTATTATTCTTGCATAATAAAATTCTTGAATTTATTTTTTTTGAATTAAATTAAATACAACAAATAGTTTTAATTATAACATCTAGGCTTTTTTAGGGCCAAGACTTTCTACCAAAACAGCACAGATAATCAATGCGCCCCCAATGTAAGTTCCCCAATGAGGCATTTCGTTTAAAACAACATATGCAATAAGTATACCATATAGGGGCTGAATACTCGCAACAATACTAGCAGAAGTAACTGAAAAACGTGTAAGGCTATACAAAAATAAGCTATGTCCAATGACCGTAGTAAAGAGTGCCAAAAACACCAGTTCGGACCAAAAGGGTTGGCTAAGAATTAGGGAATTCTCATCAAGGAAGGAGAGAAACAAAGGGCAATAATCATTACTTGTGACAGCATTTGTTGACTCCCATTTCCTGATGAATGCGCCTTCTTCAGCAATAGGTTACGTAAAGCATAGCAAAGAGCAGAAAAAACACCTAGCGCAATGGCTGGCCCATGTGTTTGCGCCAAGGCAAAAGACGGCACCAAAAAATATATTCCCAATAGGGTGAGCCCTCCCAAAAAAATATGCTTTTTATTAAAATTCGTTTTAAAAAAAGCGGGCTCCAAAAAGGCTGTAATCACTGGGAAGGTAAATAAGGAAAGCATTCCTACTGCCACATTTGACCATTGTAGTGCATAAAAATAGGTCACCCAATGGGTGCCCATCAATATCCCTGCAAAAAGAATGGTCCAATTCCACTGAAAGGAAATTTTAATGTCTTGCTTGGTCAGCAAAAGAAAAAGGAACAAAAAGGGAATCGCCAATACACTTCGCCAAAAGATAGACAATTCTGGAGGCAAATCGATCCATTTGCCTAATGGACCAGAAGTGGCAATAAACAATAGGCTAAGGTTTAACCAGAAATAGTCGGAGGGAGTGTTCTTCACCGAATGGTATTTTAAAATGTATTGGGCTGCGGATTTTTTGGATCACTCGTATAATCGTAAAATCCACTTTTTGTTTTCACCCCTAGCTTTCCAGCGGCAACCATGTTTTTTAATAAAGGACAGGGGGCGTATTTATCCTTTCCAAACCCTTGGTGGAGTACCTCTAATATGGAAAGACAAACGTCTAATCCAATAAAATCGGCTAGTCGCAATGGTCCCATGGGATGTCCCATCCCCAATTTCATTATTTCATCGATTGACGATACGTCAGCAACACCTTGAAAAAGTGCCTCTATTGCTTCGTTAATCATGGGCAATAGAATTCTATTGGCCACAAAACCGGGGTAATCCGCTGCAACTAGCGGAACTTTTTCAATTTTTTTTGTAAGTGCTTCAATACTAGACAAAGTACGTGAACTAGTACTATGCCCTTTGATGATTTCCACCAAACGCATTACAGGGACAGGGTTCATAAAATGCATTCCGATCACCTTTTGGGGTCTGCTGGTATACGAAGCCAAAGTTGTTATAGATAATGAAGAAGTATTCGAGGCGAGTATGCATTCTTCTGGAGCCCAACGATCTATTTGTTCAAAAATCTTTCTTTTAACCGCACTGTTTTCAGACACTGCTTCCACGATTAAATCTGCTGAAGCGGAAGCTAACTGAAGCTCTGTTGACAAGGAAATTCGTCCTAAGGCTGCTGTTTTATCCGCTTGAGTTAACCGTTCTTTTCTAACTTGGCGATCTAGGTTAGTTGCTATTTTGTTTTTTGCAATTGTTAAAGCTTCTTCGGTCAAATCTACCAACGAAACCATAAATCCATATTGTGCAAAACAGTGAGCTATTCCGCTTCCCATTGTACCGCTTCCTACTACTGTTATATTTTTCATCTACACTGTATTACTTCAAAGATAGTTGTAATTTCCTCAAAAAAAAGACAACGAGGCTACTCGATATAGGAAATTTGCCCTAACTTTAAAAGGAATATGGAGAACAAAAGCCTTTCAATGTCCTTTTTAGCTCAAACCACTGATGCAAATTACCATGGCAATGTGCATGGGGGAAAAGTGATGAAATGGATTGATGAAGTAGCTTATGCACTCGCCGTTCGGCATGCGCGGAAAAATTGTGTCACCAAGTTTGTCGATGATATCGAATTCTTGGAAGCAATTCATATTGGTGACTTGGTTTATTTGACAGCCACCATTTTGAAAATTGGTACAACCTCTATGCGAATTAAAGTAGACGTCTCTAGCGAAAACCTCATTGAACAAGTATCCAAAAGTAATTGTGCTTGTGAAATTGTCTTTGTCGCCATTGATGACCACGGAAATAAAACAACCATCTAAAACCATTGAATATGATTTGGCTCTATCGTCTTTTAATTGTCCTCGTTTCTGGAACAGTCTTTAATGTTTGGCTATTGCGTCTTGGAAATGCAACGCCTTATAGAGGTGGAACAGCAACCACCTTACAGCAAGAGTTTTTAGCTTATGGGCTAAACGAAACACTTTTTTACCTCATTGGTGGGGTAAAACTCTTGGCTGCACTGGGCTTACTTATTGGGTTAAAGTTTTCCAAAATAGTAAAACCCTCGGCGCTAATCATCACCATTCTTATGCTTGGCGCAATCGCCATGCATGTAAAGATTGGAGACCCTATTGTTCGTAGTTTACCTGCATTAGCTATGTTGAGCATGTGCGCTGGCATCTTAGGTTTAAACCAAAAAGTATAAATGGGAAGATTTGTTTGAGGCAAATTTAGCCTTAGATTTAATTGTGTTTTATCTTTGAAACATGAAAAAAGCCTTCGCGTCTTTCGTAAAGAAACTACCCCTTAAAAACATAAGTGAAGACCGCAAAAAAGAACTTCAACCTTTTATAGCATATCTTCAAAAAAAAAGAAAGCAAAAACCCAGTCGCTTCATCTCAATTTTATTTGTACCCACAATTCGAGGAGAAGTCAATTTTCACAATTGTGGGCCAAGGTAATGGCGCACTACCATGGACAGGAGTGTAAAACCTATTCGGGGGGAGTAGAAATTACTGCTTGCAACGAAAGAGTGATACAAACACTAACTAAGCAAGGGTTTTCCATTAAACAAAAAGGCGATGTTCATAATCCTCACTACAGTATACAACTTGCTGACATAAATTTAGGATCTTTTTTTTCAAAATTATTTAACGAGTCCAAGTAATCCAACAACTGGTTTTGCTGCTATCATGACCTGCGCACATGCCGATGAGAACTGCCCTTTTATCGCCGGTGCAGAACAACGTATTCCTGTTCGCTATGAAGATCCGAAGGTGTTTGACGACACGCCCGAAGAAGCAAAAGCCTACCTCGCCAAATCTCTTGAGATTGCTTCAGAAATGTACTACGTTTTTTCTTGCTTATAACCCTTTCACTAAATTTATGAGAACCATCTGTTTTTTATTTCTTTTCAGTCTTTTATCGATTGCTTGCTCAGAGCAAGAAAGATGCGGAGACATCATTGATAAAACTGCTCAAGATGGACGATACTTCTTTATTTTCGATCCAAATTCAAACTTATCGCTTCCCGTAAATGGAAACGATTTAGCAGCAGGAGTCCCTGACAACCGATTGAGTGGAGAGGTGTCTCGTGTCACTTACGATCGGTTTTCCATTGGCGAGGAATACTGCCAATAAAGCGAAAAATGTCTTATTTATAGATTTTCTAGCATCCATTCATAGGTGTCGGAAAGGAAATCAATGTAGTTTTCATTAAATCCTTTTTCAGTTTTAAATGCGCGAAGATAGCGGTCGTTAACGGGAACAGGAATTAACAGCTTTTTAGATTGATCTGGGTGAATAATACTAACCTGAATGTAAAAAGAAGTAATTAAATACGGGTTTTGTTGAATCCGGAACAAAGCATATCGTAAAACTTCAATTGGCCATTTTTGAGCTTCAAAACTCAAGCGCATTTGATCCAGCTCATCGTTTGCAGGAGCAAAAGCCAATTCAGACTCTATGGTTATTTCATAAGGGGTCAAAAAATTTATTTGCCCTGATAAACTGTTGGAGAATAAAAACAAAACAAAAATCAGAAGGTTTTTCATTTGGCTATCGATTAAAGACGTACCGAAAGTTAATTGTTTTCTGTAAAGGTTAAAAATGCATGGGCCATTTCATCGGTACTCATTTCCAAATGATAATCACTTTGCGAATGGGTTAAATAGAAAACAAGGGCATTTACAAGCTCTTTGGAAAGTAAATCAAGGTCAGTAAGGAGAAGAATCTCTTCTTTTACTTCTCGACAAAAAACCGCCCAGATTTCAATTCTTGAAGAAAACCCGTGTTGCTTTTCATAGGCCTGCAACATATCCATTTGCTTATTGGCGGCCCATTGGATTACTTGCCCAATGGTCGAAAGTTGTTCTTCTTTCAAATCAATACGTCAAATAGATCCATCCGTCTTTAATCGTCGATCCATTACCTAAATCAATACGATAATAGTACGACCCTGCAGGGAGAAGCTCTCCTGTTTTCTCGTAAATACCACCCCAATCATTTTGATAATCTTGCATTTGAAATACAAGCTGTCCATTTCGATTGTATACTTTCACCAAAGCATTCGGATAGTTGTCTAAATTGACAATTTGCCAAGTGGCTTCCGGACCAGGTACAGACGGAGTCAACACCTGAGAGACAAAGAGTTCATTGTCTTCAAAACCATCTCCATCATCATCTGTATCTACACTATCAGCTAACCCATCTTGATCTTGATCGCTAGGTTGACTAGTTGGATCTAACGGGTCACTCCCTTCTTCCATTTCAAGAATATCGGGATATCCATCACCATCGTCGTCTATATCGGTTGTGTTCCCTATGCCGTCGCCATCTGTATCGATGCTTTCATTTGGGTTCAACGGAAATGCATCCAACTCATCCACTATTCCATCATTGTCATCGTCATTATCTGCATTGTCCCCTATACCATCGTTGTCTGTGTCGTATTGTTCCGACGGATCCAATGGGAAGGCATCAAAAGTGAGGGTAACTTGGCCTGAATCAATTAATACTAAATCGACCACCACTTGAATATCATTAACCCCGTCTCCATAATCATCCTCATCAGCATTGTTCCCAATACCATCTCCGTCTGTGTCAAGTGACTCCGTCTCGTCTGTAGGAAACGCGTCTTGGGTGTCAGGAATTCCGTCTCCATCATCATCATCATCTTGATTGTCAGGAATTCCATCTCCATCGGTATCCCGCTGTTCCGTTTCATCGAGTGGATAGTCGTCTTGACCATCTAGCACTCCATCATCATCCGTATCCGCATCCAACGGATCGGTTCCATCAGCTAATTCTTGGATATCGTCTACGCCATCATTGTCATCGTCAGTATCAGCATTGTCTCCTATGCCGTCGCCATCGGTATCCGTATCCTGTGTTGGATCGAGTGGGAAGGCATCGTCTCCATATGAGGTTCCATCGTCATCCGTATCAGCATCCAATGGATCTGTCCCAATGGTGTCTTCTTCTCCATCGGTTAGGCCATCGTCGTCACTGTCTGCATCGAGGGGGTCAGTCCCATCAGCTAATTCTTGGGTGTCGTCTACGCCGTCGTTGTCGTCGTCAGTATCAGCGTTGTCTCCTATGCCGTCGCCATCGGTATCCGTATCCTCAGTTGGATCGAGTGGGAAGGCATCGTCTCCATCTGAGGTTCCATCATCATCCGTATCAGTATCCAATGGATCTGTCCCGATGGTGTCTTCCTCTCCATCGGTTAGGCCATCGTCGTCACTGTCTGCATCCAATGGATCAGTGCCATCTGTTGCTTCCTGTCCGTCGTTTATACCATCATCGTCACTGTCCGCATCCAATGGATCAGTCCCATCCGCTAATTCTTGGGTGTCGTCTACACCGTCGTTGTCATCGTCAGTATCAGCATTGTCTCCTATGCCGTCGCCATCCGTATCCGTATCCTCAGTTGGATCGAGTGGGAAGGCATCGTCTCCATCTGAAGTTCCATCGTCATCCGTATCAGTATCCAATGGATCTGTCCCAATGGTGTCTTCTTCTCCATCGGTTAGGCCATCGTCGTCACTGTCTGCATCCAACGGATCAGTCCCATCGCTTAATTCTTGGGTGTCGTCTACACCGTCATTATCATCGTCAGTATCGGCATTGTCTCCTATGCCGTCGCCATCGGTATCCGTATCCTCAGTTGGATCGAGCGGGAAGGCATCGTCTCCATCTAAGGTTCCATCATCATCCGTATCAGTATCCAATGGATCTGTCCCGATGGTGTCTTCCTCTCCATCGGTTAGACCATCGTCGTCACTGTCTGCATCCAATGGATCGGTCCCATCGCTTGCTTCCTGTCCGTCGTTTATACCATCATCGTCACTGTCGGCATCGAGTGGATCGGTTCCATCCGTTAGTTCTTGGGTGTCGTCTACGCCATCATTGTCATCGTCAGTATCAGCATTGTCTCCTATGCCGTCACCATCGGTATCCGTATCCTCTGTTGGATCGAGGGGGAAGGCATCGTCTCCATCTGAAGTTCCATCGTCATCCGTATCAGTATCCAATGGATCCGTGCCTATGGTGTCCTCTTCTCCATCGGTTAGACCATCGTCGTCACTGTCGGCATCTAGTGGATCGGTGCCATCGCTTAATTCTTGGGTGTCGTCTACACCGTCATTATCATCGTCAGTATCGGCATTGTCTCCTATGCCGTCGCCATCGGTATCCGTATCCTCAGTTGGATCGAGCGGGAAGGCATCGTCTCCATCTAAGGTTCCATCATCATCCGTATCAGTATCCAATGGATCTGTCCCGATGGTGTCTTCCTCTCCATCGGTTAGACCATCGTCGTCACTGTCTGCATCCAATGGATCAGTGCCATCGCTTGCTTCCTGTCCGTCGTTTATACCATCATCGTCACTGTCCGCATCCAATGGATCAGTCCCATCAGCTAATTCTTGGGTGTCGTCTACACCGTCGTTGTCATCGTCAGTATCAGCATTGTCTCCTATGCCGTCGCCATCCGTATCCGTATCCTCAGTTGGATCGAGTGGGAAGGCATCGTCTCCATCTGAAGTTCCATCGTCATCCGTATCAGTATCCAATGGATCTGTCCCAATGGTGTCTTCTTCTCCATCGGTTAGGCCATCGTCGTCACTGTCTGCATCCAACGGATCAGTCCCATCGCTTAATTCTTGGGTGTCGTCTACACCGTCATTATCATCGTCAGTATCAGCATTGTCTCCTATGCCGTCGCCATCGGTATCCGTATCCTCTGTTGGATCGAGTGGGAAGGCATCGTCTCCATCTAGGGTTCCATCATCATCCGTATCAGCATCCAATGGATCTGTCCCAATGGTGTCTTCCTCTCCATCGGTTAGACCATCGTCGTCACTGTCTGCATCGAGTGGGTCAGTCCCATCAGCTAATTCTTGGGTGTCGTCTACACCGTCATTATCATCGTCAGTATCGGCATTGTCTCCTATACCATCGCCATCGGTATCCGTATCCTCAGTTGGATCAAGCGGGAAGGCATCGTCTCCATCTGAAGTTCCATCGTCATCCGTATCAGCATCCAATGGATCTGTTCCAATGGTGTCTTCTTCTCCATCGGTTAGCCCATCATCGTCACTATCCGCGTCGAGTGGGTCGGTGCCATCGCTTAATTCTTGGGTATCGTCTACGCCATCATTGTCATCGTCAGTATCAGCATTGTCTCCTACGCCATCGCCATCCGTATCCGTATCCTCAGTTGGATCGAGCGGGAAGGCATCGTCTCCATCTAGAGTGCCGTCATCATCGGTATCAGTATCCAATGGATCTGTCCCAATGGTGTCTTCCTCTCCATCGGTTAGGCCATCATCATCACTATCCGCATCGAGTGGGTCGGTGCCATCACTTAATTCTTGGGTATCGTCTACGCCGTCATTATCATCGTCTGTATCTACATCGTCATTTAAACCGTCCCCATCCGTATCCGGTTGGATTGTTTCATCGACATCCAACACCCTGATCTGTATACTTTGTGTCACTACATTTGTGGCTTGATCAGCTGCACGAATAATTAACTCATACACATTATCGGCATCCGCATCTTGTGGAGATTCGAAATCTGGAGCAGAAATAAACTGTAAAAGGTTGGTAAATGGACTGGTCAAGGATGTAAACGACCCAACGCTAAACAAGGCTGCATCTGGTCCTCCAATGATAGAAAGTGAACAAACTTCTGACAATTCAATGGTCTGTGCTGAGGTTTGATTCTCATTTTGCTGATTCGAAGCAGGACTTACAAAGGTAGGTGCTGTTCTATCAATTGTGATAATATCAGAAATAGGGTTGGATGCACCAGAAGCAGTAGAATATATCCCCGATGGATTTCCTGTACTAATCAAAACACTCGTTGCTGTATCCGAAGCGCTAATTTCAAGGTCAATGGAACCCTCAGGATCCGAAGCTTGGACAGTAAAGCTTGACGTAAAGCTATTTGTACTTGTCCCTACTGCAGTAAAACTAAGTATTTGCGGTGGGGTGAAATTAGTAATGGAGGCAATAATGCTTGAGGCAATTAAATCTTCCGAGCCATTAACTTCAATCGTTATCGTATCACCGTTAACGGCAAATTGAGTGCTAGAAGCATTGTCTGAATTAACCGTGATGGTTAAGGTTGGATTATCCCCATCAATTTGAATTATACTAACTCCTTTTAGGGAAGAGGAACTAGTTGTTGTTGGTAGTGTAAGATCAACAGAATTCCCGTAAATATCGGTCAGTACTGCTCCATTAGCGTTTAAAGCAGTGGTTGATGTGTAATTCAGTGCACTGGAAAAATCTCCGTCTTGAACCGTGTACATAAATGTGAGTGCTGTTGTGCCAGCCCCAGATGCGTAAATGGCCGTTCGATCTGTATCTCCCGTTTCAACTTCCAAGGTCGGAGTTCCGGTGCTGATGTATACCGCCTCGTCAAAATTTACCGTAATAGGAATGGCATCGCTGTTTGTGGGATCGCTATCATCGTCTGTATAACGTGATGAGGCAGCCGAGGTTCGGACATTCAATACAACTGGAGGAGATTTATCAAAATAAACTGCTGTCCCTGAGGTAATAGCACTAACTGTTACGGTGTTATTTGCCGTATCGGTAGCCTGCCAGGAGAAAGCAACATAGCCTTCGGGATCTGATTGTTGCATGACATAGCTGTAGATGATGGTATTTGTGCCTGCAAAAGTAAATGTGGTCGTGGTTCCAGAGGCAATGCTGGTCATGGCATCTGGCACTCAGCGTTTCATTGGTAGTTAGTCGCACATAAACTGTGTCTCCTGGCTTTGCCAATGTTGTGGATGCATTGTTAGAGTACATGCTTACTGGAGAAATAACGGGAGCTGTACGATCAATCTCTACCGATGAACTATCGGTTGTCATGGTAACTGCTTGTGTGGGTGCATTCCCAAGTAGATCAGTATACGTTATGCTAAATGTTACTGTCCCTGAAGGATTCGAGGGTATTATGGCGTTGGATTCGATTGTCCAATGACGAAGTTCCCCCGGAGGATTTGAGAAACTCAATGTTAATGTATTCGCCGTAGAAGTTCCAAAAAACCGAACATCAGAGGCGTTAATAATCAAGTCTTCATTTGCTTGAATTTCAATAAAGACTATGTCACCGTCGGTTGCTTTACTGTTGGAATAGCCTCCCGGAGAGTAAATCCTTACAAAATCTAGATTAGGTGGAGCAAAATCGTAGATGATCGAATCACTATCACTATCCGTATAGTCATTTGCAATCCCTAAAGTATTCGTGGCTGTATTACCGGCCAAATCGGTAAAGCCAGCGGTGTTAATTTCCCAGCTTACAAATCCACCGTCAATAGACGTATCCGTTGACACAAGTGTATACACAGCTTCGATGGTATTTGTGCCAATTATGCTGATACTATCCGAATCAATGGGTGTGGTAGTCGTTCCCCCATTGGTATAAAAGAACTGGACATCGTCGGCCGTGACGCCAGTGACGACTTCACTGAGCTGGAAAGTCAATGTTACTGTATCATTTAACACCGCAAAAGTTGGAGAGGCATTGGAAGATACAATTTGAATATTGGAAATCGATGGTCGAATAGCATCAATTACAATGGTATTGGTAGGTGTGGGCACAGCCGATTGATAGTTGATTCCATAGGTGCTATTGGGCGCAAGAGGCAGGGTTTCATCGGTAAATACATTTCCATAGGGATCTGTTATTTGAGCCCCGTTGAGCTGGAAAGCATTTACACTTGCATAAGTAAGTGCTTGTGAACAATCAAATTCCTGAACAACATAATCGAACTCCAATACTTTTGTAAAAGCATCTAACTGGCGAATACGGGAAAAATTAACCACCTGATTTACAGCACCTCCTATACATCCGTTTGTTTGTAATTCTATGGTTGGCGTACCCCCGTGACACTGTCTACCTGATCCGCCTCGTACTCAATTTGAATCGGAATAGTATCTCCAATAGCAAATGTACCGGAAGTAATTGACGATGACGCTTGCTTGGAATAGACTTTGGCGATTGGACCAGCTACCCCGTCGAGCTTAATTTCTGCATTGTATTCTAATGAAGAAGGTTCTGAATCTCCCTGTAAAGTTGGTGTTGGTGTTCCAGAAGTGGTTAATGCTGTCCTTGCCGTATTCCCTGCTACATCCAAAAGAGATCCCCCATAGAGATTTAAGTTCTCCGAATTTTGCATGGACACTTCTGAACTTAAGTCGACCAAATCACCAGCTTGAACGGTGTATTCAAAAGTTAAGCTCGTTGTCCCCGAACCCGAAACATAACTTATGTTTGAAAAGGCTGGAGGGGAAGATCGCGTGAGAATATTAAATGTAGGACTAGCACTCCCTAAAGTTAAATAGACTGCTTCATCGTATTCTAAAATAACATCAAAGGTTTGACCAGTACCATAAGTGGTTTCTGTAGTAACGGAAGAAGTCGCTTTAACTAGATTAGGTGATATTGTATCTACCGTAACAGATAAGGTTTCAGAACCTGCTGCGTAAGCATTCCCAAATTTATCGGTCCCTGATACTGTACAGGTAAGTGCGCCTTGAGGTCCTGTGTAAGTGGACATGTCAATGTAATAGGTCCAAATTTCATCATTACTCCCCACTACTGGAGAAAGTGTTTCATACCCCTGTCCGTTGATATCCACCGTGGGTGTAGCGGTCATGGGCTCCGAAAAAGTGGCCGTATAGGTTACAATATCTGTAGCATTCAAATAAGGGTCTAACTGACTCAACGCATGAGAAACCGTTGGAGGAGTTGTTTCAGTTGTCAGTGTTAAACTAACATTGGAAGAAACAGGGCGACCCTCGGCAGTATCGGTAGCGGCAACAGTAGCCACATAGGTTCCAGAGGCTAAATTGGACGGTACGTTCCAAGTGTAGGTCCACAAGGTAGGCGAGCTCCCTTGGGTCATGGTGGCATTTGAGATTGTTGTCCCCGATACTGTAATTGCTGGTGAAGCGGCCATATCTAGGGTAAAACTGGCCGTAATAGTGATCACCTCCTCATAATCGATTTCCAAATCCCCGTCAGTATACATGTACAAATCGGCCCGAGAAGGACAGCTGCCCCAATTCGGTTGAAGTGAACTGATGTTCTCGAATGCTGAGTCTTTATCCCAATACCAAGAATATGGATATGGATTATATGGTTTGCTTGTGATAGAAGTTACACACCATTTGCTTATATCTTGACTAAATGCAGTGGCACTAACAAACATATCTGTCATGTTGGCAACATTATCCACCGCCCAATCTGCTAAGGGTTGATTAAAAATATCTGCCCCTTGAAACATCGAATCCATGTTAGTAACACTATTAACATCCCAATCATTCAAGGGCTGGTTAAACACAGCTGCATTAGCAAACATATGACTCATGTTGGTAACACTACTTACATCCCAATTTTTGATCGTTGAAGTGGCATTGTTATTAAATACGTCTGCACTATTGAACATAAAAGACATATTTGTTACAGCGCCAACATTCCAATCTCCTATAGCACCATTAAATGCATCAGCGTCTGAAAACATGAAGTTCATAGTGGTTACACTAGAAGTATTCCAACTATTCAAATCTTGATTAAATACAAGAGCGTTCCTAAACATGTAAGTCATGTTCGTTACGTTGGAAACATTCCATGAATCTATCGGTTGATTAAATGAAGAGGCCCCATGAAAAGAACCATACATAGTGGTAGCATTGGAGGTATTCCAATTTTCAATTGTATTGGTTCCTGCATTGTTAAATGCAGTAGCCCCTTTAAATAGGTCCGAAAAATCTGTTACGCTAGCAGTGTTCCAAAAACCAATATTTTGATCAAACGAAGTTGCATCTTCAAAAAGTGAACTCATGTCAGTTACGTTGGACGTATCCCATCGACCGATGTCTTGATTGAAAGAACTTTCCCCATCAAATAATCCGCTCATGTCTGTGACCAAAGTTGTACATAATTGACCCCAGTCCGTATCAGAACTATTTTTAGCTGCTAGGGTGGTGTTATCAACCGCTGTATAGGTTATTCCGTCAACTACCCCTTGGTCTCCAACAGCACAACCATCACATTTAATGGTCACCCCATTGGTGTCTAAATAAAACAACGGATCTATGCTAATGTCCAAGCTTTCGTTTCGTGTATACGACCTGTTGAGTGTATCGGTTGCCTTGACGGAAACAGTATAGGTGCCCGTGGTAACCGTAGAGGGCACATTATAAAGGTACTCCCAAACAGTCGACGAGGCATTTAAAGACATATTCGTATTGGTCACCAAGCCAGCAATTGAAAGGGTGGGTGTAGCAGCCATATTGATGGAAAAAGTCGCCGTGAGTGTTACAACTCCTGAAGTAATTAGCGCATCCGTATTCACCCCATCATTACTTGATAGCGTTAAGGTTGCGGTTGATGGACAATCTCCCCAGTTGGGATAATGACCTGAGTTAAGGGCAGAGGAGGTAGCAAAATTTGTCGGTAAACTTGAAATATTCTGAACACACCAGTTGGTGAGGTCTTGATTAAATACAGATGTACCGCTGAACGTAGAATTCATGTTTGTGACAGAGGAGGTGTCCCATTGTGATATATCTTGGTTAAAAACAGTTGAGTAATAGAAAAGGAGTTCCATGGTTGTGACATTTGAGGTGTCCCAAGAACCTATTGCGCCATTAAATGCGAGTGCACTCCCAAACATACCATACATGCTTGTCACATTAGAGGTATCCCAATCATCTAGGTCTTGATTGAAGGTAGCCGTATTACTAAACAAATTCCCCATATTGGTTACACTAGAGGTGTCCCAATTGTTGATGTCTTGGTTAAAAGCATCCGCATTATTAAACATTTTGTCCATACGGGTGACACTACCTGTACTCCATGTGCTAATGGATGCGTTCGAAGCATTATTAAAATCAGTAGCGTTTTCAAACATCCCCTCCATGGATATAACATTGCTTACAGTCCAACTTCCTAGGTCTTGATCAAAATTAGATGCATCCTTGAACATTTCTTCCATGGTCGTCACATTAGATGTATCCCAACTACTGATGTTTTGATTGAAAGAACCTTCTCCGTTAAACAACATACTCATGTCTGTGACCAAAGTTGTCACCACGCGATCCCAATCGGAATCACTTTTGTTTTTTGCACTTAAAGTAGAGTTATCAAAGGCAGTATATAGATTTCCGTCTAAATAGCCTTGGTCATTGACACTACAGCCTTTACATTTAATGGTCACCCCGTTGGTGTCATAATAAAACATAGGGTCAATGTTAAGGGTGATACTATCCGTCCCTGCATAAGCCGTAGAAGTTGTATCTGTCCCCGCCACAGTAACACTAAACGAGCCCGTAGTGATCGAAGAAGGAACCTCCCAGCGGTACTCCCAAACGGTGGAAGAGGTGTTTAATGACATCGCTGTATTGGTCACAACCCCAGCAATTGAGACCGTAGGAGTTGCCTGCATATTTGTATTAAAAGTAGCTGTAATGGTTACCAATCCCGTTGTAATCAAGTTGTCCGAATCACTTGTCGTCAGCGTTACGCGAGGACCACAATAGCCCCCACTTGTAAAGTCTGGTCGATTGGCAGAGGCAAAGGTTGAATCTGCAAAATCTGAGTATGATGTGACTGAAGAAACACACCATTGGGTCAAGTCTTGATTAAATGTTGAAGCGCCATCAAACATATTGTCCATCGCTGTAACACTTGAAGTATCCCAATCCCCAATGTCTCGATTAAATGCTAGCGCATCCTGAAACATATAAGCAAAATCAGTTGCGCTAGAGGTATCCCAATTGTTTATCGAATCGCTCCCACCATTGTCAAAAACTGGGGCATCATAAAACATTTCGGCAAAATTTGTCCCACTCGAGATGTCCCACCCTCCAAGGTTTTGATTGAACGCAGCTGTATCACTAAAAGTGCCAAAAAAAGAGGTTACATTACTGACATCCCAACCACTAATGTCCTGATTAAAACTTGAATTTCCAGAAAACGTATACTGTAGGGTAATGACACTACTTGTATCCCAATTCCCAATGGGTTGATTGAATGCAGATGCTCCTGAAAAAGACATTTCTAAACTTCTAACATTTGCTGTGTTCCAATTATTTATGGTGTTCGTTGCAGCATTATTGAATGCACTTGCTCCATTAAATATTCTCACCAGAGAGGTCGCATTGGAAACATTCCAACCCCCAATATCTTGATTGAACCCTGATGCATATTGAAAAGTCCCTTCAAAAGTTGTCACACTAGAAACATCCCAATCCCCAATATCTTGGTTAAAACTTACTGCACCTCGAAACATCATCGACATATTCGTTACATTACTCATGTCCCAGTCACCGATGTCTTGATTAAATGCATGGGTAACCCCTGGTCCTCTAAACATTTCAAAAGTAGTTGTGACATTCGAAGTGTCCCAAGAACCAATGTCTTGATTGAAGGTCTGATTATTCTCAAACAACTCACTCATGTCGGTTACCTGTGTGGTACACACACAGGTCAGGTCGTCTCCATTATTCTCTCTGGTGCGTAATGTTGCCTCATCAACAACGATGTATGATTTTCCGTTTACGATGGCCGTTTCCGAAACATTCGCCGTAGGACATTTTATGGTTACCCCGTTGGTGGCTAGATAAATTCGTTTTTGTACATCCAAAGTTATACTGTCTGTACCTGAGTAGGCTACCCCAAAAGTATCTGTTGCAGCAACTGTAATAGAATAGGTTCCCGTTGAAACTCCTGTAGTATCCCAATCGTAATGCCAAACTGTAGCAGAGGTAGTCAATGACATGTTTGCATTAGACACCACCCCAGGAATTGTTATGGTTGGAGTAGCTGCTATGTTTTCACTGAAAGTTGCTGTAATACTGACGGTCTCTGTCAGATTGACCATCCCATCACTATCAGAACTACTTAAACTAACCGTTGGTGGTTCGCTATAATTGATCGATAATGCAGCTGATGAAATATAATTGTTTTGAGCGTAATCTGTGAATGTATTTGACGCAATACTTACTGTGACAACTGTATTATCGGAAGTTGGGGTAATCGTCCATGTGTAACTGGTTCCACTTCCTGAAAAAGAGGAAGTACTGGCTCCAGTTATTGTAAAGTCTGAGGAGGTTAATCCTAAAACATTTTCACTAGGGGTAACATTTACAGTTATTGGACTTGTGGTTTCTGGATTAGCAGTATTTGTTAAACTAAGGGTTGGTGATGAAAAGTCAATATTACTGTTTTTGGGAACAGGAAAACCATCATTAACACCTGTGGTAATAACTATGGTACTTCCATAAAGAGGACTACAAGCATATGCGGGGCTTTGAAACCATGCTTCTGATTTTAAATCTGACTCATCTGTTCCAGCTGCGTCAGTAGATGAAGATTCTAAATCGGAATTGTACAAATTATATCTGTAACTTGGTGTACTAGGACAGGAGCCACAAAAAGCATCTGTATCCGAATTTCCTGTTAATGATACAGTGATTACATTACATCGAAGTAGGAGCTGGGAAGAACTGGTAACTTCACCAGCAAAACCTCCTAATCTACTCGTACTGTTGCTCGCAACTAGTGACGTATTGACCACATTGTATTCACTCCATGCGCTGCTTAAATCCCCATCAATGTAACCTGCTATACCACCAACAGATTGATTTCCGGATACGGAAGAATTCACAAAACAACTTATTATTCTTGTTTCATTAGCACCAGGATTATACTCTCCAATAATCCCACCTACTCTCCAATTTCCTTGAATATCTCCCTCTCGTGAAGTGAGCTCATTGATGAGTTGCATATTATTTGCTTCACCAATAATCCCTCCCGTCGAAAAGCCTACCCCCGTGACATCTCCAATAAAAGTCATGTTGCTAAGCGATCCACCACTAGAATACCCTATTATACCTCCAACATGATCTCCAGACGTTGAAGAAATATCTCCTTGAACAACAATGTTCGAATATTGTGAATTGATACAATGTCCTACTAATCCCCCAACATTTAACCAGCCGCTGTCGCTAGCATCAATATTGACGTCAAACATATTGATATTACTAAATGAGGCATTCTCTGCCCAGCCCACAAGCCCTAGCTTTTCGGCTGCACGATTTATGGTTAAGCCTGTAATGTAAAATTGCGTAGACCCGCTAAGGCTTCCTGTAAACTTTCCAGTTGTATCATTCCCACCAATCGGAGGCCAGCCTTCATTACTCCCTAAAGCTGTTGCATCGTTTGGATCATTGTACGGATTTCCGTCACTGTCATCATCACTATCATCCCAGTATTGGGTCTCACTTGCATCAATATTTGCGACAATTCTAAAATCACTCCCCCATTGAGCACTTGTTTGTGAAACCCATAGTAATTCTGAAAGATTTGAAATTTGATATACTGAACTAACTAACGTTGGCGTTGAAGCAGTGGTTTGTGCCAAAGACCATTGCCCAAAGGCAAGCACAAAAAATGAAGTGAAAACTATATTTTTAATTTCTCTCACCATAACCTTTTTTCTTTGCGATTCTTTTTTCTTTTGTGTCAAGTCAAAACGCAACATCAATTCGTGGGTTCCTCCCTGAATGGCCGTACCATCACCTCTGTTCATAAACTCATAACCATAGCCAAAATCGATTCCTGCTACACCCTTGGAACGGATGAAAAAGGCTAGGTTGTTGTTGGTTGCATAGCCCCCTCCGATGGTAAAGTTTTCGTTGTAGCTTACCCCTACCGTTCCCATAAATAAATTGGGACTGTTGGGCACTACCCGGAAGACCAGTGCTGGGTCTATGGAAAAGCGATCGTTCAAGTGAAGGTTCATTCCCCCGGAAAAATAGAAATACGCAACATCCGTCGCAGTGGTCTCCCAACCTTGGTTATCTTGAAAACGTTTGTTTTTAAATATACTTGGGACCCCTACTCCCAAAAAATACGTAGGTGTTTTTAGTTGCATTCCCACGCCTAAAATAGGGGTAAAATAACTTTTTACAGGAGCCAAAGCCGGATTATAAGTGGTGTACAAGCGTTGTAGCTTGTTGGTGTCAATAGCATTGTAAAAACCACCCCTTTTAATCCTAAATAAAGGAATTGATTGTCCTTTAATTGTAATTCATAATTATAGTCAATAATTAAGTGTGTTCTATTTTCAATAAAAACGCGGTCATTTTGTGCTGAAAACCCCAAACGAACCTTGTCTTTTTTGGGTAAATTATAGATTAAATAGTTGGTACGAGGCGCGTCGGTAATTCCCGACCATTGACTTCGACTGTTCAACGAAACAAAAGCACCACTTGTCCCCGTAAAAGCAGGATTGAATATACTCATGTTCAATCGGTTGAAAAGTATATGTGCTTCTTGTGCAACGAGTGATCCCGAAAAGAGGACGAATAAATAGAAAAATTGTTTCAAATTGAATTTTTATTTAAGATAAGTGCTGTTGCCCCTCCTCCTCCATTACAAATGGCAGCAGCGCCAAGTTTAACCTTATTGTTTCCCATAGCATTTAAAAGCGTCACCACTATTCTTGCTCCAGAACATCCTAGAGGATGACCCAGAGAAACTGCTCCGCCGTGTATATTTACTTTTTTAGGATCCAAATGAAGTAATTTTATGTTGGCCAAGCCTACCACTGAAAAGGCTTCATTCAATTCAAATAAATCTATTTCTTCTTGCTTGATTCCTGCTTTTGCAAGAGCTTTGGGCAAGGCCTTGGCTGGAGCTGTCGTAAACCATTGTGGCTCATGAGCTGCATCGGCATAGCTTTCTAGGGTGGCCAAAGGACTTACATTCAATTCAACTGCTTTCTGTTCTGACATTAACACCAGCGCAGCTGCTCCATCATTTAGGGTAGAAGCGTTGGCCGCAGTGACAGTTCCGTCTTTGGTAAAGGCTGGACGTAACTTTGGGATCTTATCCAATAACACATTCGTATATTCTTCGTCTTCTGTAACAAGGATATCCTCTCCTCTTCGTTGAGGCACTGGAACAGGAACCATTTCATTATTCATCACACCACTCTTCCATGCGGCTGCACTTCTGCGGTAAGATGCTACAGCAAAAGCGTCTTGTTCTTCCCTTGATATAGCGTACTTGGTTGCAGTAGCGTCGGCATAGGTCCCCATAGCAACCTGATCAAAAGCATCAAGCAAACCGTCTTTTTGCATAACGTCTTGCAACTGTGTTCCTCCAAATTTGACTCCCGTTCGCATGGGTACAATGTGCGGTGCAAGACTCATGTTTTCCATTCCCCCCGCAACAACAACTTCAGCATCTCCAAGCGC
The DNA here is from genome assembly GCA_038143735.1 of Flavobacteriaceae bacterium. Taxonomy (GTDB): domain Bacteria; phylum Bacteroidota; class Bacteroidia; order Flavobacteriales; family Flavobacteriaceae; genus Arcticimaribacter. The sequence continues at coordinate 80,424 of JAYQML010000007.1, forward strand.
AATGGCTTGGGCGGCCATACTGATGGCTTTCATTCCAGAAGCACAAACTTTATTAACCGTTGTGCAAGGAACAGTAGCTGAAATACCTGCCTGAATTGCCGCTTGCCGTGCGGGGGCTTGCCCCACACCAGCTTGCAAAACATTACCCATGTATACTTCCTCCACCTTGTCTGGTGAGAGGCCTATTGATGCTAATGCACCTTTAATAGCAACGGCTCCAAGCGTTGGCGCTGGAACGGTTGAGAGCCCACCCATAAACTTTCCTATGGGGGTTCTTTTGGCAGCAACGATAACTACTTTGTGCTTTTCCATGTGGTGCTTTTATGCTTAAACAGTGAAACAAAGATACTTCCGTAAATGGAATGCACCAAACTTGAGAGCGCAGAAGGTATTGCAGTAGCAGGATTAATAAAGTTTTCCCGTGCCAAAACAGCTCCTAAACCAGCGTTTTGCATTCCTACTTCAATGGCAATGGTTTTGCTTACCGATTTGTTTTTCAATACTATAGCACTTAAACCATACCCCAACATAAAGCCCAAGAAATGTAACGTCATTATGGCTGCCAACAAATTAAGCCCAGAACTTAAAATAATTGTTTTCCCTTGCCCAATGATACTTGCCACAATAAGTACGATCAACACCACTGCAACAGGGGGAGCAAAAGGGGTTATTTTTTGTGTCAATTTGGGTAGGTATTGATTTAAAATAATACCCCCGCCAACCGGAATCAAGACTACCTTAAGCGTACTGAAAAACAATCCCCAAGCATCTACTTCTAAATAACTTCCCGAAAGACTTGCCGTAAGAACTGGCGTCAAAAAGATAGCACCAAAAGTTGAGCAACTTGTCATCGCAACCGACAGAGCCACATTGGCCTTGGCTAAATAGGCAATTACATTTGAAGCAGTCCCTCCGGGGCAACAAGCTACTAAAATTAACCCTACGGCAAAAAAAGGAGGCAACTCAAAAGAATCCCCAACCCCCAACCTAACAAGGGCATTACAGTAAACTGCAAAAGCATCCCAAAAGCTACCCAAATAGGTGTATTAAATATTTCGGAAAAATCTTTCCATTGTAGGGTCAACCCCATTCCTAGCATAATACCTCCTAAACCATAAGTTATCCAAGGGCCACTAAACCATATAAATAGTCTAGGCTCTACAAGCGCTAAAAAAGCTCCCAGAGACACCCAAAAAGGGAAAAATCGTGTAAACATTATTCTGCTTTGTGTATTAATGCCTTTTGAGTCATTATATTGCCCTCCCTTATCTTTAATTGTAACATTTTGTCTTATTTTACGTCAAACTAAAGTAATATTAAATCCATTTTTATGAAAAAATCGCTTTCACTGCTTCTATTCGTTCTTTGTGGCTTTTTGGCGCAAGCTCAAAAAGTTCAGTTCGAAGAATATGATTTACCCAATGGCTTGCATGTTATTTTACATCAAGACAATGGTGCACCTTTGGTTACTACCTCTGTCCTTTATCATGTTGGAGCAAAAGATGAAGAACCTCAACGAACGGGCTTTGCTCATTTCTTTGAGCACCTCTTGTTTGAGGGAACGAAAAATATTGAACGTGGGGAATGGTTTAGTATTGTGTCTTCCAATGGAGGAAAAAACAATGCTTACACAAATGACGACTTTACCTATTATTACGAAGTTTTCCCATCAAACAACCTTGAATTGGGGTTGTGGTTAGAATCTGAGCGTATGCTTCACCCTGTGATTAATCAGGTTGGTGTCGATACCCAAAATGAAGTTGTCAAAGAAGAAAAGCGTTTGCGTGTTGATAATTCACCCTACGGGAAGTTTTTAGAAAACGTAAAGAAAAACCTTTTTGTAAATCATCCCTACAAACACACGACCATTGGAGAAATGGAACATTTAGACGCAGCTTCTTTGGAAGAGTTTTTAGCCTTCAATAAAAAATACTATGTCCCTAACAATGCCGTACTCGTTGTAGCAGGTGACATCGATATTCTGGCCACCAAAGAAATGATCAAGGACTATTTTTCTAGTATTCCTAGAGGTGCAGATGTTGAACGCGTGGCTATTAAAGAATCGCCAATCGTAGAACCCATTAAGGCAGTCGCCTATGATGCAAACATTCAGATTCCTGCAGTAGTAACAGGCTATAGAATGCCCTCTGTCAAAACAAGGGATTCTAAGGTGTTGGATATGATTTCTACCTATTTAAGTGATGGAAATAGTTCAAAACTCTACAAGAAAATGGTGGATGAACAAAAAATGGCCTTACAAGTAGGGGCACTAAATTTTAGTCAAGAAGACTATGGTATGTACCTAATCTATGGTTTACCACTAGGCGAAAATAGCCTCGAAAGTTTGGTTAGCGCCATGGACGAAGAAGTGGTGAAAATACAAACCAATTTGATTTCAGAAAAAGACTACCAAAAACTACAGAACAAATTTGAAACTGACTTTGTCAATTCGAATGCCTCTGTTGAGGGAATTGCCAATTCCTTGGCCGAATACTACACCTTTTTTGGTGACACCAACCTAATCAATACTGAAATTGACGTTTATCGATCCATTAGCCGTGAAGAAATTCAAGCAGTAGCTAAAAAATACCTTAATAAAAATCAACGTCTCGTTTTGGATTACCTTCCTGAGTCGGCAAAAAAATAATCTCAACCATGAAAAAATTACTTTTTTTATTCGTGTTTGTTCTTGCTTTACATCCATCGCATGCACAAATTGACCGAAGTCAACAACCCCAACCAGGACCAGCACCTAAAATTCAATTAGACGATCCGCAAGAGTTTGTGTTGAAAAATGGATTGCGTGTATTAGTGGTCGAAAATCACAAACTCCCCGTGTTTCAGCAAACCTAAACATTGATCTAAATCCCATCTTTGAAGGAGAGTTAGCAGGAGCAAACGCATTGCTTTCAAGTATGCTAGGAAAAGGATCAATCAATATTCCTAAAAATACTTTTGAAGAAGAAGTAGACTACCTAGGAGCGCGAATTAACATTGGTTCCTCTAGTGCTTTTGCCTCTTCTTTATCGCGCTATTTCCCACGTATATTGGCCCTTATGGCCGATGCTGTCTTACATCCAAATTTCCTAAAGGAGGAATTTGACAAAGAGAAAGAACGTCTTATTGAGGGCATAAAATCTGATGAAAACTCAGTCACTGCCGCTGCTCGTCGCGTAGAACGACTCCTTACCTATGGGAAGGATCATCCTTATGGAGAATTCACCACAGCAGAAACGGTAGAAAATGTAACACTTGAAGATGTAAAAAAATATTACACGGCCAATTTTACACCCGCCAACGCCTACCTTGTTATTGTTGGAGATGTAGATTTTAATACTGTAAAAAAACAAGTCTCAAAATTATTTAAATCATGGAAAGGCAACCCTAGTAAAGTACTGGCTTTTCCTGCAGCAAAAAATGCACCCAGTCTAGAGATCAATTTTGTTGAAATGCCCAATGCAGTTCAATCGGAAGTTTCTTTGGATTTTACAACAGAGGTCGTTAAAACAGATGCCGACTATTTCCCTATGCTTTTGGCCAATCGGATTCTTGGCGGTGGAGCTCAAGCACGTTTATTTTTGAACCTTCGAGAAGATAAAGGGTATACCTATGGGTCGTACTCTTCATTTAGTACCGATAAATATAGTCGCTCGCGTTTTAGAGCCACAGCCAGTGTACGAAATGCTGTAACCGATAGCTCTGTGGTAGAGCTGGTTAAAGAAGTAGAAAAAATGCGTTTAACACCTGTTACACAAAAGGAATTGGACCAGGCAAAAGCAAAATATGTAGGTGATTTTGTCTTGGCGTTGGAACGCCCAGAAACCATTGCCCAATATGCTTTATCCATTCTTACAGAAGGCTTAGCTCCAGACTTTTACACCACCTATTTACAAAAAATCAATGCAGTAAGCATTGAGGATATTCAGCGTGTTTCGCAAAAATATTTGCACCTAGACAATGCCCGTATTTTTGTTACTGGCAAAGGAAGTGAAGTGCTCGAAAATCTTGAAAAAGTAACCCGCAATGAGCAAGAACTTCCAATTAACTACTATGATAAATATGGTAATGCAATCGATCGCCCTAATTATAATGCTGCTTTACCCGATGGTATAACTCCAGCAACTATTGTGGCCAACTATATTGAGGCCATTGGAGGATTCGATAAACTAACTACGGTGAATTCTAAAAAAGAAATTGCTACAGCTTCCATGCAAGGAATGACACTAGAAATTTCCAGTAAAAAAACCACTAAGCAGCAATCTGCTTTAGTAGTTAGTATGATGGGAAATCCCATGCAAAAGCAAATCATCAACAAAGATAAAGGCTACAACGAAGTTCAAGGTCAACGAATGGAAATGGACGACCAAACTTTAAACCAAGCATTGGCAGAAACCGCTATTTTTCCAGAATTGAACCTCGCCATAGAAGACCTTAAACTAGGAGGCATTGTTGATATTAATGGAACAAAAGCTTATGAGCTAAAAGTATCTGACAGTAAATCATTCTTCTATGCTGTAGATAGTTTTTTAAAGATTAAAGTAGCTGAAACACAAGAAATTCAAGGGAATACCATAACACAAGAAACCCTACTTGGAGAGTACAAATCGATTGATGGAATTTTATTCCCTCATAAAACAACACAATCATTTGGTCCTCAAAAAATAGACTTCATGACCCAATCGATTGAATTGAATCTGAGTTTTTCTACTGAAGATTTTCAATAGATTCAGGCCCTTCAATACAGAAAAAAGCGTCTTTTAGGGCGCTTTTTTTGTTTCTGTCACTAAGTAAATACCACCAAGAATAAAACCACTAGCCACCCATTGCAAGCCGCCAAACTGCTCCCCATCTAAAACACCCCAAGCAATGGCTACAACAGGCAATAAATAGGTAATGGAAATAGAGAATACCGCGCTAGAAAAAGACAGCAATTCATTGAATAAAACTTTGGCAAAAGCCGTTCCTATAGCAGAAAGAATAAATATATACCAGAGAGCAGTTAGTGTTTTTTGGTCCGTATAAAAAGATCCCCACTGAAAGTCAGAGGTAAGTAGAAGGACCAATGCTGGCAGACTAATGGAGACAAAATTAGCCAAAGCAATTGCCATAGGAGCTACACCTTGAAGCTTATACTTTAATGCATTGACATTGATTCCATAACAAATGGCTGCTACCACAACCAAAAGTGCATACCGACCATCGCCTGTAGCCGTTAAGGAAAACTCTTGAACAACCAATAAAACCGTTCCTACAAAACCAACTAATACGCCTCCGAGCTGTCTTTTTTTAATTCTTTGCTGAAAAAAGTGCTGCAAACAACAATGAAAATAAGGGCGTAAGACCATTCAAAACAGCCACAACAGAACTATTGATCTCCGTTTCTGAAAACGCAAATAGAAATGAAGGAAAAAAAGTGCCCACAAAACCTGTAAACACTAACCACTTCCATTGCTCCATTGTTAAACCATTTAAGCTTTTGTAACCAATTAAAACTAAAATAATCGTGGTAAATAAAATACGAAAAGATCCGAGTTGAACGGGTGTTAAACCGACCAAACCCTTTTTAATCAAAATGTATGAACTCCCCCATATCAAAGAAAGCACAATGAGGTAGACCCATTTTTTTACAGCGATAGACATGCGCTACTTATTTTTACAAAAGTCTGCTTTTTCAAAGGATTTTGTTTTGAATATTTAATTAATTTTACCCTATGCAAAAAAATCTAATATACCTCCTTTTTTTTCTCAGTCTATTGGGGTGCAAACAGCCTACAGCTAAAATTAAATCTCCTCCTGCTCAGCAAGTCAACACAGCGGTAAGTAACACCCTGCCTACTGTCAAAATGGAAATGACCATTGAGGGAATGATGTGCGCCATTGGATGTGCCGCAACCATTGAAAAAAAGCTAAATGCTACAGCAGGAATTACGGCAGCTGCCGTAGATTTTGAGTCGAAAAAAGCGCAACTCAATTTTGACCAAACACTACTGACCCCTATTGCGATTCAAACAATTGTAACCGATATCAGTGACATATATTCTATTTCTGAATTTTCTGTTTCGAATTAACGCCCTCCCTCCCAACGAAGGGTTTCCATCAGTTTCACCATGTCTTTTTCTACATAACGCGCCGCAGGTAAAATAGAATCATAATTGGGTCGAGCATAAAAATACAGGGAGCCAACTAAAAAGTGATCAAGGCTATCTGTCAGAAAAAACTGTACTTGAGAGGCTGCTTCTCCTTCAATACGAAACAATGTCCCATAGGCTCGATTTTTGGGGTTAATGAATACTTTTTCTGGAATGGAAGAGGCTTTAATAATATGCTTACTCGGCATTTGGTAAGCATCCGAAAGTAATGAGTCAAGGTTGTTTTCTATGGGCCGATACGAAAGATAAATCGTTGCGTGCATAGATGGATAAACAATCTTACTTTCGCAATTCTTGAGAAGACCAAAAGAGGCAATCTCATTGATGTCAAATTGATAAGGACAACTGTTCTCGATGGAGGTATAATTTGCCTCAGGGAAGTCTAAATTGAGTTGTGCTTTGGGTTTGGGAAGCAAAGGAGTGCTATTACAAGCAAACAAAAAACAAAGTAAAAAGGGAGCGATTGCTATCCGCATTAGGGAAGTGTTACTTTTACACGTTTAATTCTTTTCTTATCGACAGATTCGATGATGAAAGACACCCCTTCAAAGTCTAACTTTTGACGTAGACGAGGCAATTGACCTGCAATTTCTATAATGAACCCGCCCAAGGTTTCCGCTTCTCCTTTGGCTTTTTCAAATTCATCTTGAGAAGATGGTTCAGTAATTCGGTAAAAGTCTTTAAGGCTTACCTTTGCTTCGAAAACAAAGTTATTTTCGTCAATTTTAGAATACTCGATGTCTTCATCGTCGAACTCATCTGTAATATCTCCGACAATTTCTTCAATTAAATCTTCTAAAGTAACTACCCCAGAAGTTCCACCATACTCATCAACAACCACGGCAATATGAATTTTTTCTGTTGAAACTCTTTGAGTAAATCATCTAATTTTTTATTCTCGGGCACAAAATACGCTGGTCGTAAAAGGGTGGTCCAGTCGAAGTTCGGTAAATGCAACTTGGGCATTAAATCTTTGCTGTATAAAATCCCCTCAATTTTGTCCAAACGTTCCTTATACACAGGAATACGTGAATAGCCTTCTTCGATTAACTGTGGTAAAATCTCTTCCAAAGACATTGAGGTTGATAACGCAAAAACATCAACACGAGGACACATTACCTGTTTGGTGTCTGTATTTCCAAAGGAGACAATCCCTTGTAAAATTTTATCTTCTTCTTGGGTCGTGTCACTTTGTTCGGTAAGCTCCAAGGCCTGAGACAGTTCGTCCACAGAAAAAGAGCTAGAACGTTGTCCAAAACGTTTTTCCATAATATGGGTAATATAACTCATGGGACGGGTGAGGTAAAACAAAAAGTAATTATCTAGGAAATAAATTGTTCCGGCCATGAGTTGAGCGAAGCCAAGGTTATTTCTATTGGCATAAATTTTCGGTAAAATTTCTCCAAAAAGAAGAATGATAAATGTAATGACAACAACCTCTATAAAAAGTTGTGTCAACTCATTTTCAAAACCGGTAAACAACGAGTTACTTAGATTAGCAAAAAGTAAAACAACCGCAATATTAATAAAATTATTAGCCACTAAAATAGTGGCTAATAATCGTTTGGGTTGTTTCAGTAAACGTTCAATTTTTTCTATTCGCTTAGGTTGGCCTTCTTTAGCCTGTTCAATGACAGACGGGGTCAGCGAAAAAAGGCCACTTCGGCACCAGAAATTAGCGCAGAAGCGAGAAGCAGGGATCCCAATAATATCCATTTAAACAAGACTGTTGATGACAGTAAGTTTAACACAATAATTAAGGAGGGTTCTGGATCCAAACGTTTAAATTAAAAAGGTAAATCGTCCTTTTTTTCGGACGCTGGTGCAGGGGGTGATGAGTTCCCATCTGCTCCGTTTTTGTTGGTTAAAAAAGTAAACTCATCAACATTTATTTCTGTGCTGTAGCGGTCATTACCGCTATCGTCTTGCCATTTGCGGGTTTTAATTTTCCCTTCAATGTAAACACGATCTCCTTTACTCAGGTATTTTTCACATACTTCTGCTGCTTTGTTGCGGACAACAATATTATGCCATTCTGTTTGGGTGACTTTCTCACCAGAATCTTTTTTTGTGTAAGTTTCATTTGTAGCTAATGGAAAGCGACCAATGCTTCCCCCACCTTCGAAATAATGCATTTTTACATTATCTCCTAGGTGACCAATTAACATAACTTTGTTTAGTGTTCCACTCATAACGGTAAATTTTTAGGGTTTAACATAGTCAAATATACTAAAGTGAATTTAATCGGGATAATGTTTTTCAATAAAGTCTGCGATAACAACAGGAACTGGAAATGCTTTTAAGTCACTGGAAACAAGGGCGTTTTGTGGCTCATTTTGAGTTTCAACTGCCCAAAAATTCACAAAGAGGTGTTGATGTGAAAGGAGATGTTTTATTGGCGAAGCATTTAATAATTTGGGGTTTTTGTATTGAGCACTATCCCAAGCAGAATGGGACATAAGTTTTTTCGCGTCGATTTGCTGGATTAACCTTTTACTTTCAATCAACGGAAATTCATAAAGGTTTTGCCAAATCCCTTTCTCTTTGCGCTGTAGCAATTGAGTTTTTCGCGTTGGGGAAGACAATACTAAATAATTAAAGTATCGCTTTCGCACTTTGGTTTTCTTCGTTTTTACAGGGAATTGATCTACTTTTCCTTGTTGAAAGGCTAAACAAGAGGTAGAAAATGGGCAGCTAGGACAATTGGTAAGCTTGGGGGTGCATTGAAGTGCACCAAATTCCATCATTGCTTGGTTAAAGTCTCCAGGAGAAACATCAACCATAAGGCTCATGGCTTTCTTTTTGAAGAAGGCATGTGCTGATGAACTGTCAATAGGAAGTTCAATTCCAAAATAACGTGAAAGAAAACGATACACATTGCCATCAACTACTGCCTGGCGCTCGTCAAAACAAATCGAAGCAATTGCACTTGCTGTATAATCCCCCACCCCTTTAAGTTGAAGAAGATCTTTATGATTATCCGGAAATTGCCCATCGTTTTGTTCAACGATCCATTGAGCAGAAAACAATAAATTCCGTGCTCTTGAATAGTAGCCTAAACCTTGCCAAAGCTTTAATACCTTTTCTTCTTCAGCATTGGCTAGGTCTATTACCCTTGGAAAAGCTTCGATAAATTTGAGAAAATAGGGGAGTCCCTGTTGTACTCTGGTTTGTTGCAGTATAATTTCTGAAAGCCATACGTGATAGGCTTCTTTCGAATCTCGCCAGGGAAAGCTTCGTTTATTCTCTGCATACCATGCCATTAAATTTTGGGTCCAATTCATTCGTAGTAAAATTACAGCATCTAACCGATTAAATTCATAAATATTAATGATTTAGGAGAATACTTTATAATTATAAATTTATATATTTGCGAACCTCTTTTCAAAAAGGGGATAGTGTTTAATTTTAAAAAAACAAAGACATGACAAAAGCAGAAATCGTTTCTAATATTTCAGACCAATTAGGGATTGATAAAGGAGATGTACAGGCGACTGTTGAAAAATTCATGGAAGAGGTAAAAGGCTCTCTAGAGAAGGGAGAAAATGTATACCTTAGAGGTTTCGGAAGTTTTATAATCAAAACACGGGCCAAAAAAACAGGAAGAAATATTTCTAAAAATACCGCAGTAATTATTCCAGCCCACAATATTCCTGCATTCAAACCTGCAAAAGTATTTATGAACGGCGTAAAATCGAAAGTCGCTGTCAAATAATCATTAACCCTAATTAATTGTAATTATGCCAAGTGGTAAAAAACGTAAAAGACACAAGGTAGCAACGCACAAACGTAAGAAAAGACGTCGAGCAAACCGCCACAAAAAGAAATAGTGACAGAATTCACTTTAAAAAATTCATCGTTCTTTGAAATGAAATACGTAGTCTAACTACCTATTTCACAGGTTAAAATCCTGAAAAATTATTGTTTAATCGGTATGGAGAGTAATTCTCCCTGCCACAAAATAACTCAGAGTGAATAAAGAATTGATTATACGATCGAATTACTCTGCTGTTGATTTTGCTCTACTCAAGGATGGAAAATTGATTGAGCTCAATAAAGAGGTTGAAGACAACAAGTTTTCGGTTGGTGATATATTTTTCGCCAAAGTCCGAAAGTCTGTATCAGGACTCAACGCTTCATTTGTCAATGTTGGTCACGAAAAAGATGGTTTTTTACACTATCACGATCTTGGACCAAAGTTGCCTTCTTTATTGAAGTTTATTAAACAAGTAAGTACAGGTAAAACAAAAGACTATCTGCTGAAGAATTTTAAATTTGAGGCAGAAATTGAAAAAACAGGAAAAGTTAGTGACATCATCAACTCGAATCAACACATTCTAGTTCAAGTTGTCAAAGAGCCCATTTCGACCAAGGGCCCGCGAATTAGTTCAGAACTATCATTAGCAGGGCGATATATGGTGCTCGTTCCATTTTCGGATCGAATTTCGATTTCTCAAAAAATTGAAGATCGTGAAGAAAAAACCGACTGAAACGACTGGTTCAAAGCATTCGTCCAAAGAATTTTGGGGTAATTGTACGAACCGTTGCGCAAGACAAAAAAGTGGCCGAATTAGACGCCGATCTCCAGCAATTACTAACGCGCTGGAAGAAAATGTGCGCTAGTCTATCGAAAATCAATAAATATCCGACCAAGGTGTTGAGCGAAATCAATCGATCTTCCTCCATATTACGGGATATTTTTGATGATTCCTTTACAGGAATCCATGTAGATGACAAAGGCCTTTTGGAGGAAGTCCAAGATTATATAGAAACCATTGCACCTAAGAAGAAAGGTATCGTAAAATTGCATTCAAACTCATTACCCATTTTTGAAAAATTTGGGGTTGAACGTCAAATAAAATCGGCCTTTGGAAAAACTGTATCCATGCAGAAAGGTGCCTATTTGGTTATCGAACATACAGAAGCTTTGCACGTTATTGACGTCAATAGTGGAAACCGCTCCAATAAAGCTAAAAGTCAAGAAGAAACTGCCATGGAGGTCAATATGATCTCAGCAACTGAAATTGCGCGTCAATTGCGCTTACGCGACATGGGAGGAATTATCGTTGTTGACTTTATCGACCTCGCCTCTAGCGAGAATCGTCGAAAGCTCTTTGAACATCTCAGGGATGAGATGAGTACAGACCGAACCAAGCACAAAATTTTACCCCCTTCCAAGTTTGGTTTAATTCAGATCACACGTCAACGGGTTCGACCAGAGATGAAAATTAAAACAAAAGAACCCAATCCAAATGTCAACGGAGAAGTCGAAGCTCCAATTGTTTTACTAGACAAAATCAGCGCAGACCTTATCAAAATTGTTAAGGATGCAAAGCATCGCAAGAAAAAGATACACCTTCACGTACATCCTTTTATTGCTGCTTATCTCAACCAAGGCATTTTTTCCATTCGAATGCAATGGTGGTTTGAGCATAAAAAGTGGGTGACAATTGTCCCCCGAGATGCTTATCAATATTTACACTATCGCTTTTGTGATAACAAAAACAAAGGAATACGTGTACAATAGCCCAAAGCGGTACTCAATGAGTGCCGCTTTTTTTATGAAAAAAAGTATCTTCGTTTCATGCAAAAAAGTACCTCTTACACGCTACAAGAAGCACAAAAAAAGTTAGAGCACTACTGTGCATATCAAGAACGTTGCCATCAAGAAGTTGAACAAAAACTTCGCAGCATGAACATGATCCCTGAAGTTATAGAAATTATTATTGGGAATTTAATCGAAGAAAACTACCTTAATGAAACACGTTTTGCACAAAGTTTTGCGCGGGGAAAATTCCGCATCAAAAAATGGGGTAAAGAGCGCATTGTTAGAGAACTCAAAAACGAAAATTTCTCCCTTTAACATTAAAATTGCACTAAAAGAAATTACGACGGAGGACTATAACGACACCCTTATTTCACTTACAAAGCGCTTTTGGGAAAGCAACCTAGCTCATGATAAGTATACCCGCAAAAAGAAAGTCATCAATGCACTTCGGTATAGAGGATGGGAATCTGCGTTAATCTTTAGTGCTTTAGTTGATTTAGAAAGTGACTTGAACGCCCAATAAACCATTCCCCAAAGGCATCGGAACTAGATTGGTTTCGGTATAGACTTCGTTGAGAATATTATTGACCATAAAAGAAACAGTCCAATTGTTATCACGCCATTGCACACTAGCATCCAGCACCTGATAGGCCTCCATGGTGGGGCGTTGGGCCCGTTTAAACGAAATCGAGGTGGTGAGCGCTTTGCTGATTTGACCGATATAATTAAGCGTTAAGTGATGACGCAAACTATTGATGCTATAACGGGAGAAGTTGATGTTAACCGCCTTTACATCATCGTTTAAATACACATAACCCATATTGAGCTGTTGGGGTTGGCTTCCTATGGCAAAAGTCGTTTTGGCTTCCAATTCTATTCCTTTTGTATTTACCTTTCGAACATTAGTGGCCTGAAAAGGATCCTCCTCTGATTCGCTAATATAATCGATCAGGTTTTCTGCATCTCTATTGAATACAGCGGCGGTTATTTGCCAAGTGTTCTTTATCCACCGTAGTCCAATTTCCTCCGTTAAGGCTTCTTCGGGTTGTAGGTTTTCATTTCCTAAAGTTCTAGAGTCGCTATAAAATAAGTCTGTAAAGGTAGGAATACGGTAGGTGTAGCCTATATTCCCATACAATCGTAGATTTTGATTCAATGCATACCCAATATCTAAACCTGGGAAAAGCTGTGCTCCAAAGTCGCTGTAATAGGTCAGTGCTGCCCCAGGAGTTATGTCTAATCCAATATCGTCCACCTGAAAAAGGTGCTCTATAAAGAGGGTTGTCATAAAACGCTCTCTGTCGCCCAAGTTGTTGCTCGCAATACTTACACGCGCAAAATCAATCCCTACGCCTGTGGTGCCATAGGAATTCGAATTTGAAGCATCTAAAGCAACACCCACTTTATGCAGGATATGAAGATTGCGGTAGCGGGCTGGATTATTTCGTTCTAAAAGAAATTCATCTTGGCCTCTTCGCCAGTAAAGTCTGGGCTTAAAAAGCCAATTGTTTTTTTGAATACGCGAAGAAAAAGCGACTAAACTTCCCTGTGTTTCTTCGTATTGTTCGGTGTAAGAGGGCGAAGCATAAAATCCATTAGCACCAAACTTACGATCCGAGAATGAAGCAATAAAATCTATGGGGGATTTATCTTTGTTGAACTGCCCTTTTAAAAATACATTATGGTTGTCAAAATCGGTATTGTAGCGGTAACCCTCCGCTGTTTTAAAAGAATAATGGGCCAAAAAGCTTGTCTTTTCGTTAGAAGTTCCGATGGTCCCTTCTAGGTTTATTTGATCGAAGGAACCCGTTTGAGCGGTAATCACTGCGGTAGATTCCAAATTGGTTTTGGTCACAATATTGATGGCTCCTGTAAAGGCATTTTGTCCAAAAACACGCGCGGCTGGACCCTTTACAATTTCCACCCGTTCTATGACCTCAACGGGCAAAGCCAAATTTAGGGTATGGTGCCCTGTTTGGGCATCATCTAATTTTATCCCGTCTATCAACAAAAGGGTTTGATCAAAGCCTCCGCCACGGATATACAAATCGGCTTGCATTCCTGCAATACCTCTGCGACGAATATCAACACCTGCAACTTGCTGCAAAAGATCGACCACATTGGTTACCCCAGCCTTACGGATATTTTCTTTGGATATGATTTGTATAGAACGGGCATTCTCACTTAAAGGGAGATCTATACGCGTTGAACGTACGATTACTTCCTGTAGATTTTTGGTGGTAATCGAATCTTTTACTTGTTGTGCAAAAAGGAATGTGACTGAGAGAAGAAATGAAAAGAGGGCACACTTTTTCATGATAGAGAACAATGATGGTGATACGTTAAGAAAGGGGCAGACTTGTAAGCTAGTCGCTTAAAAGAATGATATTATTGTCGCGCATTTCAACAGTTCCAGAAGAAATAGCAAAAAGGGTTTCATCTTTAGCAATAGATTCAAACCTAGCTTTCACATTGTCATGTAAACTAATGTTTCCTTTAATTTTAACTTTCCCTGCTGCTAATGTTGATACAATGGCGGCGTGGTTCGCTAATAATTGAAAACTTCCATCTGTACCAGGGAGGGTGAGCGACTCAATCTCCCCAGTAAATAAGGTGGCTTCAGGTGAAATAATTTCTAAGTACATGCTTATTCTTCAGATAACATTTTCTCTCCTGCTTCAATTGCTTCTTCAATCGAACCTTTCAAATTAAACGCTGATTCTGGTATGTGGTCTAATTCGCCATCCATAATCATATTGAACCCTTTGATGGTTTCCTTGATGTCTACCAATACCCCAGGGATACCTGTAAACTGTTCTGCAACATGGAAAGGTTGCGACAAGAAACGCTGAACACGACGTGCGCGAGAAACAGCTAACTTGTCTTCTTCCGACAATTCTTCCATTCCTAAAATAGCAATGATATCTTGTAATTCTTTATAGCGCTGTAACAATTCTTTTACACGTTGTGCACAGTCATAGTGTTCATCTCCTAAAATATCTGGTGTTAAAATTCGTGACGTAGAATCCAATGGGTCAACTGCAGGATAAATTCCTAATTCAGCAATTTTACGTGATAATACCGTGGTAGCATCTAAGTGAGCAAAAGTTGTTGCTGGTGCAGGGTCTGTCAAGTCGTCTGCAGGTACATATACCGCCTGTACAGAAGTAATCGATCCTCTTTTGGTTGATGTAATACGCTCTTGCATCGCTCCCATTTCGGTCGCTAGAGTTGGTTGGTAACCTACAGCTGAAGGCATACGACCTAACAAGGCAGAAACCTCAGAACCTGCTTGTGTAAAACGGAAAATATTATCTACGAAAAATAAAACGTCTTTCCCTTGACCATCTCCAGCTCCATCTCTAAAGTATTCAGCAATCGTTAATCCAGAAAGAGCAACACGTGCACGTGCTCCAGGAGGCTCATTCATTTGTCCAAAGACAAAAGTAGCTTTTGAGTCTTTCATGGCTTCTTTGTCTACTTTCGCTAAGTCCCATCCACCTTCTTCCATGGAATGCATAAAGTCATCTCCGTATTTGATGATCCCAGATTCTAACATCTCACGCAAAAGGTCATTTCCTTCACGGGTACGTTCTCCAACACCTGCAAAAACAGATAATCCTCCGTGTCCTTTGGCAATATTGTTGATCAATTCTTGGATTAGTACTGTTTTTCCTACTCCTGCTCCTCCAAAAAGACCAATTTTACCTCCTTTAGCGTAAGGCTCAATAAGATCAATAACTTTGATTCCAGTAAACAACACTTCAGTTGAGGTGGAAAGTTCATCAAAGGCCGGTGCTTCGCGGTGAATCGATAGACCAGCATCGCCTGTTTTTGGCAAATCGCCAAGGCCATCGATAGCATCACCAATTACATTGAACAAACGTCCGTATACATCATCACCTATTGGCATTTGAATTGGATTTCCTGTTCCTGATACTGCTGTACCACGGCTAATACCATCGGTAGAATCCATGGAAATGGTTCTAACCGTATTTTCTCCAATGTGAGACTGAACCTCGAGAATGAGTTTCCCAGTATCTGTTTGTACTTCTAGGGAATCGTATATACGAGGAAGTGCATTGTCTTTTCCCTCAAAAACTACGTCGACGACAGGTCCGATGATTTGCGAAATTTTTCCTGTACTTGTTGCCATATGGAATCTTTTTTAAAGCTATAGTTATATATGGGTGCAAATATACTATTTCCCTTAAATATACACCCCTTTATATTGCTTGTTTTTCTCCTTTTCTTTAACGAAGTTTTCCCCTAACTTTAACTTTGTTTTCCCAATCGATCAATGAAAAAACTATTTTACAATTTTATTTGCCGTCTGCTACGGTTTTACAATCGTTTTTACTTCCGAAATTTACGTGTAATCGGAAGAGAAAATATCCCTAGTGATGGCGCAATATTATTCTCACCGAACCACCAAAATGCGTTAATTGATCCATTATTGGTGGGTACTAGTTGCAATCGATCGATTCACTCGCTCACCCGAAGCGATGTGTTTGGCGGTGCTTGGCAGTGGTTTTTGGATGCCATGCAGACCCTTCCTATTTATCGTATTCGTGACGGCTATGAAAAGCTAAAACACAATGAGGCCATCTTTGAACAGTGTTATGCACTTTTGGGAAACAAAAACCATTTATTAATGTTTTCAGAAGGTAAACATCACGATCAGTATTACTTGCAACGGCTTTCAAAAGGAAGTAGTCGCTTGGCATTGAAAGCACAATTGGCGACCACTCATCACACAATTTACCTACAAGCCGTTGGATTAAATTACGGAAATCATTTGCATGCAGGACACGACTGTGTGGTGGTATATGGGCAAGCAATTCCTGTGAAAGATTATGTGCCTATGTATAATGAAAATCCTGCGAAAGGACTCAATGCACTTAGAGACGCACTTCAACTTGCCATGGAAGAATGTCTTTGGCTACCCAAAAATGACGATTGCTATGCTGAGCAAAAAAAATACATTAACCAACACACCACAGGCATGCCCTTTCAAGCATTAAAATTAGCCTTAAAAAAGAAAGATCATTCCTTAAAAATTGCCTCAAAAAAAAGCATTTGGACAAAAGGCTTCATTTCCCTTTTCTCTTTCCCCAACCTCCCCGCTCACTTAGGGATTTCTCTCCTGCAAAAACAATTCGACGATCATGTGTTTCATGGAACAATAAACTATTTAGGGGGGCTGGTTCTATTTCCCCTATGGTGGTTTATTTCTTCAGCGATTATCCTTTTCAAGGTAAATATCATGTGGTCTCTAGGGGGATTATTAATCCATGTGCTTGCTTTACAAATAAGAAGAAGAGTACTTGTTGGCGCTTTGTGATAAGAATTTCTTATTTAGCTTGCTTTTTATCGCTAAAATTCGTTTTTTATGATCCAATATTTTATAAAAATCATTTTATATTATTGTTATTTTATTATAATAGATAAAATCTATTATCTGTTGTAAAAACACAACCCATTCCGTCTCAACAAGTAATTAATTCGTACTTTAGCGACATGAAAGATCTGGTCGTTATTGGTGCTGGGCCCATTGGGTTGGCCTGTGGTATAGAAGCCAAGAAAAAAAAAGTTGGATTACCTAGTCGTAGACAAAGGAATGCTGGTTAATTCGCTTTATAATTATCCACAAAACATGACTTTCTTCTCTACCTCCGATCGCTTAGAGATTGGCGGCATTCCATTTATATCCCACAACCCAAAACCCACTAGAGCAGAAGCCTTAGAATATTACCGTAGGGTTGCCTCAGCTTGGGAACTAAACCTCAAGTTATATGAGGGGGTAGATCGGTTCGAAAAAACAACTTACGGATTTGTAGTTCATACCCCCAATGGGAGTTACCCCACCAAGAACATTGTCATGGCCACAGGCTTTTACGATCTTCCCTACTTGCTTAATGTAGCGGGGGAGGATCTGCCTAAAGTAAGTCATTATTACAAAGAGCCACACCCCTATTTTGGCATGGACATCGTAGTGGTTGGGGCAGCAAACTCAGCCGTAGACGTTGCCCTGGAAACTTATCGAAAAGGAGCCAAAAGTGTTGCCTTAGTCATTAGAGAAAAAGAAATCGGTAAAAGGGTAAAGTATTGGGCTAGACCTGATATCCTAAACCGTATTGAAGAAGGAAGCATAAAAGCTTACTTTGAAGCTGAATTAAAAGAAATAAAACCCACTTCTGTAGTGATTTCATCTGCGGATAAAACCCTTGAAATAGACAATGACTTTGTGCTCGCCATGACGGGCTATCAACCCGATTTTTCCCTTTTAGAATCTTTGGGAGTAGCTTTTCATTCAGATGAATATCGAACCCCCGTGTATAACGAATCGACGATGGAATCCAACCAAAAAGGAGTATACCTTGCCGGGGTAGTATGTGGGGGACTAAAAACCAACAAATGGTTTATCGAGAATTCACGCATACACGCCCAAATCATTATTGATGCGATCGGTGGCAACTAAACCAACTTAGCCAAAGCCAAAACAATCAATCATCTTACGGTTGTGAAATTGGATATCAAATTGTATTTGCACGAAAAATAATTTGTTAATACCAAGCGTGTGATAATATCCCCTCCAAACCATTTGATTTAATCTAGATAGTTATTACCAATCTGCTCCAAAACAGTTAAAAATATTGAAACGTCTTTTTTTGAAATATGTTTCAACCCCTTTTTTCGCAAAGCAGTTACAATGGGTAAAACCCGTGTTAAAAGCAATTTCCCAGACGGACTTAATGCCAACATATACTCTTTTTTATTTCCTTCCAATTTAGACCGTTCAACATATCCTTTTTCAACCAATCCCCGAATAACGCGTGAAGTGGTTGCACGATTTCTAAAATTGAGTTGAGTAATTTTGGACTGGGAGGCCTTATCCCCTAAATCATGAATATAATACACTATGGCCCATTGCTCAATGCTAAGATCAATATCGTTTTCTTTAAATGCAAAAAGGTAGGCCTCTTGAACCTTTTTTAAGGTAATATCTATCTGGTATCCGTAACCTTCTGTCTTATCCATTGTATTTTCTTGTTAACAAATATAGGGTATGATTTATTGCTGTCTAAAATTAAATATTTATTATTGTTGCATCAACAACAAAATTTTATTGAAAATGACTTTGCCCACAACAATAAAACAAACTGATGATTTACCATTACTGGGAACCGACTACGTTGAGCTATACGTTAGCAACGCACGTCAAGCTGCATACTTCTATAAAACTGCATTTGGATTTCAATCCCTTGCTTTTTCTGGACTAGAAACAAATCAAAAAGACCGGGAAAGTTTTGTTGTGGCCCAAAATAAAATTCGAATAGTACTTAGTTCCCCCTTAAAAAGTGATTCTACAATAGGAGAGCATATCAAGAAGCATGGGGACGGTATCAAGACAATCGCTTTCTGGGTAGATGATGCTACAGCTACCTACCATAAAACAATAGCAAAAGGAGCGACCTCTTTTTTAGAACCAACGAAAGACAAGGATAAAAATGGTTACGTAATTCGCTCAGGAATAAAAACATTTGGTGAAACAGTCCATTTATTTATCGAACGTAAAAATTACAACGGCTCTTTTTTACCTGGCTATGTCGATTGGAAAACTCCAGAATATAATCCTGCTCCCGTTGGGTTAAAATACATCGATCATATGGTGGGGAATGTTGGTTGGGGGAAAATGAATCATTGGGTGGCATTTTACGAACAGGTATTGGGGTTCTCGCAAATTTTATCCTTTGATGACAATGATATCTCTACGGAATATACTGCCTTAATGAGCAAAGTAATGAGTAATGGAAATGGGAGAATAAAATTCCCCATTAACGAACCCGCCCTAGGGAAGAAAAAATCACAAGTGGAAGAATATCTTGATTTTTATGAAGGAGAAGGGGTTCAACATATTGCTTTAGCTACAGATAATATTGTAAACACCATCAATCAATTAAAACAAAGGGGGATAGAATTTCTTCAAGTCCCAGAGAGCTATTATGACAAGCTCGAAGAACGAGTGGGAGAGATCGACGAATCGATTAGTCGCCTCAAAGAACTGGGCATACTTGTTGATCGGGATGATGAAGGCTATCTCTTGCAACTTTTCACCAAGCCCATGCAGCCCAGACCAACCATGTTTTTTGAAATAATTCAACGAAAAGGTGCAACTTCTTTTGGAAAAGGGAATTTTAAGGCCCTTTTTGAATCCATTGAAAAAGAACAAGAATTAAGGGGAACACTCGATTAAATTAAGACCATGCCACACTATCATTCTTTAGGAAAAATTCCAGCAAAGCGACATACACAATTTAAAAAAGCAGATGGCAGTTTGTTTTCGGAACAACACCTTGGCACCATTGGCTTTAATGGAATGTACTCGAACGCCTATCATTTGGATCCACCAACAACTGTAAAAAAATCATTCAACAATATTCTATTGCACCTAAAATTGAACGGGAAAATAACCTACAATCTTATAAGTTTTTTGGCTACAATATTACTCCACATAAAGATTATTTGGACTCTAGAGTGGTCATATTAACCAATTCTGATTGTTCCATTTCAGTCGCTGCACCACTTAGTTCTACAATGGATTATTTTTATAAAAATACAAATGCAGATGAAGTGATTTTTGTGCATGAAGGAAAAGGAACTTTGCGTAGTTTTTTAGGAAACTTTGACTTTAAAAAAGGAGATTATCTCGTTATTCCCCGTGGAACCATTTATAAAATTGAGTTTGTTACGTCTAAAAATCGTTTGTTAATTACCGAATCAACAAATCCAGTTTATATTCCGAAACGATACCTCAATCAGTTTGGACAATTAATGGAACAGGCTCCTTTTTGTGAACGCGACATTCGTCTACCAAAAACGTTAGAAACACATGAGGAAGTAGGTGAGTTTTTACTTAAAGTTAAGAAACAAGAGGAAATAATTGAACTGATGTATGCACATCATCCCTTTAATGTGGTTGGATATGATGGCTTTTATTATCCTTGGTCGCTCTCCATCTATGATTTTGAACCCATAACAGGTAGGATCCATCAACCACCCCCGTGCATCAAACCTTTGAGACAAGTGGGTTTGTGATTTGCAGTTTTGTTCCCCGACTTTATGACTATCACCCAGAAGCCATCCCCGCGCCCTACAACCACAGCAATATCGATAGCGATGAAGTTTTGTACTATGTCGATGGGGATTTTATGAGTCGAAAAGGGGTTGAACCTGGTCAAATCTCCCTGCACCCCTCAGGAATTCCACATGGTCCTCACCCTGGATCAGTAGAAGCAAGCATTGGCAAGGGAGGTACAAATGAATTGGCCGTTATGATTGACACGTTTAAACCACTGAAAATCACAAAAGCAGCCATGGCAATTGCCGATGAAAATTACTACCAATCGTGGCTTAAACCATAAAAGATGATAAATGATAAAAATTGTTGGGTTAAGGTAACTGAAGATTCGGACTTCTCTATTTACAATATCCCTTTCGGCATTTTTTCTACTCCCCAAAAATCGAAACGCATGGGAATTGCCATAGGGGATCAAGTTTTGGACATAAATGATGCCTATTCTACAGGCGTTTTCAATTCCTTTAATAATTCTATCGGTTTTAACAGAGCTGTTTTCAACAATCCATATCTCAATGACTTTATCGCGCTAGGAAAAAAAACCACTTCTGCTTTTCGCCAAGCCATTCAAAAAGAATTGTGTACCCAAAATTCTAAACTAAATCATCCACGCTTTTTTACTCCAATCAATGAGATTCAACTTCATCTTCCTGTGAAAATAGGAGATTATACTGATTTTTACTCCAGCATAGAACATGCCACCAATGTAGGAAGTTTATTTAGAGATCCTGAAAATGCATTATTACCCAATTGGAAACACTTACCCATTGCATATCACGGTAGAGCTTCCTCGATCATCAACAGCGGAGTTTCGATTCACCGTCCAAAGGGTCAAATCAAGTTACCAAGCATGGAAACCCCCATTTTTGGCCCAACACAACGCCTAGATTTTGAGTTGGAAATGGCCTTTATTATTGGAAAAAACAGCTCCTTGGGCAGTTCTGTAACAACAGCCGAAGCTGAGAATTATATTTTCGGGAAAGTGATTCTCAATGACTGGTCTGCCCGTGACATACAACAATGGGAATATGTTCCTTTGGGGCCTTTTTTGGGAAAAAATTTCGCCTCTACTATTTCTCCCTGGGTAGTAACAATGGAAGCCCTAGAACCTTTTAGAACAGCAGGACCTAAGCAAGACACAGAGGTATTACCTTATTTAAGTTTTGAAGGAGCAAAAAATTTTGATATTAATTTAGATGTTAGTATTCAACCTAAAGATAAAAAGGCTTCAATCGTTAGTCGTTCGAATTTCAAATATATGTACTGGAATATGGCGCAACAACTTGCACATCACAGTAGCAATGGACGTAATCTAAACGTTGGGGATTTGTTTGCCTCTGGAACTATTAGTGGACCCACTAAGGGGTCTTATGGCTCTCTTTTGGAACTTAGTCAAGGTGGGAAAACCCCTCTAAAATTGAAAAATGGTGGCAAACGTTCTTTTCTAAAAGACTATGATACGGTCCACATGCACGCCTATTGTATTCAAAATAAAATTCGGGTAGGTTTTGGAACTGCAACTACCCAAATTTTACCCGCAATAAAGTAGTTATGAAAACACACAGCTTTTGTCCTAAAGAACTCGAAGCACAACAACTCAATCAATTGTTGATTTCTTCTGTAGCTCCTCGACCAATTGCTCTGGTTTCGTCAGTCAACGCTCATGGAAATGTTAACCTAAGTCCATTTAGTTTCTTCAATGTTTTTAGCTTTAATCCTCCCATTTTGATTTTTTCTCCCTCCCGGAGAAGCCGAGACAACACCACCAAACACACCTATGAAAATGTGTTAGCCGTGCCGCAAGTAACCATCAGTGTTGTAAATCATGCCATGGGACAGCAAACAGCTTTATCTAGCAAGCGCTATCCCAAGGAAGTAAACGAATATGTGAAAGCAGGGTTTACACCTGTAAAAAGTGACCTGATTGAACCTCCATTCGTTGGTGAGGCTCCTGTTGCATTTGAGTGTATTGTCAAGGAGATCATCTCCCTAGGGGAAGAAGCTGGTGCCGGAAACCTTGTGATTTCTAGAATTGAGAAAATTCACATCAATGAAAAATACTATTGCCCGCAAAAGCTAGTGAATTTAGAAAAGCTAGATCTTATAGGCCGATTGGGGGGAGCTTATTATTGCTCTACAAAACCTGCATCCTTATTTGAAATCAACAGCCCAGAGATACCTACAGGAATTGGTTTTGACCAATTACCCAAACACCTGCTCAACAGTCGTTATCTAACGGGAAATTTATTGGGTAAATTAGCAGCCATGCCGACAATCCCCTCTAAACAACTTTTAGAAGAATTTCGTATGAGAGAGGACATCAAGGCCATCTTTGCCTTAGAAAATAGCAAAGAACAAATCAAACAGTTTCACCTCAAGGCGAAAAAACTCATTAAGGAAAATTGTCTGGAAGAAGCTTTGCTTTGTGTGTTTTTAATACGTTAATTAATGGTTATGAATGAGGTAGATTTTAATTCAAATGCAATCATTAAACGCTTACCCAAACATTTGAGAAAATGGGTGATCCCTCAACCCTATGAGGAGTATACAGCCCAAAACCAAGCCGTTTGGAGATATGTAATGCGTAAAAGTGTGCGCTATTTAGCCCAATATGCTCATCCTTCCTATCTCGATGGACTGCTCAAAACAGGTATTTCCATGGATGAAATTCCTCGAATGCAAGGAATGAATCGAATTTTAAAAGACCTCGGTTGGGCTGCAGTGGCTGTCGACGGCTTTATTCCACCAAACGCCTTTATGGAATTTCAATCCTATAATGTTTTGGTCATTGCCTCAGAGATCAGAACCATCGATCACATTGAATACACCCCTGCCCCAGACATCATTCACGAAGCGGCAGGTCATGCCCCAATTATTGCAAATCCTGCTTATGCAGAATACCTCAGACGATTTGGTGAACTGGGTGCAAGAGCCATAGGGTCAAGAGAAGATAATGATCGTTTTGAAGCGATTCGGAATCTTTCCATTTTGAAAGAAAATCCGTCTAGTTCTTCTAAAGAAGTACGCGATGCAGAAGAAAGGGTTATTGCGACCAGTGCTGCTATAAAAACCCCTAGCGAAATGTCTCGTTTACGTAATTTACATTGGTGGACTGTAGAATATGGTCTAATTGGCACTCCAAAACAACCTAGAATATATGGTGCTGGACTGCTCTCTTCGATTGGTGAAAGTCAATGGTGTATGAGTGAAAAGGTACAAAAAATACCCTACTCTATCGCTGCAGCAGAAGTGAGTTTTGACATTACACAGCCTCAAAAACAACTCTTTGTAACACCCGATTTTGCCTACTTAAGTATCGTATTAGAAGAATTCGCATCCCAAATGGCTATTCGACGAGGAGGCCTCTCGGGACTTAAAAAACTAATCGCATCTAATCAGTTGGGGACCATTACATTGAGTTCTGGTATACAAATTTCTGGACTTTTTAAAACTGTACTGGAAGACCAACAAGGGAATCCCATCTATTTTCAAACACAAGGGGCCACAGCTTTAGCTTTCAACGATAGAGAACTAATCGGGCACGGAAAAGCAAATCATCCTGCTGGTTTTGGATCACCCGTTGGTAAGTTAAAAGGGATTAACCTTCCCATTGAAAAAATGTCTCCCACAGACCTAGAACATTATGGCATTATAGAAGGGAAAAAGGTTTGCTTGACCTATGAGAGTAATCTTCAAATCACTGGAGAAATCATTACTGGAAAAAGAAATCTTCAGGGAGAGATTATATTAATCTCTTTTAGAGAATGTACCGTGATGCTAGGGGATAAATGTTTATTTGCTCCTGGATGGGGAACTTACGATATGGTCGTTGGGAAAAAATTGTCTCTGCATTCACAGGAGTGGCCGACCCTGAACAGTTTGAGCCTGAACAAATGATCTATCAAAAACAATCAAACATTGTATATTCAAAACAGGAAAAGATTCTACACGATTATTATCAAAAAGTAAAAACTCAACGTGAAATAACAGGTGTTCAATTAGACGAGTTAAAACGTATTTTTGAACTCGTTCGCTCAAACTATCCTAACGACTGGTTGTTGATCCTAGAAATATTTGAGCTCCTCCCCTCCTCAGCAGTTGACTTTAAAACAGCTGTAAAAAATCACTTAAACAAACTCTCTCAAAACAAAGCGTATACTGATTTAATCCAAGAGGGCTTGGCCTTGCTTTAATGAAGTGGAGCTTTTACGAGGGTAGTTCTCGTTCCGCAATAATCAGGTTGAAACAATAAAATTTATTTTCTTATGTTAAATTGATTAATCATTTCATCCCTTTAATACGACCATGGAATCCAACCAAAAAGGAGTATACCTTGCCGGGGTAGTATATGGAGGACTAAAAACCAACAAATGGTTTATCGAGAATTCGCGCATACACGCCCAAATCATTATTGACGCGATCGGTGGCAACTAAACCAACTTAGCCAAAGCCAATACACTCCCGAGGTGCAAGCCGTCGTGAAATTGTAAAAAAGTTATCGTTGTTTCCACACTATCCAAAACCATCCCTGTTGAAGTGGTGTACGGTTTATAATGTTTAAAAACACCCTTGGCTAAATCCTGCTCTAGGAACTCATAGGTGCTGAATAGAGCTTTATCAATAGAAGCAACCTCGCCTTTTGTCAGCGCTCGTTCGGGCCTTGTTCCTTTCGAAAACAACCCTATCCATTCTTTTGGTATGTGCATTTCGAGACCCGAAATTTTATACAGCAACAACTGTTGTGTGACAATAGTATGGGCAATATTCCATACCATATTATTGTTAAAGCCTTCAGGAATAGTATTTAGTTGCTCAAGACTAAATTCCTTTAAATAGTGATGAAAGATTTTTCGATTATGCAGTTGAATCGCAAGTAATTTTTCCATAAACAGGTTTTCTCCAATTTAATAATAAAAGAGGAGATAAAGAAAAACATCTGGTAAATTAGGGTTTTGCAAAGCCCTTAATTTTTGCTAACCTTGTAATAGACGATCGCAACATGACTAAACCTTTTTCGACCTTGGCTATTGACGGTGCAGAAATTGCATGGTTTGCCCCACTTTGTAACGGAGATGACGAATTTTTAGGGCATCGAGATCCTGCCTATAAAAGCACTTGGGAAAACTGCTCAACTATTGTAAAAACAGCAGATCAGCTGGGGTATCGTAACGTTCTATGCCCTTCTTCATATCAGGTGGGACAAGATACGTTGAGTTTTGTCGCAGGAATGGCGCCACTAACTGATCAGATTAATCTTTTAGCAGCCATCCGGTGCGGAGAAGTTCATCCCCCCATGCTTGCACGAAGCATCGCCACCCTAGATCATATGCTTAAAGGGCGTTTAACAGTCAATATCATCTCTTCGGATTTACCGGGCACAAGCATGCCCTCTACAGAACGTTATGCTCGATCAAGAGAAGTTATTTCGATCTTAAAACAAGCTTGGACAAAAGATGAGATTGATTTTCATGGAGAATACTATTCGTTAAACTTACCAACAGAACCCGTGAAACCCTACCAACAAAATGGAGGTCCGCTGTTGTATTTTGGAGGATACTCCCCCGAGGGGGTTGACCTATGTGCAGAGCATTGTGATGTTTATCTCATGTGGCCAGATACGGAAGAAAAGCTCCAGTCACTGATGGATACCATGACAAAAAAAGCTGCTGCTTATGCAAGGCAAGTACAATTTGGTTTACGGGTCCACGTGGTTGTACGGGAAACGGAAGAAGAAGCTCGAGCGTATGCAGCAGGGCTATTATCAAAACTAGACCTTACCCTTGGCGCTGAGATTCGGAATCGCGCTCAAGATGCCAAATCACTAGGTGTAGCGCGTCAAACCGATTTACGCGAAAAATCAGATGCAGAACTCTACGCAGAACCGCACTTATGGACGGGAATTGGTCTTGCGCGCTCGGGTTGTGGTGCAGCCATTGTGGGCAATCCAGCGCAAGTAACACAAAAAATCAAACGCTACATGGAAATGGGAATTCGATCGTTTATACTTTCGGGTTATCCGCATCAGCAAGAATGTGAACTGTTTGCCAAATATGTTTTACCCAAGCTGAAAACCATTTCTTTACCCCAAGTATTGGGCCGAGTCCCCTACCAGCACCCCTTCAACTCCTTTAGGAACTAAAAAGCGATTGTAAATGCTGGATTTTATCATTGTTCTAGCCTATTTTGTCATCATCCTCTATGTGGCTTTAAGCGGAAAAAGTAACGCTGAGACTACTGCTGATGCTTACTTTTTAAGCTCACGTAATCTTTCTTGGTATTCCATTGCGCTTTCAACCATTGCAACAAACATCCAAGGGTATCAGTTTTTAGGTATGATGGGATCGGCCTATCTATACGGACTAGCTCAGGCAAACTTGGAAATCAATGCCGTTCAAGGAATCTTGTTGGGTGCTTTTGTGTTTGTCCCTCTCTTCTTAAAAGAACGAATTACCACCATTACGCAGTTTATAAAATTAAAACTTGGCAAACGCATTGGTTTGTTTTATTCACTGGCCAACATTGGTTTATTTGCCACAATTACCCTCGGTGCTGCTTTGTTTTGGGGAGCTTATGCTGCAGAAATGGTTTTTGGGGAGCAACTTACTTTTTTACACGAAAACAGGATCATTCGCATCGCTATATTGATTGTTGTTTTAGGCAGTTTTTCAGCCATCTATACCTACCAAGGTGGGTTGAGCGCTGTGGTCAAAACAGATATCATTCAGTTTACAATTCTTCTGATTGGGGGAACTGTGGTGTGTTTTATTGCAGTACAACAACTTGGTGGGTGGGAGCAACTATACGTAAAGACCCCAGAGAAAATGCATTTACACCTGCCTACAGATCATCCGACCCTCCCATGGACCCATTTATTTGGACTGTTTTTTTTAAACATTAATTATTGGTGCGCCAATCAAACCGTAATGCAACGCGCTTTGGCTGCTAAAAACGTAGCACATGCCCAGACTGGTCTAATGCTGGGTGGTTTGATTAAATATTTTATGGCTGTCATTATTGTAGTGCCTGGGATTGCACTCTATGGCATCTTAGGCGACAGCCTTGGTGAGCCCGACTTAGCCTTCCCTTATTTGATCAAAACCTATTTACCCGTGGGAATCAAAGGAATTATCTTGTGTGGACTTTTTGCTTCACTAATGAGCACGGTAGACTCAACATTTAACTCATTGGCCACTTTGTGGTCGACCGATATTTATGCGACTTACATACAACCAAAGGCCAACGATGCGCAGAAAATTCGCGCGGGAAGAACGGCAATTTTATTTAGTTTGGGAACTGCATTGGTTATGGGAATGATTTTGTTGTATTTAAAATTCGATAATCCTGGGTCGGCTTTCACCCATACGCTGAACAATTTGCGCTATTTTATCAACTGTGGGATTGTGGTTTTGATCTGTAGTGCTGTATTGGTTATGCGCCCCGATAAAAAAGTGATTCTTTACGCATTCCTCTTGACCGTCCCACTTAATGTTGGATTACAGATCTACTTGCCCGAAATGAACTATTTCGTCCGCGCTTTCTACGTGATTTTTTCAGGCTTATTTGTCGTTATCGCATTCCATTGGAAACAATGTTCGCAGTTGTGGGAACTGTTTTATGCTGCAAATACCAATGTAAAAGCTGCCGGATGGGTTCTTGCTTTAAGCTTGGTTTTGCTTCACCTTTTGTTTCATTGATTTACAAAAAGGCGTGTTACTCCACGGTAACCGATTTCGCTAAATTTCTTGGCTGATCGACATTACAACCGCGTTGTACAGCGATATAATAAGACAACAACTGCAAAGGAATGGTTGATAAAATAGGCGTAAAAGACTCGGATGAATCCGGGATTTCAATACAATAATCAGCTAATTCTTTCACCTGCGTGTCTCCTTTGCTCACAATGGCAATGATTCGTCCTTCGCGGGATTTAATTTCTTGGATATTTGAGACCACTTTTTCGTAATAGCCTTTCTTGGTCGCAATGACCACCACTGGCATTTCTTTATCAATCAAGGCTATAGGGCCATGTTTCATTTCAGCAGCAGGATAGCCCTCAGCATGAATGTATGAGATTTCCTTCAATTTTAGAGCACCTTCCAAGGCAACAGGAAAATTATATCCTCTCCCCAAATAAATACAGTTCTGCGAAGTCTCAAAAGAGGCAGCCACTTTTTCAATATAAGATTGAGTAGCGAAAATTGACTCAACCTTGTCTGGCAAGTTGTCCAATTCAGTCACATAAGCTTGGTATTGAGAGCGAGAAAGTGTTCCGTTGGCTTTTCCTAAGTATAAACCAATTAGAGCAATTACTGTGATTTGTGTCGTAAATGCTTTGGTAGAGGCGACGCCTATTTCTGGACCAGCATGAGTATAACATCCGGTATTAGTGATACGAGAAATTGTTGATCCAACCACGTTACAGATTCCATAAACAAAGGCCCCTTTTTCTTTGGCTATGTTTATAGCGGCAATGGTATCGGCTGTTTCTCCAGACTGTGAAATGGCGATCACCACATCATCTGGATAAATGATGGGGTTACGGTAACGGAACTCTGAAGCATATTCGACTTCAACAGGAATACGGGTAAATTCTTCAATCAAATACTCAGCTACTAATCCGGCATGCCACGAGGTACCACAGGCAACAATAAGGATACGCTTGGCTTTTAGGAAGCGATTCTCGTGTTCGCGCAGGCTTGAAAGAGTAATGATTCCTTCTTGAGAAATTAAGCGTCCTCTTAGGGTATCTTTGATGGCCTTTGGTTGCTCAAAAATTTCTTTAAGCATAAAATGTTCGTATCCCCCTTTTTGAATGTTCTCTAGACTAAGCTGAAGCTCTTCAACATAAGGTTCAACTTCGAGATCATCTAGAATTTTTCGAACTTTTATCGGTTTGTTTCGGCGAATGATAGCCAGGTGTTCTTCTTTTAAATAAATGACATTTTTGGTGTACTCTATGAAAGGGGTCGCATCTGATGCTACAAAAAATTCATCCTCTCCTATCCCAATGGCCAATGGGCTTCCCAGTCGAGCTGCAACAAGTTCGTTGGGCTTTCGACGATCAAAAACAACAATAGCATAGGCGCCAATTACTTGTGAGAGTGCAATTTGAACCGCTTTTCCTAACTTAACGTTTTCCTTGTCTTGAACATCTTGAATTAAATTAATCAACACTTCAGTGTCGGTATCGGACTGGAACTCAAATCCACGGTGCTGAAGTTCTTTTTTCAAGGAAGCATAATTTTCAATAATTCCGTTGTGGACGATTACCAGGTTGCCCGAATTTGACGTTTGTGGGTGGGCATTCACATCGTTTGGAACACCATGAGTCGCCCAACGGGTATGACCCAAAGCAACGGTAGCAGCATGTGCTTGCGTTGTTGCAATTATGGATTCAAGATCACTGACCTTACCCGCTGTTTTTATGGTACGAAGAGCACCGTCGCTATGCGATGAGATCCCTGTAGAATCATACCCGCGGTATTCCAATCGCTTCAACCCCTTAATGACAATGGGCTGAGCTTCCTGATTTCCAATATAGGCGACAATTCCACACATAGGGTTTAATTAATTGGAGAGATCGGTATAAATGATTTCAAGTTTAAGGCGTTTATCCATCAACTCTTCGGAGGGATTAGGACCGATTAGAAGGGTTCCAAGAGGGTTGATTAACGCAGCAAATGGATAATCAGCCTGTTCTGTTTCGCCAGCAAGAATCCCTTTCCTGGTGGCCATCGTCCTTATGTCGGATGTAACCACCAAACCAAGTGGTTCGTTTTCAACTATATCATCCCCTGTAGAACGAATCAATGCCGAAATATGCTGGGTAATGCGAAATTTATAACGGTATGGGATGCCATCTTGGTATTCCAAAATACCGCTATGCACTGTTTTGTTTTCTAGAGCATTATTGCTCGATGTTTGATCAGAAAAATAATCCAACAAAGGCGAATTATCGGCTAATTTGTATAGGTATAACCGCTCAGCTATTCGGTCGTTTTCTGTCCAATTCGCTACGGCAGAAGGATCTACATAAAAACTCAAGTTGGCTTCATTGATCAAAATATTTTCAGTTCGCATGTCCTCAAGAACTTGGGTGGAATCGTCTAAATCAAATAAACGAAGTGAGGCACGCGTCCCTAAGGCTCCTTTAACAAGGAATTTTTCATCTGTAGAAGCTGCAAGGTTTTGATTATTTCCCAATGCATTTTTGAAGTGGTTGATCCGCACCCCAGAAAGCGATAAATTAATGGTGTTTTGTTCCACATCAGTGGTGTCATCACTCGTATCATCTGGTGTGTCTTGATCATTGTAAACATCGTAATCGTACGTTACAACAATCCTAGCCCCAGCTAAATTGAGCAGAAAATACAAATCATCAGATGGATTCTCCATGCGGACATTAATCCCCTTGACATGACTGTTGAAATTACTGCTATTTGTTAGTGTTTCATTTCCTTCTTCATCAATTATTTTTTCTTGGAAAAAGGAAGGGTCTAGCGGCACACGAATACGCGGAGATAGTCTCGTTTCAACCTGTGTCGTTTCATCGACATCTGTAGTTTCTGGATCATCTTCTGTATAATTAAAGCGCAATTCGTCAAAATTAAGCTGAATCCTTTCATCATGAAGAACTCGATTGGCCAATCCTTCTTCAAAAAAGTCTCTACCGGAAAAATAGGTACTCGCCGTTTCAAAATTATTGTTTGGATCGAGAGGATTAAAGTAATAATCTAATTCCGTCACCTTGAGATTAAAGCTTGCCGATCTATTCCCAAAGATAGAGTCAATCTCATATACTTTATTGGCAGCATCGTAACCCGAATTGTCGGTGTCAACGTCGTCATTAATCCCATCTCCGTCAGAATCTTGGTCTAGGGGATTTGTCCCCGATTGAGATTCAAGAAGGTCCGCTATCCCATCTCCGTCAGAATCGCTATCGGTAGAGCTTGAGTCCACATCAAAAGCGTTAATTACGCCATCGTTATCATCATCGTTTTGATTGTTCAAAAAAGGGATTTCTAAAAAAACATTCGCAATGCGTTCTCTTTCATCAATGACGTTGATGTTCGTTGAATCTCCCGCTTCTTCTGTTTCCTGCGTAAATTTTCCAAAACGCTGCCCTTGAGTATACGATAACTGGGAGGTGAAGTTGGCTTCTCTACGCCCAATAAAATTGAAATTATTTGACCCAAAATGAACTACCGATAGTTGATCGGATTGTACATCGGTCAAAGAGTCAATCGAGACATATACAGGAAATTCTCGCTTGGAGGTATTGAATTGATCTGTAGCGATAAGGTCTACACCAACGGTATTGAATTCTTGATTACAACCAACCACAAAAAGAATGAAAACTCCTAATAGGAATGTCTTTTGAAATATCTTCATTTGGTTTTTAAAGGAAGTTAGTGTTAAAGAAATCGACATAAGCCGTCTCTTCTTTGCTTTCTGCAAAAGATAAAGTAGGCTTGTTACTTGTCTCAATTTTCTTCATTAACTCAGGAGAATGGGTGTCGCCTGCAACAACCAGACCGTCAGAATAATCTATCGCCAGTTGCATCAGCTGATCATAGCCTGGAGTTGATAGAGAAGACAGATCGGTTGTTATTTGATCAAATCCAATTTTTTCTTTCAATGCGGGATCGAGCGTTCCTCCTAAGTCATCTGGATAGACAGAGGATACAATTTTGCTTTGTTCAAAAATCGGATCTTGTGAAAAATACGTTTTCATGTAAAGTGGGAAAAGCGAAGTAAACCAGCCATGCAAATGAATAATATCTGGAGACCAGTTTAGCTTTTTTACTGTTTCTATAACTCCCTTGGTAAAGAAAATCATTCGCTCATCGTTATCAGGAAATAGTACTCCGTCTTTGTCGTGCAGCATTTCTTTACGTTTAAAGTATTCCTCGTTGTCAATAAAGTAAACCTGCATGCGCTCTTTTGGAATCGAAGCTACTTTGATGATCAAAGGCATATCCATGTCATTTATCACGAGATTCATTCCCGATAAACGGATGACTTCGTGTAGTTGGTGGCGACGCTCATTGATTATTCCGTAGCGAGGCATGAAGATTCGTGTTTGTCCTCCTGCATCATTGATTTGCTTGGGGATTTTAAACGAATTTATAGATCGTTCTGTCTGAGGAAGATAGGGTATGACTTCCGAGGAAATTACAAGTACTTTTTTATTTTGCATAAAATCGTGTTAACCTTCTATTGCGAAAGTTTAGCAAAATTACAAAAAATCTTCCTACCATTAGAAAAAACAGTACTTTTAGCCTGTTAATCTTTTCCTAAATGAGGGTTTTTAAAGAACAGCTCGCGCTGAACAGCTACATCAAAAGGCTAAGTCACGATTCTATTGGGCTAGTTCCAACAATGGGGGCCCTTCATTTTGGTCACCTAACACTAGTAGACAGGGCAGTAAAGGAGAACGACTGTGTCATTGTTTCTATTTTTGTGAATCCAACGCAATTTGACGACCCTTCAGACCTGAACAATTACCCGAAAACACTAGATCAAGATATACAAAAATTGACGCCCTATGGTGACCAAATTCTTGTGTATGCTCCTGACATAAAAGACGTTTATCCAGAAGAAGCTTCTTCGAATAAATACTCCTTTGGACTATTGGAAACTACCATGGAAGGCGCAAAACGAGAAGGACATTTTCAAGGAGTAGCAACGATTGTCCACAAATTGTTGAGTGGATTTAACCCCACACGGGCTTATTTTGGTGAAAAAGATTATCAACAATTGTGTATTATTCAGCAGTTGGTTGCACAAGAAAAGCTCCCCGTAAGCATTGTTAAATGTCCCATCGTAAGAGAAAAAAATGGTTTAGCCATGAGCTCGAGAAATACCCGTTTAAGCAAAAAAGAACGCGACCAAGCAGCGTTGATTTATGCTACGCTAAACAAAACGATTTCATTAAAACAAAATTCTACTATAGATGACATCAACCACGTTGTTCAATCGACCTTTGACCAAAACCCCGCCTTTAAGCTAGATTATTTCTGCATTGCAGACGCCCAATCTTTACAGCCAATAACCTCAATAGACCAACACCAAACTGCTCGTGCTTTTATTGCCGTAAAATTGGGAGACGTTCGATTAATTGACAACGTCAATTTTTAATATCTTTACCGAATGCAAATTGAAGTATTAAAGTCTAAAATACACCGCGTAACAGTTACTGGCGCTGATTTAAATTACATAGGAAGCATCACCATTGATCGAGCGTTGATGGATGCAGCCAATCTAATTGCAGGAGAAAAGGTTCAAATTGTTAATATAAACAATGGAGAGCGCCTAGAAACTTACGTAATCGAAGGTGAGCGAAAGTCGGGTGAAATCACCCTCAATGGACCAGCGGCGCGTAAAGTCCAAAAAGGGGATGTGATTATTATTATCAGCTATTGCAGCCTTCCTTTTGAAGAAGCAAAAAAAATGAGTCCCCTCCTTATTTTCCCCAATGAATCAACTAATTTGCTTCATTAGGTTTGAAAAAAACTACTCAAGCAAAAATTGTTAAAACCATTATCCCATTACTCATTGGGGTTTTATTTATTTATTTATCCCTCAAAAACACTACAGAACAAGATCGTATCACCATTTACAACTCCATTAGAGGAGCTGACTACAGATATGTTTTGTTGTCCTTGGTTTTGGGTTTGTTAAGTCATCTCTCGCGCGCTTATCGCTGGAACTTTATGCTTAACCCTCTGGGCTATCATCCTAGACTGATTAACAACGTTTTAGCTATTTTTATTACCTACATTGCCAACCTTGGTGTTCCGCGTTCTGGAGAAATTTTCCGCGCAACGGTTATGCAGACCTACGAGAAGATTCCCTTTGAAAAAAGCTTCGGGACCATCATCGCCGAGCGTACTGTTGACCTATTCATGCTTCTAATCACCATCGGAATTGCACTCTTAATGGAGTCCGATATGATTTATTCCCTGCTTCAAGAACGTTCGGTAAACCCTTGGTCAATCTTTTTGCTTATAATCGTATCAAGTGGTGGTTTTTATATTGCTTTTTTACAATTAAAAAAGGCCTCTCATCCATT
Organism: Flavobacteriaceae bacterium; assembly: GCA_038143735.1. Lineage (GTDB taxonomy): Bacteria > Bacteroidota > Bacteroidia > Flavobacteriales > Flavobacteriaceae > Arcticimaribacter. The sequence goes on from JAYQML010000007.1 coordinate 115,334, forward strand.
TGCCGAGAAAATACTTTCCCTCTTAAAGGGACTCTCTGAAGGCTTTTTAACCCTGGTCCGTATGGAAAAAAAATGGAGCTATCTTTTCCATACCCTTTTTATTTGGGCCATGTATATCACGATGTTCTACATTATAAAACTTTCTTTACCCGAAACGCAATCCCTCGGGTTCGAACCTCTTTTGATTGGCTTTATTGTAGGAGCTTTAACCATTTCAGCTACCAATGGTGGAATAGGTATTTACCCCTTTTCGGTATCCTTAGTTCTAATTAGCTATGGCATTTCAAAGGAGTCTGGCTTAGCTTTTGGTTGGATTATGTGGTCTGCACAAACCATTATGGTGTTGTTCTTCGGGAGTTTATCTTTTCTTTTACTACCTCTTGTAAATCGTAACAACTAAGCCTCATTTTATTTTGACAGCCCAAAAGGCTTCGTTAATTTTAGGCATGAGTAAAGTTAAAAAAGCTTTTTTTTGTCAAAAGTGTGGAAGTCAACATGCTAAGTGGCAAGGGCAATGCAATGCCTGTAAAGAATGGAATACCCTTGTTGAGGAAATCATCGAAAAGCCTTCCGCTAAGGGGTGGGAAGCACCACAAAAAAAAGAATCTTCTACAGATCAACCAGTCCCCATTACCCAAATTGAAACCCAAAATGAAAAACGTCTCAGTTGCCACGACGAAGAACTCAATAACGTTTTAGGGGGCGGTTTAGTCCCAGGCTCAGTTACCCTCTTGGGTGGAGAACCTGGGATAGGGAAATCAACCCTACTTTTACAAATATCCCTTTTACTCCAACAAAAAGTACTCTATGTTTCTGGAGAAGAAAGTCAACGTCAAATAAAATTACGTGCAGACCGCATAAGCGCTAATAATGAAAACTGTTATGTCCTTAGCGAGACCCAAACACAGAAAATCTTTCACCAAATAGGGGAACTCATTCCCGATATTGTTATCGTAGACTCAATCCAAACCCTTCAAACAAACTATATTGAAAGTAGTCCTGGAAGTGTCTCTCAAATAAAGGAATGTACCTCGGAGTTAATTCAATTTGCCAAAAAAACACACACTCCTGTAATCTTGGTTGGACATATTACCAAAGACGGAAACATTGCCGGGCCAAAAGTATTGGAACACATGGTCGATACAGTATTACACTTTGAAGGAGACCGCAACCATATTTATCGCATTTTACGTGCGCAGAAAAACCGTTTTGGTTCCACGGCTGAAATTGGGATTTATGAAATGTTGTCGAGCGGTTTACGCGGAGTCAACAACCCAAGTGAGCTGCTGCTTTCGCAAAACCAAGCGGAAATGAGTGGCCACGCCATTGCAAGTACCATGGAAGGAATCAGACCTCTTATGCTGGAAGTACAGGCATTGGTGAGTACAGCCGTTTACGGAACACCGCAACGAAGCACCACCGGTTTCAATGCTAAACGACTTAATATGCTCCTGGCCGTTTTAGAAAAACGTGCTGGTTTTCAACTGGGCGCTAAAGATGTTTTCCTCAATATAACGGGTGGAATAAGTAGTGAAGATCCAGCGCTAGATCTTGCCGTTACTGCCGCCATCTTATCTAGCCATCATGATATTGCCCTCGAAAAAAATACCTGCTTCGCTGCAGAAATTGGATTGTCAGGAGAATTACGCCCTGTTCCCAAGCTAGATCAACGGATTCGAGAGGCCGAAAAACTAGGTTTTGAAACGATTATTACGGCGCAATTTAAACAAGATGATTTTCCAAAAACGGGGATAAGCATCATAAAATTTAGTAAAATTGAAGAGGTCGTTAATCAGTTATTCGGTTAAAAAAATTACCTTTCATAAACTAAATTCGTATAAAACTCTTTTTTGTCATGGAAAAAATCATCAAAACCTTCTTAAACGAAGTTAGCAGTCGCAATCAAAATGAGCCTGAATTTATGCAGGCCGTAACTGAAGTTGCAGAAACAGTGATTCCTTACATTGTAAAAAACGACATTTATTATGGTCAAAACATTTTGATGCGAATGGTAGAGCCCGAACGTGTTGTTTCCTTCCGCGTAGCGTGGATTGACGACAAAGAAGAGATTCAGGTAAACCGCGGTTATCGCGTTCAAATGAATTCGGCCATTGGCCCCTACAAAGGAGGTTTGCGCTTTCATCCATCAGTAAACCTGAGTGTGTTGAAATTTTTAGCCTTTGAACAGGTCTTTAAAAACAGTCTAACAACGCTTCCTATGGGCGGTGGAAAAGGAGGGTCAGACTTTGATCCTAAAGGAAGATCCGATACGGAAGTAATGCGTTTTTGTCAAAGTTTTATGTCAGAATTATTCCGTCATGTTGGTCCGAACAGGGATATTCCGGCCGGAGACATTGGGGTAGGAGGACGCGAAATTGGCTATCTCTTTGGGCAATACAAACGTTTGAAAACCGAGTTCTCTGGGGTGCTTACAGGCAAAGGAGTAAGCTGGGGTGGTTCGCTGATTCGACCTGAAGCCACAGGCTACGGAACGGTTTACTTTAGCCAACAAATGCTTGCCACAAAAGGAGATGGCTTTAAAAACAAAAAAGTAGTCATTTCTGGCTCCGGGAATGTTGCTCAATATGCCGCTGAAAAAGTAATTCAATTAGGGGGAACCGTTTTAACGCTATCCGATTCATCGGGCTTTATTTATGATAAAGAAGGAATTACCGAAGAAAAGTTAAAGCATGTTATGGCATTGAAAAATGTTAAACGAGAACGTATCCATACCTACCTAGAAAAGTATCCATCGGCCGAATTCCACCAAGGAAAAACACCTTGGGGAATTCCTTGTGATATTGCCCTTCCATGTGCCACCCAAAATGAACTTCATCTAGAAGATGCAAAACAATTGGTCGCCAATGGCTGCATTTGTGTTGGTGAAGGGGCCAATATGCCCACCACTCCAGATGCCATTCACTACTTCACAGAAAATCAACTCTTGTTTGCCCCAGGAAAGGCCTCCAACGCAGGGGGTGTTGCTGTTTCAGGACTAGAAATGGCACAAAACTCATTGCGCTACAGTTGGTCAAGAGAAGAGGTTGACAGTAAACTGCAGACCATTATGGGTGACATTCATCAATCTTGTGTAGAATACGGAACCGAAAATGGATACACCAATTATGTAAAAGGAGCCAACATTGCAGGCTTTGTAAAAGTAGCCGATGCCATGCTAGCACAAGGGGTTGTTTAATCCTTTTTTGTTTTATGCTAATCCAAACCAAAGCGATTGTTCTTCATACGCTAAAGTATAATGATACCAGTCTCATTGCGCATTGTTATACAGAAGCACTTGGAAAACAATCGTTCTTGTTAAAAGGAATTTTAAGTGCTCGAAAAGGCGGTATTCGAAAGGCATATTTCCTGCCATTGACTCAGCTAGAAATTCAATTCCAACACAAAAATAAAGGGGGCTTAAACTTTCTTAAAGAAGTTAAAATACTCCACCCATACAAGGAGCTCTACACCAATATTAAGAAAAATGCTATCGTTTTATTTCTCTCGGAAATCATACATAAAAGCTTAAAGGAAGAAGAGACCAATCCCCTCTTATTTGAATATCTCGAAAATGCACTTCTTTGGTTAGACTCCAACGAAGACATTGCCAATTTTCATCTTTTATTCTTGTTAAAACTCACCCAGTTCCTGGGCTTTTATCCTTATTTAGATGAAGAAGAACCACACTATTTCAACTTGGAAAGTGGGTGCTTCGCCTCTGCTAAACCAAAAGGGAAATACATTGAAGGGGAAAGCGTTCAATTGTTACAGAAACTGTTGGGCATGAATTTTGCTAGAATCAAAACGCAGAAAATTAATCAATATTCCAGGCGTGAACTTCTCGAAGCAATGGTCAACTATTTTGAATTACATTTGCTTGGATTTTCGAAACCGAAATCCCTATCTATATTACATGACGTTTTTGACTAAATCACCCTTATCTCTTTTGCTTTTCGGTTGCCTTATTTCCCAAAGTCTTTTAGGTCAAAAAGTAACCATTATTGATGCCTTTACTCAACAACCCTTGGAAGCAGTGTTCATTGTTAGTGATAACAACAGTAGATATACCTCCAGTGACAACACGGGTTCTTTCGATTTGGCCGATTTTAGTCCTAGTGATGTCTTGTCAATTAAAATGATGGGGTACGAGTCAATCTCACTCTCACAAAAAGAAATTAAACGTAGGGGCTATGTAATCGCCTTGTTTCTGGATGAAAAGAAGTTGTCAGAAATCATCTTATCCGTTGCTCGTACGGCAGCGCAATCCGAGAAAATTGCTGAAAAAGTTAGTGTTATTAACAAAGCGAGCATTAACAATTTTGCCCCTAAAACTGGCGCAGAATTACTACAAATAGCCCCTAGTGTTCGATTACAACAATCTCAAGCAGGTGGAGGAAGTCCTGTCTTGAGGGGCTTTGAGGCCAATCGTGTTTTATTGGTGGTCGATGGAGTTCGACTCAATAATGCCATCTATCGATCTGGACATTTACAAAATGCCATTACAATAGATCCAAATAGTATTGAACGGGTAGAAATCATTTATGGTTCTTCTTCCGTTGGCTACGGGTCAGACGCCTTGGGTGGCGTCGTACACTACTACACCAAAACGCCAAAAATTAACAATGCTAAACGCTTCAATAGCACACTTTCCTCTCGTTATGCAAGTGCACAAAACGCATTGAACCATCATTTGGAAACAGAAATGAGCTTTAAAAAGTGGGGCAGCTACACAAGTATTAGCTATTCCGATTTTGGCGATGTTCGCATGGGTAAAAACCGTCGACACGGCTTCCAAGAATGGGGGTTGGTTCCGCTCTACTCTGCAAATTCTGAAAATCGCTTTTTTGTTCGTCCAAGTGTAAATCCAAATCCAAATATCCAAAAGAATACGGGGTATACACAGTGGGACCTTCTTCAGAAGTTTGCCGTAACCTTGCCCATGGAATCTCAATTTTTATTGAACATTCACTACTCTACCTCTTCCAATATTCCTCGATTTGACAAACTAAATGAGTATCGCGACGGTTTTCTCCGCTATGCCGAATGGAACTACGGTCCGCAAAAACGACTTTTAATTTCACCTCAAATTAAACTTTTCCCCAAGAAAAAGTTTCTTTACAAGGGCACGATTACTGCATCCTTCCATCAGGTTGAAGAATCGAGAATCCAACGGAAATTTTCAAGTTTCACGCGCGAGACACAAAAAGAAAAGGTAAAGGTTTTTGGGCTTAACGGAGATTTTGAATTTGCTAAAAAAGGGCAAACAAGTTTTACCTATGGTTTTGAATTAATCCGAAATAATATTTTGTCAACAGCAATTTCAAATGCACTTATTGTAGAAGGAACTACTGTAGTTGGTCTGGACAATCCTCAATTTATTCCAACGCGGTATCCCTCTGGTGGAAGCCACTACAACACAGCTGCACTTTATGGAAACTACCGCTTAGACATTAATTCGAAAACAAGTTTTGCTTTAGGAGCAAGGTACACCACCACCCATTTAGAAGCCTCTTGGAAAGAACAAGCATTGATTGATTCTCGCCTCAACACGGTGGACGTAAAAAACAACGCCCTAACGGGAAGTCTATCCCTTTCTTATCGTCCCCAACGATCCTGGCGAATAAACCTATTGTTCTCTAGTGGATTTAGAGCACCTAATATAGATGACTTAGGGAAAATACGGGAGAACAATGGAATCCTTTTGGTGCCCAACCCTAACTTACAACCCGAATTTGTATATAACGTCGATGGAGGGGTTTCTTTTGTGCCGTTAAATAATCGTTTAAAGCTCAATCTTCGTTTTTATAACTCCTCTTTACGCGATTATATTGGACGAACGGCACACAGCATCAGTAGCGATCTCTCTACTGCAGAAGCGGAAACCGTTCTCTTTACAGACGAAATTGTAACAACAATGGCCAATACTAATCTCGGTAATGCTCGGATTTATGGGGTATCTTTTGAAGGAAAATGGAAACTCAACGAAAGTCTCTCCGTCGACGCCAACATTACCTACACTGACGCTTCCAAAAACAGCATGATCGGACCTCTCCCCTCCATTCTTCCCCTTTTTGGTGGGGCAGGTTTAAGCTATGAAAAAGAGGCGCTAAACCTACGTTTACGCATGCAACACAATGGGGCCAAAAAACCTGAAGATTACAGTTTAGGAGGTGAGGACAGCCTCGAGGAAACACCCGTAATATTCAATGATGGGACAACAATTTCCTTCGCTGGGTCACCAAAATGGACAAGTTTCTCTCTTTTTGGCAATTACAACCTTACCCACGGGGTAGGCGTCAATATTGCGTTAGAAAATATTTTTGATGTGCATTACCGCAGCTTTGCTTCGGGAATTTCTGCCCCGGGGAGAAGTTTAAACCTTGGGCTAAATGTAAATTTCTAGTATATTTTTGCTTTCAAGGATTCTTTTCCTCCATTTTCCCAGTCCGATTTTACTATACTTAACACCACACTGTCTCTTCTTCCTTCTTTCGCATAACAGTTGCTTCGCAAGGTGCCTTCAAACACACATCCTAAAGCAATCAGAGCATCTATACTTTTTTGGTTACGAGCGTCTGCACGAAACTCCACTCGCTCCATCCCTAAAACCTCAAAAGCATGATTTAACAACAAGAGTTTGCATTGACGGTTTAAACCCGTGCGTTGAAATGCCCTCCCATACCATGTAAAACCAATGCTAACACATTTATGAAAAAAGTCAAACTGATAAAAGCGCGTACTTCCCGCAACTTCTTGAGTACGTTTATCTAAAACCAAAAAAGGATAGGCCTTTTCGTTAACTCGATCTTCCAATGCTTTATCAATATAAGCTTTCAATGCATGTTTCCCCGCAGCAGGTTGAAGGGAATAGTTCCATAGGTCGGGTTCGTTTTGAGAAAACGGCAATAGGCTTTCGATATCATTTTTGTCCAAAGGCCGTAACTGTACGCTCTCATTTGCAAGAATTAATTGACTAGAAAAGTCAAATGACATAGAATAATACGTTTGTTGTTAATTAGTTAAAGTATAAATGTATAAAATTCCTTATTTTCGCTGCTTTATTATTAATCCCTATGGGCTTTAAGGAACATAAGCAGCTAAACCTTGCTGCTGTAGCACAAGATATACTTTCTTTTTGGGAGAAAGAATCGATATTTGAAAAGAGTGTAAGTACCCGCGAGGGACAGCCACCCTATGTCTTTTATGAAGGACCTCCCTCGGCCAATGGTATGCCAGGGATCCATCATGTCATGGCACGTGCCATTAAGGATATTTTTTGTCGCTACAAGACGCAAAAAGGCTTTCAAGTGAAACGGAAAGCGGGCTGGGATACCCACGGATTGCCGGTTGAATTAGGTGTCGAAAAAGAACTTGGGATCACCAAAGATGCCATTGGAAAAAGCATCAGCATTGAAGACTACAATGAGGCTTGTAAAAACGCTGTGATGCGTTATACAGACGTCTGGAATAAATTAACACAACAAATGGGCTATTGGGTCGATATGGAAGACCCTTATATCACCTACAAATCAAAATACATTGAATCGGTTTGGTGGTTACTAAAACAGATTTACGATAAAGAATTGTTGTACAAAGGCTATACCATTCAGCCCTATTCACCAAAAGCTGGGACGGGGCTAAGTTCCCATGAATTGAATCAGCCTGGAACCTATCAAGATGTAACTGACACCACCGTTACAGCCATGTTTAAGACCATTCCCAGCAGTCTCCCCTCGAACTTACAAAGCGAGGAAGATCTCTATGTTTTAGCGTGGACGACGACCCCTTGGACACTTCCTTCCAACACAGCCCTAACCGTTGGAAAGAAAATTGATTATGTAATTGTTCATACTTACAACCAATACACTTTCCTCCCCATAAAAGTTCTTTTGGCCAAAGCTTTGGTTGGAAAACAATTCTCGGGAAAATACGAAGCCGTAGAGGATGCAACGCTTTTAGCAAACTACACGGCGGCAGACAAAAAATTCCGTTCTACGTTTCAACCCAAATCAAAGGAGAAGCGCTTATTGGCATTCGATATGAGCAATTGTGGAGTGATGCTCCCCTCCCCCTCGAAAATGCAGAAAATGCCTTTAGAATAATCGCAGGTGATTTTGTGACCACAGAAGACGGTACAGGTATTGTTCATACGGCCCCTACTTTTGGAGCAGACGACGCCCAGGTTGCCAAAGAAGCTACTCCTCCAGTTCCCCCTTTGTTAGTTAAAGACGCCAATGACAATCGTGTGCCTTTGGTTGATTTACAAGGAAAATTTTACGCAGGACTTCCAAATATTGGCGGAAAGTATGTTAAAAATGAATATTATCCAGAAGGCGAAGCACCTGAAAAATCTGTCGATGTTGAAATCGCCATTCGCCTAAAAGAAGAGAACAGGGCCTTCAAAGTAGAAAAGTATGTTCACTCCTATCCCAACTGTTGGCGAACTGATAAGCCCATTTTATACTATCCACTAGACGCTTGGTTTGTAAAAGTGACCGATGTTCGAGATAAAATGGTTGAGCAAAATAATAAAATCAACTGGAAACCAAAATCAACTGGAGAAGGGCGCTTTGGCAACTGGCTGGCCAATGCAAACGACTGGAATCTCTCACGCTCTCGATTTTGGGGAATTCCACTGCCCATTTGGCGCACTGAAGACGGAAAAGAAACACGTATCATTGGATCTGTAGAAGAGTTGATACAGGCAATTGAAGAAGCTGTTTCGGCAGGTTTTATGCATGAAAACCCTTTCAAAGACTTCGAGGTAGGGAACATGAGCGATGAAAACTACGACCGTATCGACCTACACAAAAACACGGTAGATCCGATTGTATTGTGTAGTGCAAATGGACAGCCTATGCAGCGCGAAAGTGACCTTATTGATGTTTGGTTTGACTCTGGTGCAATGCCCTATGCACAGTGGCATTACCCTTTTGAAAACAAAACAAAAATAGACCAAAATGAGGCTTTCCCTGCGGACTATATCGCTGAGGGAGTAGACCAAACACGCGGTTGGTTTTATACACTCCATGCTATTGGAACGCTGGTCTTCGACTCTATTGCTTATAAAAATGTTGTTTCCAACGGACTTGTACTGGATAAAAATGGACAAAAAATGTCCAAACGTTTAGGTAACGCTGCAGATCCCTTTGAAACTTTGCAGAAGTACGGCGCAGATGCAACCCGTTGGTACATGATTTCAAATGCAAACCCTTGGGACAACCTAAAATTTGACCTCGACGGCATTGCAGAGGTTTCTCGAAAATTCTTTGGGACACTTCACAATACCTATTCCTTTTTTACGCTCTATGCTAACATCGACGGCTTCAATTACAAAGAAGCAGCAATTCCGTTGAACGAAAGAGCAGAATTGGATCAATGGATTATCTCTGAGCTTCACCGATTGTTTGCCGAAGTTGATGAAGCTTATAACGATTATGAACCTACCAAGGCCGCAAGAGCAATTGCTGAGTTTGTTCAAGAAATAATGAGCAATTGGTATGTACGTCTATCGCGAAGAAGATTTTGGAAAGGGGAATATGTGCAAGATAAAATTGCAGCCTATCAGACTTTATTCGACTGTTTATTAACCGTCAGTAAACTTATGGCTCCTATTGCTCCTTTTTATGCCGATCGTTTGTACCGCGACTTATGTGAGGCTACAGAAATAGAATTGTTTGCCTCGGTTCACTTAGCAAACTTCCCTGTAGCAAAAGAAGGTTTCCGTAATCCAGATTTAGAAGACCGCATGGGTAAGGCAAGAACCATTTCTTCCCTCGCACTTTCGTTACGTAAAAAAGAACAGATTAAAGTACGCCAACCGTTACATAAAATCATGATCCCAGTTCGCAGTGCAAGTGAAAAACAAGCCATTGAACGTGTTGCTGACTTAATACAATCAGAAATAAACGTTAAATCCATCGAATTACTCGATGATGCAAGTGATATTTTGGTTAAAGAAATAAAACCAAATTTTAAAGTGCTTGGGCCGCGTTTTGGAAAAAACATGAAAGCTGCTGTTGGTGTAATCAACAGCTTAGCAGAAGAACAAATCAAAAACTTAGAGGCCGACAAAAGTATCTTCGTTACCATTGATGGAGAGAAGACCGAGCTAGAACCCAATGATGTAATTATTCAATCAAAAGACATCGAAGGGTGGTTCGTTGCGAAAGGAAACGGAAAGACCGTTGCCCTTGATATTCGACTCGATGAAGCATAGATTGAGGAGGGTATCGCAAGAGAAATGATTAATCGAATTCAAAACCTAAGAAAAGATGCTGGTTTTGAAGTGACTGATAAAATTGTTTTATATTTGAAAGAAGACAAACACCTTGAAAAGGTATTTGCCAACCACTTGAACTATATTCAACAAGAAACGCTAACCGAAAAAGTGATCGTTGAAAAAGAATTAAGTTCAGGAGAAACCATTACGTTTGATGAAATTGACACAATTGTGAACTTGCAAAAAGCATAACTTATGGGAACAGTAGTAAAAAACCGTTACTCCGACAAAGACCTCGAGGAGTTTAGAACATTGATTGAAGAAATGATTGAAAAAGCAAATGAAGACCTCAACTTGCTCAAGAGTTCATATATGAACAACGGGAACAATGGTACTGATGATACTTCACCGACCTTTAAAGCCTTTGAAGAAGGCTCTGAAACCATGTCGAAAGAAGCCAATACGCAATTGGCTCTTCGTCAAGAAAAATTTATTCGTGACCTCAAGAACGCCCTTGTGCGTATTGAAAATAAAACTTATGGTGTTTGTCGCGTAACGGGTAAATTAATTCAAAAGCAACGCCTAATTCTAGTGCCACATGCCACTTTGAGCATTGAGGCAAAAAACATGCAGAAATAGTTTTTGTTCGTCTTCTTTTTACCTGCTTTCTCATAGCCCCTGCATTTGGACAACAACGTCAAAGCTATCGCTGGGAAGCCACAGAACTAGAGCGTCTTTCTCTTGTTCTCCCTTTTGCCAATACAATTACAGTACAGGCCACCAAAACAAGCTTTGTCGAGGTTGTTTATAGCACTGAAGGAGAATATCAACAAGATCTATTGTTGCGGTACTTCATTGAGGGAAAAACAATTCAACTTGAAGAACAATTAAGCCCCAACTTCATCCCTTTTCACGATAAATTAAGTACGCATAAGGTGATGGCTACAACCCTTGAAATACGCTATCCCGAGCAATTGACTTTCTTTGTAAAAGCAGGTACGGCCAAAATGGTGTTAAATGGTATTTTTCCCATGCTTCACATCGAACTAGAAGACGGTTCGATAGAACTAAATAGCTCTTTTTCAGTTGGTCAAATGAAAACCAATACTGCACATATTAATGTAATTGGACTCCAAAATAGCGTGTTTACCCAAACAAAAAAGGGAAAAGTCATCGGACGAAATACAATAAAGGAAAAAGCAACGCTTCTCATTGAAAGCAAGCGTGGAAATATTTTCATCAATTCAAATAGAAAATAACTACTTTTGAACTTTCTTGATCCAATGAAATTTAAACTTCCCAAAATAACACTCCAAAGTGCGTTCTTCTTAATTCTACTTCTCGTAGGGCTTGATCAAGCTTCTAAGTTATACATTAAACTCAATTATCCGCTTTCCGTTTATGGCCAAGCAGCCATTGTAGATTGGGGATTTTTTAAACTCTTGTTTATCGAAAATAAAGGAATGGCTTGGGAACCAAAATAAATGATATCATTCCCTTTCTCGATGAAGATTTCGCCAAATTATTGTTAACCTTATTTCGACTCTTTGCGATTGGATTCCTTGGACTTTGGTTGCGCAAGCTATTGAAAAAGGAAAGCCCTCAACTACTGCGCTGGGCACTCTGTCTCATTTTTGCAGGAGCCATTGGCAACTTAATTGATTCTTTGTTTTATGGGGTGATATTTTCGCACAGCTACGGCCAAGTGGCGACCTTATTTCCTGAAGAAGGCTATGCACCATTTTTCTATGGCCATGTTGTAGATATGTTGCAATTCCCACTCGTTTCTTGGACTTGGCCCAGTTGGTTACCCGGCATTGGAGGAGAAGAGTACACTTTCTTCGAATATGTATTTAACATAGCCGATACCTGCATCAGCTCCGGGGTGGCAATTCTACTTTTATTCAACAAAAAGATTTTTAGCGAATAAAAGAGTATACTTGCTTCGGCGTTACACAATAATCAAGGCGAACATCTGTGGCCTCTTGCGGAATACTTTTTTCAGGGGAAAAAACGATACGCCAATTTTAACACAACTGGGTTTACAATTGACAAGAAAACGATCGTAATACCCTTTTCCATACCCAATGCGATTTCCCTTTTCATCAAATGCAAGTAATGGAACAAAAACAACATCCATTTGTTCAGGCTATATTTGAATTCCCTCCTGGGGTTCTGGAATACCCCAAAGATTGACAACTATTCGAGTAGTATCAGTTAATAAAATGTGTTTTAACTCATACGCTGTTTGCATACGTGGAACAATGACCTGTTTATCTTTCCCCTGTAAAAGGGTTAATATATAGTCGGTATCTACCTCGCCCAATTGTCGGCTGCTTAAAAAAAGATGAAAATACGTGAGTTCCCAAAAAGGGAGTTCGAGTAGTCGATTGGCTATAGCGAGACTGTAGGAAGCGTGGACATCATCCTTTATCGATTTTCGTTTATCCTTATAATATTGCCGTAGCTTTTTTTTATCCATTACATAAAGTGTGCTCACAAAGAAAAGCATTATTTTTGGGTTAGAACCTCCTTTACTTTATGGAACATGCTGATCTTTCGTTACAGGTTAAAACCCTCCCCTCCAGTCCAGGGGTTTATCAGTATTACGACACCAAAGGGAACATCATTTATGTAGGAAAGGCCAAAAACCTTAAAAAACGGGTCAATTCCTATTTTACCAAAACCCACGATAACCACCGCACCCGCTTGTTGGTCCGCAACATCGTGAATATCGAACACATCGTGGTAGAAAGCGAGATGGATGCTTTGCTACTCGAAAACAACCTTATCAAAAAACACAAACCCCGTTACAATGTTCTGCTAAAAGACGACAAGACCTACCCTTGGATTTGTATCAAAAAAGAGCGTTTTCCACGTGTCTTTGCTACGCGTAAGATCATCAAAGACGGCTCGGAATACTTCGGCCCCTACACCAGCATGAAAACAGTCCGCACTTTGTTGGACCTCATCAAAGGCTCTACCCCTTGCGCACTTGTAACTACGACCTTTCGGCTGAAAAAATTGCAGCTGAAAAATACAAAGTTTGCTTAGAATACCATTTGGGAAACTGTTTAGCTCCCTGTGTAGACAAAATTAGTGCCGAGAACTACGACCAAAACATCAAAGCCATTCGCGCCATCATCAAAGGAAACTTCAAAGACTCTTTGCAGCAATTTAAATTTCAAATGCAAAAGCATGCTGAAAACATGGCTTTCGAAGAAGCGCAAAAAATAAAAGAAAAACTCGATATCCTTCAAAATTATCAGGCGAAATCGACCATTGTTAACCCCAAAATCTCCAATGTAGATGTCTTTTCGATCATTACCGATGAGGCGTACGGTTATGTAAATTTCTTGCAACTCTCCTACGGCTCCATTATTCGTTCCCACACCATCGAAATCAAAAAGAAATTAGACGAAACCCCAGAAGAATTACTCCAGTTGGCTATTGTCGAAATTCGTCAGCGTTTTCACTCCCTTTCGCCCGAGGTGTATTTGCCTTTTAGGGTTGACTTGGGTGATAAAATCAAGGTCACTATCCCAAAGTTGGGCGATAAAAAACACCTCGTTGATCTGTCAGAACGCAACGCAAAATACTTCCGTATGGAACGCTTTAAGCAAATGCAAATTGTAGATCCAGATCGACATACCAATCGTTTAATGACACAAATGAAAGCTGATTTGCGTCTATCCGAAGAGCCTAGGCACATTGAATGTTTTGACAATTCAAACCTACAAGGGTCTAACCCTGTTGCAGCCTGTGTCGTCTTTCGCAATGGGAAGCCCTCTAAAAAAGACTACCGCCACTACAACATCAAAACCGTTGAAGGTCCCGATGACTTTGCTTCTATGGAAGAAGTTGTTTTTAGGCGATACAAACGCCTGATGGATGAAGGGCAGTCCTTACCCCAACTCATCATCATCGATGGCGGAAAAGGACAGTTGTCTTCCGCCCTAAAAAGTTTAAACCTCTTGGGATTGAGAGGAAAAATTGCCATCGTTGGAATCGCCAAGCGCCTAGAAGAAATCTATTTCCCGGAAGATCCTATTCCGCTGTATCTCGACAAAAAATCTGAAAGTTTAAAAGTAATTCAGTTCTTACGCAATGAAGCACACCGCTTCGGAATCACCTTCCACCGAAACAAACGCAGCAAAGGCGCCCTAAAATCTGGACTAGATGCAATTCCCGGAATTGGCCCTAAAACCAAAGAAACCTTGATGCGAAAATTTAAATCATTTAAACGCATTAAAGAAACTCCCATGGACGAATTAATATCGGTTTTAGGAGAAAAAAAGGGAAAGCAACTGTTTGACTATTTGCAGCAAAAAAATAAAAGTTAATTAAGATTTAAAGCATTGGATAGCATCACTAGTTTGAGTAAATTGCTTTCAAGAGCATGCATATGAAAAAAACAATTGCACTTCTTTTACTCATTTTTCCTCTTGGTTATGGAACTGCGCAACAAAAAGGCATGTTGCCAAAAGAAGAACCCTTGAAGGCTTTCAAAGACGGTGAATGGTTTGAATTTCGCATTCATTACGGGGTTTTCAACGCTAGCCGTGTTACCTTAGAACTCAAAGCTGATACACTAGATGATGTCCCTGTTTTTCATGCCAAGGGTTATGGCAGGACAACAGGCTTGGCACGACTATTTTTTAAAGTAGAAGATTATTATCAAAGCTATTTTGGACAACAAGATGGCTTACCGCGGAAATTTATTCGAGATATCGATGAGGGAGGTTATACCAAGGATGTTGAAATTTACTTTAATCATCAAAGCAAAATTGCCAAAGTGAACAATAAAAAGAAAAAGGAAAAAGCAGAACACTCCATTAAAGAGAATACCCAAGACCTTCTTTCTGCCTTCTACTATTTACGCAATTTTTATGAAACGGACCATTTAAATAGAGGTGAAGATATTTCCCTTAACATGTTTTTTGATGATGAAAACTATCTTTTTAAACTTCGCTTTCTCGGGAAAGAAATCATTGACACCAAATTTGGGAAAGTACGTTGCCTCAAACTTCGCCCTTTTGTGCAAAGCGGACGTGTCTTTAGTGAGCAAGAAAGCGTTACCCTCTGGGTAAGCGATGATGCGAATAAACTCCCCATAAAAATACGTGCAGATCTTCGTGTAGGATCGATTGATTGTGATTTAGAAAACGTTAAAAACCTTCGACATCCATTCGAAATAAGCATACAATAGCTGTTGTTAACTTTTGTAATAAAAGCGTTAAAACGCTTTCCTCAGCCTTAAAAGTTTGCGAAATTTGTTCCCGTTATGCGAATACTCCTTTTTTCTCTCTTACTATGTCTTGGTCTCTTGGGTTGTGGTGACAAAACTAACCCCCCAGTAGAAGAAAAAGAAGTCAAAACAGTGGTTGAAATTCAACCTGACATACGTTATGGTTTTGACTTTAATCAATATACTGCCAAGCAATTAAAAATTAAACGAGGAGACACCTTTGGCGCCATTTTAGAACGCAATGGAATAGACTATCCTCAAGTATATGAAGTACTACAAAAAATCAAAGGAAAGGTTAGTGTTCGAAAGCTTCAGCTAGGGAAGCCCTACACCCTTTTATACAGTAAGAACGACAGCCTAAACACCCCAAAAGTATTTATTTATCATCCAGACGCGCTAGGCTACAGTGTTATTCAACTTAGCGATAGTATTTACGGAAAGCAAGTCAAAAAACCTATTCGAACAGTCGAATTACAGGCAACGGGGACAATACAAAGCTCTCTTTATGAAACCATGCAAGAGAGTGGATATAATGTTAACCTTACCTATTTCCTTTCAGATGTATATGCCTGGACTATCGACTTTACTCGTCTAGATAAAGGAGACCGTTTCAAAGTAATTTATACTGAAAAATTTGTAGATGATAGCATTTCAGTAGGCATAGAAAAAATAAAAGCCGCATATTTTGAACACCGAGGTAAAGGGCTATATGCGTACGAATTTGAAACCGATAGTATTAAAGGAATTGTGGATTATTTCGATGATAATGCCAAAAATTTACGCCGTGCTTTTTTAAAATCTCCAGTCAAATTTAGTCGTATCTCTTCGCGCTATAACCTCAAACGAAGGATCGCATACTACGGTCGAGTAAAGCCACATAAGGGAACTGACTATGCTGCACCAGTAGGCACACCCATTATGGCGACAGCCAACGGAAGAGTTGAGAAAGCAAGCTATACAAGAGGTAATGGAAATTATGTAAAAATTAAACACAACGGCACCTATTCTACCCAATACCTACACATGAAACGCCGCAAAGTTAAAGTAGGACAATATGTGAAACAGGGCGATGTTATCGGCTGGGTTGGAATGACCGGAAACACCTCTGGCCCACATGTCTGCTATCGTTTTTGGAAAAATGGTCGACAAGTCGACCCCTTCAAACAAAAATTACCCGAAGCCAAGCCCATTTCCAAGGAGTTAAAAAAACAATTTTTTACCCATATAGCCCCCCTATCTATAGAACTCGAATGCCTATTATTTGAAAAAGAAAAGACATCTTCACTCGCAATGAAATAAACTATGGCCTTACCAAAAATAAACCCAACAAGCACTCAGAGCTGGAAAAAACTAGCTGCACATTTTGAAGCAACAAAAAACATTAGCCTTCAGCAGCGATTTGAGGAAAACAACAATCGCTTTGAAGAGTTCTCAATTGAATGGGAAGATTTTTTAGTTGACTACTCCAAAAACCGTGTTTCACAAGAAACAATGTCTTTATTGGAAGAGCTCGCCAACGAAGTTGGATTAAAAAAAGCTATGAAGGCTTATTTCGGAGGGGAGACCATCAATCAAACTGAAAATAGAGCTGTTCTCCACACAGCTCTTCGTGTGCCGGAAGAAACGCAAATCTATCTTGACGACTTGGATGTTGTCCCTGAAATCCATGCCATTAATGCTAAAATTAAGCACTTTTGCAATAAGGTAATCTCTGGTGAACACAAAGGTTATACCGCTAAAGCCATCACGCATGTAGTCAATATTGGTATAGGCGGATCTGATTTAGGTCCAGCCATGGTGACCGAAGCACTCGCCTTCTACAAAAACCACCTCAACGTTCAATTCGTATCTAATGTCGAGGGAGACCATGTTCGCGAAGTCATCAAAACATTGGATCCAGAAACAACCTTGTTTGTGGTTGTTTCCAAGACATTTACCACCCAAGAAACCCTTAGTAATGCAAGCACCATTCGGAAATGGTTTCTAACTCATGCTCCCGAAGAAGCCATTGCAAAGCATTTTGTGGCGGTATCTACTAATGAAGAAAAAATTGCTGCCTTTGGAATTCATCCAGATAATGTTTTCCCTATGAAAGACTGGGTGGGGGGTCGCTTTTCTTTGTGGAGTGCCGTGGGCTTAAGCATTGCTTTAGCCATTGGACCAGATCATTTTAATGCCCTCTTATTAGGTGCCCACAAAATGGATGAGCACTTTAAAAACACCCCTTTCAAAAAAAATATCCCCGTTGTACTTTCTTTGCTAAGTGTATGGTATAATAATTTCTGGAAAGCGGAAAGCGAAGCGATCATTCCATACACACCATACCTACGAAACCTTCCTGCCTATTTACAACAAGGGATTATGGAAAGTAACGGAAAAGGGGTAGACCGAAACGGTGATGCTGTGGATTATCAAACAGGAACCATCATTTGGGGAGGATCTGGAACCAACGCACAACACGCTTTTTTCCAGCACATTCACCAAGGGACAAAATTAATCCCTGCTGATTTTATTGGGTTTAAACGATCGCTCTATGGTGAGCAAGAACACCAAGACAAGTTAATGGCAAACTTCCTTGCACAAACCGAAGCATTAATGTGCGGGAAAACCCTTGAAGAAGCAAAAGAAGAATTGAATGCCAATGGTCATGGAACAGCAGAAATTAATCAGCTTGCACCCTTCAAAGTGTTTGAAGGAAACAAGCCCACCAATACAATTTTGATTGAAAAACTTAGTCCAGAAAGTATGGGAAAATTAATCGCCATGTATGAGCAAAAGATTTTTGTACAAGGAATTCTTTGGAACATTTTTAGTTACGACCAATGGGGAGTCGAATTGGGAAAACAGTTGGCCAATAAGGTTTTAGAAGATATTTCTGGCGACACAATAGCAGCCCACGACGGATCAACGACAGCCTTATTAAAACACTTAAAAAGGTAGTTTTCAACTTAAGAAAGAAAACGAATGTCTTTTACTTTTAGTTGTAATGAGACCTGACCATTCCATTCATTTTGATCTAATGTGTATAGCACGTCAAATGCTTCTCCTTTTTGAATGCGCTTAAGATGATTCCCCAAACCAAACCCAATGCCAACCAAGGGGCCATGGACAGTTTGAATGGATAACCGAAGATGAGTCCCGTCTTTTCCAACCACTTTACTCGCGCCACTATCAACACAATTATGGCTACAAAATACTGGACGCATATTTTTAGGGCCAAAGGGAGCCATTTGTTCTATGATTCGGTACAGTTTCGCATTGACCTCTTCTATGGGAAGACTGAGATCGAAGACAGCCGTTGGTGTTTTTTGTTCTGGGAGTATTGTCTGCACTACAACGGTTTCAAAGGCCTGTTTAAATGCCATCAATTGATCTTTATGAAGGGTTAAGCCTGCTGCATATTTATGCCCTCCAAACTGGATCATATGCTCTTTACAAGCGACTAAAGCTTGATAAACATTGAACCCCTTGACAGAGCGAACAGAGCCAACATAGTTGTCTTTAGCCTTGGTGAGAACAACGGTAGGGCGATAATAGGTTTCAATAAGACGGGGGGCAACAATTCCAACTACTCCTTTGTGCCACTCATCGTGAAAAACAACAGTAGCGGGAAATTCGTGTTCATTGCGTTCTTCAATTTGATGTAGTGCTTCTTTTGTAATTTGCTCATCAGTAGCTCTTCGATTGCTGTTAAATGTTTCAATTAAAGACGCTTGTTGAGTTGCTTCTTCTATTGTCTTAGTCATCAAAAGCTGCGCAGCTTTTAAAGCATGATCCATGCGTCCGGCTGCATTTATTCTGGGAGCTACATTAAACACCAAATCGGTAATGCTAACAGGCTTTTTTAAACTCCCCAAAAAAACGGCAATACCCGGGCGTGGATCGTTTCGCAGCTGAGCTAAACCAAAAAAACTTAAGGTTCTGTTCTCTCCTACCATAGGGACAATGTCTGCTGCAATAGCGGTTGCCACCAAATCGAGATAAGGGTATAAGATCGACTTATTTAATGCTCTATTTATGGTTATTGCTTGAATCAATTTAAACCCAATTCCACAGCCACACAATTCATCAAAAGGATACAAACAATCAACTCTTTTTGGGTCCAGTAATGCTGTTGCAGCAGGTAGGGTTTCTCCAGGTAAGTGATGTTCACAAATAATAAAATCAATGCCTTTTTCTTTAGCATAAGCTACTTTTTCAACTGCTTTAACACCACAATCTAAGGCAATAATAAGGGTTATCCCTGCGCTAGCAGCACAATCAATCCCTTGATAGGAAATTCCATAACCTTCAGTATAACGATCGGGGATATATGGCATAACTTGATCTGTGAGTTGTTCCAAGAAAGAGGTCATCAAAGCAACAGATGTGGTGCCGTCAACATCATAATCACCATAAACCATTATCTTCTCTTGGGCAGCAATGGCCTTATTGATTCGCGCTACAGCCAGATTCATATCTTGCATCAGGAAAGGATCGTGAAGATCCTCCCATTTTGGGCGGAAAAAATCTTTAACCGCTGCAAACGTTTTCATTCCTCGCTGAGCGAGTAAACTTGCCAGGGTTGAGGAAAGGCCTACTTCTTGCTGAAGAAGACTAACCGTTTTTTTTTCGGGAAGGGGCAGTGCTTGCCAACGCATCTTACTTTTTTGATTTTCCGCTTAAACACAATACAAATTCACCTTTTTGGAGTCTTTTTTTCAAAGTAGTGAATGGCCTCTTCCAAGCTGCCGCGAAACGTTTCTTCATGTAGTTTGGTCAATTCTCGAGAAATCGAAATTTGTCGTGTCTCACCACAAAGCGCTTTAAACTGATTAAGGGTTTTTATCAGCTTATGTGGGGATTCGTAGAAAACAACTGTTCGTTCTTCTTCGGCAAGTTTTTCCATCCGTGTTTGTCTTCCCTTTTTGGGAGGTAAAAAAAGCTTCAAAGATAAAGCGGTCGTTCGGTAGACCACTTTGAACTAGAGCAGGAACAAATGCTGTTGCGCCAGGTAAACACTCTACTGGGATTTCATTTTGAATGGCTTCTCGAACCAACAAATAGCCAGGGTCCGAAATGGCAGGTGTACCAGCATCTGAAATCAAGGCAATGGTTTTTCCGTTTTTCAATTGTGTAATGATACGCGGAACAGTACTGTGCTCGTTGTGCATGTGGTGACTTTGCAAAGGAGCCTTAATATCAAAATGCTTCATAAGTTTCCCGCTGATGCGGGTATCTTCCGCTAAAATAATATCAACGGTTTGCAAAACCTCTATCGCCCTTAGCGTGATGTCTTTTAAATTCCCAATTGGGGTAGGTATGAGGTAGAGTTTAGTCATTTAAATTCTCGTATAATCTTCATATCTGTTCGAAATAAGCAAAAGTAGACGAACAACAATAGAAATCCACAGGTCATTAATTCAAGTGCAACGGCGGGATGATTAAAAAAATCCCCCATAGCGTACCGGTTTAAACTTCATTTTAACGGTTAAAAGTTTGTTTCTATGCATTTTAAAAAGCGTTCCTCAAACTCTTCCTTACCCTCCCAATTGTTGTAATCGGGCTTAATCATCTCTTGGATGAACTGATGTGCTTCTTCCCAACTAGAATAGGTCTGAACCTGTGAAAGTACGCGTTGGTAATCTTCTGAGCTATCCTCAAAAAGATTTTTAACAAAGGCCAAACGATCGTTTAAACCAATCTGTATTCCTTTACCTAAGAAATCATTTAGGTTTTTGGGTTGACTGCTTTCTTGAAGAATTGGCGCTGGTTCGGGGGCATCATTTTCTTCTTCTTTTTTTACAAAAACTGGGGTTGTTACCGAGGCAAAAAGATCTTCTATGGCAGCTGATTCTTCTTCCAGAGGCATTTCGGTTACCATTTCAGTAATTGTTTCCATTAAAGGGGCCACCTCCTCAGGATTTGTTTCCCGAGGTGATTCTTCCTTTTCAAGATGATCGATCAGAATCAATTGTTTGTAAAGTTCCTGCACTTTTTCAAGCAATTCTCGTGTATTTAACGAATCATTTTGCCCTAAAATTTCGTGTGCAAGACGATTTAATTCTTTTTTAATGGGATTAAGCATGGAACGATTCTTAAGAACAAATTGTTTTGATACCTTTGTTATGTTGAGGAGTAGAATAACTACACCTTCGGTGAAATTACAAAAATGTTTTTAGAAAATACGGTAAATCAAAATGAACAATTCGGCTGGATCGAAGTAATTTGCGGTTCCATGTTTTCTGGTAAAACCGAAGAATTGATCCGTCGTTTAAAACGTGCACAAATTGCTAAACAGCACGTGGAAATATTCAAACCCACAGTAGATAATCGCTACGATGACGCGTTGGTTACTTCCCACGACCTCAACCAAATTAGATCAACCCCGGTTCCTGCTGCAGCAAACATACCCTTACTCGTCAATGACTGTGACGTAGTAGGCATCGATGAAGCGCAATTTTTTGATGATGAAATTGTACAGGTATGTAATGATTTGGCCAACCAAGGTATACGGGTAATTGTAGCTGGCCTAGACATGGACTTTAAAGGAAATCCTTTTGGTCCTATGCCCGCCCTAATGGCCACAGCAGAATATGTAACCAAGGTACACGCCGTTTGCACCCAAACCGGTAACTTAGCACAATATAGTTATCGTAAATCGCTAGATAATTCTTTAGTAGTAATAGGAGAAAAAGAAACCTATGAACCTTTGAGTAGAGCAGCCTTTTTTAAACTAAAAAAGCAAAAAGCAGGTAGCAACGATAATCCCCCTAAAAAAAATAAAGCGTGACGCAACTTCGCATAGACTTAACAAAGCTCACCCACAATTTTACAACCATAAAAGGACAACTAGATGCCTCTACTAAAATGATGTCAGTTGTGAAGGCTGATGCATACGGTCATGGGGCAACAACAATCGCAAAACACCTCATAAACTTGGGAACAGATTGGCTCGCCGTTGCCTATGCTCAAGAAGGAGTTTCATTGCGAAAAGCTGGAATTAAGTGCCCTATCATTGTCTTTTATCCGCAATATGAAAGCATCGACACCATCATTGAGCACAAGTTAGAACCCGCCTTGTATTCGTCTTCCTTTCTTACCGCCTTTGCGAAAGCTTTAGGTAAATACAAACAAAACCTCTACCCTGTGCATCTAAAATGCAATACAGGATTAAATCGAATTGGTTTATCAGATGAAGACCTAGATCATTTTCTGTCTAAAAAACACGACTATCCCTTTCAACTAAAAAGTGTTTATTCTCATCTAGGGGCATCAGAAAACCCTCGACCTTGTCACTTTACCCAAAAGCAGATTACGGCCTTTCTGTCCATTAAAGAAAAGGTAAAAAGGCTTATTCCAGCCCTCCCTTATTTCATTTATTGAACACCTCTGGAATTTTCAACTATCCCGAATTACATTTAGATTTGGTTAGAACAGGCATCGGTTTGTATGGCTTTGCGAATCGTGCTGAGTGGGACCAATTGCTACGTCCCATTGCTCAACTCTCCTCAACGATTGTACAAATTCACAACGTAAAAAAAGGGGATAGCGTTGGGTACAACCAAGGCTGGATTGCAGAAAGAGATAGCCGAATTGGTGTATTGCCTTTGGGTCATGCAGATGGAATTAGCCGTCAATTTGGTAAAGGGGTTGGAGGGGTATGGATTAATGGGAAGCGTGCGCCAATTGTTGGAAATGTTTGCATGGACATGCTTATGGTCGACCTTACAAAAATTAGTTGTCAACCCAGAGACCAAGCAGTCCTATTTGACCAACAACACACCTCTAGTAAATTTGCTGAACAAGCCGGAACAATTTCCTACGAATTGATGACCGCTTTGTCAACCCGAATTGAGCGGATCACAGTAAAATAGCTTTTTATAACATTTTGTTATTTTTTTGATATTTCAGAAATTCACCTTGTTGGACGAGGGATTAATGCCTACTTTAGCGAAAAATTTAAACATATGAAAGTTGCTGTTGTAGGGGCCACCGGAATGGTAGGTCAAGTAATGCTAAAAGTACTAGCGGAAAGAAATTTTCCTTTGACTGAATTGATTCCAGTAGCGTCTGAACGCTCGGTTGGGAAAAAGATGTCTTACAATGGAACCGACTATACCGTTGTAGGATTACAAACCGCTGTAGACATGCAAGCAGATGTTGCACTGTTTTCTGCAGGTGGAGAAACCTCCTTAAAATGGGCTCCCAAATTTGCTGAGGCAGGAACAACAGTAATCGATAACTCCTCTGCATGGCGAATGGACCCTTCTATTAAGTTAGTTGTTCCAGAAATTAATGCAGAAGAACTGAGTGCGAAAGATAAAATTATTGCCAACCCTAACTGTTCAACCATCCAAATGCTGGTTGCTCTCGCCCCCTTCAAAACAGTTTTGGTATTGATCGCTTGGTCATTTCTACCTACCAATCCATTACGGGAACAGGGGTTGCTGCCGTTCAGCAATTAGAGAATGAATACAATGGTGAAAAAGGAGATATGGCTTATCCATATCCTATTCACCGAAATGCTTTACCTCATTGTGACGTGTTTCAAGAAAATGGATATACTAAAGAAGAAATGAAATTGGTACGTGAAACGCATAAAATTTTAGGAGACGATAGCATTCGAATCACGGCAACAGCCATTCGTATACCGGTGGTTGGTGGACACAGTGAATCGGTTAATGTAGAATTAAAAAAACCTACCTCAGTCGCTGACATTAGACAATTACTTCACGATAGCCCTGGAGTCGTTCTCCAAGATAATCCAGAAACCAATACCTACCCTATGCCTATTTATGCGGAAGGAAAGGATGATGTATTTGTTGGGAGAATTCGTCAAGATTTCTCACAAGACAATGCGTTTAATCTTTGGATTGTATCTGACAATTTACGCAAAGGAGCTGCGACCAACACCATACAAATTGCGGAATATTTGGTGGAGAAAGGGCTTCTATAAAACACCGAGATCTGATATAGATAAAAAAAAGACCGCAATTAGCGGTCTTTTTTTTAATGATCCATTTCGAATGACTCCATAAACTTTGTCGTGTAATCTCCCTTGATATAATCGGGATGATCCATCAATTGACGATGGAACGGAATAGTTGTTTTAATTCCTTCAATGACAAACTCATCTAGGGCGCGTCTCATTTTATTGATCGCCTCCTCACGGGTTTGTGCAGTAGTAATTAACTTAGCAATCATTGAGTCGTAATACGGTGGAATAATATAGCCTGAATATACGTGACTATCTAGTCGGACACCATGTCCTCCTGGGATATGAAGATTTGTAATTCTTCCTGGTGAGGGACGAAAATCGTTGTAAGGATCCTCCGCGTTAATTCTACATTCAATGGAGTGCATTTTTGGTAAATAATGCTTTCCAGAAATAGGAATACCCGCCGCCACACTTATTTGCTCACGAATGAGATCAAAATCAATTACCTGTTCGGTGATCGGGTGCTCTACTTGGATCCGTGTATTCATCTCCATAAAGAAGAAGTTTCGGTGCTTGTCGACCAAAAATTCTACTGTTCCAGCTCCCTCATATTGAATATATTCTGCCGCCTTAACTGCCGCTTCTCCCATGCGTTCTCGTAACTCATCGGTCATGAATGGAGAAGGGGTTTCTTCAGTTAATTTTTGGTGACGTCGCTGAACAGAACAATCGCGCTCTGACAAATGACAAGCTTTTCCAAAGCTATCCCCAACAATTTGTATTTCAATATGCCGCGGTTCTTCAATCAATTTTTCAAGGTACATTCCGTCATTTCCAAATGAAGCAGCTGCCTCCTGACGGGCACTATCCCATGCTTTTTTAAGGTCTTCTTCTTTCCAAACCGCACGCATTCCTTTTCCTCCTCCTCCTGCCGTTGCTTTCAACATAACAGGATAACCAGCTTCAATCGCTAATTTTTGTGTCTCTTCAAAGTCTTTTAATATTCCTTCTGAACCCGGAATGGTAGGAACTCCAGCGGCTTTCATGGTTGCCTTGGCTGAAGCTTTGTCGCCCATCTTGTTAATCATATCACAAGAGGCACCTATGAATTTGATGTCATGCTCAGCACACATTTTTGAAAACTTAGCATTCTCTGACAAAAAACCATAGCCAGGGTGGATAGCATCTGCATTGGTTATCTCTGCAGCTGCAATAATATTTGCCATCTTTAAATACGATTCTGCACTTGAAGGTGGCCCAATACACACTGCTTCATCAGCGAATTTTACATGCAAGCTTTCTGCGTCTGCAGTAGAATACACTGCAACCGATTTAATTCCCATCTCTTTACAGGTACGAATTATACGCAAAGCAATTTCACCCCTATTGGCAATCAATATCTTTTTAAACATAAAAATAAATTTGGTTTGCGTTTACGATGGGTCAATCAAGAATAAAGGTTGGTCAAATTCTACAGGAGAAGAATCATCCACCAATATTTTTACAATTTTACCGCTTATTTCAGACTCAATCTCATTGAATAATTTCATGGCCTCAATAACACATAAAACATCTCCTTCTCCAACTTGCTGTCCTACTTCAACAAAGAGTGGCTTGTCTGGAGCGGGCTTACGGTAAAAGGTACCAATAATAGGTGACTTTATGGTGACATATTTGTCGGTCTCCTCTGATTCTGCCGCTGGAGCAGCAGGTGTGGCAGGAGCGGCAGCGGGTGGAGCAGGGATTGCTT
Source organism: Flavobacteriaceae bacterium (assembly GCA_038143735.1). Lineage (GTDB taxonomy): Bacteria > Bacteroidota > Bacteroidia > Flavobacteriales > Flavobacteriaceae > Arcticimaribacter. Next base: position 141,474 of record JAYQML010000007.1, read on the forward strand.
GGTTAGGCATTACAGCACTAACGGGCTGTATTTGTTGTAGGTAATTCGCAGGATCAACCACGACTTTCTCATCACCTCCTGTCTTAATCGTGATTTTAACATCGTCCATTTCAAGACTTACTTCGGAAGCGCCAGATTTGGCCACAAACTTAATTAGGTTTTGAATTTCTTTAATATCCATTGGTACTGTGATTTTTATCGTCGGTAATCGACCTTGATTTAATTTAAGTTATTGGTTATATCGTCTACAGACAGAAACATACTAAAGTACGTCGCCTGTGCATTTTGCGTAGTGAAAATTTTTCTAAATGTTTGGTGTGCTGTATTGGCGGTAGTATGTATGAATGTGAAGGTTGACGTTCTTGTCAAAAGTGACTCCTGCGAGCCATCTTGTTGACCTTTTGCTTCAACGGCTACCCATAGGGTTTTTTTGATTGAAAGTAATTTTGATAAATAACTTTCGACGACAGCAAAGACTACTTTGGCTGTTGTTAAGCGTTCCCGATTCATTGATATCTTGTCTTTTCCATGAACGATTTACTAAGTGAAGATAACCGTTTTTTGTTCCAAACAAAACCTTTTATATGAAAAATGCTCCCTGGAAGAGAGCATATCGTTTGAAAAGATGGTGTTTATTAGGCAGTTGCTTCTTCTGCACTGTCGATCAAAACTTTCCCTTTGTAATATAATTTACCTTCATGCCAGTGTGCACGGTGATAAAGGTGCGCTTCTCCTGTGGTTTTGTCAACCGCAATTTGAGCATGAGACGCTTTTACGTGAGTTCTTCTTTTATCTCTTCTGGTTTTCGATATTTTCCGTTTAGGATGTGCCATTTTAGTCCTGTTTTAGGTTATAGTAAATCTTTTAGTTTATCCCATCGTGGATCGTTATTGGCTAACTTTTCCTCTTTGGGTTGTAATTCTTCTAGTCGTTTTAATAAGGTAGAATTTAATGTGCCGTCTAGTACTCCCGGATGAACTTTTTTAACCGGTACCGCCAATACGATCATTTCATAGATCGGTTGGGCTACACTAACTTGATAGCTACCATGGGGTAAAATTAAAAATTCATCATGGTCGTCATCATAGGCCTCGCCAAACTTTACGATCCAGTCTAGGTGGGTTTCGATGTGATGATCAAAAACTTCGTTGGAAACATCACAAGTTAATCCAACCATACCATTGGCCGTAAATTTTAAGTTCATCATACTGGGTTTCTTCTCAAAAAGTAAATTTACTTTTATGGAAGCAGTAGTGAAATCACTAAATTCAAATGCGTTAAAGAACGTTGTATCAATGTCAAAATCAAAGGAATGTTGACCTTCTTTTAGCCCTACAAAGGGAATGACAAATTCGGTCAATGTTTCCATGTTCTTGTCAATGAGGGGGCAAATTTACAAAAAAATTTTTTCTAAACTGCTTTTACCCATAGTTTTGTTGTCGTTAATCCCTGCTATATTCGGCTTGGCTTTGGCGATTAAAAAAGATCTCTCTCGCCATAAAGACCGCTTCTTTAAAAGAAGCAATATCGGCAAGACCCTTCCCGGCTATGTCAAAGGCAGTTCCGTGGTCTGGAGAAGTACGTACTTTCTCTAACCCAGCGGTAAAATTAACCCCTTTCCCAAAGGTGAGGGTTTTAAATGGAATCAAGCCTTGATCGTGATAGGTCGCTAAAATGGCGTCAAACTTTGCGGGCAGATCTGTTCCAAAAAAACTGTCGGCAGCATAGGGGCCAAAAACCAAGGTGCCTTTGGCATAAATTTCTTCTAATGTTGGACGAAGAACAGTGTCGTCTTCTTTGCCAATTACACCATTGTCTCCTGTATGGGGGTTAATCCCTAACAAAGCGATTTTTGGTTTTGCTATGCCAAAATCATGTTGCAAAGAAGCCTTCATGCTGGCAACCTTCTTCTTGATCAATTCTGGAGTTATGGCTTGGGCTACTTCACTAACGGGAATGTGATCCGTCAAAAGACCTACCTTTAGTTTGTCGGTGACCATAAACATAAGTCTCTCGCCCTTGAGTTCTTTGGCCAAAAAATTAGTGTGTCCAGGAAAAGTGAACGTGTCGCCCTGTATATTGTGCTTGCTAAGCGGAGCCGTTACCAAAACATCAATTTCTCGATCTTTCAATGCTTGGGTAGCTGCCTTGAAAGAAGCTAAGGCCACAGCCCCTCCTTCGGGGGTTTCTTCACCAAAAGTAGTGGCGAAAGGCTTTTTCAATACCTCAACAATGTTGAGTTGATTATTGCTCGTTTTCTTTCCCAACACAAAAGGAGCAAACGATGTTTGAAGATTAAACTGTTTTCGTTGAAAACTGAGTAATTTGGTGCTGGCAAATACAATGGGAGTGAAAAAGTCAAATATTCGCTTGTCTTGAAACATTTTCAAGATAATTTCTACGCCCACTCCATTGGGGTCACCAATAGAAATCCCCACTTTAATTTTTCGCTCTCTTCCTTCCATTGCCTGATTATTTGCTACTTTTGATCACAAAGTTAAACAATATCAACGAGCTTATGTTTACAGGAATTATAGAAGACTTTGGCACCATTACCAAACTAGAAAAAGAAAAAGAAAACCTACACCTGAGTTTGGAAAGTTCCATTACCTCGGAGTTAAAAGTTGACCAAAGCGTGGCGCACAACGGCGTGTGTTTAACCGTTGTTAAGATCGATGGAAATCAGTACACGGTTACAGCCATTAAAGAAACCCTTGAGAAAACCAATCTTTCGACTTGGGAAGTCGGTTCAAAAGTCAATCTTGAACGCGCCATGAAATTAGGTGCACGGCTAGACGGCCATATTGTGCAAGGACATGTAGACCAAGTAGGCCGATGTACCGAAGTAAAAGAAGAAGGAGGAAGCTGGATTTTTTCGTTTGAATATGACCCTTCACAGAAAAATATTACCATTGAAAAAGGGTCAATTACAGTCAACGGCACAAGCCTAACAGTCGTAAACTCTGGAATCAACACCTTTTCGGTCGCCATCATACCGTACACCTATGAACACACAAATTTTCACACCTTTAAAGTAGGAACATTAGTCAATTTAGAGTTTGATGTTGTCGGAAAATACATCACCAAAATGCAGCAAATCAAGTAATCCCGTAAAATTCGTATCTTGATCTAAACTATATTTATGCATATTCTCGAAATTTCTACTGTATTGTTGGTCATCGCATCAGCCTTTTCATTGATTAACCTTCGAATTTTAAAACTCCCGTTAACCATTGGGTTGATGATTCAAGCCTTGGTTTTTTCGTTCATTATACTGGGGATTGGAAGTCTTTATCCTCCTTTTTTGGACAAAGCAACAGCTTTGACACAATCGTTTGATTTTAGTGAATTGCTCGTCAATGTGATGCTCCCCTTTTTACTTTTTGCCGGTGCCATAGGGGTAAATGTGCATGAATTACTCAAAGACAAAGCCACCATATTGTTTTTAGCGAGCTTTGGTGTGCTCTTTTCAACCTTTGCCGTAGGTAGCGGCCTTTACTGGCTTGTTCAACAACCCTTCCTTGGGATGAGTTCTTACGGACTTAGCTATGTGGACTGCTTGCTTTTTGGCGCGCTAATCGCTCCAACCGACCCCATTGCTGTTTTAGCCATGGTGAAAAAAATGAACCTTTCGTCCATTACAGAAACGCGAATTGCAGGAGAATCGCTCTTTAACGACGGAATTGGTGTAGTGGTTTTTTTGACTCTTTTAAGCATCAAGGTAGAAGGCGTTGAAAACGTTACTGCAGCCAGTGTTGGTGTGTTGTTCGTAACAGAAGTCATTGGTGGAATTGCCTTGGGTGCTCTTATGGGATACTTTGGACTTAAACTTTTAAAATACATAGAAAACGAACAGGTAGAACTAGAGGTTTTGGTTACCCTATCAATGGTTTTACTTCTCCCCTTAATCTGTCACTACTTTCATTTTTCAGCCGTATTGGGTGTAGTCGTTATGGGGCTTTTTCTAAACCGCAACATCGATACCGATGCTAAAGAAGAAGGAGTACAAAAAGCCATGGGAGACTATGTGTACAAATTTTGGCATTTGATTGATGAAACCCTCAACGCTATTTTGTTTATCCTAATTGGGATTGAAATCATTCCTCTTTTTAAAGAGGTGCAAAGCAGCTTTTTTATTCTTTCGTTTTTTGTGGTTGTTTGGGTCGTTTTTTCACGTTGGGTTGGCGTTACCGTTCCCATTGGGATATTGTCATTACGCAAAAAGTTTGAACCCAAAACAGCTCTAATCATTACATGGGGTGGCCTTCGTGGTGGCTTGAGTATCGCCCTGGCACTAAACTTACCCGATGCACTTGGTGAAGGAAAATCACTGATTTTATTTCTGACCTATGCCGTGGTATTGTTTACCATTTTGGTGCAAGGATTGACCCTCAAAAAAATCGTCAAATAGTTTTTTGTACTTTCTTTTTCTACTAAATTTGTGCTGAGCAGTTCGCACTGTGACAACAGTGATGTTTAACTTAATGTAGAAAGGAGGTGTCTTATGTCTTATAAACAACATTTGGGGAGTAACGGACAAAAGCCATCTTTTACTGGTGCTTTTTAATCCTACTCCTTATCTATTTTAACATAAAAGCAGACCGATGGGTCTGCTTTTTTATTTTTTCTCGTACTTTTAATAACAACACGCTACACCATATGAAAAACATTCCTAGGATCGACTTGTCGGATTTTTTGTCCAATGATGTGCTACGCAAAAAAAACTTTATTTCCTCCCTTGGGAAGGCCTTTGAAGAAATTGGTTTTGTCATTTTGAAAGGACATTATTTAACCGAAGAGCACACAAAAATCTTGTACCGAGAAATTAAGCATTTCTTTGCGTTACCCGAGGAAATCAAACATGGTTATGAAATTGAAGGGATGGCGGGTCAGCGAGGCTATACCGCCTTTGGAAAAGAAAGTGCCAAAGGGAAAAAAGAAGGAGACCTTAAAGAGTTTTGGCATTTTGGTCAGTATAACATCCCCCCAACAGGTCCCATGTACCCAGAGAATGTATTGGTCAAAGAGGTACCAGGGTTCAATGCAATAGGGAAAGAAGTTTTTCAACTTTTGGAGAAAACGGGGAAATCTATTTTGCAAGCCATCGCACTGCACCTTAACCTCAAAGAAGATTACTTTGATCGTTATGTGACTTATGGAAATTCAATTCTTCGACCCATCCATTATCCTCCCATTACTCAGGAACCAAAAAATGCTGTTCGAGCTGCAGCACATGGAGATATTAATCTCATTACTTTGTTAATGGGTGCGCAAGGAAGAGGCTTACAGGTATTGACCAAAGAAAACGAATGGATCGATGCTATTGCAGAAGAAGGGGAGTTGATCATTAACCTAGGTGATATGATGGCACGACTAACGAATAACTTTTTAAAGTCAACACAACATCAAGTGGTGAATCCTCCAAAACAACAATGGGGAAGTTCGCGCTACTCAATTCCTTTTTTTATGCACCCAAGTCCAGATATGCCCCTCAATTGTTTACCCAACTGTGTTTCAGAAAAGCACCCCAAAGCTTATGAAGATTGCACGGCCGGAGAATATTTAACTGAACGTCTGATAGAACTCGGACTAATAAAATAACTGCATGAGCACTACATATACACTCTTTTCTATCGCCAATATTTTTATCCTTTTAAATTGGCTCCCGCTCTTGTTAGCGCCCAAATCAACCCTCACCCAGAAACTAATTCATTTTCCGTTTATTCCGCTATTGCTTAGCTTTTTTATCTCTTCTTTTTGATCAGTGATGGAGGGCTGGGAGATGCCGACTTCACTAGTCTAGATGGAATCTTACGCCTTTACCACAACGCTACTCCAGAGGCCGCCGCCGCCGGCTGGATGCACTACCTTGCGTTTGATTATTGGGTTGGGTGCTGGATGCTGCGCGATGCACAGAAAAAAAGCTTAGCCCATGGACTAATCGTACTTCCTTTACTCTGTACTTTTATGTTGGGTCCCGTAGGAATATTGATTTACTCCCTTTTCCAGACGAGCTATTTAATGCTAAAAAAGTAACGTGTAACCATCTATTTCTATAGAACAGGCCATCCTTTTTTAGGCGTATTTAATGGAATTTAATTCTTGCTTTGGATTTTGTCATCGCTCGTTAACAGATAAAAACTGACGTTAATCTTTGTCTTTTCGAGCAAGCATTAATGTGATTAATATACCAATCAAGCCAAACATAAATCCCAAGAGAAACCCTTCGATATGCGATCTGCCTTTGCGTTCTGAAATATAGGCTGCAATTGCTCCAGAAATAACGCCGACTGCTAGTAAGCTAAATATCATTTGTTTTTAAAAAACATAGTTCAATTGGAGAATAATTCTTCGTCCAGGTTCATCTGCAAAATAACGCATTCGGTTTAAATAATTCCGAAATGAACTGTTATTTATGTTCTCCAAAGAAAGAAGTAGAGAAAGTGGTCTGTGTTTAAAGGTGTAACGAATTTCTCCCCCCAAAAGATGATAGGCCTTGGGTGGTGTACTGGCATCGACCTCTACGCGAGATATTTGTCCTGCTTCTATCAAGTCATAAAAAAGTTGTTGTTTGGAAAGTTTTTCTGTTCCGCAACATAGTTGCTATGTATGGCCACAGACCATGCTTTATTGGGAACCAACCAACGCAATGTGTTTTGCTGATTAAAGGGGGAATATCGATCAAGGGACGTGCATTGTTTTTTTCTTCCCCTTTGACCCAAGTCGTTTTTGCTGTCCACTGGATGTTGGGGATTGGCTTCCATTCCCAATCAAAATCTATTCCTACAATAGTCGCCGGGGTTTGCCTGTATTGCCATACCTGAAATGCGCCCCTAACGGTTTGATCTATTCCCGAAGGTTCCAATAAAATATAATCATCTATCGCGTTTATGTATCCTGAAAGCGTCCATTTTAGCTTCTCTTTTTTATAGGCGATAGACACCAATGTCTTTTGGGCCGTTTCGTTATTCAAGCCCAAAGCCCCCAGTTCAATGGTGGCCAAAGCATGGTGCAATCCATCACTAAACAATTCTGATGGGTTAGGCGAACGGTTAATTAGGCCATAATTTAAATTGATCGCGAAAGCATCGCTTAGGGTTTGATGCAATCCAATAGAGGCCGATAAGTTACCATAACGTAAATTCTGTTCGGTTAAATATTGACTTGTATTGGTTGTTCTTATAATCGTTGAGGCATAACGTAAGTCGTATCCCCTTTCTTCCCAGTCAGAGATACGATAAAACTTTTTAGCATTCATCCAATCCATATCATAACGGATTCCTGCTTCTAGCTGAAAGTTGTTTGAGGGAAAATAAGTGGCGGTCATGTACGCCCCTGTTTGTATCCTGTAATAATCTGGTATCAATCTTTTTACTCCAGTCTCAGGATCAGAAAAATTATCCTGAAACGAAAAAGAACTTCCCACGGCCCATGACAATGCTTCTTTTTGTGCGTTGAGGAAATCAACAGAAAAAGAATGCGTTTGTAAATGGATGTCTAAGGCCGGAACACTACTGGGCACCCCTCTTCTTACGTCAAACTCTTGACGTTTATTGCTTTGGAAAGCATAAGCTGTTTCCAATCTGTCCCCGTTGTCAAATGTTTTTTGATACTTTAATTTTAAGGTATGGTGTTGGGTGTGTTGCTTTGGGCTATTGATGGTTCTACTAAAGGGATTGATCCGAAACGGCACCCCAGAAGAAATTGCTCGAAAAAGGTCCCCAACATTGCCTATGTGCGCAGCCGAAAGTATGCCCACCGTTTTCTGAAAATAAGAATAGCCTAACGACCATTTTTGTGTGATGATATTCCTTCCTAAGCGCATCCCAAACTGTTTTTCATTCACCCCAGTATTGGTCAATACATAATCAGGGGCACTGAGGTCTCCTCCTAGCCTCAGGTTAGCGTTGCTAGAAATAAAATAGCCTTTAGACGTTGTTTTGTGGATTTTTAACAAGGCGCTGGGTTGCCTTCCGTTGTCTTGATAGCCCAATGAGACCTTTCCGAAGAGGCTGTCTTTTATGCCGAGTTTTTGGGTAAAATTTTTATCACCCCTCCAAGCGCATCTCCACCGTAACGAAGCGCAGATGGCCCTTTGATCAGTTGAATATTTTCTGCCTCACTAATACTGATACTAGGGGCGTGGTCTGCTCCCCATTCATGGTCTTGCAAACGATTGCCGTCATTGACAATAACCACACGGCTACCAGAAAGTCCGTGCACGACGGGTTTTACTAGGTTGTTGCCTGTTTTAAGGGTATTTACACCAGAAAGCGCATTTAGGACATTTCCAATGTTTTGAGTGCTGTAGCGTGCTATTTCATCAGCAGAGAGGATTGTTTCTACTCCTGTGGCACTATTTTTTTTTATGTTTTTATCGGCAACGATGATCTCTTCAAGCTCTGTGAGATGGTGTTCTAAGTAAAAGGTTTTAAGTAAAGAGGATGGCGCTTTTGCCTTAACCGTGGTGGGACTACAACTAGGATGTTCCAACAAGAACGTATAACTCCCTTAGCAAAGGGAGGTAAATCCAAACTTTCCCTCAGCATTGGTCTCCACTTCCATGTTCGTTTCTATGAGGGTTACCTTTACCCCTTCTAGTGGAACCTTATCATGTAGATCATAGACCTGGCCCAAAAAGACAAAATCACATTCTTGGCTGTGAAGGAAACCCCAACCTCCCAAAATGAGCATTAAAAAAAATCGCTTTTTCACAAGAAAATAAACGGAGATACCTTTAATAAAAAGATATCTCCGTAAAAAATTATTGGATGGTTACGGGGAAGTTTACCTCAACATCCGTTTCTCCACCAAAATCAGTTCGAGAAGAACCGCTCTTCGTCGTTGGTTCGTGAATCAAATAAACCCGAACAGACCCTGAACTTGCTGCGGCTGAAGTCCACTGCGTGTTCAAATTAATTGGAATATTGTTACTGTCGGTGGTGTCTGTTGAAGCAGAAGCAATGGTCAAGTTAGCTCCGGCAGTTTCAAAATAGACAAAATGCTCATCCGCTTCTTCAATAACTTCTTCCGTAATGTTCTCTATTTCAGATACATCAGAAGCATCAAAAAAACTGACGGAAACCTGATAGGTAGCATTCGCGTTTAAGGTAATGGAAGGGGTCGTTTCTCCTTCATTCCAAGTATAGGTTTGTTGTGCAGAGGCTGCATCCGTAATGGAGAGCACAACACGGTTGATTTCTTCTTCTTCATGGACTTCCTCGGGGTCATCTTTTTTACATGAAGTGAATACAAATAGAAAGGCCAATAATGGCAATGCAAGGGTTGAAAAATGTTTTTTCATCGTTAAAATTATTTTTTGATTATTAAATGGGTTAAAATTCGGGGGTTATATCAAAAAATAATGGGTGGCCCACGCAAGGCAGGTAATGCAACTGAAGAGCTGCTTTCTGATGGAGTGTAATGCGAAAAATGATGTAGTTGACTATCCGCTAAATGAGATGCAAAAAGATAAAACCCGAGATCGACAAAAGGCTCAGTGTATAAAAAATGAAAAGCACATTCGGTCTCACCTTCGTGAATGTGAAGCGTGTTTTCTGTACACTGACTTTCTTCTTGATGCTCCCCTAACAGGTGCACATATTGCATCCCTTGGGTAGAAAGAAGAGCGCCCAGCAACAAAAAAATAATTCCTATCTGTTTTCGTTTGTTAGCCATAACGGACCTCAAATGTAGAAAATCTAATTGTATTCTGTCATTGATTGCACAAAAATTGAACCATTCAAGGTTTAATTCTCCTGATGAAGGTAAATTACCTAAGTTTACAGTATGCAAGAAAAGAAAAAAAGTTTCCTTTAAATGGGCGTTTAAAGAATACATCTGGCCCAGAAGAAGAGTGGTTTCCATTGGGCTATTCTTAATTATTATACGCAGCCTCTCTGGCCTTGTTTTGCCCTATGCGAGTAAAGCATTGATTGATGATGTGATTCCTTCAAAAGACATGCAGGCACTTAGTTATTTACTAATTGCCGTTGGTGCGGCACTTTTATTTCAATCCGTTAGTTCCTTTTCGCTTACGCGTATTTTGAGTGTAGAGGCCCAACACTTAATTTCAATTTTGCGGGCCAATGTGCAAAAAAAACTATTGAAACTTCCCATCCATTTTTTGATAACCAAAAAGCGGGTGCACTTGTGTCGCGCGTAATGACCGATGTTGAAGGTGTAAGAAATTTAGTAGGAACGGGTTTAGTTCAACTCATTGGAGGTTCCATTACTGCTGTAATTTCGCTGATAATTTTAATAAACATCAATGGTTGGATGACGCTATTTGTATTACTCCCTGTCGGTATTTTTGCCATCATTGCATTAAAAGCCTTTGGGTACATTCGCCCCATTTTTCGCGAACGTGGAAAAATCAATGCTGAAGTTACCGGCCGTTTAACCGAAACCTTAAACGGCATTCGTGTAATTAAAGGCTTCAATGCAGAAGAACAAGAGCAAAAAACCTTCGAAAGAGGTGTAGAACGATTGTTTTTGAATGTAAAGAAAAGTTTAACCGCCACGGCCTTTATGACCAGTGCCTCTACTTTTTTGTTGGGAATTGCCTCAGCAGGAATTATGGGAATTGGCGGCTATTTCATCATGCAGGGCCGTATGACCTATGGCGAATTTGTTTCTTTCACCCTCTTTCTCGGTTTTATGATTGCTCCCATTGTGCAAATGAGCAACATTGGAAGTCAACTAACCGAGGCTTTTGCTGGCCTAGATCGTACCCAAGAATTAATGGACACGCTAGAAGAAGATGATCCAAACATACGGACGAATTATCTTAAAAAGGTCAATGGAGAAATCGTTTTTGACGGTGTTTGTTTTGCCTATGAAAACAATAAAGATGTGCTTAGAGATGTTTCTTTCACAGCAAACAAAGGAAATGTTATTGCTTTGGTCGGCTCTTCTGGTTCCGGGAAATCGACTATCGCAGGCTTAGCTTCGGGCTTTCTAACGCCCAACAAAGGGACGGTTTCAATTGACGGACAGGACCTGTCTAAGATAAATTTACGCAGTTTTCGTAAACATTTAGGCGTTGTCTTACAAGATGACTTTTTGTACGAAGGAACCATTAAAGAGAATATCTTATTCCCACGTCCAAAGGCAACTGACGAAGAGGTTCTCGCCGCCGCTAAAGGAGCTTATGTTACCGAGTTTACCGATCGTTTTGATGACGGCTTAGACACCCTAATTGGAGAAAGAGGGGTAAAGTTGTCTGGTGGCCAACGCCAACGCATTTCTATAGCACGTGCACTATTGGCTCAACCAGAGGTGGTTATTCTAGACGAAGCAACTTCTAATTTAGATACCGAAAGTGAGCGCTTTATTCAAGACAGCCTAAGTGTTCTTATGGAAAATCGAACAACGCTTGTCATTGCGCATCGCCTCAGTACCATTCAAAAGGCCGATCAAATTCTGGTCATCGAAAATGGTGAAGTTGTAGAAAAAGGGAAACATCAAGAATTACTCCAAAAGCAAGGACGCTATTTTGAACTGTACACCTATCAGACGCGGATGTAATCAGGAAAAAAGAAATCATTGCAACGAATCATTAAAAAAGTTATACTTTTAATTCATTCAACTCTTTTTTAATTCCCGTTGACATGCAAAAAATTCCATTCTTTTTTACGCTATTTCTCTTGCCTGTGGTGCTAATCGGCCAGGTTTATTCTTTCGATGAAGGAGAAAAAACACATCGGATTTTTATCGATGACAACTATTTTGTGGAAACCATTTACACCACAACAGACGGTGCCTTTATTCTTTCAAGAGGAGGCTACTTCACCCAAGGAAAAAACACCTTTGACGTACAATTTGAGTTCAACTCTAATTACCCGAAAGACAGCTTATCCACCAAAAACTACGCGCGTTTAACACGCTGGAAAGATGTCTCTATCACCGATCAAAAACTTGAAGGAAAATGGTTGATGGCCGGACGTGTTAAGCCTGAAGGTGAACAACGACGGGACTTAACGCGATCGCGAAAAACAATGAAAATTTTACTCAACGGTTACTTTCAATGGATTGCCTTCGACACAGCAAACATGAGCTTCAAGGGCACGGGTGGAGGAACCTACACTGCTGAAAAAGGGGCTTATGTTGAAACAATCGATTATTTTTCTCGCGATCCCAAAAAAGTTGGCATGGTACTTCCCTTCGAGTATCGGCTTAATGAAAACGATTGGTACCACAAAGGTTTTAGCAGCAAAGGTGCGCCAATGCATGAAATCTGGCACAAAAGAAATTAATCTATTTAACAAAGACTTTAACGATGAAAAAAATACTTTTTACCCTCATTGCCCTAGCGATAACAACCCCCATTTGGTCTCAGAAAAAGGAAAAAAAAGACTTGCCGCTGGAACCAAGTAGAGTGGTAACCATTTCAACAGATCAAGGGACTTGGTTGTCATTAGATGTTCATCCAGATGGCTCAAAAATTATCTTCGATCTTTTAGGTGATTTATATGAACTCCCCATCAATGGAGGAAAAGCTATGCGCCTTACAGAAGGCCTCGCCTTTGATTCTCAACCAAAATATTCTCCCGATGGGAATTCAATTCTTTTCTTGTCGGACAGAAGTGGCGGAAACAATGCATGGATCATTGACCGTAAAAAAGAAGATACCATTCAACTTACCAAAGGGAACACATTCAAAATGCAATCAGCAGATTGGTCCCCCGATGGAAATTATGTAGCCATAAGTAAAGGAACGCGTAATTTTAAATTACACCTTTACCACAAAGACGGCGGTGGCGGAATTCAACTCATTAAAAAACCCGACAACTTAAAAGTCTCTGAACCAAGTTTTGGTGCAGACGGTAGACACATTTGGTTTTCTCAACGAACTGGTGCATGGCAATACAACGCTCGCTTACCACAATACCAGTTAGCGACCTATGATCGTGAAGATGGGAAAAGAGAAGTAATGACCTCTCGTTATGGCTCGGCCTTTACACCAACCCTTTCACCAGACGGAAAGTGGTTGGTCTACGGGACTAGATACAATGACCAAACAGGTTTGGTAAAACGCAACCTCCTTACACAAGAAGAAGCCTGGTTGGCCTATCCTGTTCAACGAGACGAACAAGAGTCAATCGCTCCATTGGGTGTCCTTCCCGCCATGTCATTTACTCCAGATAGTCAGGCAATAATTGCCTCCTACGGCGGAAAAATTTACCGCATACCAATGGATGGGGGCAAAGCCCAAAATATTCCTTTTGAAATAAATGAAACGGTAGCGCTTGGACCTCAACTAAAGTTTGATTATCCCATTGAAGACACGCCAACTTTTGATGTAAATCAAATTCGTGATGCGCGAGTTTCGCCCGACGGAACCGCAATTGCATTTACTGCCCTAAACAAACTCTATTGGATGAGTTTCAAAGACAAGCAACCCAGACGTCTCACCAACTTCGCCTTTACTGAGGCCATGCCGACTTGGAGCCCAAATGGACGAGAAGTAGCCTTTGTAGGCTGGGATGACAAAAAAGGGGGGCATGTGTACAAAGTTAGGGTTGATAAGGTAGCCAAGCCTATTCAATTAACGACAGAAACTGCCGTTTATACTCAACCTGCATGGAGTTCCTCCAACAAAATAGTGGTCTTTAAGGGAGCCGCACAACAATTTAAAGATGCGGATGGACCGCGTGCATTTCAGCAAAAATCCAATTTGGTTTGGCTAAAGGCAACTAGCCCTGGAAAGACTAACCTGGTAACCAAGGCCCGAGGACTTTCTAACCCTCATTTTGCACAAAATGATGATCGAATTTATTTGAATTCCTCTGATGGTTTAATCTCGATGCGCTGGGATGGTACCGATCGTAAAAAAACATCTACAGGTCGACGGAATTACCGTCTATGGATCCTCCTATGATGAAAATCATTTGTTGGCCGATTCGCCCACGGCTCCCGCAAAAAAACCAGCAAAAGCAAGTATCCTATTGCGGGCGCCCAAAGGAGACTATGCTTTGGCACAAATCAATAACGATATTTATGTGGTGACAGTCCCTTATGTAGGGGCAGACGGGGCCAAAGTAAACGTAAAAGATGCCTCAAAAGCAGCTTTCCCCTCACGTAAACTCACCAAATTTGGTGGTCAATTCCCTTCATGGGATAAAGACGGAAATGTGGTTTATTGGACCCTCGGAAAAACGCTCTTCCGCTACGATATTGCCGCAGCAGAAATCAACGAAGCAGCACAAAAGCGTGAAAAAGAAGCCAAGGAAAAAGAAAAAGAGGAAAAGGTAGATGTTGATGAGACTGTCGCCACTACTCAAACAGAAGAGGAAGAGGAAGAAGATACTATTGAAGACTACCAGGCGAAAGAGCTCGATCTAATTGTTAAAGCCAAGCGAGCTATTGCCAAAGGAACCCTTGTTTTACAGAACGCTACCCTAATTACCATGAAGGGAGATGAAATCATTCAAAACGGAACCGTCATTGTAACGGATAATCGAATAACAGCGGTTGGAGCAGCAAATGAGGTTAATATTCCTGCTGGAGCAAAAATCATGGATCTTAAAGGGAAGTATATTGTCCCTGGTTTTGTTGATACTCATGCTCATATGTGGCCCGCCTGGGGCTTACATAAAAGCCATGTTTGGGTCTATGCTGCTAACTTGGCCTATGGGGTAACTACTACCCGTGATCCGCAAACTGCAACCACAGACGTTTTGACCTACGCCGACATGGTAGAAGCCGGACAAATTCCTGGACCCCGCATTTACTCAACAGGACCTGGAGTGGGTTATTGGGGGTACAACATCAAAAGCTTGGACCATGCCCGAGACGTGCTAATGCAATATTCTAAATATTACAATACCAAAACCATTAAGATGTATTTGACAGGAAACCGACAGCATCGACAGTGGATTATTCAGGCGGCCAAAGAACAAGAACTAATGCCTACAACTGAAGGTGGTTTGGACTTTAAGCTAAATGTGACACAAATCTTAGATGGTTATCCTGGGCACGAGCATTCGTTTCCAATTTATCCTTTATACAACGATTTTGTTGCCTTTGTTGCTGGATCAAAAACAGCTTATACACCAACGCTCTTGGTCTCTTATGGTGGCCCTTGGGCAGAAAACTATTTTTATGCCACAGAAGATGTGCAGGGGAGATGCCAAGTTAAATCGCTTTACGCCAAAATCTGAATTGGACACAAAATCGCGTCGTCGAAACGCGGGTTGGTTCATGGAGGAAGAATATGTTTTTGAAGATCATGCGGTGTTTGTCAAAGATTTAGTGGCTGCTGGCGGATTGGCCGGTGTTGGATCGCACGGGCAACTACAAGGCTTAGGATTTCATTGGGAAATGTGGAGCATGCAAGCGGGTGGAATTTCTGAACACGAAATGCTGAAGGTTGCCACCGTCATTGGAGCCGAAGCGCTGGGTCTTTCAAACGATATTGGGAGTATAGAAAGTGGAAAGCTTGCTGACCTAGTAATTTTAAGTCAAAATCCGCTTGAAAATATTCGCAATACAAACTCGGTTGAACTCGTAGTGAAAAATGGATTTGTCTACGATGGTGACCGTCTAGACGTCATTTATCCTGAAGCTAAAAGTCAAGATTATCCATGGAAACAAGCTTCCCCTTCAGCAGAAATCCCTGGAATAGGTAAAGAATAAATACTACTCTTCTGTAGGAAGAGATAAACTATCAGTGCCCAAATATGCGTTTGCTTGATTGGTATACCAAGCCCGTGTTTTGGGCATTTTTATGCCCTGCACATTTTCTTCTCCTGAGAGTAAAATGTATTCTCCATCATTCTTCGATTCGTCATGATAAAATTGATAGTGACGCATGGCATAGGTGTTTTTATCAAAATAAAAATACCAGCTGTCTTTCCCAATCGCGGCATCGTAGGTCACTTTAAGGCAAAAAAACGATTCGCCATTTAAGGTTTTAGTATAGACCTTATCCTCAATTTGTGTTCCTGGATCTTTTAATTTCATGGGTAAACCATAGAGATAAACATAATAATTTCGCATTTTGGTCGCTCGTTCGCAATTTAAGCGGTGTTTTTCTGCAATCGTTTCTGTGAAACTTGTACTCCCTTGATACCAATGTGTGCACTTCCCTTTTTCAATTGCCGAAGCGGTGGTAACACCGTTAATGGTTACAGTACTGTTAAAGTATTCTCTGGGGAAATTTAGTTCTATCCTCGGGGTGCGAAGGGGTCGTTCTGGGGTTTCCATTACTACATCAAAAGAAGCCTCAAAAGCACTCCATTTCCCATCAGGATCATGATAGGCAATACTCTTATCGAGTAATTCCATTGCGGAGAATCCTTGGGCTTGGAGCATAAAGGAAACAAACAACAAATAAACGACAACTATTTTTTTCATCTTAGTTACGGTAATTTAAGGCAGGTTCACGATCGCCTAACAAAGGCACATACTTAAAGTCTTTCCCTCTTACTTCCATGAATTCTTTTTTCGCATCCTCTATGATTTTAGGGTCGTCGAACAATTGCATCCCTGTGAGGGCGAGGGTCTTCGCCGCTACCATCATCCCTTTTACCCCAATAGATGTTCCTCCCGCGGCTACTGCTTGCCAACTGTGCGCGGGTGTACCCGGAACCCATGTTGCCGCTCTAAACCCTGCCGTTGGAACCGCATAACTTACATCACCCACATCGGTCGAGCCACCGGCAGGCGCTCCAACATCATAGGGCTGAACCCCTTCAACAAATTCCATGGATTTTGGATTGATTAGGGTTTTTGCAATTTCGTCTGCAAAACGTTTTTCTTCTTCCGAGTAGGTATATCCTCCAATGGTGGTCAAGTTTTGATGAACTCTACGTTGGAGTTTATCCAAAAATAGTAAATCGTGTGTTCCGCCGATCATTTCGTAATCCATGGTCGTTTCGGTTCCTAGGGCGGCACCTTCAGCAGCTTTGACAATACGATCAAACAATTTGATAACCTCATCGCGCTTTGGGTGACGAGAGTAATAATAAACTTCCGCAAAATCTGGAATAACATTGGGGGCTTCTCCCCCTCGGGTAATCACATAATGTATACGTGCACTCATATCCATGTGCTCTCGCATTAAATTGGTCATGTAATTCATTGCCTCAACTGCATCAAGCGCTGAACGTCCCTCTTGGGGTGCAGCAGCTGCGTGGGCTGAACGTCCGTAAAAACGAAATTTTGCGGATTTGTTTGCTAGTGCAGGACGTGGGTTCGCAGCGTTTTTACTGTCTGAATGCCAGTGTAACGCAACATCTACATCGTCAAATAAACCGGCACGAGTCATGTATACTTTTCCTGAGCCGCCCTCTTCGGCGGGGCAACCATAAAATCGAACTGTTCCTTTTATTTTATTTTTCTTAAGGTAGTTTTTTAGACTAATGGCAGCAGCAGCAGAGGCTGTTCCAAACAGATGGTGCCCACAAGCATGACCCGCCTTCCCCTGATTAGAAACCTGGTAACTTACCGCTTTTTGGGAGATTCCTGGTAAGGCGTCATATTCACCAAGAATAGCCACAACTGGGCCTTCATTGTTGTACTCTGCAATAAATGCTGTTGGGATTCCGGCAACTCCTTTTTTAATGGTAAAACCTTCTTCGGCAAGTGTTTGTTGTAGAAGAGCACTACTTTTTTCTTCTTGATAACCCATTTCAGCATATTCCCAAATGGTCATGGCCACTTTGGAAAAACGATCGGTGTTTTGATCTAACTGATCTAAATAGACTTGATGATCTTGTGAAAACCCAACAAAGGATATCAATAGTACAAGGATGAAATGATTTGTTCGCATGTTCAAATATTTCTTCTAAAATTAGAAAAAACAATGACTCTCTATTTCAAGGCGAGTAATTAGAGTCCTATCAAATATTGAAACTTAAAAAAGAACTGGGTACGATTGAATTGAAATAGTTGAAAATGGGTATCCTCTATGTCTTCTATGGTATTCTGGTTTCCTCCAAGATAGAAAATAGTTGCAGGATTTGGGTTCCATTGAACCAAAGGTTGGAGGTAAAATTGATTGGAAAAGCTATTTTTTTCTGTGATCAGACGTACATTAAATGCGCTGTTAAACTGATAACTAAGGTTCAGTCGTGCTATGCTTCCATCAAAATAATTTGCGCCACCATTGAGGCGTTCTAGGCGTGAATAACGCAGCGAAGGGTTGATGTTGAATTTGTCGTTTAATTGAAAATTGAGGGTGAGGAAAGAAGAGCGAAGGCGCCCTACTTCTGGCACCACTTCATTGGCCGACAGGTCTTTTCCTAAGTCGTAATTTAAGCGAAAATTAAAGGTTTCACTCGGCGCTCCATTAACCGAAATAGAGTGTGTGGGTAAGTTGGTAAATCGTTTGCCCAATAACGTTTTTATTGCGTCGTAATCCAAGGTATACTTCAGTTCTGTCTGTCCAATGGTTTTGAGTGAAGCAAAAAAGTCAATGCTTAGGTTTTTATGCATGTCTTCAAATGTGTACACGACATCAATCTTGGTTCCAAAGCCAAAGGCTTGAATCCCTGGTTTATTTAAAATATTGATGTATTCGTGAAAAAGCGTTCCCCACTTACGGTTGTTTTTTACCGCAAAGCCAACGTCTGCCCTATACTGAGGTGAAATATTGCGATAATACAAGTAACTTTGCCAGTGTTCTGTTTTTCGGTACAATTGAAAATACAGCGCATCCCCATTGATATAGTCACCATCTAGCGCAATCGACTGTCCCCTGATTTGTGCCTCTGTTGATAGCCAATCTTGTTCTGGTTCACGATTGATGTTCTTAAAAAATTCAAAACTTAACCGCCAGGTCTTACTCAACAGAAAGAGACCGTCGAGTCCAAACAAATGACCATATCCCCCACCGTCATAAAAACGATTGGTCATAACAGCACCAAATCGCGATACGGGACTTAATAAGTGTTGATAACGAATTACATTCACCACACTTTTCCCTCCTTCTCCCAAATAAGATCGGTCTTCTCCTCCAACCAAATAGGGAGAGTTTTCGTCCAAGGCATTCAACAAGAAAAAGCGAGATTTTTTTCCTTGCTGCAACAATTTAGTCGCAATTGAAGGATTCACAATTGACCTAGAATAAAAGGCGCCATCAGCAAAATTAACAAGATCGGTTCCTCGGTTAAAAAAGGGACGTCGCTCTGGATATTGTAACGAAAAAGAAGCGTTGGCGTCAATCTGTGTCACATCGGCTTCTACTTGAGAAAAGTCTGGATTTAACGTAAGTTCTAAGCTGGTGTTTTTGTTAATGTCTACGTTGAGTCCTAATCCTACTTTTCCGTTGACACCTCCGTAATTTATTTTCTTTTGTGGTGTACTTCTTTCTCCTTTAATATTACTAGAAACATAGGGCAATAGTTCAACGCGCTTGTCAATGGTGATGCCTTTGAGCACCAAGCGATCGGTGGTTTGACAGACCACGCAGCTATTGTTTCGATCTCTTATTTGACTGCTTACTTCGATCTCATTTCCATTCTCTACATAACGGCGATACAGGTTAACATGCCAAATTTGATCTGTGCCATTGGGAAAAGGAAGTTCTGCAAAAGGAATTTTCATTTCGACCTGGTAGCCATCTTCAACTATGGTTCCCACCGATTCAAAATTTATATTGAATGAGCTATCATAGCGGCCTTGGTCTGTTAAGGCATTGACCTGTCTTACATCGAACTGACTCCCCAAAGCATTGATGGCAAGGCCTAGGTTATTGCGTGCATCGGCATAGGTGTCTAAGCGAACCAAAAAAACATCATCATTCCAAATGTTAGAATCATCGCGTTGGCGAATTGATGCTCGAATATTACTCGGATTATCTTTCGCATAAACAGCAATGTAAAGAAAGCGATCGGTATAGGTAATATAAGCGATTGTTTCTTTACGAGCAGGTTGGTTATTGGCCGGATTAAATTCAATGTCCAATGGAATTTGGACGGCGCTATCCCATTCTCCTTTGGCAAGATTTCCATCCAAAACGATTTTACTACTCGATGACTTTTGGGGAGTAAAGGTTTCTTGGCCATTTGAAAAGCAACAAGTGAAAACGACTAAAATTAAGAAAATTGTTTTCATAAATTAATTGCGCAAAGCTATGCTTTTGTTTCTATTCCATCACAAGTTTTTCTACATTAGTCTATGAAAGGACAACTATATACTTGAATTCCTGGCAATACTGAGTCCATTCAGCCTTCTCCTCGCGATGCACAATCTTCCTCGCTTAAACTTTCTTCAATAAATCAACTTTTGACCAAAATGATTTCAATTAAACAAATACGTTTTTTCGTATTTAAAATGGTTTTGAAGACTCCAATTTTTTTAAACCGAAAGCATAAACAGGATAAACCTTATGGTTTTAGTTGTTCATAGTCACTAATGTTGTTGGGCCACAGCAATAAAAATATTGATAATCAATGATTTAGCGTGTGACCCAAACGTAAATTGGAAAAAACTTAACTTATAGAAAAATATCACAGTCAATGACTTAGAGGGTTAGTTGGTAGTCACACCTGTACACATAACTATTTATAACTTATTGATATACAACATGTAAAATATATTATTAGTACCCGTGGGTACTATTTAGTACCTCTCTAAAGTTTCTAATACTTATATATAGAACCAATTGTTCTACTGAGTTGTAGATTACTCTAAGAAATACTTAATCTACCGAGATACTACACCTGACACATGGGGGAAGTACCCAATAATGACCAACACTCACCGATAGGTAAAACCAGTCATTAGTGTTCCGAGAGGTAAAGAAGAAAGGTCTGAACTCGTAAAAATGCAGATAGGTTGAATTCTTGTTTGAGTGTCTGTTAGATTCAACTGAAAAATGGAAATAGTTTTTTAAAAGGGAATTTCCCTTAATGGACTCACTATATCTAATTGTGAAGTAGTAGTTAGTTTTAAATAAAAGAAAAGTTTAAAATAAAGAGTACCAACCTTGAACTGATTAAGTATTTAGAGTATGAGGTTATTACTGTTTTTTAAAATACTCTGAAAGGAAATAATATGATAGAATTAACAGACAAACAAGCAAAACATATGGTAGAACTATTAAAGAAGAAGTCTGTCTTGATTAAAAACTTTTCTCATAAACTTGAGAAGTACAGAATATCAGGAGACAGAGAAACTTATAGATAAGACGTTTAAAGAACTATTAGAAAAAGAAGAGATAAAAGTATATGGAAAGAAGATTGAGTAAAAAGGATTTAATGGAACTCTACGGAGTAGATAGAGTAACCATAGAAGATTGGAGAAGAAATAGAGGATTAAAGATGATAGAAGTATCTACTCATTCAAAATACATCACAGAAAAGGATTTATTAGAGTGGGAAGAGGGATTAAAAGGAAGATATTTAGTTAAGAGGTTAAATAATCAAAGTGTATCAAAATGAAGTAATAAGAAGATTTGATAGACTCTCTTAAAAAATTTTGAATTGGATAGTGTATCAGTATTTACAGGATGAGGTTTCTTGTAACTGAGAAAATACTTTTTTCCTAAAATGGGTATCGGGGTGGTTTTTATATCGGGGTTAATTTTTTATTCTATAATAAGGATTTAACCTATACTCTTTTATCCGTCGATCCATTTTGTTTTTTGAGATTGTAAAAACTGGTTGGTCTGAATTTGTAAGTATTTTTATTGACTTTTCTATATCCGACATTATTTCAGGTATCAGTCGATAAATATGGTTTGGATGAAGATCCTTTGTGTTTATAACCTTATGAATTTGATTTGTGGTAATATTATTGTTTTTTATTAATTCACAAAGAATATGGTAATGTTTCCCTGTAATTGATATGCTTTTAAAACGATACCTTAATTTGTCCTTTCCAATAGAGATTGTATTATGTTTTTTATTAATAAAAATTAACCCAAATAAAATCAAACAAATTAACACCACATAAGTAAATTGTTTAGTATTGTTTCGAATTATATCACTACTATTAAAAGTTTTAAGATTTTGTATTTCATTTGGTGAGGAGGATAAATTGAAAATTTATCTTTCTCTTCAATGAAGTAAAATTCATTGTTAACTAGATAAATATTCGAACTTAAATCAACCTTGGAAGTCCAACTCGTTAAATAGTAAGACATTTTGTTTTTTCTCCAATCAAGTGTCGTAATTCCCTTCTTATTTAAAATTAAATCCTTTGATTCTACTTTTCTTCCTTGAAAGTCTGAGTTAGAATTACCATATTTTGAAATTTGTTTTTTGACATATCCAATAGATATACTTTCATATTTATTTTTTCATTTAGTGGATTTCTATCATCAAAAGTTTTCCTCCATAAATCAAATATTGATGATTATCAATTTTTGAGATTTTGGGTGAAAGTATTCCTTTATATTCTTCATCAATTTTCGATAAATAATAGGATCCCAGGTTTTTTGATTCTTATCTAAGTATATAATTCCTTTAAACTTTGTCCAATATCCATACCCCCTAATTTAAATAAAGTATCATTATGTTCGAATGTTATACTATTTGTGAAAAAAGAATCAATTTTTGAATTATCTATTCTATTCTCATTTTTGAAAATATTCCCTGATCCATTAATTGCAAGTAGTTCGTTTTTATGTCCATAGATCGTTTGAATAGCACTAATGTCGATTGTCGAGTATAACGGATTGTTATGTCTACCGATTAAATTCTTGTTAAGATCAAACTCATATATTGAATCTTTAACCCAGATCTCAAATACCTGATTATTATTATCAAAAATGAAATTATCTATTGATTCAAAATTATTTTGAGAGTATAAAGAAAATGTTAATAGTAATGTAAATATTCGCATCATATGCTAATATAGTGTAGTGATAGAAAAATAGTTTAAAATTGTTTTTTAATTGTTTGGTATGAAAAAAATATTTTTGATTTTAATATTAATTATTTTCTCTTGTTCTAAAGAAAGTCCAGTATTATCAAATCCTGTAATTAGTTTTACTTTGACTGTTAACTCAGGAAACGGAGGAACTGTAAGTTCTAATGGTGGTTCTTACAATGAAGGTCAGTCTGTTTCTATTACTGCAACACCTGATTCAGAATATGTTTTCGTTAACTGGTCAAATGGATCAACAGAAAATCCAATATCAATTATAGTTAATTCAAACCAAACGATTACTGCTAATTTTGAAAAAGAAAATATCCTCTTACTCTCTCAATAACAGGTTCTGGAACAGTTTCTGAAGAGATTATTTCATCTGGTAAAACAACAACTGAATATAATTCGGGAAGTGTAATTCGATTAACTGCTAATCCATCTGATGAATGGGTATTTATTGGATGGTCTGGTTCAGTTTCTAGTACAGACAATCCTTTTGAAATTACAGTAAATGAGTCTAAATCAATTACTGCCACATTTCAAGTCCCTGATATTTTATTCACCAATAGATCCCCGATGTATCCTTCTATTAATAATAGTATTGGAAATATTAAAACTAATTATTACCATCCAGGTCTAATTTTGACTCCTGATATAATAGACAATCATATAGATTTAAAGGAAAATTGTGAATGTACTGGATGTGCATGTGATACTAATTTTAATTTGTTCAACAACCATTCCCGTTTCATTGACTTTAAT
Source organism: Flavobacteriaceae bacterium (assembly GCA_038143735.1). GTDB lineage: Bacteria > Bacteroidota > Bacteroidia > Flavobacteriales > Flavobacteriaceae > Arcticimaribacter. The sequence continues at coordinate 165,057 of JAYQML010000007.1, forward strand.
AGTGATGGAAGGATAGATCTTTTTGGTTGGTTAATGAATAATTCACAAGGTTATGGAGTTGGTTATGGTAAATATGTTCTCGTTGATGATGTATTAAACAATCCAACATCTATTTATTATGATTCAAATATTTGGTTTGGTGGTCGAATGGAGGTAAATGATTTTAATGGAGATGGAATAGATGATATCCTAGTTTATAATCAAAATGATCACGGTGACAATCAAGGTGGACATTTTACAGAGAGGACACCATTAGAAATTATTTATTTTAATGGAGATGGAACACTTAGAGTTACTCAAGTTGGTGAATCTACAGGAACTCATGAGCTTGCTACTTTCGATTTTGATTCTGATGGGGATGTTGACATTGTTAATTTTGAATACTATATGGGACCTGATGGTACAGAAAATAACACTACGGTTCAGGTACCTTTGTTTTATATAAATGACGGTAACGGAAATTTTGAAATTGTAAAAACTAATTTTTTAGAGTATGAATATTATTTAAATACAGTACAAATAGATTTCAATTTTATATCAGTTGACGCATTTGACCTCGATAACGATGGATATACCGATATGATTGTTGGTAATACAACAGAAAAAGTAGATGACTATTGTATTTATGATAATCCTAATGACCCTTTTGAACAAAATTGTTATAGTTTAAATTCAACAGAAGGCATCAGGATCTTTTGGGGAATAAATAGTACCTTTTCTGAAAATGACATGACTGTTTTTGATAGATCTTATTTTTCTAATGGATCTGAAAAAGGACCCTTAGGATTTAATTTTATCGATATAAATAATGATGGGAATTATGAAGTTATAAGTACAGGTTTTCATGACAATTTAGGTGATTATGGACCATATTCCGGTGGATTTATAGATATATACAGTAATGACGGAAATAGAGGGTTTTTGAGAAAATACTTTTTTCCTAAACCCTAATCGGAGCGGTTTTTATATCGGGGTTAGTTTTTTACGTTAGAAATATCATATTACGATATATGTTATTATTTAAAAATATTTCGGTTTATAAAATAGATTTTAATCCTATTATCCTTCTTCCATTTTTTTGAGAGAATTAAATCTTGATTTATCAAGTGATTTGATCTTTGATTTATTGAATCGATGAGAATGTTCTTTAATCTATTTTGATGTCCAATGTCCAGTGTCTCATTTTTAAGAAGGTCTAAAAATTCATGGTTTTTAAGAGTTTTATTCTCAAGAAGTTGTTTGACAATAATAATCCACTTTGGGTCTTTTGTGAAAAGGATTTTATCAATTAATATTTTGTCAGAAAATAAAATTATTTTTCTTTTTCTTCTTTTAAACAGGTTTACCAAATAAAACAAAGTAATCAATAAAAAAAATACAAATAGGAGTGTATAAAAGGTAGTGTTAGGGTTGTAAAGGACGGAATAATCAATTCCTGATTTTTCATTAAAATCATCTACATTTATTTTTTTGATTTCTGAAAGAGAGTTCTTGTCTCTTTCTTTGAAAAAAATCTCATGATCAATAACTCCAATTATATGATCTATAGTAAAGTCTATGTCAAAAGAAACAGCACTCATGTTAACGGGATTCACAATTACCAATAAATTATCATAGAATAACCATGTTCTACCATTAAGGTTTATATAATCATTAGGGGGGATGACAAGATTTTTATTTAAGTTCCCAGAAATCTTTTTTGACAAAAATGTTGTTAAATTAACCTCGTAACATTTGTTAATTCTTTTTGTTTTAGAATGGTCATTTTCATGATTTGTAACTCCCCCACAAAACATTAAATTATCATCAATTATTGAATGAAAGTTTATTTCACTTATTCCCTCAATTGGAAAATCACCTTTAATGTTTCTGGATAACCATTCTTTCTTTTCTTTGGAAAAATAAATAATATCATCTCTTCTCTTAAAAAACCCATAACCCCCAAGAATATTTATTCGATTATTATGGAAAAAAGATAATGATCCAGTATGAAGTTTGTGGTCATAAGATTTATCAATTCTTATAATTTCATTACCCATTAATTGATAAAGAAGACCTCCCGTTTTTTTGTAAAAATAGATGTTGTCAAAATTTAAAACGTAATATTTTGAAAAATCAATATTATCATGGTTAATGACATACTCTTTTGAATAGAAGTCAATTTTATTAACACTATAACGATATAAAGAATCTTCTTTTATTTCATAAATGAAAGAGTCCTTCACAAAACGGTTTGTTTTGTCCTTTTGAATTAAGTTGATTAAAAAAAGTATAATGTATATATATAAACGCACTATTTATTTTTATGATGCACAAGTTAATTAAAACAAGAGAGAATGTAAAAAATTAAATTTATGGAAATCTAAAAATTATATTTTATGAAAACTTTCAAGCTACTTTCATTTGTTATTTTGTCGTCTGTTTTGACTTCATGTGGTCCTTCACTCTGTGATTGTGTTGAATTAGATAGAAAACATAATTATGTTGGTGGAGACTATACAATGGGTGGAACTAAGTACAACAGATCATCCAAACAAAAGGAAATTGATAAAAAGTTCGAGGAATGTCGCGACGAATTTGATGGAATGAACAATGTAAAAAGAAGATCATCTGAATGTAACTAAACATCACAGAAAAAGATAAACTTAGTTAAGAATATGTCAATACAAGAAGAATTAGGTCGTTCCCTAAAAAAACAAGCCATAAAAAAAGGGGTTAAAGAGGGGGCTTAAAAGAGTCAAAAATCCAAAAATTAAAAAAGGTATTTCATCGTTTTTAAAAATCCTTGCTAGTTTAGCTATTTTAAGATCACTTTTATCGATGTTTGGAGTCGATTTTGGATCTGACGATGATCTAGATATTGGAGAAACAGATGATTTTAATATGGATATGGATGGAGATGGGATCGCAGATTCAATGGGTTATGATGTAGACGGTGACGGATTAATCGATTCCGTATCAATTGATACGGATGGTGATGGAATTGTTGATACAATTCAAATGGATACGGATGGTGATGGAATTATTGATAAAGAAATTATTGATATGGATGGGGATGGTCAGTTTGGATCAATGGAGGATGAATTAGAAAGAGATTATGTAAAGAAAAATTTTCCAAAAAACAAATAACTATTTTCTGTTTTCTATATAGATTTAATTTAATGAATCACTATTATTTGTTAATTTCTTTAAATTTACTCCCATCACTTGTTTATTCTCAAAAGGTTTTCACCACCGACTATCCTTCTCAATCTGATATAAAAGTATTTGTAGTAGACTATGAATCTCAATCAGATTTAAATGTCTTCAAAGTGGATTATCAATCTCAATCAAAAGGAAATGAAGGGTTATGGTATTTTGTAAAATATCCTTTTCAATCTGATAAGAAAATCTACTTTGTGGATTACCCTTCACAATCAGATTTAAAGATCTATTTTGTAAAATATAAATCACAAAGTGGTTGGAGAAATAACTCAAAGAAATATCTTCTTTAATAATAACCCTTTAAATCATACCCAATAAACTTTCGATTTAACTCATCACAAACTCTTCCAACAGTTCCACTACCCATAAATGGGTCTAATACCAATTCAAAGGTTTTTGAGGTTTGAAGTATAGGTAGAGTGATGATTTCCTCAGGAAAAGGAGCGGGGTGTTCTCCATCAATATTTAACTTTTGATTCGCTACCGAAGTTCTAACAATATCCTCATTCCAATAATCTCCCATATTCTTTCCTTTAATGTTAGGTAGGTAGGGTGATATGGAATTGGAGTATTCTCCATTTAAACTTCTGTGTCGAGGTGGGAGAGAAGGTTTAGTTTTATCAGAGAGCTTAGTTAGAGTAGGATAATAATCATACTCCATTGATCTAGTGAGGTGAAATATGAACTCATAAGATGGAGTAAGATTAGATTTTGATGAGGAGGGTTTGGGATTCGTCTTTGACCAAATAATGGTATTCCTCAATATCCATCCTTGTTCTTGAAGTTTGAGTATCACTCTATGAGGTACATTTTGAAGATTTCCATTATAAAAAGTATCCCCAAGGTTTAAAAAGAAACTTCCTCTTTCATTTAATACTCTCTTACAGTCTCTAAGATGTTCTGATAGGTTTAGTACAAACTCCTCTGAGGTTTTCTCATTACCTAATCCTTCTTCTTCAGAATACTTTCGTTTATTCCAATAAGGAGGAGAAGTAAAGATGGTTTGAACTTCACCATCTTTTAGTTCACTCATATCATGAGATGATTTCTGATAAAACCTCCAAGATGAGTTCTTCGTAGTTTTTGATTTATTGGATGGTATAGTTTCTCTACTTTCTTTCTCTTTAAGTTCTCGATGTATTTGAAGATAAGATTGGTTTACAGTAAGAATTCCTTTATCTAAAAGTTCTATATGGTCAGGGTGATGTTTATGGATAAAAATCAATCTCTGTAATTGAGAAGAAGAGATTCCCATTTCTTTAGAAACTATATCTCGAGAAGAACTTCTGTTAGATTTAACAGAAGTTAAATCCGTTCTTCTCCCTTGTCCTTTTCTATAATACCCATCAAGTATTAGGTATTCATTAATCAGTTCCTTAAAACGCTTTATTCTTTGTTTATTGAAGTGAATAAGAAGTAATTCTTCTTCTCCTTCTTTGACTTCTTTAACCTCAACCTCAACTTCTTCCCATCCCAATCTTTTTACAGATTCAAATCTTCTATTTCCACTGATTACTTGATTACGAGAATCAATAATTAGAGGTTGTAATAATCCAACCTCTGAGATACTTTCCATCAGTTCCTCAATAGAGGATAGGGTATAAACTTTTGGGGAAAAAGAAACCCTCAACTGTCTGATTTTAAGAAGTTAAGGGTTTGTTGTCTTTGTTGGGATGATGTAGTTCCTCCACCCTTTTTAAAAATACTTTTCTTCATAAAAACTTCTTCATATGCAAGGAAAATTCAACTTCGCTTGTAAGTAATTGTTAAGATCTCTCGCTGATAAAAACAATAAAACGACCTCCTTTTGTGCAATTATTATTCGTAATTTTAGGCTTCATAAGTTTAAATGAAAACAATCCATCATCCTTTTAAAATTCTCTGCCTAGTGTTGATTTTAGGGTGTAATTCAAATGAACTTACAGCAGAAGATTTGTCAGAGATTTTAACCGTATCCTCCGTGTCATCTTTTTCTGCAAATGAAGAAACACGTTCAGCGAACATAACTTCTAATCTTAACTGGGCCGTCAATAGCAATACTAATTGGGTTAGCATTAGCCCTTTATCTGGGTCCAACAATGGTCCAATATTCATCTCCGTGACAGCAAACCCAAATTTAACTATGCGCTCAGCAATGGTCTCCATTTCAGGCGGGGACATTTCAAAATTTTTACAAATCAACCAAGAGGGACGCGCTGAAGATCCCTCTCCAACACCTTCAAATGGTCTAGACCCAACTCAAGCCCCTTCGGAAAACTTTGATTTATCCACATGGAAGTTAAGTATTCCTGTAAATAATGGAGATGGAACAGCGACCACTGTCTCGGTCAGCCAACTCAACAACAACTACGAAAACAACGCTTATTTCTATACCGCATCAGACGGTGGTATGGTTTTCAAATGCCCCGTAGCCGGTTATAAAACCTCCGCAAACACAAGCTATACTAGGGTAGAATTACGTGAAATGCTTCGTGGAACCAATACAAGCATTAACACTCAAGGAGTAAACAAAAATAACTGGGTTTTTGGTACAGCTCCGCAAGCAGACATTGATGCAGCAGCGGGCTATGATGGAGAAATGAATGCCACATTAGCCGTAAACCATGTAACAACAACGGGGAGTAGTGGTCATGTAGGAAGGGTCGTTATTGGACAGATCCACGCAAACAGTGACGAACCTATTCGTCTCTATTACAGAAAGTTACCTAACAATAGCTTAGGGTCGATCTATTTTGCCCACGAACCAACCGATGGAAATGGAAGTGAACAATGGCATGAAATGATCGGCTCAAGAAGCAATAGTGCATCAAACCCTTCTGACGGTATTGCGCTAAACGAACTATTCAGCTACCGTATCAAGGTTGTTGGAGACATCCTTACCGTAACCATCATTCGAGAAGGAAGACCAAATGTGGTTAAAACCGTTAATATGGTAAATAGTGGCTTTAATGTTGGAGGGCAATACATGTATTTCAAAGCCGGTATCTACCAAGCGAATAGTTCAGGAAATAGTAGTGATTATGCCCAAGCGACCTTTTATGCTTTGGAAAAATCGCATTCAGGGAATTAAGGGTGTCTGTGTTGTCCCTTCTTAATCGCAATCCTTAACCATTCATCCGCCTATCGCTATTGAAGTCCAAAAGGAATCCCTTTAAAATGTGTATCTTTAGGCCCTAACGAAATAATGCTCTTTTTTTGTGATTGTTGAATTAAAAAAAACATTTTGGAGACATCTTCGAAACTGCTCTTCTCGAAGAGATTTCCCAAGTAGGCACACTTCGATCTGTCCCAGCTGACGTAGAACTCATGGACATCGGCCAAACCATCAAAGGCGTTCCTTTAATGCTAGAGGGGGCCGTAAAAATCTCACGAGAAGACAGTGAGGGGAACGAGCTCTTGCTGTATTACTTGGAAGCGGGAGAGTCTTGTACCATGACCTTTGCTTGGGAATTGGGACAACAAAAAAGTAAAATTAGAGCTGTAACAGAAATCCCTTCAGAGCTTATCATGGTCCCCCTGTCGGTCATGAAAAATTGGTCGGACCGTTATCCCTCCTGGCGACAATTTTTATTCAAAAGCTATCAAAAACGCATGGATGAGCTCCTAGAGACCCTCGACAGCATAGCCTTCGATCAATTAGAAAAAAGGCTTAGCCATTACCTCCTCGAAAAAAAGCGAATCACCAAACAGGTTAATTTAGCGATAACACATCAAACCATCGCCCATGATCTACATAGTTCCCGGGTCGTTATTTCTCGCTTATTAAAACGCATGGAAAACAACCAAAAAATTCGATTGCACCGAAATGTCATTGAACTAAGTGGACTTGTGTAACCTAGGTTACCCTCCAAGTCATATGAGTACTGTACTTTTGTATAACAATGAACAGAATGCATCGCTTTTTTCCCATCTTGAGCTGGTCAAGAACATACCCTCTTTCTTTCCTTAAAGGAGACATCTCTGCTGGTCTTACCGTGGGAATCATGCTCATTCCACAGGGCATGGCCTATGCCATGATTGCTGGTTTACCTCCAGTCTACGGTTTGTATGCCGCTCTCTTCCCACAAATTGTATATGCCATTATGGGGACATCGCGCCAACTGGCCGTAGGTCCAGTCGCTATGGATTCATTGTTGGTGGCTGCAGGCTTAGGAGCCTTATCACTTTCAAAGGCTTCCGACTACATTGCATTGGCCTCTTTTTTGGCTCTTTTTATGGGCGTCATTCAACTTGTATTGGGCCGTTTAAAATTGGGGTTTTTAGTTAACTTTTTGTCCAAACCTGTTATCAGTGGGTTCACCTCTGCAGCGGCCATCATTATTGCCCTCAGTCAACTTAACCACATCTTAGGAATTAACCTGCCTCGAACAAATAAACTACACGAACTTTTTTTCTTTCTTGATAGAAATGGAGACAAAAATACAGTTGTTGAGTGTTCTCGTAAGTGGCCTTGGGGTCTCGTTTTTGTTCGTCTTAAAAAAGAATTTTCCTAAACTTCCTGCTGCACTTTTATTGGTTCTTTTATCCACCTTTATTTCTGCACAAAACAACTGGGAAAGTCTTGGGCTTACGCTTGTTCGAGACGTCCCTGGCGGGCTTCCGGCTTTTTCATTGCCCTCGGCGAGCCTCTCGCAAATCTATGTCCTAAGCCCTCTGGCATTAACCCTTGCGCTCATCGCCTTTATGGAAGCAATCTCTGTAGCAAAAGCTGTAGAAGAAAAAGAAAAAACGAATGACCTCAACCCCAACCAAGAGCTAATTGCACTAGGAAGTGCAAACATTGTTGGAGGATTGTTTCAAGCCTATCCCACCACCGGTGGCTTTTCTAGAACTGCTGTTAATCACGATGCAGGAGCGAAGACTGGGATAGCTTCATTGATTAGTGCTGCTGTTGTGGGGTTTACCTTATTGTTTTTCACCTCTTTTTTCTATCACCTGCCCACGGCTATTCTAGGGGCAATTATACTCGTTGCTGTAGGAAAACTGATCGACTTTAGCTATCCGCGAAAGCTATGGAAAAACAATCGGGCAGAGTTCTATATTCTAGTGTTTACTTTTTTAATTACACTTTTTGTGGGCATTACCCAAGGGATTTTACTGGGCGTTTTTGCTGCCTTATTATACATGGTATATCAAAACACGCGCCCTCATATTGCTGTTTTAGGACGCATTAAAAACACCCACTATTTTAAAAATGTCGACCGCTTTTCGGAGGATGTTACTACTTTCCCTGAAGTGCTCATCTTGCGTTACGACGGACAGCTCTTCTTCGGGAATCAGCGTTACTTTAAACAACAGCTTTCCTCTTTAATTAAGCAACATCAACCGCTCAAACACCTTGTCATTGCTGCTGCTCCAATTAACTATATTGATGCAAGCGCACTAGAAATGCTCTCCCGTTTCTGTGAAGAATTAAACGAGAAAAAAATTAACCTTTATATGACCGGCCTCAATGGCCCAATAAGAGATCTGTTTTACAAAGTGGGTTTAACAATTCGCTTTAACCATCTTTTTTTCTACTCTTCCCTAGAAGCTGCCTTAAATGCCATCGAAGGAAAAGCGCCAACTGAAATTGAACAAAATATCGCTAAACAACGAAATAACGCTTAACTTTATCTCATATTATGACCATAGAACAAATTTATACGGGCTGTCTTTCACAAGGAGCCTATTATATTGAAAGTCAAGGCGAAGTTGCCATCATTGACCCCCTAAGAGAGGTACAGCCCTATTTGGATCGCGCCAATAATGACAACGCACAAATAAAATATATTTTCGAAACGCACTTTCATGCAGACTTTGTAAGTGGCCACCTCACGCTTTCCAAAAAAACCGGCGCACCCATTGTATACGGCCCCAATGCAAACCCCGATTTTGACGTACATATTGCCAAAGATGAAGAGGTTTTTCCCTTGGGTGAAATTAGTATCGTTGCCTTGCATACCCCGGGGCATACGCTAGAGAGCACCACCTATTTGCTTCGTGACAAAAACGGAAAAGACCATGCTATTTTTAGTGGTGACACCCTCTTTCTGGGTGATGTTGGACGACCCGACTTAGCCCAAAAAGCAGATACCATTTCAAAAGAAGATTTGGCTGGAATGCTCTTCGACAGTTTGCGTACAAAAATATTGCCTCTAGCTGATGACGTCATTGTATATCCCGCCCATGGAGCAGGCTCAGCTTGTGGTAAAAACATGATGAAAGAAACCGTAGACAGTTTAGGAAACCAAAAGAAAATGAACTATGCGCTTCGCCACGACATGTCAAAAGAAGAGTTTATTGAAGAAGTCACCAATGGTCTTTTTCCTCCTCCTTCCTATTTCCCTCTTAATGTAAAACTCAACAAAAGTGGCTATGAAGACATTGGTAAAGTAATTGAACGAGGCACCCATGCGCTAACCCCAGACGCCTTTGAGCAAATTGCCAATTCCGAAGGTGCTATTGTCTTGGATGTACGTCATCAAGACGATTTTGTTAAAGGCCATATTCCGCAATCCATTTTCATTGGAATTGACGGTGGCTTTGCCCCTTGGGTAGGAGCGCTTATTGCCGATGTAAACCAACCCATTCTTTTGGTTGCTCCTTCTGGGCGTGAAGAAGAAACCATTACCCGTTTGTCGCGAGTTGGTTTCGATCAAACCCTCGGCTATTTAGACGGAAGTTTTGCTGCTTGGAAAGCCTCTGGAAAAGAATTTGATCGCATTAGCGGAATGACTGCTCAAGACTTTGAAAAAGAAATGGGAGAGAATCCACTCCCCGTTTTTGATGTACGTAAAGAAGGAGAATACATCGCTGAACATGTTGAAGGAGCCAAAAATGTTTCGCTTGACTTTTTAAACGACCATCTCGCTGAATTTCCAGAAAAAGGAACCTTCTTCCTCCATTGTGCAGGAGGCTATCGCTCTGTCATCGCTGCTTCTCTCTTGAAAAAAGAGGCATCCATAACCTAATTGATGTCAAAGGCGGCTTCAAAGCAATTAAAGAAACAAACCTTACATTAACCGACTACATTTGTCCATCAACTTTATAAAACAATGCTCAACTTTTTATTACAACCTTGGCCCTGGTATTTTAGCGGTCCAATGATTGCCCTGGTCCTATTTTTACTTCTTTGGACTGGGAAGTCTTTCGGAATGTCTTCCAACCTTCGAACACTTTGTGCAGCAATGGGAGCTGGAAAAAGAGTGCCTTTTTTTCAATTTGACTGGAAAGCGCAACGCTGGAACTTAATTGTTGCCTGTGGTGCAATTTTAGGTGGATTTATTGCGGCCAACTACCTCAGCAATTCTACGGCGGTGGCCATAAGTCCAACAACAATTGTTCAATTAAACGACTTTGGTATTTCAGATGCCGGGCAAAGCTATATGCCTTCGCGACTATTTGGTATAGAAGCCTTAGGATCGATTAAGTCAATTGTTCTCCTCAGTTTGGGTGGGTTTTTCGTGGGTTTTGGTGCTCGCTATGCCGGCGGATGTACCTCTGGACATGCTATTTCTGGCCTCAGTAATTTTCAACTTCCCTCCCTTATTGCCGTTATTGGCTTTTTTATCGGTGGACTTCTCGTTAACCATTTCATTCTTCCAATTCTATTATAATGCGTACAGTAATCTATTTTTTTATCGGTATCCTTTTTGGCATTACCATGTTTAAATCAGAAGCAGCTTCTTGGTTTAGGATTTATGAAATGTTTCAATTCAACGCTTTTCACATGTACGGCATCATCGGCTCTGCTTTGTTTTGTGGCGCAATAATTACCTATCTACTAAAACGATTCGGTGTCACCTCTATCATTGATGGGGAACCAATAATTATCCCAACTAAAGAAAGTGGATGGAAGCGTTATCTCTTTGGCGGAGTGTTTTTTGGGTTTGGATGGGCCATTTCAGGCGCTTGTCCAGGGCCAATGTTTACCCTACTAGGAGCCGGGTTCTTGCCCATACTTGTAGTCATCGCCTCGGCTACACTGGGTACTTTTTGTTATGGTTTACTCCAAAAGAAACTGCCCCATTAAACTGCTGTAGGGATCCAAGAAGCTAGGGCTTTCCCTAGGTGAATCGCCCATTCATATTCGTAGGCTTTGGCAAAAATAAAGCCGATGAAAAGAACATATAAGGCGAGTAATAAATAGGCGTGAATTTTACGCAAGCCTGTATTGAAATAATAAACCAAAAAGGCGGCAATGGTCAAAAAAACTAAACTCGCCTGTAACTCTGCGACGTTAACGACCGTTTCTTGGGTCATTACAATTGGACCGTTGAAAAGGGTAAACGCAAACAAAGGAAAGCCAAGAGCAAAACAGATGTCAAAAATATTGCTCCCCAATGCATTGGCCACCGCATCATCATAGTTTCCCCCAACAGCATCTCGATAAGACAAAATGGTGTCTGGTACACTCGTTGCTGCCGAAGCCAAAACAACGGCGATAAAATAGGGGGCAATGCCCATTTCAACGGATAATAATTCACAAGAATGAATTAAAACAATACAAGCCAAGCCTATAATTAACATAGAAAAAAGCAATAAAATCCATGCGTTAAACGTATTGATTTGTTTCCGAATAAAAACATGCTCAAAGTCCATTGTGAAGAAAGATTTTAGAACCGTTGGTTTTCGTCCAATAGGGTATTCTTTTTCTTCTTCAACCATCATTGGTTCAACCATCTCGACCTTTTGCATGGTCATGAACATATAAACGACATACACCACATAGGTGAACATCAGGCCTAGTCCATGCCACCAGTTAAGGTAATTCCCAGAAACCATATAAATCAAAATGAGTTCGGCAATAACGAGACCAATGCCATCCCGAAGGATTACTTTTCTAGAAACATTTACTTTATGCGCGATGCCATATCCAATTACAGCAATAATAGCCACCGCAGGGATAATCATTCCGTTAAATATAGCACTCCCTGCTGTAGTCCCTATCCCAAAAGCAAAATTGTCTACTTCTCCCAATAACATTAGACTAAAAAGAGTGGTAAACAGCTCGGGAATTGAGCTTCCAACAGCGTTTATGGTTGCTCCGCGTACTCCGTCTGTAAGGTTACGCCCTAAATAAGCCGAGGCCACTTCAAAACCATCGCTTGAGCGCCAAATGATGATCATCGCTAGCGTAATGGCAAAAAGAGCAGAAAGTATAACCATGGGTTTCTTTTGTCGACACAAAACTACATTATTTTTGTGGATTCATGCTTTCTACTTCAAAGGACCTATTTCTTTAATCTTCGTTATTTTTGTACTTTAGGGATATGGGATACTTCATCACAAACATCTTGGTTTATGGATTTTTATTTACGCTTGTCGTTATAGGGTACAATGCCATTCGGAAAATGAAGAATAAATGACTGGCTTTCATGCAAGAAGCTCTTGTTTGTCATTTTTCCTCACTACTTTTGCATAAAAAGCGTACACTATGAAATCTTCTAAAAAGCCTGACGGTATCGCCTGGGACGAAGACAGCAAGGAGTATATCTCCAAGCTACTTCCTTATGCAACATCGAACAGCAGCCCTGTTATTTCTATTCCAAATGTTGATGCTTTCAAAAAGAAAGGGGTAGACAAGGTTTCAAAACAATTTCAAGCAGAGCTCACCGATTTACAAAACAAAATTAAATCTTTCGTAAACTTGGCCGCTGACACTCAAAAAGTGTATTCTGCCAAATTTATTCGAGCCTATTGTGGGGGAACGATATCATTTATACGCTGGTGAAGACGGAGAAGATTTCCTTTCATTAATTGCTCCTTCTGACTGGAACAAAGAGCATCTTGGAAGTTTTCGCCTCAATGGAGACTACAAGTGGGAACGAGAAGACTAACGGAAAACCTGTGTCCCAAAGCCCATTGCTTTTGAGTTGAACTGAATTCCTACCCCTAAATAAACGTAATCCCCAAGCATGTTTTTATAATGAGGAGGGCTGTTTTTCCATCCCTCGACCATACACTCGGCCAAGGCTTCAGCTGAGCGAGTATCTCCACAACCGGCGACATTTTCAAACCAAGGTACTTGGGCAATATTTTCTGCGATGCCAATAAATTGGTTTCCTTTTTTTCGCCATGCTTGTATCCCTAACTTTTCTGCTCGACTGACAGGGGTTAACCCCTCCGGATCGATATGATCGTAAAAGTTTTTGGATACCATATTGTTGCTGTGATACTGGGCAAGTTCATTTAAGCTGTCCAACGGTTGAAAAGCCGGTAAACCTTTGGCTGCTCTTAAAGCATTTGTCTTTTGAAAAATTAACGCACTAATCTCCTCTGTGTTTTTTTGACCATGCATCGGCTGAAAGAACAAAAACAACCCAAAGAATAGACTGGAAAAAAAAGGCTTTTGCATTTGAAAAATTTTAGTCCAACAAATATGCTTAATTTTACCCAATAATCACAACATGGAAAGTCCAAGACAAAAAAAAATAGCCGCCTTATTGCAACAAGAAATTTCACAATTACTCCAAGGAGCTATCCGAAAAGAAGCGGTGAACAACCTATTGGTATCCGTGACAAAAGTTAGTGTAACCGTCGATTTGTCTGTGGCAAAAATTTACCTCAGTCTCTTCCCGTCCAAAGAGGCCGACAAATGGTTAGAGGGGATTCAATCCAATGCATTTCAAATAAAGCACGACTTAGCGCAACTACTCAGAAACGAATTAAGACGTATTCCAGAACTCCTCTTTTTTTTAGACGACTCCTTGGATTATATCGAAGGGATCGATGCCGCGCTTAAGGCAACTGAAAACCCCATTCTAGATCGTGAAAAACTAGAAAAACGCAAAAAGAAATAAGCCGTGCGTGTTCCCTTTTTTATCGCATTACGCTACTTTTTTTCAAAAAGCAAACAGAGTATCATTAACCTCATCAACCTAATTTCCATTGGGGTAGTGTTGGTCGCAACGGCCTCCCTTTTTGTCGTACTTAGTGCCTTTAGTGGGTTAAAAGATTTTGGCCTCTCTTTCTCCAACACCTTTGATCCTGATTTACGCATTGAAGCTATTCAAGGAAATCGCTTCGAATAGACGCACTACAAATCACCGCTCTGCGTAACCTCCCATTTGTAGAGGCTGCCACCCCTCTGCTAGAAGAAAAAGTTTTTTAACCTTCCGAAACAAAAACCTTGTTGCCTACCTCAAAGGCGTAGAGAGCAACTACCAAAGTGTTGTCCATCTCGATTCTTTAATTGTTAGTGGAAATTGGTTTGTAAACGACTTTGACGAAGTTGTTATTGGTGGTGGAATCGCCCGCGCACTTAGCCTAGGTGTGTATGATTACACTGATTTTCTAACCCTAACTTCCCCCAAGCGAAAAGGCGGTGTAGGCTTAGGACAAAACCCTTTTGTCAACCAAACTGCTTTGGTTGCTGGCATTTATTTTGCCAATGAAGAAATCGACAAAAAATATTTATTTGCTAAAATTGATTTCGCAAGACGACTGCTTCAGCGCGAACAAAATGAATACACCTACATTGATATAAAATCAACAGGAGTTGGAAATCTTCCCGCTATTAAAAAAGAAATTCAGGCTGTTCTTGGGCAAGAAGTCGCCGTTCTTGACAGAACAGAACTCAATGCCGCTTTATACAAAATGCTGAATACCGAAAATGTTGCTGTATACCTTATCTTTAGCCTTGTCATCATCATCGCGTTGTTTAATGTTGTGGGGGCACTCATTATGATGTTCTTGGACAAAAAACCGCAACTAAATATCTTGTATTCGATGGGGTTATTACCCAAAGAAATCCAGCGCATTTTTTTCTACCTCGGAGGGTTAATTAGCTGGGTAGGAGGAGGCTTAGGGATTTTTGTCGGTAGTCTCTTGGTCCTTTCTCAACAGCTGTTCCCGTTTTTGTATGTCCCGGGCACCAATTTGGCCTATCCGGTAAAATTTGAATTGAGCAATTTTTTTATTGTCTTTAGTACCATTTTCGTTTTGGGAGCATTTGCCGCTTTTTGGGCCACTCGAAAAATGGACCAACAAGTCGTTCTAGACTAAGCCATCACATAGTCACTCCAATCGCGTTTTACATCGGCCAAGGCAGCAAAAACATCTGCGGAAGCATTTGAGGTAACCATGCGGGTACGGTACTCCATAAAGTATGGAATTCCTTTGAAATAGTTGGTATAATGTCGGCGGGTTTCCAACACACCCAAGACCTCTCCTTTCCATGCAATTGACATTTCTAAATGTCGTCGTGCGGCTTCTACACGTTCAGAAATCGTTGGCGACGGAAGATGCGTCCCTGTTGCAATAAAGTGTTTTACTTGATCAAAAAACCAAGGGTTGCCAATACTTGCCCGACCAATCATTGCGCCGTCAAGGCCATATTTATCCCGCATTTCAACTGCTCGCTCAGGGGTATTAACATCCCCATTCCCAAAAACAGGAATGTGCATTCTTGGGTTGCTTTTCACTGCTGCAATGGGGCGCCAATCAGCATCTCCCTTATACATTTGTGCTCTCGTGCGTCCGTGAATAGAAATTGCTGCACAACCAACGTCTTGCAAGCGTTCGGCCACTTCCACAATTTTAATGGAATCGTGATCCCACCCCAGGCGTGTCTTGACCGTAATGGGTAAAGCGGTGTGTTTAACCATCTCTTTGGTTAGCTTAACCATCAGAGGAATGTCTTTGAGGATTCCAGCGCCAGCACCTTTACAGACAACTTTTTTTACCGGACAACCAAAGTTGATGTCAATAATATCCGGCTTAGATGCTTCTACAATTTCTACAGAACGCAACATCGAGTCAATGTTTGCGCCGAAAATCTGAATCCCAACAGGTCGTTCCTTTTCATAAATGTCCAACTTTTGAACACTCTTTGCTGCATCCCGAATTAGGCCTTCACTCGAAATAAACTCGGTGTAAACCACGTCTGCTCCGTTCTCTTTACACAGGGCGCGAAAGGGAGGGTCACTCACGTCCTCCATGGGTGCCAACAAAAGAGGGAAAGTGGGGAGTTCGATATTTCCAATTTTGACCATCGGGTAATTTTTTTACAAAAATAAGCAAAAAAGCCTCCCTACAAAGCCTTATATTTGCAAGGCTATGAAAGACGGCGCCGAATGAAACACATTAGAAACTTTTGCATCATTGCTCATATCGACCATGGAAAAAGCACCCTGGCCGACCGCTTGCTCGATTTTACCGGAGCAGTAACTGAACGCGAAAAACAAGACCAGCTCTTAGATAATATGGATTTAGAGCGCGAACGAGGAATTACCATTAAATCGCATGCCATACAAATGGAGTTTCTCCACGAGGGTGAAACCTATGTCCTCAACCTAATTGACACGCCCGGTCATGTCGACTTTTCGTATGAGGTTTCTCGATCCATTGCCGCCTGTGAAGGAGCGCTACTTATTGTAGACGCTGCACAAAGCATACAAGCACAAACCATTTCGAACCTCTATTTAGCGCTAGAAAATGACCTTGAAATTATCCCCGTTTTAAATAAAGTTGATCTCCCCTCAGCTAACCCTGAAGAAGTGACCGACGACATCGTTGATTTACTGGGGTGTGACCCCGAAGAGGTAATTCCTGCTTCAGCAAAAACAGGCCTAGGGATTCAAGACATCCTTAGGGCGATAATCGATCGTATCCCTGCACCTAAAGGAAGTCCTGATGAGCCACTACAAGCCCTAATCTTTGACTCTGTTTATAATCCTTTCCGCGGTGTAGAAACCTATTTTCGTGTTTTAAATGGCCGCATTCGCAAAGGACAAAAAATCCAATTTATCGCTACACAAAAGACCTATAATGCCGATGAAATTGGTACACTAAAGCTCAGTCAAGAGCCCAAACAAGAAATTACTGCTGGCGATGTGGGTTACCTCATCACCGGAATAAAGGAAGCTAAAGAGGTGAAGGTGGGCGATACCATTACTGCGCCGGACCGCCCCACCCAAAACGCCATTGAAGGATTTGAAGAGGTTAAACCGATGGTTTTTGCTGGGATTTACCCGGTCGATACAGAAGACTATGAGGAGTTGCGCGCTTCCATGGAGAAATTGCAACTCAACGACGCTTCTTTGGTTTTTCAGCCAGAAAGCTCTGCCGCATTGGGCTTTGGTTTCCGTTGTGGCTTTTTAGGAATGCTCCATTTGGAAATTATTCAAGAACGCTTGGAACGTGAATTCAACATGACGGTAATTACCACCGTTCCCAACGTATCCTATCAAGCCTACACCAAAAAAGAACCAGAGACCATCATCATGGTCAACAACCCTTCTGATCTACCCGAGCCTTCTACCATGGACCGTGTAGAGGAACCTTTCATTCGGGCAAGTATCATTACCAAAGCAGACTTTGTTGGAAATGTAATGTCTCTTTGCATCGAGAAACGCGGACAAATTACCAACCAAACCTATCTGACGCCAGAACGGGTGGAATTGACCTTTGACATGCCTTTGGCTGAAATTGTTTTTGATTTTTATGACCGCTTAAAAACCGTCTCGAAAGGTTATGCCTCTTTTGACTACAGCCCGCTTGGCCTCCGTGCCTCAAAATTGGTAAAAGTCGATATTCTACTCAACGGAAATCAAGTGGACGCCCTCTCGGCGTTGATACATGCCGACAACGCTTACTCCATTGGGAAAAAAATGTGTGAAAAATTGCGCGAACTTATCCCACGACAACAGTTCGATATTCCTATTCAAGCGGCTATTGGAGCGAAGATCATTTCGCGCGAAACAATTAAAGCGCTTCGAAAAGACGTAACCGCCAAGTGTTACGGAGGGGATATTTCTCGTAAACGAAAGCTTCTAGAAAAGCAGAAGAAAGGAAAGAAAAAAATGCGCCAAGTGGGGAACGTTGAAATTCCACAACAAGCCTTTATGGCCGTTTTGAAACTTAATGACTAATGCTTCCAGGGCGTTGAGCTGTTATTTATGATTCCCCAAAATTTCTTTCCCTACTGAGAACAAAACACAAAGCCGTTCAACACATATTGTCGGATCCTTTTTGATTATGCCAAAAGATTGAGAACGCTTGTTTTAATGATCTTTGCCAATGCAGCAGGTCAATGGATTATCCCCGTTTGAAATTGAATAAAATAAAAGAACTTTTCCTACCTTAGGCCGAAAGCTCAACAATATCTATGGAACTGATTTTTCTCGGAGTCATTGCACTACTGGTAGGCGTGAACCTCTTTCTCTTGCTGAATAAAAAAAACAACTCCTCCGATATCGGAACCCAAACAGCCTTGGTTAAATTCGATCAACAACTTGGGCAAACCGATAAACAAATGAAAGACGAGTTTCAACGCAATCGTGAAGAAAATCTCGTTGCATTCAAAAACCAACGAGAAGAATTGACCAAATCGTTAACACAGTTTGAAGAGCGCTTTGAAAATAACTCTCGTCGATTGAACGAATTGCTAAAAGAACGGTTTGGTTCCCTCAATGAAAAACAAAACCAGCTAAACCTCGATGCTGAAAAACGCATTAAAGAAGTGCGTGAAACCGTTGAACGACAATTGAAAGAATTGCGCGAAGACAACAGTAAACAACTGTCTGAAGTCCGTAAAACAGTAGACGAAAAACTTCAAAAAACCCTCAACGAACGGCTTAGTCAATCGTTCGAAACCGTGGGAAAACAACTTAAATCGGTGCAAGAGGGTCTTGGGGAAATGAAAAACCTTGCCAACGACGTTGGAGGGCTAAAAAAGGTCTTGAGCAATGTGAAAATGCGGGGTGGTTTTGGTGAAGTGCAACTCTCCATGTTGCTGGAAAATATTTTAGCCCCAGACCAATATGAAGCTAATGTAAAAACAAAATTGGGAAGTGACGCCAATGTAGAATTTGCCATTAAACTCCCTGGAAAAGACAACAACAACACTTCCGTTTGGATTCCTGTTGATGCCAAATTTCCTAAAGATATTTATGAACATTTACAAAACGCCTATGAAGATGGAACGTTGGGCTTGTTGAACAAGCACAAAAAGAGTTGGAAACGACCATTAAAAAAATGGCGAAAGATATCCGTAATAAATATATCGACCCTCCCAACACAACAGACTTTGCCATTATGTTTCTTCCCTTTGAAGGCATCTATGCTGAAGTGGTGCGCAAAGCCGCTCTCTTGGAAAGCTTGCAACGCGATTACAAAGTCATTGTTACCGGACCAACTACCCTTGCGGCCATCTTGAATAGTTTACAAATGGGCTTCAAAACCTTGGCCATTCAAAAACGCTCCAGTGAGGTTTGGAATGTTTTAGGAGAAGTCAAAAAGAATTTGGCAACTTTGGTGGCATGATGCAAAAAGCGCAGAAAAACATCCAGACCGGACTTAGTCAGTTAGACGATGTAATGGGTGTACGCACCCGTGCCATTGAACGAAAACTGAAAGATGTGAGTCGATTGGATGAAATTCCTTCCTCCTCACAACAAAACAACTCCCTCGAAGAGAACTTACTTGACTTTGACCAAAAAACAGATTAAAATGAAAAAGATTCTCTTCTTTCTACTGCTAACAAGTTTCACTACTGTGGCGCAAAAACAAGCTAAACTAAACGAACTTGCTTCAGCATTCGCTCACAAAAGCTTCCCTTTATTTAAAGAGGTTTTAAGCATTCCCAATGACGCAATTTCGGCTGAGTGGGTTGAGCAAAATATTGTTTGGTCTGAAAATGCCTTTGGGGAACGCGGCTTTACCACACAACGTATTTCAACCAACGGCGCTCCCTTGGTTCTCGCTAGTCGATCTTTTCCCAAAGCAAAGAAGACTGTTTTGGTTTATTTGCAAATGGATGGACAGCCTGTTGACCCAAGTCGATGGGCACAAGAAAACCCTTACTCACCTGTCCTAAAGCAACAAAATGATTCGGGCGCGTGGGAACAAATCGATTGGTCCCGACTTGCTGACTATAACGAAGACTGGCGCATTTTTGCACGTTCTTCTAGCGATGCTAAAGGACCTGTTGCTATGTTTCTAGCGGCCATAGATGCGCTTAAAAAAATTGATAAATCCCCCAACTACAACCTAAAGGTAATCTTGGATTATGAGGAAGAAATGGGTTCTCCCAACCTTCCAAAGGCTGTAGAAGATAACCGCAAACTACTCGCCGCAGATATGCTGGTCATCTTCGACGGGCCAATGCACCGACTAAACAAACCCACACTTTCGTTTGGAGCACGGGGAATTTCAACAATTCAACTGACCACTTATGGCCCCATTGTTCCCCAACATTCTGGTCATTTTGGGAATTATGTTCCTAACCCAGCCTTCAAGCTAAGTCACATTTTAGCGTCATTAAAAGACGAGCATGGGAAAGTACTTGTCGATGGTTTCTACGACGGTATTGTTTTGGATGAAAAAACAAAAGGTATTTTAGCCAATACTCCCCACAACGAAGAACAATTAAAACAACTCTTACAAATCGGTGATTTTGATCGGGTTGCTCCAAATTACCAAGAATCCATTCAATATCCCTCTTTAAATATTCGTGGAATGCAATCGGGATGGATCAATGAAAAAGTGCGTACAATTATCCCTGCTTGGGCACGCGCAGAAATCGATGTTCGCTTGGTCAAAGAATCGGACCCTGAACGACTGATTAACCTAATTAAAAAGCATATTGAAGACCTCGGCTATCTCGTCTTAGATCGAGAACCAACCAAAGAAGAGCGTTTAGCCCATGCCAAAATCGCTTGCTTTACTGCTAAAATCTCCTATCAGTCGTTTCGGACAGATTTAGATTCTGAAATCGGAAACTGGCTTAGGCGAGCATTAGTTCGTGCATTTGACGAAGAGCCCATTCGCGTGAGAATGAGCGGTGGCTCCATCCCCATTTCTCCTTTTGTCAATAGCTTAGGTTTACCTGCTGTTGCCGTTCCAACGGTAAATCGTGATAACAATCAACACAGCCCAAATGAGAATTTACGCCTAGGGAACTACCGAGACGGTATCAAAACCATTCTCGCCATACTAACCGAAAAACTTTGATCTACCCATAAAAAAATGTTCCTAAAGCGCTGCGACAACTCGAATCTAGATTTTCAGGCCTTGGTTACCAAACTAGACGCAGAATTAGCCATTCGAGATGGAAAAGATCATGCCTTTTACCACCAATTCAATGGAATCGATCAATTAAAGCATGTTATCGTTGCTTACGAAAACGATCGCCCTGTTGCCTGTGGTGCTTTTAAAGAGCGTTCTGACACTCAGGTAGAAATTAAACGAATGTATACTTCGCCCTTTGCGCGCAAACAGGGTTTTGCACAAAGCGTACTTTCTGCCTTAGAACTATGGGCTGCCGAACTAAAGTATACCGAAGCCGTGTTAGAAACCGGAAAGGCACAAGTCGAAGCCCTTGTATTCTATCCCAACCACGGCTATACCATTATCCCCAATTTCGCCCCTTATATGGGAGTTGAAAATTCCGTTTGTTTCCTAAAAAATTTAAAAAAGGGGTGGTTTTTTGGTTTATAACATAAACTGGTTTATATTTGCATCAACCTAACCCTAATCTTATCATGATGACAAACCATTTATCCCCTGAAAAACAACTAGAATTAATCGAAGAAACAATTGCGCAAGCAAAAGAGAACCTCAGCAAACACAGCTTTCCTTTCCTTTTTTGGGGCTGGTTGGTAAGTATCACTGCTTTGGTCAACTATGTACTCTTGGGGTACAGCGCTTTTGGCGAAAAAAGTTACCTCATTTGGCCCATTTCAACAATTGGTGCAATTTATATGGTCCTTTATTATCGCAAAACGGAAAAAACCCAATCCCGTTTAACTCACCTTGAATATTTCCTTTCGCGCCTATGGATGGTGCTTGGGGCGGTAATTCTTTTATTCTCATTCTGCATTACATTCATGGATTTAAGTCCTTGGTTCTTCTTTCCTTTTATTGCAGGCTTAGGAACTATAATTAGCGGTGTAATGTTAAAGTTTACTCCTCTAACCTTGGGTGGAATACTTCTACTAGCCTTTCCAGTGTATAGTGTAAATGTCAGTAATGAAACCTTGCTCCTTTTGTATGCAGCAGTGATTATTCTTGCCTATTTAGTCCCCGGTTACCTCCTTAAACGTAAGTCTGCATGAAGGCATTAGACCCTTTACTGACTTCACCTTTGCGCCTTGGTGCCATGTCCTTGCTGATCAAAATGAAGAGCGCTTCTTTTGTCTGGCTTAAAAAAGCGCTTAATGCAACCCAAGGAAACCTCAGCATACAGTTGAATAAATTGAAAGCGGCTGAATACATCAGTATTGAAAAACGCTTTGAGGGAAACTACCCGCTAACTGAAATTAAAATCACACAAACGGGTGTAAAAGCCTTTGAGGACCATGTTCGGAATCTGAAAGATTATTTGCATTTAGACTAATTTTTCTCGCTTTTAAAAAAGAGGTCACTTAAAGGAGCCTCAATGACCATTCGTAAGGGTCTCTTTTGCCATTATTTTTAATCGTTTATCGATTTCTTTCGGAGAACTAACTTTTATTTGATGATTTTAATTAAATTAAGAAATGGTCATTATCTTCACTAATAATAATCATTAAATGGAATTTACACCAAAAACAGGGCTTAGAGGGTTAATTGAAAATTGGCAAGGAGATGTAATCGCAGCGATTAGTGTTTCTCTAATCGCCTTACCCCTTTCCTTAGGTATCGCTTTAGCGGCTGGTGCACCAGCCATGGCCGGAATTCTATCGGCTATTGTTGGGGGTGTAGTAACAACGCTTTATCGCGGAGGCCATGTGTCTGTTAATGGCCCTGCTAAGGGGGTAATTGCAGTAATTCTTTTTGGTATTACAGCAATGGACGATGGCACTGGACAAGCGTTTAATTATGTGTTAGCAGCCATCGTTGTTTCTGGAGCGTTACAAGTCCTCCTTGGGCTGCTGAGGCTGGGACGATTAGCGGATATCTTCCACTCCTCTGTCATTCATGGTCTTTTGGCCGCCATAGGAATCATCATTTTTGCAAAGCAAATTCATGTGGCCTTAGGGACACATTCGGATAGCCCAAACATTATTCAAAACCTCATCGATGCAATAGTATACCTGCCTCAAGCAAACCCTTTTGTCGTGATCATTTCGATCGTTGGCCTCTTATTGTCGCTCTTTCACGCCAAAATAAGCTTTCGCTTTTTTCAGTTTTTCCCTGCTCCCATTTGGGTGATTGCTCTTTCCATCCCATTTGCGTATTTTTTCAATTTCTTTGAAGAACATTCCCTCGATTTCTTTGGGAAAACTTACACAGTTGGCCCTGACCTTTTATTGGATATCCCCGACAACTTTGCGGATTCCATCATGCATCCTAACTTTGCTAAAATAAATACTGTTGCGTTCTGGACAACCGTCTTGTCTATTTTAATTATCACAAGCATCGAATCTTTGGCCATCGCCAAAGCCGTTGACAAAATAGACCCTTACAAACGGAAAACAAATTTAAACAAAGATTTGACAGGAATTGGGCTAAGCACCATGGCCGCTGGGTTTGTTGGTGGTCTTCCAATTATTGCGGTAATTATTCGAAGTACAGTTAACATTCACAATGGAGCAAAAACAAAGTGGTCTAATTTATACCAAGGCCTTTTTCTGCTGATCTTAATCGTTGCCCTTAGCCCTATTATGAAACAAGTGCCCTTATGTGCCTTTGCCATCCTACTGGTTTATACTGGCTTTAAGTTGGCCTCTCCTGCTGTTTTTAAACAGGTTTATAATCAAGGGCCCGAGCAAATAATCTTTTTTGTTTTTACCATGGTTTTAACCCTTTATACCAACCTCCTGATTGGGTTAGTGGGTGGTTTGGTCTTGGTTATGGCAAGCCATATGCTTTTGGCAAAAGAATCCATTCCTCTCTTTTTTAAAATGATTTTTTCTTCAGGCTCTAGCATCGCTCCAAACCAGGACAATGGATATGATTTAAAAATTAAAGGGGATTGCAAATTTCTTAGGCATCTTAAAGGTCGATCAGCTGGTGAAAAAATTCCTCCCGGAGCAAACGTAGCTATTGACTTATCTGAAACACGATTGATTGGGATGACGTATATGGAATATTTGGTCGACTTCTTAAGGATGCAAAAAGAAACTGGGGGAAGTGTTATCATCAAAGGACTAGATTCTCATGTGTCTTATTCTACCCATAATCGAGCGCTGAAAATCTCCTTGAGTAATACTGAACAAAAGTTATCGCCTCGACAAGTTCGGCTGCAAAACCTTGCTAATGAAAACGACTATACATTCAACAGCCGTGTTGACTGGAATACAATCTACTTAAAACGATTTCACTTTTTTGAAATACGTCCAGTAGAACGCAAATCGAACACACTAAAAGGGTCTTTTGACGAACTGAACATGACGTGGGAAATCGCTGATGTAACGTTTAATGAAGGGGATGCTTTTTCTGCTGAAACGTTTACAACAACCGTCATGGTATTATACATTAACAGGCCCATCCCTGTTTTTACTATGGAAAAAGAAGGCTTGTTTGAAAAAATATTTGACCGCGTAATGGCCCTAACGGGCTATAAAGACATTGACTTTGAAATGTATCCCGACTTCTCTAAGCGGTTCTTAATTACTGGAAAAAACGAAAACGAGATTCGTTCCTTTTTTACTGATGAACTCATTCGCTTCTTTGAAAGTCGTCAAATTTATCATATCGAAAGCAATGGAGAAGCCATTATCCTTTTTGATAAGATTAAATTAGCTCGAACAGATGAAACAATCGCACTCATCGGCTTTACCAAAGCATTGGCCAAGCTTTTAACCTAAAAAAACAATCCCCCATGAAACAGTCCGCCGCTCTTTTGTCTGTTTTCTTTGCCTTGATTTGTTTATCATCCAAAGGACAAGAAAAGACCGATGCCGTTGAACGGCTCAACGAAAAAATTAATTTACTGGTTCCAGAAAACGCTGTCTTAGAAACCTTAGCCGAAGGGTTTTCGTGGTCCGAGGGGCCTGTTTGGGTGCCAGAACTCAAAGCAGTTTTATTTACCGATGTTCCCCAAAACAAAGCCTACCGTTGGGATGAAACCTCGGGCTTACAAATCTATTTAGACCCTAGTGGTTACACTGGGCATGCACCAAACCAGAAAAAGGCTGGAGCCAATGGGCTTATTTTAGATCCAGATGGAAACCTCCTTATCGCACAGCATGGGGACAGAAGAATTGCTAAAATATTCGCTCCTCTAGGGACAAAAAGCCCCTTTATAACCCTGGTGGATTCTTTTGACGGAAAACGCTTTCATTCACCGAATGACTTAATTCTTTCTAAGAAAGGTGACCTCTATTTTACCGACCCCCCCTATGGGTTAAACGGGGATGATGATCCGCTTCGCGAAATCGACTTTAATGGCGTTTACCGTTTCTCAAGCAATGGAGAAACAACGCTTCTTTACAAAGATTTAACCCGACCAAATGGATTGGCTTTTTCAAAAGACGAGTCGGTTTTATATATCGCAAACTCAGATCCAAAACAAAATCTTTGGATGGCTTTTGACCACAAAAATGGAATACTTGAAAACCCCCGTGTGTTTTTTGACGCAACTGCAATCGATAAACCTGGTCTTGCCGATGGCTTAAAAGTTCATTCCTCAGGAGCTGTTTTTGCCACAGGCCCAGGTGGAGTTTTGATCTTCTCTGAACAAGGCGAACACCTTGGAACAATTCGAACACCCGGTCGTGCAGCCAACTGCGCTTTCGATGACAACGAAAACTATCTCTACATTACTGCAAACAAATACCTTACACGAATAAAACTAAAGTAATGCAGCTACACGCCATTGAAACGGGTCATTTTAAGCTAGACGGCGGCGCCATGTTTGGCGTTGTTCCCAAGCCGCTTTGGGAAAGAACCAACCCTGCGGATGAAATGAACCGCATTAAAATGGCGGCGCGTTCGTTATTAATCGAAGACAGTAATCGCCTCATTCTTATCGATACAGGCATGGGAAATAAGCAAAGTGAAAAGTTTTTTTCACACTATGCTCTTTGGGGTGACGCCGACCTAGACAGCTCCCTCAAAAAAGTAGGCTTTCACCGCGATGATATCACAGATGTTGTTTTTACCCACCTGCACTTCGATCATTGTGGCGGTGCAATTACACGAAATAAAAAAGGAATCTACGAACCCGCCTTCAAAAACGCCCGCTTTTGGTCCCATAAAGACCATTGGCAATGGGCCATTGAGCCCAATGTTCGTGAAGCAGCTTCTTTTCTTCCCGAAAACATTTTGCCCATAGAAGAAAGTGGACAGTTAAACTTTGTTCAAAATGCCAAAAAAGAATTGGGTTTCGATGTTCTTCTAATGGATGGACACACCGAAAAACAGCTCTTGCCCGTTATACAATACAATAGCAAAACAATCGTTTTTGCTGCTGACCTTATTCCAACCGTAGGGCACTTGCCAATACCATATGTAATGGGATATGACACCCGTCCGCTTTTGACCATGAAAGAAAAGAGCACTTTTTTAAACGTGGCTGTGGAAAAAGAATACCTCCTTTTCCTTGAACACGACCCTCAAAATGAATTAATCTCCCTAAAAAACACTGAAAAGGGAGTTCGTTTAGACCAGTGCTTTCGCTTGAATGCTTATTTTGGTTCCTAAAGAACTCCTATATTTACCTATTATTAACAAACCCTTACTATGAAAAAAGCATTTCTTTCTTTTGTCTTTCTCTCAGCAAGCTTTGCCTCTGCACAATATTGGCAACAAGCTGTAGACTATACGATTGCGGTGGAATTAGACGCAGAAACGGCACGATACAAAGGAACACAAACGGTTATGTACACCAACAATTCCCCAGAAACATTAAAAAAGGTGTTTTTTCATCAATATTTCAATGCTTTTAAACCAGGTAGCGAAATGGCCATACGACTAAAAAATGCCGGCGATAAAAATGGTCGTTTTAAAGTAGACATTGATTCGTTGAGCCTTGCTCAACAGGGCTTTTTGAACGTTTCAAACATGACACAAGATGGCGTTGGTGTTGAGCTAGTAGACAGTGAAACCATTTTAGAAGTCGGTCTTGCAAAAGCGTTAGCACCAGGAGAAACGACTTCTTTTTCAATGGCCTTTGAAGGCCAAGTTCCTGATGTTATTCGCAGAGCAGGAAAAAACTCCAAAGAAGGAATTGCTTTTTCCATGGCACAATGGTACCCCAAAATAGCAGAATATGACTATGAAGGATGGAATGCTGATCCATATACCGGTAGAGAGTTTCATGGTGTTTGGGGTAATTTTGATGTTAAAATAACCCTTGACCAAAAATTTACAGTAGCAGCAAGTGGCTACCTTCAAAATGCCGACGATATTGGACGCGGGTATTCAGACCGTAAAAAAGCGAAAAGCAAAAAAGGAAAAATAACATGGCATTATATTGCACCAAACGTGCATGACTTTACATGGGCTGCAGATCCAGACTATATCCACGATACTTATCCCGGCCCCAACGATGTAACCTTACATTTTTTCTATAAAAACAATCCTGAAATTATTGAAAACTGGAAAAAACTTCAGCCGCTAACGGCAAAAATAATGGCTTATTTTAATGAAAAAATTGGGCCTTACCCCTACAAGCAATATTCTGTTGTACACGGAGGAGATGGTGGAATGGAATATGCCATGCTTACCTTAATCACTGGAAACCGAAAATTCGGATCCCTTGTAGGCGTAACTGCGCACGAGTTGGCCCACTCTTGGTTCCAACATGTATTGGCTACCAACGAAACAAAGCACGAATGGATGGACGAAGGGTTTACTTCATTTATTTCAACACTTGCTGTAGATGAAGTTTTAGAACAAAACAAAGAGTTTCCCTTAGAAGGTTCCTATAGGGGGTATTACGGTTTAGCCGGTTCTGGTGTGGAAATGCCGCAAGCAACGAACGCCAACCGTTATAGTCATAATTATGGCTATGAGCGTGCTGCATACAGCAAAGGGGCTGTTTTTCTTGGACAGCTGAGCTATATTATTGGAAAAGAAAAGCTGTTTGAAACGCTGCAAACATATTATGATGAATGGAAATTTAAACACCCTTTACCGAACGATTTCCGCGTTATAGCAGAACGCGTCTCTGGGATTCAATTACAGTGGTATTTGACTGATTGGACCCAAACCACAAACACCATCGATTATGCGCTTAATCTAGAAGAAGGTAAAGAAAACAACACAATCATACGGTTAGAACGAAAAGGGCTTATGCCAATGCCTCTAGAGATTCTGGTACAATATAAAAACGGCGATGCTCAATTACATTACATCCCCATTTCACTGATGCGTGGAGAAAAAGAAAACCCTTACCCTGTTGAATGGAACCTTCAT
Organism: Flavobacteriaceae bacterium; assembly: GCA_038143735.1. Taxonomy (GTDB): domain Bacteria; phylum Bacteroidota; class Bacteroidia; order Flavobacteriales; family Flavobacteriaceae; genus Arcticimaribacter. The sequence continues at coordinate 193,530 of JAYQML010000007.1, forward strand.
CCAGACTGGGCTTGGGCAAATCCAAAATACTCGATAGAACTAGAGCGTCCGCTAAGTGAAATTGAAGCTGTGATTATTGATCCAAGTAATTTAATGGCTGATATCGATAAGACCAATAATTACTATGTCGATCAACAGGAATGAAATCACCCTAAGGCGTCTGAAAGGGAAAAAACGTATTGAACTTCTTTTCCGTGTTGGGGGAAGCCTGCACAGTAAACATTTGCTATTGCGCTATGTTACAACCGAGGAAAAAGATACGTTTCGCATGGGGGTGTCGGTTGCAAAACGACACTTTAATCGGGCGCACGACCGCAACCGCATTAAACGTCAAATGCGGGAAGCTGTTAGGGCAAACTTGGCGCATTTCTCGTCTTCTGGTATGGGAATGCTAATTTTTAAAGGACATAAAGACGTAGAGACAAAAACACTACTTTTGGAATGTGAACAGTTGTTGCGGAATTTAAACTAAGCGCATGAAAGATGCAGGACTTGTTGAATTTACCTTGACCCTTTTAACGGCCAACGTCTTGCGCTATGTGGTAATCTCTGGGGTGTTTTTTTTGCTGTTCTATGTGCTCTTTAAGTCGCGTTGGGCGAAAAAGAAAATCCAATCCTCTTTTCCAAAAAACCAAGATTACCTTCGTGAGTTTGGCTATTCAATCATAACACTGCTCATTTTTATAGTAACGGCCTTACTTGTTTTTTACTCGCCATTAAAAGAATACAACAAACTCTACACCGATATTGCTACGTATGGATGGGGCTACTGGTGGTGGAGCGTTGTTGCCATGATCTTCTTACATGATACTTATTTTTATTGGGCCCACCGCGCCATGCACCATCCAAAAATATATCGCTATGTACACTTAATACACCACTTGTCGCGCAATCCCTCGCCTTGGGCCGCCTTTGCTTTTCACCCATTAGAAGCTGTTGTTGAAGCAGGAATTGTGCTTTTAATCGCATTCCTCTTTCCTTTCCACATTTCGGCTCTATTGACCTTTTTAATTTTTATGACGATTTACAATGCTTATGGGCATTTAGGTTTCGAGCTTTTTCCGAAAAACTTTCATACTTCATGGATAGGAAGATGGGTCAACACCTCGGTAGCACACAACCAACACCACGAAAAATTCAACGGAAATTACGGCTTGTACTTTTTATTTTGGGACCGATGGATGGGAACATTACGCCAAGACTATGATGCCCAATGGGTTAAAGTTGATGAAAAGAAGTCAAGCGTATTGTAAATAAATTAGGCTTTTAAGAGCATCCCAATATGAGGAATATCGTCTTCTAAATAGGCTTCCCCTGTTGGAACAAACTGATGCGTCTTATAAAAATGTTCTAAATGCGCTTGAGCTGAAATTTTGATGGCATATTCTGGGTAAGTCGCTTTGGTTACTCTTATTGCCTCTTCTACTAAAGCGTGTCCATAACCCTTTTGTCGGGCTTGTGGTGCGGTGACAATTCTTCCTATGGAAGTGTATTCATCGTAAGAAATCCCTTTGGGTAAAATACGTGCATAAGCTACCAGATAGTTGTTTTCTATTCCCAATAAGTGAAGCCCTTTTTCGTCTTTCCCATCGACGTCTTGATAGGGACAATTTTGCTCAACCACAAAAACCTCGGCGCGAAGCGCCAAAATTTTATACAATTCTTGACAACTTAAATCGTCAAAGGTTTTTGATTGAAAAGAAAGCATTACATACAAGGCATTTTGTCTATTCTTCCCTGGTGACGTCCTCCCTCAAAAGCAGTATTGATATAAGTATCCACCATGGCAATGGCTTGCGGGATAGAGATGAATCGTGCGGGAAGACTCAATACATTGGCATTGTTGTGTTCACGTGCCAGAGCGACAATTTCTTTGTTCCAACACAAAGCAGCACGCACTTTTTGATGCTTGTTCGCCGTGATGGCAGCACCGTTTCCACTTCCACAAATTATGATTCCTAAATCTACTTTCGCTTCCGATACATCTTCGGCAACGGGATGAATAAAATCAGGATAATCAACACTGGCGGGAGAGTCGGTCCCGTGATTAATTACTTGATGTCCTTTCTCTTTAAGAAAGGCAATAATTGCTTCTTTGTAGTCTACACCTGCGTGATCATTACCAATGGAAAAAGTCATAATTTATGTTTTTTGTAAAAGTACACAAAGCGAATAAGTCTGTGGATAAGTGCCATTCCCAATTCGATAAAATGTTGATAAGTTCTCATAAGGTTGAGGTTCTTTCTAATTTGCTTTTCTACCTAAAAAAAGAATTGATTTAAAGAAAAATAGTTACTGTTTTTGATTCACTGTTTATAAATAAAAAAAAGCATGGTTATAAACTCCTTTAATGAATACTAACAAAATAAAATATAAGCATTTTACATTATGAACAGTTGTTTATAATTGATTTATATAACTAAAAAATAATGTATTAGGATATTCATAAAGTAAAATAAAAGGTTAATAAGTATATACTTTTGATGCAACCAAAAGAAATACCTAAAAGTAATACCGCTATTAACACTCTATAATAACCATCATTTTATTTGAAAAAAATTAAAAAATAAATGAAATATAGAATAGTTGTGAATAAAAAGAGAACCCTTATCAATTTTAATGCACTAGCTTTGTAAAATATATGGGAAAACGAAAAAACAATAACCGTCATATTGAAAAGAAGATGCTTTCTTTTTTTCGTGAAAATCCATCCAAAAAATATAATTATAAGCAAATTGCAGCAGTCCTTGAAATTAGAGATACCAAAGGAAGAAATGAGTTAATTAAGTTGCTCAACTTAAATGTTGCGTCAAAACAATTGCTTAGTCCCTCTAAAGGAAAATACAAATTTGCGCAAACAAAAAAGCAATACTACCAAGGACGTTTAGAAGTAACATCTTCAGGCCGTGGTTTTGTAATTTGTGAAGAATTAGAACAAGATATTGCCATTCCCAAGAATGGAATGAACAGGGCCTTTAACGGTGATATAGTTGAAGTATATTGCTATAAAAGGAAAGGTAATGGTGGTTTTGAAGGTGAAGTAACTCAAATAATTGAGCGAAGCAAAATCGATTTTGTTGGCGTACTCCAGAAGGAAAAAGATTATGCTTTTGTATTGACACGAAACGCACGGATGTACACCGATTTTTTTATAGATAAAAAGCAATTATCAACTGACTATAAAAATGGAGATAAAGTGCTTGTTCGCTATACAGATTGGCCAAAAAAAGCAGACTCTCCTTATGGTACATTAATAGAGAACTTTGGTCCACCTGGAGAAACAGCGACAGAAATGCATGCTATATTATCTGATTATGGTCTACCGCTTCATTTTCCAGATGAGGTTGAAAAAGCTGCGGAAGCAATTGACCAAACTATTACCGAAGAGGAAATAAAGAAAAGAAGAGACTTTAGGGACGTACTAACATTCACGATTGATCCTAAAACAGCCAAAGACTTTGATGATGCCCTTTCTTTTCAACAATTAGATAAAGATCTTTTTGAAATTGGAATTCATATAGCCGACGTATCACACTATGTTCGACCGAATAGTATTCTCGATCAAGAAGCTTTAGCGAGAGCTACTTCTGTATATTTAGTTGATCGTGTAGTGCCTATGCTTCCAGAGGTTCTATCCAATGGTGTCTGTTCTCTTCGACCGCACGAAGAAAAGTACACCTTCTCTGCAGTCTTTCAAATAAACAGTAAAGGAGAACTGAAAAAAGAATGGTTTGGTAAAACAGTTATTTATTCTGATCACCGTTTTGCTTATGAAGAAGCACAAGATATTATTCAATCACAAACACCAATTGTTTCACAAAAACATTCGTTACGTGGTGATTCTTATGAAGTAGATCAGCCTACATTTAAAGCAATTATACTACTTGATAAAATAGCTAAATCACTTCGCAGTAAACGAATGAAGAATGGTGCTATATCTTTTGATCGGGTTGAGGTTGCTTTTAATTTAAAAGAAGACAATACACCCGAAAGCGTATTCTTTAAAACGTCCAAAGACGCCAATAAGTTGATTGAAGAATTTATGTTATTAGCCAATAAGCAAGTTGCCAGATTTGCCGGAAAAAGAGAAAAAGCTTTGCCAATGGTTTATCGAATTCATGATCAACCAGACCCAGATAAATTGAATAATTTACAAATGGTTGTTGCTGGATTTGGCTATAAATTAAATCTTAAAACCAAGAATGTTAGTCAATCAATCAATACTCTTTTAATGGAAACCCAAGGGAAACAAGAGCAAAATATGATTGATACGCTTACCATTCGTTGCATGAGTAAAGCAGAGTATACGACGCAAAATATTGGCCATTATGGATTAGCGTTTGATTTTTATGCTCATTTTACATCCCCGATTAGGCGATATCCCGATGTGATGGTTCATCGTTTATTAGAGCAGCATTTAAACAAGAAAAAAACACAACCAATAGAGTTAATTGAAGAGGCCTGTGCACATTCTTCACAAAGAGAATTATTAGCGACAAAAGCCGAAAGAGATTCCATTAAGTTTATGCAAATTAAGTTTATGGAAAATCATATTGGGCATGTTTTTGAAGGGGTTATTTCTGGTGTAACTGATCGAGGCTTATATGTTGAAATAATCGAAAATAAATGTGAAGGGATGGTACGTATCAAAGATGTGCCTGGAGATTATTATTTTTTTGATGAAAGAAATCACGCTTTGGTGGGTGAACGCACAAAGAAAATATATCAATTAGGAGACGTTGTTTCTGTAAAGGTTGCAAAGGCAGATTTAATTAAACGTCATCTTGATTTTACTTTTGCAACCTTAGAAGAATAATTTTACCTTTAATACAAATAATTCATTATGAAAAAGATCGTTTCAATTTTATGTTTAGTGGTTTCTTTTTTTTCCCAAGCACAAGAAAGAAATGTCTCTATTTCACCTTTTCTTGGTGTAAAAGTATTTTCAGGTATACATGTTAAACTAATTCCATCTGATGAAAATAAAATGGTTATTTCTGGAGAAAATACGGAAACCGTTGTTTTTACCTTAAAAAAAGATATCTTAAAAATTCGCCATTCGATAGATCAACTCCTCAACCCGTCAAATACTTACGTTGAGCTTTATTTTACGGAAAGTTTAGATGCTCTTTATTCTTATCAAGGAAGTATTATTGAAACCAAAGCAGAAATAACCACGACTAGTATTAAAATAAAAGCGCACGAGGGTTCTCAACAGTCATTGACTATTAAAGCAGAAAAAATAGATTCGAACGTTAATTCTGGAGCTACCCTAACCCTCAATGGTAAAACAACAGCCCACGAATTATCTATTTTAGGAGGGGGTATTTATGAGGGGGAAAATTTGATAACAGAACAATCAATTGTTAAGGTACGTGCAGGTGGAGTTGCCTATATTCATGCAAGTGAATTATTAGATGCGGCGGTAAGCGTTGGCGGTACAGTTCGTGTCTACGGAAAGCCAATAAAATTGATTAAAAAGAAAGTGATCGGCGGTTCTATTATAGAAATGAATTAAAAAACCCATCGTATGATGGGTTCTTTAAGAGGCACCGAGCGGATTCGAACCGCTGTACAAGCTTTTGCAGAGCTCTGCCTAGCCACTCGGCCACGGTGCCATGAGGCAAAAATACAGTTTTTATTTTTTAATTTCGATCTCTTTTTGCTTTTCGTTCCACACTTACATAGCCAACATCACCTCCTATTGGGGGATTAATTTTTGCAACTTCCACACTTACAGTATCTACTGTTAAATGTTTATCGAGTATATCATCTATTATTCTTTGTACTACGGTCTCCAGTAGTTTTGAGCGTTGCTTCATTTCTTTATAAACGATCTGGTAAATGGATACATAATCAACAGTATCCGCGAGTTGATCCGTCTTACTAGAAATTGAGAGATCCGTTTCTACCTCCACATGCACGATATAATCACTACCAATTTTCGCTTCTTCTTCCAAGCACCCATGATTGGTATGAACCTTTATATCACGCACACGAATAATTCCCATAATTATAATTTTTGTGTAAAGATATAAAGACCGATTAAAAAGCGTTCTTCCCCCTGAGCTTTTTAATATCTTTGTGAAAAATTATACATGTCCGAAGAGAAAGTATCATTGCATTTTATAGAGCAAATTATAGAAGATGATTTGGCCAACGGTTTCGACGCGTCAAAGATCCGCTTCCGTTTTCCACCAGAGCCAAATGGTTTCTTACATGTTGGTCATCTTAAGGCTATTGCGCTTAATTTTAACTTAGGGCAACGCTATAATGCTCCAGTAAACCTCAGATTTGACGACACCAACCCAGTCAAAGAAAACCAGGCGTATGTAGACGCAATTAAAGAAAACATTGAATGGCTTGGTTTTTCTTGGGACAAAGAGTGCTATGCTTCCGACTACTTTCCACAATTGTACGATTGGGCCATTTATTTAATTAAAGAAGGGAAAGCATATATTGATTCTCAAGACTCTGAGACGATTGCTAAGCAAAAAGGAACCCCTACCCAAGAAGGAGAGCACAGTCCTTTTCGCAATCGATCTATAGAAGAAAATTTACGCTTATTCGAAGAAATGAAAGCCGGAAAGCACGAAGAAGGAGCACATGTTTTGCGTGCTAAAATCGACATGAGTTCCCCCAATATGCTCTTGCGCGATCCTGTTATGTATCGCATTCTTTTACAAAAAACATCATCGCACAGGCGATGACTGGTGTATTTACCCAATGTATGATTGGACCCATGGTGAATCAGATTATATTGAACAGGTATCCCATTCCCTTTGTTCCTTAGAATTTAAGCCCCATAGAGACCTTTACGAGTGGTTTTTAGACCAATTACCTCAGTCTAATAAACTCCGCCCCTATCAACGCGAATTTGCCCGCCTTAATCTCTCTTACACCGTCACAAGCAAAAGGAAACTAGCCCAGTTGGTGGACGAGAATCATGTTAATGGTTGGGACGATCCCCGTATGCCCACAATTTCAGGGATGCGAAGAAGAGGATACCCTCCCCAAGCACTTATCAACTTCGTCAATACCGCTGGCGTTTCTAAACGAGAAAATGTAATCGATGTTTCTCTTCTTGAATTTTGTGTTCGTGAAGAGTTGAATAAAACCACTGCGCGTGTCATGGCGGTTGTCAATCCGATAAAATTGGTGATTAACAATTATCCTGTTGATAAAGAAGAAATGCTTACTGCAATCAATAATCCTGAAGATGAATCACAAGGCTCCCGATCACTCCCTTTTTCCAGAGAATTATACATCGAGCGTGAAGACTTTAAAGAAGAAGCTAACCGAAAGTACTTTCGTCTCAGTTTGGGGAAAGAAGTACGCCTAAAAAACGCTTATATTATTAAGGGTGAGTCAGTTACAAAAGACGACCAAGGTAATATTGTAGAAATTCAGTGTTCCTATGATCCTGACAGTAAGAGTGGCTCTGGTTCAGAAGCAAGTATGCGCAAAGTCAAGGGAACGATTCATTGGGTAAGCGTCCCTCACGCTTTAGAGGCCACTGTTTATAATTATGATCGATTGTTTAATGATGAGAGTCCTGACCAACACAAGGAAACTTCTTTTCTTGATTTTATCAATCCATCATCGCTACACACCCAGAAAGCTATGGTTGAACCTTCCCTTAAGACTTTGTCAGTAGGAGAACGCGTCCAATTTCAACGTTTAGGCTACTACGTTGTAGATAGCAGTTCTCGTGAGAATCAGTTGGTTTTCAACAAAACGGTCGGTCTTCGTGATACCTGGGCTAAGAAGCAGTAGGTCCTTTTCCTTCTTTCTTCTTTTTCAAGTTTTGTTCTTTCATTGCTTCCCCAACCATATTACTGGCGGTGAAGGATGCGACCATGTTATTGAGCATATCGCTTCCTGCTTGCGGAGAGTTAGGAAGTAAGATCAAATTACTATTCGATTCTTCTCCTATTGATTGTAAGGTATCATAATGCTGGGTTACGACAATTAGTGCCGAGGCTTCTTGTGAATTTATACCCACGTTGTTTAAGACATCCACGGATTCTTCAAGTCCTCTTGCTATTTCTCTTCTTTGATCTGCAATTCCCTGTCCTTGCAGACGCTTACTTTCCGCTTCCGCTTTTGCCTTTTCCACAATTAAAATTCGAGCGGCATCACCCTCATACTGTGCTGCTACTTTTTCTCTTTCCGCGGCATTAATTCTATTCATGGCCTCTTTAACTTGCGCGTCAGGATCAATATCAGTTACCAACGCTTTGATGATATCATAACCGTAATTAATCATTGCATCATTTAATTCTCGCTTCACGGCATTAGCAATATCATCTTTTTTTTCAAAGACGTCATCCAATTTCATTTTAGGCACTTCTGCCCTGATTACATCAAACACATATGAGGTAATTTGATCTTGCGGATAATCCAGCTTGTAGAATGCGTCATATACCTTATCCGCTATAACTTTATATTGTACTGACACTTTCAGCTTTACGAAAACATCATCCTTTGTCTTCGTTTCTACGATTACATCGAGTTGCAGAATTTTTAAACTCATTCGTCCGACTACTCTATCAACCAAAGGTATTTTTATATGCAAGCCTGATTGTCTTATCACCAGAAAGCGCCCAAAGCGCTCTATAATTGCAGAGGTTTGTTGTTTTACGATAAACAATCCAGAAAGGATCAGTAAAACAGAAACGAATAACAAAATGTATGTAAAGATTCCCATAGGTTAGATTTTAAGGTTATTTCATATCAATTAGACGTTCTAATCTCTTTAAAGTTACATCTTTTCCAATGATTTCCAATAGTCCAAATAGATCCGGCCCTGACAAACTTCCGACAACTGCCACCCTTGTCACTTGCATAAATGTTCCTAAACCAACGTTGTTTATCTCCCCTGATTTGATAAATGCTTCCTTCAATTCATCAACATTATGCTCTACAAGACACGTTTTAATTAGATTAACAATATGTTTTATGTCATGCTTTTGTATTCTTTTGATTGATTTCTCATCATAATGTGTCGGGTCTTCAACAAAGCACTTTGTGTTTTCTTCAAGATCATTTATTAAGACCAATCGCTCTTTTATCATAGTCAAAATCTTTTCCGTTCGTTCACCATAAACGGCTTTTATTCTCTCTACCCTGTCAGGATACCGTTGCATAATCTCTTTCGCATCCATTTTATTTATGTGCTGCTGATTGACCCATTTTGCTTTCTCGAAATCAAAACGAGCTCCTCCTTTCTGAACCTGCGCTACATCAAAAGCATCCTCCATTTCTTTTAGCGACATTACTTCACTCTCTACATTCGGGCTCCACCCCAACTGAGCGATATAGTTTAAGTGTGCCTCTGAGAGAAAACCTTTTTCTCTGTACCCGTCAGTCTTTTCCCAACGCAGAGGAAAAACAGGATAGCCATTTTTATCTCCATCACGTTTGCTTAATTTTCCTTTGCCTGAAGGGTTTAGTATTAGTGGCAAGTGCATAAATTTTGGGGGCTCCCACCCAAAGGCTTCATACAAAAGCATATGTATAGGCAATGACGGCAACCATTCTTCTCCACGTATAACGGTTGTGATGTTCATTAAATGATCATCTACTACATTAGCAAAATGATAGGTAGGCATACCGTCCCTCTTCATCAATATTTTATCTTCCAATTCATTTGTATTTACACGTATGTTTCCACGTACTAAATCATTACCTAGTATTTCCTGATCAGCACTTACTTTCAGTCGAACAACGGCCTCTCCATTGACTACCTTTTTTTCCGTTTCTTCCTTTGTTTCGCTTAGGCTATTGGAAAATTGCAATCTATTTCCTGCATTATATTTGAAGCCCCCGTTAACTTTTCTTCCTGCTCTCTTGCCCTTGCGAGCTCCTCTGTACTATCAAAAGCGTAATAGGCTTTCCCGCTTTTGATCAATTCAAGAATTAATTTCCCGTACAATTCCCTTCGTTCACTTTGTCGATAAGGCCCATATTCACCTCCCTTAATTGGATCCTCGTCAGGAGCGATACCACACCATGCCAAACTATCGTGGATGTATCGTTCACTGTTCTCTACCTTACGGTTTTGATCGGTGTCCTCAATGCGAAGCACAAACACCCCCTTATGTTTTTTTGCATATAAATAGTTAAAGAGTGCCGTCCGAAGACCACCAATGTGTAAAGGTCCTGTTGGACTGGGAGCAAAGCGTACGCGTTCCATGTAACAAATTTTTCACAAATATAGTGGGTATTGCTGATTCTCACATCCTATAAGTTTGGCTATATTTGCCCTATGGAAAAACAGTTAGATTTTATTGATCTACCAGCTTTTGCGCCATCGAAAGATAAATTAGCTTCATGGCTATCATCATGTGCGCTTGCGTACGGTGCCCAAATCGAACAGCTACAATATTCCTTTGTGTCAGAGGAACGTCTGCTATCACTTAATCAGACTTACTTAGATCACGACACCCATACCGATATTGTCACTTTTAGCTATGCTCAATTCCCTTTATAGAAGCTGAAATATACATTTCATCCAACCGTCTTCAAGAAAACGCCCAAAAATACAACGAAAGTGTTGTAAATGAGTTGCTTAGACTCCTTTCTCATGGTTTTTTACACGCGATCGATTATCTTGATAGCACCGAAGATCAAAAAAGGATATGCGCGAGCAAGAGAATCGATGCATTGCAATGTTCCACGTGAAACACAAAGAGTAAGTTTGAAAAACAAAACGATGATATCGTAGTAGGTGAGGGCCATGCTGGAGCAGAAGCAGCAGCTGCTGCTGCGAACATGGGAAGTAAAACCCTCCTTGTGACCATGAACCTTCAAAACATAGCGCAGATGTCTTGTAATCCTGCTATGGGAGGAATTGCTAAAGGACAGATCGTTTGTGAAATTGATGCCATGGGCGGCTATAGTGGTATTGTTTCCGACAAGTCGGCCATCCAGTATAAGCTGCTTAATCGCTCTAAAGGTCCGGCCATGTGGAGTCCAAGGGTTCAGTCAGATCGAATGTTATTTGCCCAAACATGGAGAGAAATGTTGGAGCAAACAGATAATCTTGACTTTTACCAAGAAATGGTAACAGGTCTTCTTTTCGAAGGAGATGCAATCAATGGAATTACAACGAGTACAGGAATTAAAATATTTGGCAAAACTGTGGTGCTCACGAATGGAACCTTTCTAAATGGACTTATTCATATAGGCGAGCAAAATTTTGGGGGAGGTAGAGCCGGTGAACGAGCCTCAGTCGGTCTAACGGCAGTCCTCGAAGAAAAGGGTTTTGTTTCAGGAAGAATGAAAACGGGGACCCCACCACGTGTAGACGGGAGGTCGCTAGATTTTTCCAAAATGGCTGAACAACCTGGTGACGACGTCCCAGGGACCTTTTCATACACTAACCTAACGTCACCCTTAACGAAGCAGCGCTCTTGTCATATCACTTACACTAGCTTGGCCGTTCATGATGAGTTGCGGCTAGGTTTTGACAGATCGCCCATGTTTAATGGGGCTATTCAAAGCACAGGGCCACGCTACTGTCCTTCGATAGAGGATAAAATAAATCGTTTTGCAGACAAGGATCGTCACCAAATATTCGTCGAGCCCGAAGGATGGAATACCATCGAGTATTACATCAATGGGTTTTCCACCTCTCTTCCTCAAGATGTTCAGTTCGCTGCGCTAAGGAAGGTTGCAGGTTTCGAATCCGTAAAATTTTTCCGTCCAGGCTATGCCATAGAATACGACTATTTCCCACCGACGCAACTTAAGCTGAGTTTAGAAACCAAATTAGTCGATGGTCTTTTCTTTGCCGGACAAATCAATGGCACAACGGGTTATGAAGAAGCGGCAGCACAAGGGATGATGGCTGGAATCAACGCGCATTTGTATCACAAAGGAGAGGCTCCTTTCATACTGAAACGCAACGAAGCCTACATAGGTGTATTAATTGACGATCTCATTACAAAGGGAACGGAAGAACCGTATCGTATGTTTACCAGTCGTGCAGAATACCGCACGCTATTACGCCAAGATAATGCTGATATTCGTCTTTCGGAGCGCTCGAACGCCATAGGGCTGGCCAGCGATGATCGTGTTTCAGCCGTTCACAAAAAACGCAAACAAACAGCGCTCCTTAAGTCTTTTTATGAGAAAACAAGCATACTTCCTGAAGAAGCCAACCCCTTCTTGGAAAAGAAGGGATCTTCCCTTCTCAGACAATCGGACAAAATGATCAAGGTCTATTCGCGCCCGAATATTACTGCTGCTGATATGACCTCGGTTTCTAAAGTGGCCGATTTCATTGCTTCTAACGATCTGTCAGCTGAAGTACAAGAACAGGTTGAAATAGAAATTAAGTATGCGGGCTACATTGAAAAAGAAAAATTAACCGCTGACAAGCTTACCCGCTTAGAGGCTGTCAAAATCCCCTCGGACTTTGATTATCATTCGCTGCCCTCCTTATCCCATGAAGCCAAAGAAAAGCTTTCAAAAATTTTACCGACCAGTATTTCTCAGGCTTCGAGAATTAGCGGCATCAAGCCAAGCGATATTAGTGTTTTGTTGGTAAAACTAGGACGATAATGTTTCACGTGGAACCAAATGGTCGCGAAACCCTTCTGGCCACTCCTAAAGATGAGCTCGTCAGCGGAGAGCGCTTTAAGGTGCTCTTGGACCGAGACACACAAATTGCCAAAACGCACCCTTTTCCAGACGAAAACAAATTGCCTTTCTACTATGAGCACGAGGATTATATCTCTCACGGCAATACTAGAAAATCATTTATTGAAAAAGTTTACGGAGTTGTCCAGCGCATAATGTTTGATAAAAAGTATAGCTGGATGAAGCCCCTTTTCGCCAAAGAACGCTCCTATCTCGATTATGGGTGTGGAACGGGTTCTCTGGTTAAGCACCTTAAAGGAAAGGGGATAGATGCCCATGGTGTTGAACCGAACGAAAAAGCACGCAACCATCACCAAGAAAACAACACCGTGGTTGAACAGATCGATTTCTTGCAAAAAGAAAAATTTGAGGTTGTAGCGCTCTGGCATGTGTTAGAGCATGTTCCTGTTCCGGAGGAATTACTCCGCCGACTAAAAGGGATGATTTCAAAAAAAGGAGCTCTAATAATAGCTGTTCCAAATTTTCAATCAAAGGACGCGAAGATGTATAAAGACCACTGGGCTGCATTTGATGTACCAAGGCATTTGTGGCATTTCTCTCGAGAGGGCTTGGTTAGATTAGCCGAACAGCAAGGCTTTGCATGTTCAAAGATTCGCTCCCTTTGGTTCGACGCATTCTATGTTAGCTATTTATCGGAGAAACAGCGGGGAGCGTCTTTTCCACTACTACGCGGACTTATCTATGGCGGGTATTCCAATCTACATGCATTATGGACAGGAGAGTACTCTTCCCTCGTGTATTTTTTTCAACGGAAAGACTAATTCTCCTTAGTGTTGAGCAAACGCGTTAATTGAAGACAGAAATCAGTGAAGAGAATTTTTCCGTTTGCATTTCGCTCAATGCTATAAATGCTTTCTTCAAACAGCTTAATGAGACGAGATGCATTTTTACTGTGTACAAAAGGGGCAAATTTTTCAAGCGAGAAATTGTTGAATGATCGATAGGTAACAATATCTTCTGTTTGATAGGAAAGTAAAAGCGCCTGACGGATAAACGCCAATCCATAATGGAGAAATGCCTTTTGAAACGATCGCCCCATTTGCCCCGCTTTGATTGCCCACCGCATTAGATCGACGCTAATCGATTTATTTCCTCCTGCTCTGAACGCGCATCGCAAGCATTCGATGAGAAGAGCTTCGATTTCTTTTGTTTCTTCTTCCTGTAAAATTTGTTGTTTTGCCCATTGAAAGTCACCTGCAGCATTCTGTGAAATCTCCTCTGATTGGGCTTCTTCAATGTGCATCGCCATGAGAGCGTCCTTTATGTCCGAAGGGCGTAATGGAGGAAGAGACACGAGTTGACAGCGCGATTTAATTGTGGGAAGTAATGCATCAGCATCTTCTACGACTAAAATGAAGTAAGTGTTTTTGGGCGGTTCCTCAATAAGCTTTAGCAATTTGTTCGCAGCCTGAATATTTAATCGTTCTAAGCCCCAGAAAACACAAACTTTATTTTCTCCTAAATAAGCTTTTAGCGAAAGGGATTTGAATAAACGCTCTGTTTCCTCTACACCGATGTTTCCCTGTTTGTTATCTGACCCAATTCGTACCAACCAATCGGTTAAAGATCCATAAAGATCCTCTTTCAGGAAATTGCGCCAATCGGGTAAATAGTCGGCGCAGAGCGGCTTACTTTTCACACTATTTGACGTTGTTACGGGGTAAACAAACTGTAAATCAGGATGTTGCAATGCTTTTTCCAGAGAATCGGGTATTTCGGGATAGAGTAGGCGTAGGGCGCAATCAAGCGCAAGAGCGAGACCACCACGTCCCCCAGGATCGATAAAACATTGTGCATGAGGAACTTGGCCCGAATTTAAGTTTTGTTCTAAAGCTGATTTTAGGTTGTTTTGTCCTATTGTAAGTGAAAAAGCCATATGCGAAGATAGAATATTCCAAGCGGATTTATCTTCAGGATTATTTATCAAAAGCAAAAAGGAAATATAGCTACCTTTGGCAAAAATTAAATCTTATGACAACCTTAGATCAAATTGAATTCAATAACAAAAAAGTAATCATTCGAGTAGATTTCAATGTCCCTTTAGACGAGGATAAACAGGTTACAGACGCGACACGCATATTAGCAGCTAAACCAAGCATCGATGCAATATTAGCCGGAGGAGGTAGCTGTATATTGATGTCTCACCTAGGTCGTCCAAAGGGTATTACTCCAGACCTTTCATTGGGTCACATCGTAAAAAAAGTAGAAGAAATTCTAGGTGTGCCCGTTAAATTTGCTCAAGATAGTGTCGGCCAAAGCGCACAATCCATGGCGGCTGACCTTAAACCAGGAGAGGTAATGCTACTTGAGAATTTACGCTTCCACGAAGAAGAAATCAAAGGAGATCGGGGTTTTGCAGAAAAATTGGCAGGATTAGCAGATGTATATGTAAATGATGCTTTTGGAACTGCACATCGCGCACATGCTTCTACCACAATTATAGCGCAATTTTTTCCTAATCAAAAAGCAGTGGGGAAATTGTTAGAGCAAGAAATCGTAGCCATTGACAAGGTGTTACAAACAGGAGAAAAACCGGTTTTAGCCATTCTCGGAGGTTCAAAAGTATCTTCAAAAATCACGATTATTGAGAACATGCTTGACAAAATAGACCACCTTATTATTGGAGGAGGAATGGCCTACACCTTTGTAAAAGCGCAGGGAGGAACGGTAGGAAATTCAATTTGTGAAGATGATTACCTTGATTTTACGCTAGAATTGATGGAAAAGGCGAAAGCCAAAAACGTACAAATCCACCTTCCAGTAGATGTTATAGCGACGACTGGCTTTTCAAATGAAAACGAACGTAAAACCATGGATATCAACAATATAGATGACGGGTGGGAAGGCTTAGATGCAGGACCAAAGTCCTTGGAAAACTTTAAAAAAATTGTGCATGAAGCAAAGACGATTTTATGGAATGGTCCTTTGGGTGTTTTTGAATTCTCTAATTTTGCCAATGGAACCATAGCCTTGGGCACGTTTATTGAAGAAAGTACAACAAAAGGAGCCTTCTCTCTTGTTGGCGGGGGAGATTCGGTTGCAGCAGTGAAGCAATTTGGTTTTGACGACAAGGTAAGCTATGTGTCTACCGGAGGAGGAGCCATGTTGGAAAGTTTAGAGGGGAAAACCCTGCCAGGAATCGCTGCTTTAATGGAATAATCATGAAAAAAATAATCTTTTTTGTACCGCTATTCATTGCATTTTTCTCTTGTGAGTCACGGAAACAGCAGGCGTATGTTCCCGACTCTAGCGGCAACCTAAACAACATTACAATCGTAATGCAAAAAGCCGATTGGGAAGGCAATCTGGGGAAATTAGTTCGTGATGAAATAGCGACAACTTATGAGGGTCTTCCAATAGATGAGCCGCGTTTTACACTTCGGCATCTTGAACCAAAAGCGTTTACAGGCTTCGGTCGACATGGACGAAATATAATATGGTTTAGAAAAGACAGTTTAAATTCATTTCAAATGGCGCAAAATCAATTTGCACGGCCACAAATTCTTGCTCAAGTCCGAGGCGAAGATCAAGAAGTGATGGGCGAGTACATCAAAGAAAACGCCGCACTATTGATCGGAACTTTTCAAGAGAATGAACGGGTAGAAAAGATTCGAAGAATATCCAAATCACTTTCGAAAGACCAAGATTTTAACACCAAATTTGGCTTGTCTCTATCTTATCCAACGGCCTATAAAACGGTGAAAGAAACAACGAATTTTTTGTTGTTGGAAAAAGCGGTACGAAAAGGAACGTTAAATATTATTGCTTATACACTGCCTTTAGATCAACTGGAAGACTTCAATTTGAACCGCCTTATTTCAATTCGAGATTCTATTGGAGCAGTTTACGTACCTGGCCGGTTACCCAATTCTCATATGATCACAGAAAAAGCGTATCGCCCCTATTTCTACGCTACCTCATTGGCAGGGCAGAAAAGCGTATTTAACCAAGGGAATGTGGGAGGTAAAAAAAGATTTTATGGCAGGCCCATTCGTGAATTATGTGCTGAAAGACACCTTTAACAAAAGAGCATTTGTTATTGAGGGCTTTGCTTTTGCTCCTTCTGTGTCAAAGCGTGACTATATGTTCGAATTGAACAGCATTATTTCAACCTTAAAGCGGGAAAGGAGGAAAGAGAATTAATCGTCTTTCTTCGTTTGTTTTTCCTCTTCTTCTTTGGTTGCGTTTTTAAATTCTTTTATTCCGCTGCCTAAACCACGCATTAATTCAGGGATTTTACGCCCCCAAAAAGAAGTAAGACAATTACCAATATAAGAATAACTTGTTGTGGGCCAATTGCCCCGAAAAAAACCGATGCTTGAATCATAAAGTAGATTTTGAACAAATGTAAACAATATTTTAACGTCTTAAATCTGATTTGAAGCGATAAAGGAAGATTTATTCCCAAGAGGATTGTTTATCTTTGTGTGAAATGAAAAAAGAAATCAGCAAACGAAAAAGGATTTGGAAAAAACTATTGAGTCGTTATCGTTTGGTAATTCTCAATGAAGAAACCTTTGAAGAGCAACTCTATTTTCGCCTAACAAGGTTAAACGTAATTATTATTACAACCTTCTTGTTTTCCTTATTGTTTACAGGAACACTGCTGCTCATTTCGTACACCCCAATAAAAGAATTTATACCAGGCTATTCCTCTACAAAAATGAGGAAGCAAGCGGCCGAAAATGCCTTTCGATTAGACTCTTTGATGTTGGCTTATCAGCAGTCTCAATTGCAGGTAACCAATATTCAGAAAGTACTTACGGGAGACATCGCTCTCGAAGAATTTAAACAGCAGCAATTCGTCCTAGACACACAAGACATTAGCCTCAGAGAAATCCCGAAACGCAATGCAGAAGATTCGATCTTAAGGTCAATCGTTGCGCAGGAAGACAAATATTCTGTGGTAAACAATAAAAGCAAAGTTGATTTTGTCTTATTTCCACCCGCAAAAGGAAATCTTTCGCAAACGTATGACCCGGTCAACAAACATTTTGCAGTAGATATTGTGCTCAATGAAAATGCTCCAATAAAAGCGGTGGCAGAGGGGACGGTTATTTTTTCTGAATGGACGGCAGATACAGGCTTTGTTATTATTATAGAACATCCCTACGGTTTACTTTCTGCCTATAAACACAATGCCGCTTTAAGTAAAAGTCAAGGGGAAACGGTAGTGGCTGGAGAGGTAATTGCTACTGCGGGAGACACGGGGGAATATTCTACGGGCTATCATTTACATTTTGAATTATGGAGTGACGGTTTCCCAATGGATCCAGAAAACTTTATCGATTTCTCAGAAAATTAAGTATGAAAGAATTTGCGGCCAAGCTTTTTGCACGCTATGTGGTTTATAAAAACAAACAATGGATAAACAATCCGATTAGGGCACAAGAAGAAACCTTAAAACAACTCATTAAGCAAGCGAAAGAAACACAATTTGGCAAAGATCATAAGTTTGACACAATAGTCGATTACGAACAGTTTAAACAGCAAGTACCTGTTCGGGATTATGAAGGAATTCGTTCCTACATTGATCAAATTATATCAGGGAAACAAGATGTGCTTTGGCCAGGGAAACCGATTTATTTTTCGAAAACCAGTGGAACAACCTCAGGGGCCAAATACATTCCAATTACCAAGGAATCTATGCCTACGCACATAGAAGCGGCACGCGATGCGCTTCTAACTTATATACACACAACAGGTAAAGCTAGCTTTATCAGTGGAAAACAAATTTTTCTTCAAGGGAGCCCAATCCTTGGAGAAAAAGCAGGCATTGCCTTAGGTCGTTTGTCTGGAATTGTAGCACACTATGTACCGTCGTATTTACAAAAAAGTAGAATGCCCAGCTGGGAAACCAATTGTATTGAAGATTGGGAAGAAAAGGTAGAGGCAATTGTCCAAGAAACCCTCCCGGAAGAAATGACGTTAATCGGAGGAATTCCCTCTTGGGTACAAATGTATTTCGAAAAAATCAATACCAAGACCAAGAAAAAAGTAAGTGAAGTTTTTCCCAAATTTTCTTTGTTTGTCTATGGTGGTGTGAATTTTGAACCCTACCGTTCCGTCTTTAAAAACCTTATTGGAAAACAGGTAGATACCATTGAGTTGTTTCCGGCTTCAGAAGGCTTTTTTGCCTATCAAGACCAACAAAATAAAGAAGGGCTGTTGCTTTTACTCAACAATGGAATTTTTTATGAATTTATTCCCGTAGAGGAATTTGGGAATAAAAACCCGAACCGCTATTCCTTGGCTGAAGTCAAAAAAGGCATAAACTACGTCTTGATCCTTTCTACCACAGCAGGCCTCTGGGGATATAATATTGGAGACACCGTTCGCTTTGTTTCTACCAAGCCGTATCGATTGGTGGTTACGGGTCGAGTCAAACACTTTATTTCAGCATTTGGTGAACACGTAATTGGTAAAGAAGTCGAGACAGCGATGAAACGCGCAACAGAAGGCACCTCAATTCGAATCAATGAATTCACCGTTGCTCCCCAAGTTGCCCCATCAGAAGGTTTGCCTTATCACGAGTGGTTAATAGAGTTTGATGATGCCCCAAAGGATTTCACCGCCTTTGCCAAAAAACTGGATGCGGCCATGGAAGAACAAAACGTGTATTACCAAGACCTTATTCAAGGTAATGTTTTGCGTCAGTTGGTTGTTACCCCTGTGATTCGAAATGGGTTTCAGGCTTACATGAAGTCAATCGGAAAACTCGGAGGACAAAACAAAGTCCCACGGTTATCGAATGATAGTAAAATTGCAGACGCCTTAATTAACCTAAATGCAAATGGAAAGCAATAGGATTTTAATTACAGGAGGGCTTGGTTTTATAGGGGCGCATTTTGTGCACCATCTGCGCAAAATACAACCAAAGGCTCATTTAATCGTGTTGGACAAAAACACATATGCTGCTGACATCAGCCGGATAAGGACGTTTATAAATACAGAAAAATTCAGTTTTATAGAGGGAGACATCTCTGAAAAAGACTTGGTTAATCGCGTTTTTGAAGAGCACCAACCCGAGCAAGTCATTCATTTTGCGGCAGAATCTCATGTAGACAATTCAATAGCAGGACCTGCTCTTTTTTAAAAACAAATGTAGAAGGGACGTTTAATTTGCTCCAAGCGGCTCGAAAGAACTGGTTAAAGAAACCACATGAATTAAAGGAGAGCTACCAAAAAGCACGCTTTTACCACATCTCAACCGATGAGGTCTTCGGTTCCTTTGGGGAAAGAAGGACAGTTTAATGAAACGTCCAATTACGCCCCCAACAGCCCCTATAGTGCATCAAAAGCTGCATCAGATCATTGGGTAAGAAGCTATTTTCATACCTACGGATTGCCCACAATAATCTCCCATTGTTCGAATAATTACGGCCCCTATCAACATGATGAAAAACTGATCCCAACCATTATTCGAAAGGCACTTAATACTCAGTCAATACCGCTTTATGGCGACGGCCTTAATGTGCGCGATTGGCTTTATGTTGAAGATCATTGTAGCGCCATTGAGGCCGTTTTGATGAAAGGATCTCCTGGGGAAGTCTTTTGTATTGGCGGAAATGCCGAACGCACCAACCTTGAGATTTGTACGTATATTTTAGAACAATTAGACAAACTTCATCCAAAAGCAGGCGGAGGGTCATATGTAGAGCAGGTAACTTTTGTTGACGATCGATTAGGACACGACTTCCGTTACGCGATTGATGCTTTGAAAATTAAAAATGAATTGGGCTGGGTTCCTCAACATTCTTTTGAAGCAGGGATGAAAAAAACCATTACGCATTATCTAAACAAATACAAGAATCTATCTTAACTTAAGGGCATGAAAGGAATTGTTTTAGCCGGTGGAAATGGTACACGTTTGCATCCACTCACGCTCTCGGTGAGTAAGCAGCTTATGCCGATATACGACAAACCCATGATTTATTATCCGCTGAGCACGCTTATTGCAGCGGGCATTCATGAAATTTTAATCATCTCTACTCCACAAGATCTTCCGCTTTTTGAGCGTCTTTTGGGCGATGGTTCTCAATGGGGATGTTCATTTTCCTACGCCGAACAAAGTGAACCGAATGGTTTAGCAGAAGCCTTTATCATAGGTGAAGCCTTTATTGGAGCCTCTTCGGTGGCACTCGTTTTGGGCGATAACCTTTTTCATGGCGGAAAATTAGCCCAAAAAATATCAACCCTCAACAACACCGAAGGAGGCCATGTTTTTGCCTATCAAGTAAAAGACCCACAACGCTACGGTGTAGTAGAGTTTGATGCAAACAACCGGGTGATTAGTTTAGAAGAAAAGCCTGAAAAACCAAGGTCATCATATGCCGTTCCCGGAATTTACGTTTACGACAATACCGTTGTCCAAAAAGCGAAAGGACTTCACCCTTCCAACAGAGGGGAATTAGAAATTATGGACATTAACAAAATGTATTTGGCTGAGCAAAAACTTCACCTTAGTCCGCTAGAAGTTGGCTCGGCTTGGCTCGACACCGGAACGATCGAGTCCTTAATGGAAGCGAGTCAATACGTACAAACCCTTCAATCGAGGCAAGGCATTTTGGTTGGTTCTCCAGAGGTTGCAGCTTACACCAGTAAAGCAATTTCATTGGAGCAATTACTTAAATTGGCGAATAATTTGTCTTACACGCCCTATGGCGAAGCCATTAAAACGATAGCGAAGCAATGATTTTTACCCAAACAGGTTTAGCAGGATGTTGGGTGATCGAACCAATAATTCATCAGGATAAGCGCGGCTCTTTCCACGAAGCATTTAAACGAGACCTTTTTGAAAAAACAATAGGAACAGTAGCTTTTATTCAAGAAAATGAAGCCAGTTCGCGACAGGGTGTTATCCGCGGGTTACATTTTCAAGAAGGGGAATACGCCCAAGCAAAACTGGTTCGCGTCTGTCACGGCAAGATCTTAGATGTAGTGATAGATCTACGGCCGCAATCCACTACATATAGACAAAAGATAGAAGTGGAATTGTCGGCACTCAATAAAAAACAATTGTTTATTCCTAAGGGTTTTGCCCATGGCTATAGTGTCATCTCAAAGGAGGCGACGGTGGCCTATAAAATTGACGCACCCTATAGACCAGCGGCAGAAAAAGGAATTTCTCCTTTAGACCCCTTTTTTCCATCGATTGGAGAATTGAAAAGGAAAAACAACTCCTAGCCCCTCGTGATTTAAATTGGCCATTAATACAGTGAATATGGCAAAAACGATCCTTGTTACTGGGGCAGCGGGCCAACTTGGAAGAAGTCTTTATGCCTTGTCTAAAAAAGACACCGTAAACCAATGTGTTTTTTGTTCTCGCGAAGAACTGGATATCTCCCAAATAGATAGTATAGTAAAGGTTTTTACATAACATCAGCCTTCGCATTGTATCAATTGCGCGGCCTTTACTGATGTGCGCTTAGCGGAGGAAGAACCAGAGAAAGCAGTTGCGATCAACGAGTATGGAGTTGCAAAACTAATGGACGCCTGTAACCGACACAACACCACGCTTGTTCACCTTTCTTCGGATTATGTTTTTGATGGAAAAAAAGGGAGCCCTTACACAGAAGAAGACAGTACAAACCCGTTAACTGTTTATGGAAAAACAAAAGCAGCAGGGGAAAAAGTGGTGCTTGAACAGGGGATTAAAAGTTATGTGGTAAGAACGGCTTGGCTTTATGCAGAAAAGCACGGTCATAATTTTTATCGGTCAATTCTTGCAAAAGCCAGGGCAGGCGAAAAGCTTGAGGTTGTAAACGATCAAACAGGCACACCCACCTCAACCACCGAATTAGCGCTCTATTTACAGCGTTTAATTCAGCAACAACCGCCTTTTGGGGTATACCATTGTGCAGGGACTAACATCCACACATGGTTTTCCTTTGCCAAAGCCATTCTTGCGGAGCATAAAATAAAGGCAGACATAAAACCCATTAACACCTCAAAAGACGCTATAAAACGTCCTTTGTACAGCCCACTTGTTTCCCTAAAGCCCCTTCAATGAAGTATAGTGTAATTGTTCCAGCACATAATGAAGCCGCTTTTTTACCGGGTCTTTTAGATAGCTTGTGTTCCCAAGATCACTTGCCTGTTGAGGTTGTTTTGGTGAACGATAATTCCACCGATGATACGGCGGAAATTATGCGTGATTTTAGCAACAGATATTCTTACATTCGCTTTGTTAACCGTGTTTCTTCGGCAAGTCATCAACCAGGCTCCAAAGTCATCCGCGCTTTTGAACATGGACTGAGTATGCTCAAAGAGCCCTATACTGTTTTGGTCAAATTGGATGCGGATTTACTTCTGCCAACTCATTATTTTTCTACTCTGATTCCGTTGTTTGAGGATGAAAAGGTTGGAATAGCAGGAGGCTTTTGTGTGGAACAAAATGCGACAGGACAATGGGAAGTCAATCACCCAATGCACAAAGACCACGTTCGGGGAGCGTTTAAAGCCTATCGTCGCGACTGCCTCGAAGCCATGGGCGGTTTACGTCCCCACATGGGTTGGGACACGGTAGACGAGCTTCTGGCTCGCTTTCACGGCTTCTCCGTATGCACCCAAGAGAACCTTCATGTAAAACATCTTCGCCCTCTAGGTAAAGACTATGCGAGCAGCAGTGTCTTTGCTCAAGGGAAAGCATTTTATCAAATGCGCTACGGGCTTGTTTTAAGTATTCTCGCAGCCTCAAAAAGCGCATTAAAGAAACGTTCGTTGACTCGGTTTGTGGGCATTCTTTGGGGAATCATTTCCGCATTCTTTCTACGATCAGGATTTATGGTTACTAGGGAGGAAGGGCGTTTTATTCGTCGATATCGATGGACGCAAGTTGGCTTAGTCCGGAAAAGCGGTTAAAAAAGGGAGTTGCTATAAGGAAGGATGCTTATCTTTGTTCTGAAAATTATATCCATGAACATACTCATTATAGGCGGTGGTGGACGAGAGCACACCTTCGCTTGGAAATTGGCACAAAGCCCAAAGTGCAATCAATTGTTTGTTGCCCCAGGAAATGCGGGCACGGCACAAATAGCGACGAACCTTGCTATTGGGGTCAATGACTTTGAAGCAATCAAAACGGCGGTTATCGAAAACGAGATTGCGTTGGTTGTTGTGGGTCCAGAAGACCCCTTGGTCAACGGAATTCACGACTTTTTTTTACATGACGAGGCATTACAAAATGTCATGGTTATTGGACCGCGTCAACAAGCCGCTCAATTGGAAGGGAGTAAAGAATTCGCTAAAGAATTTATGAAAGCAAACAACATCCCAACCGCGCAATATGCAAGCTTTACTGCTGATACGCTTGAAGAAGGACTTTCGTTTTTGAGTCAAATGAAGGCACCCTATGTTTTAAAAGCAGACGGACTTGCTGCTGGGAAAGGGGTGCTAATTATCAATGATTTGGCAGAAGCGCAAGCCCAATTAAAAGAAATGTTGGTGAACCAAAAGTTTGGTGCTGCCTCAAAAACCGTTGTCATCGAAGAATTTTTAGACGGGATTGAGCTTTCGTGTTTTGTATTAACCGATGGCAAAGATTTTGTTACCTTTCCGATGGCAAAAGATTACAAGCGTATTGGAGAAGGAGACACAGGGCTCAACACGGGAGGAATGGGCGCCATTTCTCCAGTCCCATTTGTTACCCCAGAATTCGAGCAAAAAATACACGAACGCATTGTTTTACCGACGATTGCAGGATTTAAAAGAGGGAATTTGCCTTTCCAAGGCTTTGTGTTTATTGGACTCATTAAAGTCGATGACGATCCATTTGTTATCGAGTACAATGTGCGTATGGGTGATCCAGAAACAGAAGTTGTTTTACCGTTGATAAAAAACGATTTTGTAGCGCTGCTAACAGCAGCAGCAAAGGGAGAATTAAGTACACAATCGATTGAGATTGACCAGCGCTCAGCAGCGACCGTAATGTTGGTTTCGGGGGCTACCCAGAGGCTTACGCGAAAGGAAAAGAAATAAGAGGGCTTTCGGCCGAAACCAAGAGTGTTTTATTTCATGCGGGTACGCAACTCGCAGGAAAGAATGTAATCACTTCTGGAGGAAGGGTGATGGCAGTGACTTCGCTGGGTGTTGACTATAAAGAGGCCTTAAAACAGTCCTACAAGACCATTGAAAACATCTCGTTTGAGGGAATGAATTACCGAAAAGACCTAGGCTTCGATTTATAAGAATGAATGAGCAGAAGGATCTTTGTTCTCTTCTCCCTTATCATTGAAGATCTTTAATTGATTTATCCAGTAAACAAAAGCGGTAAAACCAACGGCAACGAAGAGGAAGTTTACTCCATTAGCCAACCACCAGTTATTTAACTCAAGAGATGTCAACATTTGGTGGGGAAGAAAAAGAACCTCTTCAAATAACCATGCAATTGCCTCAAAAAAATCTTTCATAGTAAGTGTAGTTTTTATTTACCTTGCAAAAGTAGGAAAAAACGGAGCAGCAGTAAAGCGCTCAATCTTTAAATTTTAAAGAAGTCAGATAACATTAAAAACAGTTAACGCATGTTTCACTTTTTTTTTAATAAATCAATGTTCTCAAGTTACCTATTGAGTGTTTTGATTGTTATTGCTTCGGTTTATTATCATTTTCGGGAGCAAAGCATTTCTCAGGGGATTTTTTTTTAATGAAAAGAATATTACCGCTTTTTTGTTGGTCATGTGTTTGCTGACAGTAGACTGGGCAGTAAAAAAATATTATTGGGCCGATAAATCGAGCTATCACTTACTCGTTTTTTCCCTCGGCGTTTTTGCGCTACCTATTCAAGAGATCGATAATTGGATAATTATTTATGCCTTCTTTTTTTGGGTTTCGTTCATATATCTACTGAATGTTTCAAGTCAAGGCCAAGAAATTAAGAGTACTTTCAATGCAAGTTTTTTCTTGTCTTTTGGGAGTCTTTTTTTTCCAGAGGGGATGCTTTTATTTCCTTTAATTTGGTTGGTTTTACTCCTTCACGGACGTTTAAATGCGCGTCTGTTTTTAACCTCTCTTTTACCCATTATTAGCATTTATTTATTGGGCATAAGTGTGAAAGCGTTCTTTCCTACCATCTCCTTAATTCAAAGAATTAGTGTTAGTCCCATTGTTTTTGGTTGGGAAATGTTTGGCTCTTTTCGTCAAAACATCTGGTGGTTACTCTTTTTAAGCCTATTTTGTATATCTATGCTGAAACATTATGTTTCTCTAGGGGCCAAAAGCGCAAATTATGGTGTTGGAATTTTTAGCCTCTCTTTATTGGGGTTTTTAAGTATAGTGTTTGCGTTATCATTTCAGTCCATTTCGGTTGTTGTATGGATGTTGTTTATAATGACTTTGTCAAGCGCCAGTGGGCGATTTTTTGAGGAGATCAAGCGTACATGGCTGACGGAAGGACTTTTCATGATAATCATTGTTTTACTGTTTGTTGGAAAAGAAGGGGTTCAGTTCCTAGGCTAAATGAAAATCAAGATGTTTTGAGTCAGCGACACAACGGCAATCAATGAGCTAAAGTGAAATTAAATTAAGCCAAGGGGCGATGCTAAACAAGAAAGGGAACCCCAAAGAATCGGACTACACGTCGTCATAATCAACATGAACTGTTGCAGAAGTTGCAACAGCTTGGCAGGTTAGTATTAGTCCATCTGCAACCTCTTCGTCGGTCAAGATTTGATTGTTTTCCATGTATGCGCTTCCTTCCGTTACTTTAGCAATACAGCTACAACAGACACCTCCCTGACAAGAATAAGGGACGTCTATTTTTTGCTGAAGAGCCGCATCGAGGAGGGTTTTATCAGCCGTAGTTTCTACTGTATAGGTTTCGTCGTCTGCTGTAATGGTTAATTGCACAGCATCAGAAGTGGTATTGGAAGGAACAGCAGAGGTCAACGCACTAGTGGTAAACAATTCAAAATGAATCGTATCTGAAGGAACCTCCTTTTCGATTAAAGCTTCTTTTACCAAATGAATCATAGCTTCTGGACCACAGAGATAAGCAGCAGTTGGAGTGGCCTCCCCTTGGTTTAATGCATAAAGAGCAGTAGAGGCATCAATGCGACCAAAGAGCGCATCTGGCTCATTACTTTGGGAATAAATCCAGTGAATCGAAAGACGATTTGGATAGGCTTTTTCCAAGGCCTCCAAGTCCGACTTGAACATACTCTCTTGGGGAGATTTGTTTCCATACACCAGTTGAATACTCGTGTTTTTGGTCGTTTCAAGGGCAGATTTTAGGATGGAAAAAGCGGGGTTATTCCACTTCCAGCCGCAAAGAGCAGCAGGTGTTGCTGTTTGTCGCTTGGGGAAAAGAGAAAGCGCCCTTCTGGAGGAGCAACCATAAGCGCATCCCCTACTTTAAGGACATCATTTGCATAGGTAGAAAATTTCCCGCCTTCAATTTTCTTGACCCCAACAACAGCGTTGTTTTGATGCGGAGAAGACGAAAGCGAATAGGAACGGCGAACCGCCTCACTATTTATGGTCGCTTCAAGACTCAAATATTGCCCAGCCGTATATGCAAATGTTTTTTTTAAATCTTCAGGAATTGCCAACGAGATGGCGACAGAAGAGGGGGTTAGTTGTTCAATTTTTTCTACAATTAGGCGGTGGTATGCACTCATTCTTTTTTCTGTAAAAATAGGGAATCACCTAATATTCTCGTCAATTGTAACTATTTTTATGTTTTGGCGTCATATTCTTAGTTAAACTTAAACGTCTATGCACTTGTTTTCGCTACAATGGAAAGAATCTTTTCGTGCTGCACAATGGGAGGCGAAAATGACCATTAAAATTATAATTGGAATTGTATCGCTCTATTTTTTAGGATCTTTTCTTTTTATCGGAAGCATTGTTTACCCTGCACTGAATAAAACCATCTTGGAGCGAGAACCGCTCGAAGTATTCAACAGTGTCTTATTGCTTTTCTTTTTTGCGGAACTGATCATACGTTTCTTTTTCCAGCAACTTCCCGTGACAAACATTCAATCGTTGATTTTATTGCCCTTTAAAAAAAGGCAAATTATTAACCATGTGATCTTAAGGTCAGTGTTTTCTCCCTTCAACCTCGTACCATTTTTTATTTACTTACCCTTTGCCATTTCAATGTACAAAGACGATTATTTGGCAACCCAGGTTTTAGCTTGGTGGCTTGCTTTGTTGATGACGACGCTTAGCCTGAATTTTTTATTGTACATCATCAATAAGAACAATGCTTTTTTTGTTGCCTTGTTGCTATTGCTCGCAGGAACAATTGCTTTAGATCTATATGCCGGAGTCGATTTGGGTAAAACGGTAGGGATCCCATTTAACGCTGTGGTTAAAAATCGAGACTACCTTTTTGGTTTTTTAGCATTGCTTTTTGGAATGTATGCCGTATTATTCTTTTTCTTAAAAAAGGGCTTCTATTTGGATGCTGGTTTGGGTAAAAAACGAACTCGTATTAGTGGAGGGGAGTTTGCTGTACTCAATTTCTTGGGTGATGACGCGTTGATTTTACGAAATGACTTACGCATGATTGTACGGAATGTTCGACCGCGTCAAATTGCGTTGATGTCTTTCCTTTTTTTGTTTTACGGACTGATGTTTTTTACCCAAGACATTTATCGTGACATGGAATACGTAATGGTTTTTGCCGGGATTTTTGTGACGGGTGGTTTTACCATGACCTTTGGGAATTATGTCCCCGCTTGGGACAGCAGCTATTACAAACTCCTCATGACCCAGAATATTTCCTATAAAAAATATGTGTTGTCGAAATGGAATTTAATGGCCTTTGTCACGGGGGTTTCTGCGGGATTAGCAATTCCGTACGTCTATTTTGGCTGGGATATTTTAGCCATCATTATTGCTGGTGCTTTTTTCAATATTGGCCTAAATACGTGGGTAACTCTTTTTGGTGGCTTGCTCAACAAAACCCCCATGAAGCTAAATGTTAAAGCAAAAGCCTTTGAAAACACCCAAGGCTTTTCGATAACTCAGTTTGCCCTAATCATTCCAAAAATGGTCTTACCTGTTCTTTTGTACTGGCTTCCAAGTTTTTTCATTTCTCCAACGGCGGGTTTTATCACCTTAGCAGGGTCTGGAATTGTGGCCATAATTTTAAAGGATAAAATTGCCAATTTGGCGACAAAATTGTACAAAAAACAGAAGTATGAAACCATTGAAGCATTTAATAAATAACCCATGATACAGTTAGAAAACCTCTCCAAGAAATACGAAGAAGCAACGGTTTTAAACCTAGCCTCTCTCCACATCAAAAGAGGGGAGCACTTTGGCTTAGTTGGAAATAATGGCGCAGGAAAAACCACTCTTTTTAGTCTGTTGCTCGATTTGATCCGGCCGAGTTCTGGAAAGGTAAGCATTAACGAAATCGAGGTGGCTAAAAGTGAAGCGTGGAAAAAAGACACGGCAGCCTTTATTGATGATGCATTTCTAATCGATTACCTTACACCAGAAGAATACTTTGCTTTTGTTGCTAAGCTACGCAAGGTTTCAACAAATGAGCTTGACGTTTTCTTAGCTCAATTTGATGAGTTCTTCAATGGTGAAGTTTTAGCCCAAAAGAAATACATAAGAGATTTTTCAAAAGGGAATCAAAAAAAGGTGGGCTTAGCCGCTGCTTTCATTGGTAAGCCGGCGGTAGTGATTTTAGACGAACCCTTTGCTAACCTTGACCCCTCTTCTCAAATTCGGCTGAAAAAATTCTTGGCCAATGAACAAAACAGGGACTGCACCCTCTTGATTTCATCGCACGATTTAAATCATGTGACAGACGTTTGCGATCGTATTGTTTTATTGGAGAAAGGGAATATTATTAAAGACACCCCTAAGAGTCCTAAAACCTTAAAAGAGTTGGAAGCATATTTTTCAGGAGAATAACATACTAAAAAGTGCTTTTTTGAGTTAGTATATAAACGCTTTTTTTGAATCGAAAATCGGCCTCTTTCGTACTACCCCTGCTTTGGGTTTTTGTTTTTGGGTGCTCAACTCAAAAAAACAACTTTCTCAATCGAGAGTATCACGCATTGAACACCAAATACAATGTAGTCTTTAATGGAAAGGAAGCGCTTTCCATTGGGAAAGCGATATTGTATCAAAACCTTGAAGATGATTTTCTCAATGTTCTACCTGTAGAGCCCATTCTTTTGGCAGGAGAAGATCAAGACAATAGCGCAAGCATCCCGAGCTTTTCTGTTGCAGAAGAGAAGGCGGTTAAAGCCATACAAAAGCATTCCATGAATATCGAAGGAGAACAACGCAATCGACAAATTCAGGAAGCCTATTTGCTTTTAGGGAAGGCGCGATATTATGATCGTCGGTTTTTACCTGCGCTAGAAGCATTCAATTTTTTATTGGAAGGGTATGAAGATCGAGCGGCATACCTAGAAGGGAAGCTATGGCGTGAAAAAACCAACTTGCGTTTAAACAATGACGCATTAGCGGTTAAAAACCTAACCCTTCTGGCCAATCAAATCCCGTTTGGCAAAATACTTTATGCAGATTACAATGCAACAGTTGCGCAGGCATACATCAATTTAAAAGAAGAAGACTCTGCAAGAGTGTACATCACTCGAGCCGCTTTGGCAGAAAAAAAGAAAGTAAAAAAAGCGCGATACCGCTATATTGAAGCACAATTGCTAGAACGAGCAAACCTCATTGATAGCGCACAGAGCGCGTATCAATCTATCGTTAATTGGAATCGAAAAGCCCCCAGAATTTTTTGGATGCAGGCTAAATTACAAGCCATTCGATTACGAGCAGTAATCGATTCTATTAGCCCGCTATCTACCTTAGAACGGTTGGGCAGACTGTTCGAAAATCAACCCTATTTACACCTTATTCATCAACAAGAAGCGCGGTATCTTATGTCGCAAGGGAAAGACAGTCTTGCCCTTAAATATTACTCCAAGTCTTTACAAAGCGATTATGTCGATTCACCCACCCGTCGCGCAAATTATCGTGAGCTAGCGGATTACAACTTTAGCAAAGGGGACTATGTTAAAACGGGGGCTTATTTGGATAGCCTCATTGGCCAAATTCCTGAAGAAGGCAGATTCAAAAAAACAGTCGTACGCGAACGTAGCGGATTGGATGATGTAATTACACTCGAAAAAATCATCCAGTCTTCTGACAGTATCTTGCGTATTGCAGGCATGAGTAAAGAAGAACAGCAGCGTTTTTTTCAAACCCAGATAGACCAAAAAAGAGCAAAAGAGCTGGCCGCAGTTGTCGAAGAAAAAAGAGGGCTTTTAAATTTTGGCGGGAACGCATCGAACAACTATTATTTTTACAACGAACGTTTGTTGGTTAGCGGAAAACAAGCTTTTTTATCAACCTGGGGAAACCGTCCAAATACAGATAATTGGAATCGACGAGGAACGACGCAGCTCCTCAGTCAAGAGGTAAATAATGAAATTGAAAGAAAAGAAAATGAAGAAGGGTTTTTTGTTGAAACTGCTGCCTTTTTTATGGCGCAGGTGCCTACTGATCCCAGCCTACTCGACAGCCTAGATTTGGCCCGAAAGCAAGCCTATTTAGATGTTGGAATAATTTACAAAGAAAAATTTGCGAACCGACCGTTGGCCATAAATCGATTGAAAAAAGTACTGGAATTATCTCCCACAGAACAACAGGAAGAAAGCGCTCTTTATCACTGCTACAAACTTGAAGAAGAAGAAAACCCTAACCAAGCAGCGGAGTACAAAAGAAGGCTCATAGCTCAATATCCAGAATCCGTGTTTACGAAGACCTTGCTCGACCCCGAAAACTTTTCTTTGGAAGAAAACCAATCCCCATCTTCGCTTTATGCACGATTGTACCATGCATTTAATGAGCAAGATTTTGAACGCGTAATAAATGAAGGAGAAAAGCTTAAGCTATTTGTTGTTGGCACACCCTTAGCCACAAAAGTTGCGCTTTTGCAAGTCAATGCAAAGGGAAGATTGTTTGGAGAAGAAAAATACAAAAAGGAACTTCAAGAGTTCATCAAAAGACACCCCAATGCAGCGGAGGCAGAAGCAGCCAAATCAATTTTAGCGAGAATTCAAAAAGAAGCACAAGGCAAACACAAAAGGCTTTCATTGAAAAGCTATAAATGGATTTTTTCTTTTGATAAAGCAGAAGAAACCAATGCAGTTGTTCATCTTATGAAAAAAGCCCTAAAGAATGACCTGAACCGTCATTGGAAAATATCTTTGGACGTCTACGATCGGTCTACCGACTTTATCGTTGTACACACACAAAACCAATATCCAGATCAAACGTATTACTTAAAACTATGGGGAGAGATTCCCGGTTTTGAGCGGAAAACAAATAATTTTGTACTTTTATCAGCTCAATACGAGAAAATACAACGACTTAAAAACTGGGACCCCACCAGCAAAAACACTTTCCAATGAAAAATAACGAAAACAACGGACAGCCCAATCGAATTGAAAAAAGTACTTTAATCAAAGGGGACATTACCTCTGAAGCAGACTTTAGAATTGATGGCACCCTAGAAGGAACAATAATTACTTCAGGCAAGGTGGTTATTGGAAAAGACGGCTTAATCAATGGAGCTGTAAGCTGTACCTATGCTGATATTGAAGGAAAATTCTCTGGAAAAATTGACGTAAAGGAAAGCCTATCCCTCAAATCAACTTCTGTAGTCGAGGGAGATGTTGTTATTGGAAAACTAATTGTTGAATCGGGCGCGACATTAAATGCAAACTGTTCAATGAAATCAGCTGCAGATGTCAAATCAATTGCTGGGAAACGTGAAAAAACGGCCTAACAACTGGTTGATCTTCTCCTCTTTAGCGATCCAAATAGGCGTTTTAATGTATTTCGCTGTGGTTTTAGGACAGTATTTTGATCAAAAATCAGCCAATACTAAACCGTGGTACACCCTACTTTGCTGTGTGATTGGTATTGGGATCGTAATTCAACGCATTATCCAACAAACAAAGAAGTTATAGCACCGAATTTTCGCACAATTTATCTTCCCTTTACAGCACTATTTGTGTTGATAGGAACGTTACACGCAATGGTATTGTTTTTCTTAGGATATGGTTTTGCAGAAACTTTTTTTGTTGAAGTTTATTTGGGCAACTTTGCGTTTAGTCTTCTTTTTTTGTGGGGGTTACTGGCTGCATTTGGTCGCTACAGCCAATATGTTGCCTGGCTCTATATGCTAGCGAGCGGGATTAAGTTTGCCCTGTTTCTTTTTCTTTTATGGCCTCTTTTTAAACAGGACGGAGAGGTTAGTATTTTAGAAAAAACCAGCTTTTTAATTCCCTATTTCACAGGCTTGTTTTTGGAAACAGGAATCGTAATTTCCAAATTGAATAAAATATAAGCACGAACGCTTCCCCTTTTCGTTTAAAGCACTATATTTGCACACGAATTTTAATTCTAAATGAAGAGGAAATCTACTATTTTAAATTACGCCAAAAAGCGTATTGGTTTGCTTGTCTTTCTTTGCTCAAGTTTTGCCTTAGCAGAAACAAAAGATGTATCCCCAAAAGGTGACCTTAAAACTGAAATTAAGGAGTATATTTCACATCACCTGCAAGACTCTTACGACTTTAGTTTGTTCTCTTATACCAACGATCAAGGAGAGCACGTATACATTGGACTCCCATTGCCCGTTATATTATGGGACAATGGGTTGAAAGTTTTTTCTTCTTCTCAATTCCATCACGGAGAAACGGTAGCAAATGTCGATGGGAATTACTACGCCCTCTATCACAACAAAATTTATAAAACAGATGCTGCTGGTACCATCAATTACGATGAATCTCAACATCCAATAAACGCCAAGCCACTTGACTTTTCCATCACTAAAAGTGTGATGAGTATGTTGCTGGTGTTCGCAATAATGTTCTTTCTTTTCAAGAACTTGGCAGAATCATATGCCAAAAACGGTGGAATTGCCTCAGGTGTTGGTCGTTTTTTCGAGCCCATCATTCTGTATGTTAGAGACGATATTGCCCGCCCAAACATTGGTGAAAAGAAATACAAAAAGTACATGAACTTTTTGCTTACGGTTTTCTTTTTTATATGGTTTTTGAACATTCTTGGTCTCACTCCACTAGGCGTAAATGTTACAGGAAACATTGCCGTAACCTTTGGTTTAGCTTTGTTAACCTTTTTGATAACCAACCTTACAGGAACAAAAGATTATTGGCTACATATTTTTGACCCCTTGGGAAGTTCAATGCCCTGGTTTGCAAAGATTCCGTTGTATATCATTTTGATTCCTATTGAAGTATTGGGAATCTTCATTAAGCCGTTTTCGTTATTGATCCGTTTATATGCCAACATGCAAGCAGGGCATATTGTTTTGATGAGCCTGATCGGGTTAATGTTTATTTTTAAGAGTTGGATAGGAAGCCCATTGTCTTTTGGACTGGCCTTTGCGATTTCATTAATTGAAGTTTTAGTAGCCTTGTTACAGGCTTATATATTTACTATGTTGTCCGCGCTTTACTTCGGATTTGCCTCCGAGGAGCACGAGCATCATTAACCAAACACTACTCAATTGAGTATTGAAAATGATTGTTTAATTTAAATTACACACTATGGAAATTCCAGTAATGGTAGGTGCAGGTTTAGTCGTAATCGGAGTAGGAATGGGGATCGGTCGTATCGGCGGATCAGCCATGGACGCGATTGCTCGTCAGCCAGAAGCTTACGGAAAAATTCAAACAGCTATGTTGATCGCAGCTGCTTTGATTGAAGGAATTGGTTTTGCTGCATTATTTGCGGTATAACTGAATCATTTAGAAATAAAGCTGTACGCGGTTGGCGGCAGCTTTATTTTCTCAATTGAATTTAAAAAAGAAACATGGAAAAATTAATTGAAGAATTTTCATTTGGCCTTTTTGTATGGCAGTCCCTACTTTTTGTAGGTCTTTTGTTTTTATTGGCAAAATTTGCTTGGAAACCCATTTTAAGCGCGGTTGAAGAACGCGAAAACACCATTAAAGGTTCTTTGGAAGCTGCGGACAAAGCCAAGGCAGATATGGAAGCCATTCAGGCCGACAACAAGAGAATCTTAAAAGAGGCACGAGCAGAACGGGACGCATTATTGGCAGAAGCCAAAAAAGCGAGTACTCAAATGATCAACGATGCAAAAGATGCTGCTAAAATAGAAGCAGATAAAGTTGCGGCGGCGGCACAAGAAGCGATTTTGCAAGAAAAAAATGCTGCCCTAAATCACATTAAAAATCAAGTGGCAAGCCTTTCCATCGACATTGCACAAAAAGTTGTTCAGGGTGAATTGACCGATCAGAAAAAACAAGAACAACTAGTAGAAAAACTGGTTAAAGCTATTGAGATTAACTAAACGATGAGAAATACTCGAGCAGCATTACGTTATGCCAAAGCAGCGCTAAGCATTTCTTTAGAACAAAAGAACGAGGCTACTTTAGCACAAGATATGGAACAAGTAGTAGCGGTTTTTGCAGAAAACCCTGCTTTGGGTCAGTTCTTGGAAAACCCCGTTGCAGCAAACAGTGTTAAACAAGCAACGCTACAAAAAGCGTTTGCTTCTCTCAGTCCACTATCAAACCAAATAATTGAGTTGCTTTCGACCAACAATCGTATCGATTTATTGGACCAGGTAGCTATCGCTTATTTGGAACTTTTAAAAAACACCAAGGAAAGGAAACAGCAACGGTAACAACAGCGGTGGCATTAACCCCTGCCTTGGAAAAGATAATTTTAGCTAAAGCAAGTCAATTGTCTTCAGCAGAAATTAGTTTAAACAATATCGTTGATCCAACCATCATAGGTGGTTTTATTTTACGTATTGGCGACTTGCAATACAACGCAAGCGTTGCCCACCAATTAGATCAATTAAAAAGAGAATTTACACAAACGAATTATAGCGCATAAAGAAAAGGACTATGGCAGCAATTAAACCCGCTGAAGTTTCAGCAATCTTAAAAAACCAGCTCGCAGGAACCGATACTTCATCCTCCTTGGACGAAGTGGGAACGGTATTGGAAGTAGGAGACGGAATCGCCCGTGTGTATGGATTATCCAATGCACAATACGGCGAATTGGTTCGTTTTGACTCTGGCCTCGAGGGCATGGTTTTAAACCTTGAAGAAGACAATGTAGGGGTGGTACTGTTAGGACCATCAAAAGGAATTTTAGAAGGAGATACCGTTAAGCGAACCAATACCATTGCCTCAATCAATGTAGGGGAAGGAATTGTAGGTCGTGTGGTCGATACCTTAGGAAATACCATAGACGGGAAAGGCCCGATTGAGGGTGACCTTTTCGAAATGCCTTTGGAGCGCAAAGCTCCGGGAGTAATTTACCGCCAACCCGTAAACGAACCAATGCAAACCGGAATTAAGTCAATCGACGCCATGATTCCTGTAGGACGCGGACAACGCGAATTGGTGATCGGTGACCGTCAAACGGGAAAGACAACCGTTTGTATTGACACCATCCTCAACCAGAAGGAATTTTACGATGCAGGTGAGCCAGTATATTGTATCTATGTAGCCATTGGTCAGAAAGCTTCCACGGTTGCTGGAATAGCAAAAACCCTAGAAGACAAAGGAGCTATGGCCTACACAACCATTGTTGCCGCAAACGCATCTGATCCAGCCCCTATGCAGGTTTATGCCCCTATGGCAGGAGCTGCAATTGGCGAATATTTCCGTGACACAGGTCGCCCTGCGTTGATCATTTATGATGATTTATCAAAGCAAGCGGTCGCTTACCGCGAAGTGTCATTATTATTGCGCCGTCCTCCAGGACGCGAAGCATATCCAGGAGATGTGTTTTATTTACACTCTCGTTTATTGGAGCGCGCAGCGAAGGTTATTGCAGACGACACCATTGCCAAGGGAATGAACGATTTACCAGCAGCCTTGAAAGACAAGGTTAAGGGTGGCGGATCATTGACAGCACTACCCATTATTGAAACTCAAGCAGGAGACGTTTCAGCGTATATTCCAACCAACGTAATTTCGATTACAGATGGACAAATTTTCTTGGAGTCTGACTTATTCAACTCTGGAGTTCGCCCTGCAATTAATGTAGGTATTTCAGTATCACGTGTGGGAGGTTCAGCACAGATTAAGTCCATGAAAAAAGTATCAGGGACATTAAAACTCGACCAGGCACAGTTCCGCGAATTGGAAGCCTTTGCCAAGTTTGGTTCTGATTTGGACGCAGCTACCCTTAACGTAATCGAAAAAGGACGTCGCAATGTTGAGATATTAAAACAAGCACAAAACGATCCATATACAGTAGAAGATCAAACAGCGATCATTTATGCTGGTTCTAAGAACTTGTTGCGTAATGTTCCTGTAGATCAGGTGAAAGCTTTTGAAAAAGCGTATATAGAAGAATTGAATGCAAAGCACCGAGGCGTTTTAGACACCATCAAATCGGGAAAATTAACCGACGAGGTGCTCGACACTTTGAACGCTGTAGCCAAAAGCATTTCAGCACAATTTGAATAGACCCTTATGGCAAACTTAAAAGAAATACGGAATCGGATTGCCTCGGTCTCCTCGACCATGCAAATTACTTCTGCCATGAAAATGGTGTCGGCAGCAAAGCTTAAAAAAGCCCAAGATGCCATCACTGCCATGCGCCCGTATTCCGATAAGTTGACAGAATTGATCCAGAACCTAAGCGGTTCGATCGACGGAGATACACCCAATCCATATACCCAAGAACGTCCAGTTAATAAGGTGCTTTTGGTAGCAATTACATCCAACCGTGGTTTGTGTGGAGGGTTTAATTCGAGCATTATCAAAGCGGTAAATCAGTACGTAGCGCAAAACAGTAGTCAAGAGATCAGCTTAATCACCTTGGGAAAAAAGGCGATGATATTTTGTCGAAAAACAATACTGTAGTGCTTAACGACAATACTATTTTTGATGACTTATCCTTTGTTAATACAAGCAAAATCGCAAAAGGTTTTATGGATGCTTTTGCCAACAAAGAATACGACAAGGTGGTGGTCATTTACAACCGTTTTAAAAACGCTGCTACACAAATTGTCACTACAGAAACCTTGTTACCAATCGTTGCTGAGACAAGGGAAACTACTAACGTTTCAGCCGATTATATCTTTGAGCCTACCCAAGAAGAAATTGTCAACGAATTATTGCCCAAAAGCATTAAAATGCAGCTTTTTAAAGCATTACGTGACTCATTTGCTAGTGAGCATGGTGCACGTATGACGGCTATGCATAAAGCAACGGATAACGCAACAGAGTTGAGGGACCAATTAAAGTTAACGTACAACAAGGCCCGTCAAGCTGCTATTACCAATGAGATTTTAGAAATCGTTGGTGGTGCAGAAGCCCTGAATAACTAGTACTTTTTAGATTACATTTTAAAGCCCCTTTTTGGGGCTTTTTTTATACCATCAATTCTCACTCAATCTTTTGTTTTCGCTGTTTAAATGTACCCTTGTCCGTAATAGTCCTCATTGTCAAAAACAGCGGGCATGAATACTTTATAAAATGTTAAAAACTAAAAATTTAGTAGATCAACTAAAAAAACAGTTTACATTTGGATTACCCTAAACTTATCTAAATGAAAAAATTAACCTACAAAGAAGAGGAGCTTTTAAAAATCCTTTGGCGCCTAGAAAAAGCTTTTGTTAAAGAAATTCAGGCTGAGTTTGCTACTGCTCCCCCCACTACAATACCCTATCCACCCTTGTTCGAAATCTAGAGGATAAAGGTTATGTAACGCATAAGGTCTTCGGAAATACCCACCAGTATATCCCTATAATTACCCGAGAACAGTATCGTCGACGTTTTTTCAAAGCAACCCTAGACGATTATTTTAGTAGCTCCTATAAAAATCTTGTGACAGCATTTGCACAAGAAGAAAGAATTAGTGTGGATGAATTGAAAGAAATCATTGCCCATATCGAAAACCTAAAGTGATGGAAGACCTACTCCAATATATTTTTAAAAGTGCTGCAATTCTAAGCATGTTCTATGCTTGTTTTAAAGTTTTCCTCACCAAAGAGACCTATTTTACGGCGAAAAGAATTTATTTATTCCTTGGATTGCTCGCAAGTGTTCTCCTTCCTTTGGTAGTTATTACACATTTCATAGAAATGGATTTAAGCTCTCTAAGTAGGGACACCAATCCGACTCATGTAGAGGTTTCATCAATAGATAGCCCCCTCGTCATGAGTTGGGAAAGGACTATAATGCAAATTTATTTTACCGGGGTTTTCCTCATGTTACTTCGTTTAATCTACCAAATGGTTTGTGTTGTCCGACTAATTATTCGAGGAAAGAGACACAAACAAGAAGGCTATATTCATGTACGTGTAGCCCAAAGTGTTTTACCTTTTTCTTTTTCAAGTTAATTGTGTACAACCCAAGGCTTCATACCTCAAAAGACTTGATAACCATACTTGTCCACGAAAAAGAACACTGTCAACAATGGCACAGCATAGATATTCTAGTTGTTCAGCTTGTTTTATTACTGCAATGGTTCAACCCTTTTGCTTGGTTGTACCAAAAAGAAGTTGCTCAAAACATAGAATATATTGCCGATGAAGCATCCCTTCGTAAAATACAGTCAAAAAAAGACTATCAATACGCCCTATTAAATCTTGCCGTTGGCAAACAAAAATGGGCCATTACGAATCCCTTTTACAACTCATTAATTAAAAATCGAATCCTTATGTTAAACAAGAAAAAATCTACCTTAAAAAGCCATTGGAAATTGTTTCCAATTATTCCACTTTGCTTGTTGTTTGTGTTTTTATTTAACACACAAACCATAGCTCAGGTGACCCCGACCAAGACTGTTCAAAAGACGAATGTAATCGTTGCAGAGGTCAATAAAAACACCAGTGATACCTCTTTAGAAGAAATGGTTCGACTCTTTAAAAAGAGAGGTGTTGAACTAGAGTTCAAACGAATAACCCGGAACAGTGAAAATGAAATCACGGGGATAAAAGCTACCTACTCTCGAGGAATAGGGTCGAATGGAGTGCACGCAATCGTGGGAGACGAACCCATACAACCGTTTCGATTAAGGCTTGAATATGAGGGGAATAAAGTTATTCGACTTGACTTTCGTGGGGCTCCATCACCACCAACACCTCCTGCCCCTCCAGCCAAAATTAGTAAGCGTATTAGTACTCTTGCAGGGCAAGCAAATGCTAACGGGAGAACCAGCGTAAAAGTAATCCATAAAGGAGATACGATTAGCAAACACACAAAAATTATTCATTTGGGCGAAAACGATTGGGTCGAAATTGACGACCTAGACGCAAATCTATTCGAGTTTGAGGTCGAAGATGTTTTGAATGGGACTTCCCAAATGTCAGATTCTTTAGCGCATCATTACAAACAGTTTGATTTTGACGAACTGTATGAATCACTTGTTTTTGTGGACGGAAACGATTTTGTCACAATAACAGATTCTCGATTAAACAACCTTCCAATAGGGGAACTGATTTGGGAGGAAATGGACAGCCTTGGCCAGCAATTTTCTCATGCCAATCGATCTTTAAAGATCATTAAGAGAGGACCAAAACGGAAAGGCAATCAGGTCTTTGTTTTTGACACAGATGAAGCTCCTGCTCCAATCATTATCAAAGACGGAACAGAGATCGAGAGTCTTGACAACCTTAGTGGAGATGAAATTGAAAGCCTTTCGCTCCTCAAAGGGAAAGAAGCCATTGAAAAATATGGCGTTAGAGGAGTCCATGGTGTAATTGAAATTAAGGGCAAGAAGGAGTAGCGTTTCAACATGGATTCCTGTTTGGAACTTTCTTCGAGAGTTTGGTGCAAAATGACTGTATCGTCATTTCAGACTTGACCTGGAATCTAAAGCAATTTTTCGAAGAAGAACTAAATTGTTTGCAAACATGTATTAAACAAAAACCTCCAAACAACTTCCTTTTCCTTGAATACGGATGTGTTGAATTGCTGCAGGAATAAGCAAACAATCCCCGAGGGGAAGTGCGTACACCTTTTCTGCATAGTGAACATTTAGTGTTCCTTCTACACCGATGAGCACATGAAAACAATCACGGTGCGTGTAGTCTCGTTCAAAAGCACCCTCAATGGGAAGAAAAGAAGTCGTGAAAAAGGGTGCTTCGAGGACAGTATTGACTTGGTTGAGGTTTTTAGAATAAGCGATTTTATGCCTTTTTTGAACAGAAAAATCTAGTGCATCTAACGCTAAATCGTTGTGTAAGTCACGTTTTTCTCCGGTTTTAGCATCTATACGATTGTAATCGAAAACGCGGTAGGTAACATCCGAGGACTGCTGAATTTCGGCTAGAAGCACCCCCCCACCAATCGCATGGATTCTTCCCGCAGGAATATACACCACATCGCCTCGTTTTACTTTTTCTCGATGTAAAACCTCCTCAACACGATCTTCTGCTAATAATTTTTCATAATGTTGTGCATCAATATTTTGATTAAAGCCGAGGATCAATTCAGCATCGGGGTCTGCGTCAAGGATATACCACATTTCGTTTTTCCCTTTAGAGTTGTGTCGATTCTTTGCCAACTCATCGTTGGGATGTACCTGAACAGACAGCGGAATTTTTGCGTCAATAAATTTAATGAGCAAGGGGAAGTTTTTACCAAATCGTTCAATTACCTGACCACCCAATAACTCGCTAGGAAAAGCAGCAATCAAGTCTCCCAGTGTTTTTCCTTTGTAATGTCCGTTGGTGATTTTAGATTCGAAGCTTGGAACGGTTGAGATTTCCCAAGACTCCCCCATGCCTTCGCTTGGACAATCTTTGTTTAGCTTTGTGTGCAGTTTACCGCCACCCCAAAGGCGATATTGAAATTGAGGCACAAAGGAAAAAGGGTAAAGGGAAAGCATAGGTGTAAAGATATTTAAAACCATTTAATGTAACGAAAATCAATCTTCTTTATTCACACAAGTCTTTCACAGCATTCAAAAGATGTTTATTTTAGAGGAAGAAATATTGCACGTGGAGTCTTTTAACCCCTTAGTTTAATCCTTTCTTGTGGAGGCCTTATCTTTGTTATTGCAGGATATATCCAGCAAAAATTTCCGCCAAAAAAAATCAATCACTTTTATGGTTACCGCACGCGAAAATCGATGCGTGATCAAGAGAGTTGGGATTTTGCCCAGGCCTATTCATCTCGTCAAATGCAAAAAATGGGAGTGGGAGTTATGCTTTTGGGAGGACTTGCTTGGTTAGCAGACATTCATTCTATTTGGTCAATGGGTATTGGATTAATTATTTTCATTTTGTGTCCCTTGTTGATGGTGTTCAAAATCGAATTAGAGCTAAAGAATCGCTTTCCCAAAAAGTAATTTACGCGTACAAGGCAGTTAATAACCCTCGGATATCTCCCAAGAGCACAATACAGATGTTTCTTTACATTTTGTACTTTAGAGAGATAAAAAAACAACATGATTCAGCTTCCTATTATCAACGAGAGTCCGTTTGATTTACCCACTTATGCGACGGTTTCCTCCGCAGGCTTAGATTTAAAGGCCGTGTTGGATGAACCGTTTGTCTTGGCCCCATTGGAACGAAAAATTATTGGCACGGGACTTAAAATTGCTTTACCAGAAGGCTTTGAAGCACAAGTGCGTCCTCGCTCTGGTTTAGCCGCAAAGCATGGGATTACTGTCCTTAATGCTCCTGGTACGATTGATGCAGATTACCGAGGGGAAATTGGGGTTATTCTTGTCAATCTATCCAACGAAAAGTTCACCATTCAGCCTGGAGAACGGATCGCTCAGCTTGTTGTTGCCAACTACACACAGGTGAGTTGGCAGCCAACCACCAATTTAGAAGCAACTGATCGGGGTGAAGGGGGCTTCGGAAGTACTGGAAAAAAATAAATGATAACAAACGAATGAAAATAATTGTTCCAATGGCGGGTCGCGGGTCGCGTTTACGTCCACACACACTTACTGTTCCAAAACCCTTAGTTCCGGTTGCAGGAACGCCCATAGTAGAACAACTGGTCAACGACATTGCTAAACTCGTAAAACAACCCATAACCGAGATTGCTTATGTCTTAGGGGATCCTGCTTTTTTGGAGAAGATGTGGTGAGTCACCTCAAGGGAGTTGCCCAAAACTTAGGCGCAAAAGCAACGATCTATCGACAGTTAGAGCCCTTGGGAACAGGTCATGCGATTATGTGTGCAGCAGCTTCTTTAGACGGACCCGCAGTAATTGCCTATGCGGACACGCTAATACGAGCTGACTTCAAGATTGACCCAGAAGCAGATGCCCAAATATGGGTAAAAAAAGTAGAAAACCCCTCGGCCTATGGTGTCGTTCAGTTAGACGTTTCAGGAGCCATTACAGCATTGGTTGAAAAACCAACAGAATTTGTTTCTGACCTTGCAGTAATTGGAATCTATTATTTTAAAAATAGCTCAGCGTTAAAAACAGCCTTGCAAACCGTGTTGGACGAAAAGCGAACCCATGGAGGCGAATATCAAATCAACGACGGCATCAAAGGCATGATGGCCCAAAACAAGCGTTTTGTTACTGGAGAGGTAAATGCATGGATGGACTGTGGCAACAAGGAAATTACCGTGGCAACAAACACGAAAATGCTTCATTTTTTGGCGGAAGAAGGCGAACAGCTAATCGATTCCTCGGTGAAATTGGAGAACAGTACCGTTATACCTCCCTGCTATATTGGCAAGAATGTTGTACTAACCAATGCAACCATAGGCCCCGGAGTTTCTATTGGCGAAGGCACACAGATAAACAATGCAACAATTAAAGACTCCATCATTCAACAGTACAGCGTTGTGGAAAACGCCACGTTGGACAAGGCAATGATTGGGAATCATGTACGTTATAATGGTACCCATAAGCACGTTAGTTTGGGAGACTATTCCGAATTGATTTAAGATGAAAAATAAGCAAAAGCAGCTGGTACTTATTCTTTTTGTAGGGCTAACCATGTCCTGTAAGTCTGTACGTGTTTTACCCAACAAGGCTCCGGTTAAACGGGTTGATTTAGCTCTTCTTAGCAGTGAAATTGTCAAAGCAGAGGAAAACATTAAAAATTTTCGAGCTAGGATTAAGGCGGAGTACAACGATCAAAAAAGAAAACAGCAGCTCAACGTTAATTTTCGCTTACAAAAAGACAAAAGCTTTTGGATGAGCGCCAACATTCTGGTTCCAATT
Organism: Flavobacteriaceae bacterium; assembly: GCA_038143735.1. Taxonomy (GTDB): domain Bacteria; phylum Bacteroidota; class Bacteroidia; order Flavobacteriales; family Flavobacteriaceae; genus Arcticimaribacter. Next base: position 237,344 of record JAYQML010000007.1, read on the forward strand.
GCAAAAGTATTGGTTACTCCAGAGAAGGTTCAATTCTATGAAAAGTTTCAAAAGACCTACTTTGATGGAGACCTTACTTTTATTAACCAACAACTGGGTACGACCCTAAGTTTTGAGGATCTCCAAAACATTTTTTTAGGCAACCCCATAACCGACTTTAGTAAAGCTAAATTTGAACGGATTTCTCATCCCCAATATTATGTGCTAACCCCCAAAGGGAAGCAACAAAACTTTCGTCCGACCTATTTTTTTGATCCAAACACTTTTCGCTTAAAAGAACAACGCTTCTTGGTGGCTGCAACCGGACAAAGCTTAAGCATTAAATACATGCAAAATCAGCAAGTTGACGGAAAAACTGTTCCCAAAAAAGTTGAAATTTCTACGTTTGATGGATCCAATTTCCTTCAAATTTCCCTTGATTTCTTACGGGTAGATTTCCCTAAAAATCTAACCACACCTTTCTCGATCCCCGAAAATTATAAAAAAATTGCGCTCTAGTATGGGAAAGAAACCACTTCTCTTGCTTATTCTTTTATGTGTAAACATTAGCGTTTTAGCACAAGACAATCGTCAGAAAAAGCTAGAAGCCCAGCGTAAACAGTTGCAGCAAGAAATCAAGCAAATAAACACGCTACTGTTTTCCAATACCAAGAAAAAAAAATCGGCCTTAACCGAAGTCGAGGACCTGGCTGTAAAAATCAACTTACGACAACGCTTGATTCGAGTTACGAATGAAGAAGCGAATCGCCTTACCCAGCAAATCAATATTAATCAACGCACGATTGACCGTCAACGTAAAGAATTACAAACACTAAAGGAGGATTATGCTGAGATGATTCGGTTCTCCTATATCAGCAAATCAGGGCAAAGCAGATTGATGTTTTTGTTTTCCTCCGAGAATTTTCTTCAAGCGTACAAACGTTTTCAATACTTAAAGCAGTATGCCAGTTATCGTAAAAAGCAAGGGGATTTGATCGCAGAAAAGACACCTACCCTTCAAGCGTTGAACAAGGATTTAGTTGTTCAAAAGCAAAAGAAAGAAAACTTAGTTAAGACCAATCAACTTGCACAGCAAAGCTTTGAAAAAGAGCGTTTAGCTCAAAAAGAATTGGTTATGGCGCTTAAAAAAAGAGAGCGATCTTATGCGAGTCAAATAAGGAAGAAGCAGCAGAAAATAGCCGCCTTTGACAAGGAAATTCAACGCTTGATTCGTTTGGCGATAGCCGCATCAAACAAGGCTGCAGGGAAAAGTAAAGCCAATGCATTTACACTCACTCCAGAAGAGAAACTTACCGGAAAAAACTTTAGCTCAAACAAAGGGAAATTACCTTGGCCTGTTGAAAAAGGGGTTGTTACACTTGGCTTTGGGACTCAGCCCCATCCAGTGGTAAAAACCACGAAAATCCAAAGCAATGGCGTTACCATAGCGACACCAGATAATGCAGCAGTGCGCGCTGTTTTCGAGGGCAAAGTTTTGAGCATAGTGAGCTTCAAAGGGAGTAATCCTGCTGTTTTAATTCAGCACGGAAATTATATTACTTCATATTCCAATTTAGCGACCGTTTTTGTAAAGAAAGGCCAAAAAGTAGCAGTAAAGGAAGTCATTGGGGAAGTCTTTACACATCCCACTACAGGAAAAACAGAATTAAAATTTGGCGTTTTTCAAACGACAACACCCGTCAACCCAAAAGCCTGGGTATATCGAATGTAATGTGGTGGTTTATTCGTTTTCGATGAGGTACCAAGCTTCTTGCTCCAAGGTATATTTGATAAAATTCAAGAGTTTATAGGCTTCGCGTTTCGATTCAAATCGACCATAAGCAACACGGTAAAACCCTTCGCTACTTGTTTTAGCAAAAGCAGCTTCAAAACCCTCTGATTTGAGGTTTGCTAATTTGCGCTGAGCGTTTGCCTCATCGCGATAGCTTCCGGCTATGATGCTGTAGAAGTTGCCTTCGGCAATAGAAATACCATTTTCATCCGTGGGTTCTTCAGCAATTACATCTGCCTCAACATAGAGTTCGATGGGTTTAATCGCCCCTAGGTCAAAAGTGGCCTCTTGAACATTTTTGGTAATGCGTTTTTGCGCTAGCTCTGTTGATTTCAAGCGTTCGTTTTGCAAGTATTGATTACCCAGATAATAGCTTGTACCTAGTAGGGCAATGGCGATAACACCAATTGCAGCATATTTCATTGCTGAAGATGAGCCTCCTTCAGTTTTCTCAGGAGTAAAGGCTAAGGGTTCTTTCGTTTCATCTGTCATAGTTGAGGATTTAGAGTTAGAAGGTTGAGGATTAATGGGAGGGACAATTGCCGCAGCTTGCATTTGTTCGCGTAGCGGTGAGCGTTTAAAAGCGTGAAGACCCAGTGCGTTTGGGTCAAAATTTATTTTTCCATAGGGAAGAAAACGCAGATTGTTTTCTGCAGTTAATGAAAACTCACCTATCCCAGGGAGAACAACCATGCGAAGGGGTAGCTGCTTCTTCCATGAAGCAAGTTCTTTTTCTAGCAATGCTAGTGCAGCATTGTAATTAATTCCTTCATGTAAGGCAATGTAGTTGGCAACTAAGCCGTCGTTTTGTTGGATTAAACTATTGAATGAAATCACTCTCGATGGAGGAGAGAAGTTTCCGGCATCACGGTTTACGCTAATGGGTAAAGTTTGGGCCAATAAGGCGCCAAATCCTGGAAGGGTCACACAATCGTGTTGATAAAGTAGTTCTTTAATGTAACGAGTCAATTCCATTTACGAAAGATAAGAAATAAAAATTTCTTTTTAAATTAGACAAGATCAGGCGCTTTTAAGGTTGCCTCAAACCCCATTTCTATGCCTCTAACGTCTTTACAAGTCGCTTTATTGCTTTGTCGTTTGCCCAACCTGGGCCCTCGCTCAGTAAAAAAACTGATTGAGCACAGTGGCGACATCAAAAAAATACTTAAAGAAAAAGAGCACAATCTTCTAGAAATTAATGGTATAGGAAGGTCTCATTTAAAAGGAATTGCCCAATGGAAAGCAGCACTTCCCAGCATAAAAAAAGAAGAAAAATTTATAAAAAAGAGGGGATTAACCCCCATATTTATGGAGAAGAAAGCTACCCGATTACCCTTGCACATAGCAGTGACCCTCCAACCATCTTTTTCCAAAAAGGGGAAGTAAACTGGTCAAATAAAAAGTGCATTAGTATTGTAGGAACACGCAACCCAACGCCAAGGGGCGTTGCCTTTTGTCAGCAATTAATCGAAGAATTAGCTCCTTTTTCACCACTGATTGTAAGTGGATTCGCCCGTGGAATTGACATAGTTGCACATCGGAAAGCTCTTGAAATGGGTTTAGAAACCGTTGCTGTGCTTGCCCATGCCTATGGGCATTGGTATCCCAAAGAACACCGAGAGGAAGTAGCGAACTTCAAGCAAAAAGGCGCTTTTATAACAGAGTTTTGGTCAGACGACCCTTTTGAGCGAGCGAACTTTCTAAAACGAAACCGCATTATAGCAGGTCTCTCGCATGCAACGATCGTGATAGAATCTGGAGAAAAAGGGGGTAGTTTGGTCACAGCTAGTTACGCTTTGGCTTATGGGCGAGAAGTTTTTGCACCACCGGGGAGAATTTCTGATCTGCAATCCCAAGGGTGCTTAAAGTTGTTAAAAACAGATCGTGCACGGTTGATAACAAATGGAGCTGATATCGCCACCTGGTTAGAATGGGAGGATAAAGCTCCAACAAAAACGGTACAAAAACGTCTTTTTGTAAATCTTAATCAAGAGGAGGAGGCCATTGTTGCCTTACTAAAACAACCCATTTCATTGGACGAAATAGCCTTGAAAATGAAACGCTCTGTAGCACAAATTGCCGCAGAATTAATGCAATTAGAATTGAAAGGAGTGGTACGATCGCTCAGTGGAAAACGTTTTGAGCGGCTTTAGTACCCAATTTTATTTCGAACACGCCAGAGCACTTGATGCGCTATTTGCCTTGCTTTCTCGGCACCCTTGGTTAGTGCAATGGTAACTTCGGCTGGGTTTTGTTGATAGTAATCATAGCGCTTTCTGGGTTCGTCAAAAGTGGCTAAGATCAACTCAAAGAGGGCTTGTTTAGCATGGCCATATCCCATCCCTCCTGCTAGGTATTGTTCGCGCAAGATGTCAATTTGCCCTTCATTTGCCAACAAGGAATACAAGGCAAAAACAGTACAGCTTTCTGGGTTTTTTGGGTCTTCAAGGGGAGTAGAATCTGTTTTTATGCCCATAATTTGCTTGCGCAATTGTTTTTCAGGGAGAAAAACATTGATGAGGTTGTTTTTAGACTTGGACATTTTTTCCCCATCTGTGCCGGGAACATACTGTGTTGCTTCTTGAATTTTAGCGGTGGGAAGAACAAAGGTTTCCCCCATTTGACTGTTGAAGCGGGCGGCTACATCTCGCGTCATTTCTAAATGCTGTAATTGATCCTTTCCAACAGGAACAATTTCTGCATCATAAAGTAAAATGTCTGCCGCCATAAGCATGGGATAGCTAAAGAGTCCAGCATTTACATCTTGCAAGCGGTCAGCTTTGTCTTTAAACGAATGCGCAAGCGTAAGCCGTTGATAAGGATAAAAACAATTGAGGAACCAGTTGAGTTCGGTCACCTCGCTAACATCGCTTTGCTTGTAGAAAATAGTTTTGTCTGTGTCTAATCCACAAGCCAACCATGTGGCAGCCGTATTAAAGGTGTGTTGACGAAGGGTTTCCCCTTCTTTAATTTGCGTAAGAGAATGTAAGTCTGCAATAAAGAGAAAGGATTCATTTTCAGGATCTTCAGCCATTGCAATAGCCGGAAGCACTGCTCCCAATAAGTTTCCTAGATGGGGTGTCCCTGTACTTTGCACTCCCGTTAAAATTCTAGCCATACCAAAAATTTGTTTGAGCAAAGGTAATTTTTTTCCCTCAATAAACATTGATTGCGACAGGGAAAACAAGTTCCTTATTCTAGATCTTGTTTAGCCTACATTTTTATATTTGATTTGAATGAATACCGTTTTCGAACAGCTTTTTTTAACAAATCCCACCTCAAATGGTTACATTTGAAATTGTGAAAAAAATAGTATTGAGGCTTTGGCGTGCTTGGTTTTACTTTGTTGTAGCATTACCTGTTCCCTTTTTGTTCCCTTTTTTGGCAATTGCTTTACTCCATCCAAAAGGGTACACCTTTGTATTTTGGGTAGCCCGAAATATTTGGGCTCCATTTATACTGACCTGCTGTGGGTTTTACACTAAAATTCGCTATACCAAACCACTTCCCACAGGTACATCCTATGTTTTAGTGGCTAATCATACTAGCTATATCGATCCTTTTTTGATGTTGCGTGTCTCTAAAAATCCCTTTGTTTTTGTAGGTAAAAAAGAGCTGGTGAAGATCCCTATTTTTGGCTATCTCTATAAAAGAGCTGCAATTATGGTCGACCGCTCAAATAGAGAAAGTCGTTGGGGCGTCTATGAGCGAGCAAATAAAAAACTGGCTTTGGGATATAGCATTTGTATTTTTCCAGAAGTTTCATACGAAGATGATACTGTTTTCTTAAACGACTTTAAGCGGGGCGCGTTTAAAATTGCAATTGAACACCAACTTCCGGTTGTTCCCATGGTTTTTTATGATTGTAAACGCAAGCAACCTTGGTATCCCCGTTTTGGCTATCCTGGCGAATTACGGGTACAAACCTATCCTGAAATACTCCCTCCCAAAACCATGGAAGAATTAGAGATCCTACAAGACGCTGCTAGAAAGGTCATTGACAAAGGTTTACGTGAGGATCCTAAAGGGCTTCAATTTGAAGCCGTTGCCTTGGAAAAAGCCATCGCCCAAGCAAACGCCTAATTATTGTCGAATCCTTGCGGCTTCTTTCAGTCAAGGCTTTGATAGGCAACTTGTGCATATTCGATAAATCGGCATTCATAAGATTATTACCTTCATAAGGATCGTTTTCTAGGTTATACAAAGCCTGATTACCATTGTCAAAAACAATTAATTTATACGAGCTGTTGCGCAGGGTATAACCCGATTGATTCGGGCGGTTACCTAAATATTCGGTATAATTAAAGTTTCGTGTTCCAGTTCCCGCAGTAGTAAGCAGAGGGAGAAAATTTTGACTGTCATGACTTTCATGCTGTGTGTTTCCAGCAATCGATAGAAATGTACTGAAGAGATCAACAGAAGTAATGAGCGCGTCTTCCACTTCTCCTTTGCGTTCAACACCATAACCAGTCATTACCATGGGAACATGAATGCCTCCTTGGAAAAGAGATCCTTTTCCTTGTGTGTTGTTATAAGAGGCTTGAATGACATTTCGTGGGCTTCCATTGTCTCCTAAAAAAACAATGAGGGTGTTGGCCAAAGTGTTGGTGGATAAAGTCGATATCAAGCGTCCCATTTCTGTATCCAAACTTTCGATCATGGCTAAATAATAAGGGAGCGGATTTGCGTCTATACTGGCTTCATCCTCAGGGAGTGACTCCTTGTGTATGCAACTCTTGTGGAGGTAAATGCAAGGGAGAATGGGGCGCAGTATACGCCAACCAACACAACCAAGGTTCTTGCTGATCGGCAATCCAATCGATGGCTAAGTCGGTTAATTGGGTGGTTATATACATATTACTGGTTGTTGTTGCACCATTTTGGGTAAATGCCCAACTGGAATAATCATTCACCCCCCAGTTAAGAGACCGGCATAGTAACCAACACCCATTTCGATTGGACGCTCTGGAGTATTCCGACCGATAAATGCCATTTCCCAATAATACTGGTGGCGTATGGATTGGAGGTCGATTCATTCAACAGTCGGTGCAGAATAATTTCATTGGTTCCTAAACTTCCGGCTTCTTCCGGATTGAGGACACCAGTTCTGTATCCATATCTACCCGTGAGGATAGCCGCTCTGGTTGGCGAACAAACAGGATTGGTCCATACGTTTGTAAAACGGATTCCATTGTCCATCCAAGAAGTCAGCGTGGGCATAGCCGGAAGATTGTTTCCAATACCATAGCGTGGAGTGGCGTCTATTCCCATATCGTCAGCAATTATAAAAAAGAATGTTGGGGGTATTGCCTTCAGGAGAAGATGGCGAGGAGGGGTTTCGGAAGGAACTTGATTTTCAATGGGTGACGGTTCTAGGGTTTTTTGGAGCAAGCAAAAATCAAAAAGGATAAACCGACAAGGCAAATGTTATTCAGGGTTCTAAGCATGCTTAAAGTTAATTAAGAATTAGGAATTAGGAATTAAGAATTAGGAATTAGGAATTGGGGATTGAGGTTTGGTTTTTGAAAGACGCTAGTAAGCGGTGTTCTTCGGGTTAATGGTTGAGTGCAGGGAGGTAATTTACCGATGTTGTGAAGGGGGAAAACAAAGGCAGAAGCCCAAAAAGACACCTTTTTTTCATTTGCCATCGGCGGTTCTTAATTTATTTGGATTATTTTTCGGTTCTTTAAGTAAACAAAACGCATGGATTCTTCTGCTTCTATTTTTCTCGCTGTGGCCATTATGATTATCATGATGGGGATGGGCTTAACATTGACCTTAGCTGACTTTAAACGGGTGGTGCAAAACCCTAAGCCTGTGCTTTTAGGCTTGACCAATCAAATTATTTTATTGCCTTTGGTAGCCTTGGGATTGGTTTCCCTTTTTGAACCTCCTGCCTTTATTGCGATTGGAATGATTCTCCTGGCCGCGTGCCCAGGGGGAACCTCTTCCAATTTGGTCACTTTGTTGGCCAAAGGCGATTTGGCCTTGTCGGTGAGCATGACCGCCATCAACAGCATCATTACCATTGTCACCATTCCGTTTTGGGTGGGCTATGCCTATAACACCTATTTGGCTGAAGCGGCTAACATGGCTTCTCCGACAGCCGATATTTTTAAAACCCTAATCGTCGTCCTCGCCATTCCGTTAAGCATTGGGATGTTGATAAAAAGCCGAGCACCGCAATTTGCCGATCGCATGGAACGCCCTGTTCGGATCGCTTCTTCCGTCTTTTTAGCGGTGGTTATTTTGGGACTGTTGGCGCGAGAGTTCGACTTGTTTCAACAATATGTAGGGGATACACTGGGGATAGTAACAGCACTTAACGTATTGACCATGGGAATGGGCTATGGTCTAGCCATGGCTTTTGGCTTAAACCTAAAACAGGGTTTAACCATCGCTATTGAGTCGGGAATTCAAAACGGGACCTTGACCATTAGTTTGGCCGTGATCACCTTGAACCAGCCTGATTTTGCCATCATTGCCGCTATTTATTCCTTGGTAATGTATGCACTCTCTAGTATTCCCATATATTTTGGCATTAGAGCAAGCCAATAAAAAAACCCTCGAGCGATTCGAGGGTCAATGCAATCTAATTTTAAATGAAAGCAGATTATTCGTTGACAGCCTTGAGGGTATTCATGATTTTTTCTTCAAGTTCTTCCATCAAGTCTGGATTGTCTTCTAAGAGGGTTTTTACCGCATCGCGACCTTGTCCTAGTTTGGTGTCCCCATAGCTGAACCAAGAACCCGATTTTTTCACAATTTCATAGTTAACCCCAAGGTCAATGATTTCGCCAATTTTAGAAATACCCGCCCCGTACATGATGTCGAATTCGGTGGTTTTGAAAGGTGGAGCCACTTTGTTTTTGACCACTTTCACCCGTGTTTTATTCCCCATCACCTCTGCATCGGCATTTTTGATTTGGGTAGAACGGCGGATGTCTAAACGCACCGAGGCATAAAATTTCAAAGCATTTCCTCCAGTAGTGGTTTCGGGATTACCGAACATGACGCCAATTTTTTCGCGCAACTGGTTGATGAAGAAAACGGTACAGTTGGTTTTGCTGATGGAACCTGTTAGTTTTCGTAAAGCCTGCGACATCAAACGCGCGTGGAGTCCCATTTTGGAGTCGCCCATTTCTCCTTCAATTTCACTTTTGGGCGTTAGGGCAGCCACCGAGTCAACGACCACAATATCCACTGCTCCAGAGCGGATGAGGTTATCGGCAATTTCGAGGGCTTGCTCTCCATGGTCGGGTTGCGAAATGATGAGTTCGTTGATATCAACGCCTAATTTTTCCGCATAAAAACGGTCAAAGGCATGTTCTGCATCAATAAAAGCAGCGATACCTCCTTGTTTTTGGCATTCAGCAATGGCGTGTAAGGTTAAGGTGGTTTTACCCGAAGATTCTGGCCCGTAAATTTCAATTACACGTCCGCGGGGATATCCCCCTACGCCCAATGCAATGTCGAGTCCAATGGAACCAGAAGAAATGGATTCCACATCTTCTACGGCAACATCGCCCATTTTCATTACAGAACCTTTTCCGTAGGTTTTGTCTAATTTGTCTAAGGTAAGTTGTAGCGCCTTTAATTTGGCAGCTTTTTCATCAGCCATAAGTTGTTTCTTTTTCGTTGAAAGTAAATGTACATCATTATCTCTTTTTGGAAAACACTACCTTAAAAAGGTTATAAACAAAACACACGATCAATCATAAAAGTTGTTTAATACTTCCTCCTTAAATACACCCCTACGATTCCCAAGGCCAAAAGTAAAGAGCCCAACAAAAAGACATAGCTATAAAAAAGTGCAGAAACGTTTGCGATGAACCCCAACAAGACGGGGCCTACTAAAAAACCGATAAAACCCACGCCTGAGACGGTGGAGATGGCGACCGAGGTTGGAAGTGCTTTGTTTCTCCCCGCCAAACGATAGATTTCTGGCACCATAACCGAGAGGCCTAAGCCCAAACCGCCAAAACCCAAGACACTGCTCAAGGGATGGACGGTTAAGATAAGTCCGTAGCTCAGCAAAGCCAACGCACAGCCATAGCCAAGGGTTTTGATGGAGCCGTGTTTTACACTAAAGCCGTCCCCTAAAAAGCGACCGAGGGTCATGCTCAAAGAAAACAGCACAAAGCCATAGCCCGACTGGTGTTGAGGAATGTTCACCTCTTCAAATAAGAACAAATTGCTCCAATGTTCTACCGCACCTTCGTTAAACATTACGATAAACGCGACAAAAGAAAGACCCAACACCGGGCGAAGGGTAGTAAAAAAGGGCTGCTTTTCGGCAGCTTCTTGCCGTTCGGGCACTTCGTTGATATGGACATAGTAGTGCGCTAATCTTAAATTACTGAGGATGACCGCTAGGGAAATCAGCAACATATGCAGGTTGGGATTTGAAAAAGAAAGGAGAACTAAACTCCCCAGACCAGCGCCCACAAATCCCCCTAAACTAAAAAAGCCATGTGCAGCGGACATCAAATGCACCTCTTCCCGACTTTCAATAATGGAAACCAATGCATTCATGGAAACATCAGTGAAACCAGAGAGTAAACCCACAAGCAGTAAACTACTGCATAACAACACATAAGAAGGAGCTAGTAAAGGTAAATTAAACGCCAAGGCTAATAAGACAATCCCGATCTTGGTGGAACGCCCCGTCCCCAAACGGTCGTTTAAATAGGGAATAAAAGGAATGGAAATAAGTAACCCACAAGCGGTAAAAAAGAGGGCAAAACCCACCTCGGCATCGTTTAAGCGAAACTTGTTTTTGATATGGGGGAGATACAAGATCCAGGTGCCAATAAGAATATTGATGGAGGAAAACACCCATGCTGGGGCGAAAAAAGAACGGTTACCTAAGATCAGCTTTAAGGAATTCATTTGTGTATAGTAGGAAGTATAAAGGCGCAAGATACCCGTTTTTGGAAAAACTATTTTAAGAAGAGCAAGCGAAAGGAGTGATTTTGAATTACGAATTACAACTCAGTCTGTTGTAGCAAGGCTAAGAATGAATGATAAGAACAGAAGAGCATTTAAAAAAGCCTACCTTTGCGGCACACTTAAAAGGTTTATAGCATGCAACTGTACAACAAATTAAGTGCGCAAGAACGAGCGGTTTTATTGGAACAGGCGGGCACCGAACGCCTTACCTTATCGTTCTACCAGTATGCGCACATTGGCAACCCACAACTGTTTCGCGATCATTTGTTCTTGGCTTGGGACAAGCTCGAGGTATTAGGACGTATTTATGTCGCGCACGAAGGCATCAATGGACAACTTTCGGTCCCAGCGCCCAACTTTGACGCTTTTAAAGCGCATTTAGACAGCATAGATTTCTTAAAAGACATCCGTTTAAATATCGCTGTGGAGCAGGATTTAAAGTCCTTTTTAAAATTGACCGTGAAGGTGCGAAACAAGATTGTCGCCGACGGTTTAGAGGACATCACCTTTGACGTTACCCAGAAAGGTAAGCATGTCAATGCAGCAGAGTTCAATAGTTTGTTAGAGGACGAAAACACCATTTGTGTGGACATGCGCAATCATTATGAAAGTGAAATAGGTCACTTTAAAGGCGCCGTTACACCCGATGTGGATACTTTTCGGGAGTCGTTACCCATTATAGAAGAAGATCTAGCTGAACACAAAAGCAATAAGAATTTGCTGATGTATTGTACCGGGGAATCCGCTGTGAAAAGGCCTCAGCTTATTTTAAGCACAAAGGCTTTGAAAATGTTTTTCAATTGGAAGGCGGCATCATTGAATACACCCGACAAGTAAAAGCAGAAGGCTTGGAGAACCAATTTGTGGGAAAGAATTTTGTTTTTGACGAGCGCCGTGGTGAACGCATCACCGATGATGTTATTGCTAAATGTCACCAATGTGGTGAGCCTTGCGACGAACACGTGAATTGTGCCAATGAGGCTTGTCATTTGCTATTTATTCAGTGTAAAAGCTGTCGCGAAAAAAGGCAAGAATGCTGTTCAGACGACTGTCAAGAAATCATCCAATTGCCCATCGAGGAGCAAAAAGCTTTGCGTAAGGGGAGTCATAACAGTAATAAGATCTTTAAAAAAGGACGTTCCGAGGTTTTAAAATTTAAGTCGCATTAACAGATTTTTGGCAGTTAGTTTATTCCAAAACCTCCTATCTTTACATTTCATCTAAAAAACCAAATTATGGCATGTGCTTCTTGTTCCAGTGCAGACGGATCCCCCCGAGGGTGTAAAAGCAATGGTACCTGCGGCACCGACAGTTGTAACAAACTGACTGTTTTTGATTGGTTATCGAACATGCAGTTGCCCGGGGGGCAAGAGCCATTCGATCTAGTTGAGGTGCGTTTTAAGAACAGCCGTAAAGCATATTTTCGCAACCAAGAAAAACTTCCTTTAAAGATTGGTGATCTTGTTGCCACAGAAGCTCAGAGTGGTCACGACATTGGGCAAGTAACCCTTACAGGGGAATTGGTGCGCTTTCAGTTAAAAAAGAAAAAGATCAAGGAAAACAGCGAGGAGATTTTAAAAATCTACCGTTTGGCAAGCCAAAAAGACATTGATAAATGGCAAATAGCCCGTGATCGAGAAGTTGAGGTTCAAAAACGCGCTCGTGAAATGGCCATCTTCTTACGGCTAGAAATGAAGATTTCTGATGTAGAATTTCAGGGAGACGGCTCCAAAGCAACCTTTTATTACACAGCCGAAAACCGCGTCGACTTTCGTCAGCTTATCAAGGACATGGCACAGGCTTTTTCGGTTCGTATCGAGATGAAACAAATTGGTTTGCGTCAGGAAGCCTCCCGCTTGGGTGGAGTTGGTTCCTGTGGGCGAGAATTGTGCTGTTCTACTTGGTTAACAGACTTTAGAACCGTGTCCACAGCTGCAGCACGCTACCAGCAGCTATCGTTAAATCCGGAGAAACTGGCGGGGCAATGTGGAAAGCTTAAATGTTGTTTGAATTTTGAGTTAGACGCCTACCGCAAGGCCTTAAAAAGCTTCCCCAAACTAGACGTTAAATTACATACTGAAAAAGGCATTGCGATTTGCCAAAAAACAGATATTTTCAAAGGGCATATGTGGTATGCCTACAAAGGGGATTGGATGACCTGGCATTTATTGACCAATGAGCAGGCTGCTGAAATCGTTCGAAAAAACAAGGCCAAAGAGCCCGTTGCGAGCCTCGAAGAATATACCTTGGATTTACCGCCTGTTAAAACAGAAGAGAAAGTATTTGAAAATGTTGTTGGACAAGACAGTCTCAATCGTTTTGATCGTCCTAAACGCAGTAGAAATAAAAAATCACGCAACAAGAAATCACGAAATCGCCATCACAATCGCAAGGCGCCGCAAAAAAATGAATAGCTTCCGACTTCTTTTTGGATTCCTATGTTTTTTATTCCTCGGGAGTTGTGGAAATGACGCTCTTTTTAGACAAGACCAGGAGACGCCCAATGGTTGGGCCTTGAATGATACGCTTCGGTTTAGTTTGGACAAAACAATTGACACTCCCTCAGATGTTTACATACACTTGAGAAACAATCAAGCGTATCCTTTTGCGAATATTTTTTTGGTGGTTAGTGTGCATGCTGGCGACTCGCTCATTGAGCAAGACACCCTAGAATATGCCATGGCTTTGCCAAGTGGAGAATGGCTTGGAACGGGGTATTCCTCGGTTAAAGAGAGTAAATTGTGGTGGAAGAGCGATTGGCAAACAACCGAAACAGCTCCTTATCACTTTAACATTGCACAGGCAAATCGGGCGAATGGCCTGGAAAAAGGAGCTGAATACTTGGCCGGAATAGTCTCCGTAGGCCTATCCATTGAAACACAAACCGAATAAATGGCGAAGAAGGCAAAAAAAAGCATTAAGAAGAACCCAAAGGCAGGAGAATTTAACAACCCAATTAAGTTTTTTTGGCTAACTTTTCTCATTGGCATAGTGCTTATTGTGGGTGTTTTTTCAAGTGCAGCTTTAGGAGTGTTTGGCCCAATGCCACCCCTTGAACAACTAGAAAACCCTAAAACGAATTTAGCCACACAGATTTTGTCTGCCGATGGAGAAACGTTGGGAAAGTTCTATTACAATGACAACCGAACACCCATTCGCTTCGATGCGCTTCCTTCTCATTTGGTGAATGCTTTGATCGCGACAGAAGACGAACGGTTTTATGCTCACTCAGGGATTGATTTTCGTGGAACCATGCGCGCATTGGCCTATTTAGGTAAACGCGGGGGAGCCAGTACCATCACACAACAATTGGCCCGGCAACTTTTTGTAGGGGTGCGTTCGCGGAACAAAGTTCAGGCCATTACCCAGAAACTCAAGGAATATGTATTGGCAGTAATGTTAGAACGGCGCTATACCAAGGAAGAGATTATCGCCATGTATCTCAATATTTACGATTTTGGTTATCAAGCAGATGGGATTCAGTCAGCGGCAAAAATTTATTTTAATACCACCCCAAGGGATTAACCATAGAGCAGAGCGCCACCCTTGTTGGGATGTTAAAAAACTCTTCTCTTTTCAACCCAAAACGTCGTCCAGAAATGACTAAAAAGCGGAGAAATGTTGTTTTTCAACAAATGTATCGCAACGAATTTTTAACCAAAGAGGAACTCGATTCTTTACGCAATATTCCTTTGGAATTGGAGTTTACACCCGACTCCCACCGCGAGGGCTTAGCGACTTACTTTCGCGCACATGTGCAGCAGTTCATGCAAGGTTGGGTGAAAGAAAACCCCCGCCAAAATGGTGAAAAGTATGATATTTATCGAGATGGATTGCGCATTTATACTACGATTGATTCGCGCTTACAGGCCAAGGCAGAGGAAGCTACTGTGGCTCACATGAAAAATTTGCAAGCGGAATTTGACCTACAAAACAGAAAAGAAGTTAATCCAACCGCACCTTTTTTGGAATTGCGCGAAGGACAGATTGACACCTTACTCGAACGGTCTGCGCGTCGTTCAGAGCGTTGGCGGGCAATGCGTGTTGCTGGAAAGGATGAGGCAACCATTTGGGCATCTTTTCAAGTGCCAACACCGATGCGTGTGTTTAGTTGGAATGGGGATCGAGACACCATCATGACGCCACTGGATTCCATTCGTTATTACAAAGGTTACCTCCGCTCAGCTATGATGTCGATGAATCCAACTACGGGTCATGTCAAAGCTTGGGTGGGAGGGTTTAACTACAAGCATTTTCAATACGATCAGGTCAAACAAGGGAAACGACAGATAGGCTCTACCTTTAAGCCTTTTTTATATGCCACCGCCATTGATCAGTTACGTCTTTCCCCTTGCGATATTTTACCAGATGCACTCTTTTGTATTGAACCCCTAAAATATGGGAATATAGAAGCTTGGTGTCCCAAAAACTCTGGCGATAAATATGGTCAAATGCGTACGTTAAAAAATGCGCTGGCTAATTCGGTCAATACTGTTAGTGCACGGCTAATGGACAAAGTAGGGCCAGCTCCGGTTGTTAACCTTGCTCGAAAAATGGGAATTACTTCTCGTTTACCCAGAGTTCCTTCCATTGCATTGGGAACACCAGACATAAGTTTATTCGAAATGGTTGGGGCCTATAGTACTTTTGCCAATAAAGGGGTTTATGTAAAGCCCATCATGATTACTCGGATTGAGGACAAGAACGGTACCATACTGTTCGAAGTTGTGCCCGAAACCAAGGATGTAATGAGTGAAGAAACAGCTTATGTTACGTTGAATTTACTCAAGGGTGTGACGGAGGGAGGTTCAGGGCAACGACTGCGGCATAGTGGAGCCGAAGAAACCAACTATGCGTACAAAGCGGTTGTGACGGGCTATCCCTATGAATTTAAAAACCCGATTGCTGGAAAAACGGGAACGACGCAAAATCATTCTGATGGTTGGTTCATGGGGATGGTTCCAAATTTAGTTACTGGTGTATGGGTTGGTGGCGAAGATCGAGCGATTCATTTTGACGACATCGCTTTTGGACAAGGAGCAAGTATGGCATTGCCTATTTGGGGGATGTACATGAAATCCGTATATGAAAACGAAGCACTTGGCATTTCAAAAGAAGATTTTGAAGCACCTTCGGTTGTTAGCATTCCTGTAGACTGCGAAACAATAGATCCCAGTGCAATCGATCCTTTAGAAGAGAAGGAAGATTTGGATGAATTGGGCTTTTAGTTCTGCTCGCTTGCAAACCACTCAGCAAAAGATGTTTCGGTTTCTCGTAATTTCAACCCAACTAAAGCAATGTTTTTAGGCAAACGACGTTGAATTTTTCTGCAAAATCGGCTACCATCATTTCACTTGTGGGTTGATAGTCGACCCGCAAAATTTTATGTCCTCGCTGTTCCATTTCATCCGCTAAATCTTTGTGAGGAGTATTTATGTTTAGCACAGTTGCATGATCAAAGGGCACAACAATTTCTTCTTTGACAATTTTTTTGAGATCGCTAAAATCAATCACCATTCCATTTTTGACATGTTTAGGGTTGTTAATGGGTGTCCCTTTTACGGTTACGGAGAGCTTATAACTATGCCCGTGTACATTTTTACAGAGCCCATCGTAACCATGAAGGGCATGACCCGTTTCAAAAGTAAATTCCTTGGTAATTCGAATGATGGAAGCCATAGGTTTTGTGGTAATTAATCGAGCACAAGTTCCGTATTTTTTTGGAATTGTTTGGTAACAGCGATAATTTCTTACATTAAAAAGTGTAGCTATTTTTTTTCCTTAGTACATTTGCACAAACGTCTTCAATCAACACATGAAAAACATTCTAGTTCCCTTAGGGATTTCAGACAACACAGAACACACGCTTTTGTATGCAATTGAGCTAGCTACAACAACACAAGCTGCTGTTTATGTCATGGATTCTTTCAATTCAAGCTTTAGAAATGCCCATTTGTTTAATGTTAAAGAGGTGGTCGATCGCAACAATTTTAATCGTTTAAAAGAATTGATCAAGTCCATTGACCATAGAGGCTTATCGATTCAAATGGTCAGTTATGAAGGTGATTTTTTAGAAGGAGTCAATGCTTTGGATCAAAAAGTTGCCCTTGATTTGATTGTTTCTGGGCCAATGCCCAATTCAAACAACGACGAAGTATTTTTGGGCCCTACTTCAGGACGTTTAGTGAAGAAGACCAATATCCCCGGTTGGATTGTTCCAGAAGGCGCTCGATTCCAAGCGCCTAAAAAAGCATTATTTGCTTTCAAACAAGGGGATGTAAAGGGAGAGCGAAGCTTACACCCACTCCATTTTTTACAAAACCAATTTGCAACTCAGCTTGAGCTACTATTGGTGAAAACGCCCGGCAAGCAGCGAAAGGAATTGCAAATTGACCACGAAATTGTAGAACTTTCTGATCACATGACTTCTACTGAGAACGCCACTGTTTACCAAGGTGTTCTCGAGTATTTTAGAGAAGTTCACCCAGATTTATTGATTGTATTTGCTCGAAATCGAGGTTTTTTTGAGAAGCTTGTTGAGTCGGATGTGGTCTTTAAGAAAGACTTTTTCACTAAGATCCCTCTGCTGGTGATTAAAAACCGTTCTTAAGTTGAATCGACTGTTCCCTCTTGTGTTTTGTATTATGTCAGTGATGCAAGAAAGCTATGCACAAGAAGGCTATGCCAATCTAAGTATCGACAACGACCTCTTTTTTGTACAAGATATATACTATTCCAGCGGCATCTTTTTACAATATGGGAAGGAAATTAGAATGAGTTCCAAGGATAGCCTTCGCACTTACGGTATGTGGGAATTGGGTCAGGAAATTTACACCCCCTCAAATCATTTTTCAACTGACACCTCAAATTATGACTACCCTTATGGCGGGTGGAGTTACCTTAAGTATAGTCGTCAAAAAGAAATTTCGTCGAATAAGCAATTCGAACTAGGGCTTCAACTTGGAGCGACAGGAGACTGGTCTTTAGGACGTTGGAGTCAAAATACTTATCATAGAGAAGTACTGCGTTTACGAGAAAATGCTTGGGTAGGCCAGATGCCATCAGCGGTCCACATCAATTTATTTGCCGGTTACTTTTATCAAAAAGAATGGATAAATCAGCTTCGATTTCAGAGTCATTTGTACGGTCGTTTGGGAACCCAGCGCACCGACCTTGGCGCTCGTGTGGGACTGAATCTTGGCTTGGCGAACGTGCTTGGTTTAGCCGCCAATTCGCGTTATTTCACCACTTGGGGACAGGGTTTTTACATCGGGATAGACACCAATTATTTAGCGCACGATTATATGGTTTCTGGAAGTTTATTCAATGATGATGCTCCTTTTACCGTCGAATTGGAGCCTTCGCGCTTGGTTGTTGAAATGGGTTTTGCCGCACAAGGGGAACAATGGAAGTTTGTTTTTTTATATAAAAATCGTTCTCCTGATACTGCATTACAACCAAAAAAATCACACCATCTGATGACAGTTTCTTTGTCTCGATTCTTTGAATAATCCATTTTAGAATGTAATTTGCACCAAAGAATAAATTAAATCTTCATGAAAAAAGCACTTTATATACTTTCCATTTCTTTTCTGTTGTCTTCTTGTTTGGTGATTAAGGTTTATGAAACGCCTAAATCCAAAGATCAAGAACCTACACTGCTCAGCACCAAGCGAAAAATGATTTCATCTGACCTAACAGTTCCGTTTCCAAAGGAGGGGACAGAGATTTTATTTTTTGGGGATGAGCAAGTGCCAACTCCTGAATCAATTCATCGCGATCATTCCATCATGAAGATGTCTTACACAGAAGATGATTCTACCCAAAAGAATGTAGTTGTCATTAAAATAGATAAGGACGATCTTGAAAATTCTTCGACCATGCAATGGAAGTCTAAGGGAGGGATGAGTGGAAAGCAAATGATATTTATTGCTAAAGACTCTCTTTCACTTCCGCTTGAGCTAGAGAAAGCCATGCGAGGTGCCTGTAAAATGGATGCGGCAGATTGCGCGACAAAAATGGCTTCTTGTACCCATCATCAGGATTTAAATGCCGCTGAAAACGTCGGTCTATCGAAAGAGAATAATGTTTTCATCATTAAAACGAAGAAAGGCGAGCGTAGCGGTAAACCGGTCATCATCATCGACGGTGAAGTGCAAGCAGAAGATTATGATATGGGTGCGGTATCTCCAGATAATATTGAAAGCATTAATGTTTTGAAAGGAGAAGCTGCTTTTGAAAAACTGGGTGAACGAGGGGCCAACGGCATTATCATGATTCAGTTGAAGAAAAATTAGGATTCTCCCAAAAATAAAAATGGTGATCTCGATCTATTGTAAACCCCACTTTAGGATAAAGGGCGTTTCCCGGTAGATTGCTTTTTCGGTCTCCAAACTTATGCCTAGTGCCTTTGTCGTTTTACAGTGTTCTTGTGCGGCGCTCATCAGCCGTTTTCCCACATTCTTCCTTCGGAACCCTGGAAGCACATACAAATCATTGAGCAACCATGTTTTTGCCATATTGGTCGAGGAGAAGAGCGGATATAGTTGGATAAACCCAACGATTTCACCCTCTATTTCAGCAACAAAAAGCACCGATTCATTGTGTTTGAAACGCTCTGTTAGAAATCTAAGTGCAGCGTCGAAATCAGTTTTTTTTCGATAAAAAATACGGTAAGCATCGAAAAGATGGGCTAAAGCGGGAAGTTGGTCTTGACGGGGGTGTTTAATGTGAATCATTTTGTTGCACTGTTGGGATTTAATAGTGTGTAATGTACTCCAAGAGCCAACCCACTGAAGTTTTGTGTTTCGCGTTGTATGGGGTTGCCGCTGCGCTTTTGAAAGCGATAATTAAATGAAACGGAGAAGCGTTTCCAGACCGTGTACTGCACGCTAGTCTGTAGCCCAAGCGTATTTAAAAAAACCCCTTTTGGGTAACGAGAGCGTTCCATAAGTGGGGGCGGTTGACCGCTTGCTTTAAGGAACCAATGATAGGCGACCCCCAGGGTTAGTCGTAAGCGCTTTATTGGACGTCCAATAAGCACCAAAGGCAATCGTACAAAACGCAATTGATCGATTGAAGTATCGTTTTCTAGTGTGTAGCTATAGGCAAGTTGGTTGTAGTGGACTCCTGTACCCAAGCCAAAGCTCTTGGTAAAATGATAATATACATTTCCGCCAATATCTAGCTGTATTCTGCCCTTGGTGTCTCGATTGGTGGTGTTGCTAAAATGGGGTTGAATAAATACATCATAGTTCCACTTACGATAGTATTCTAGATCATGATCCGCTTTGCTGTATTGTTGACGCAATAATCCGGGTCCTTGAGCAAAGACAAACACACAAAAAAAGAAAGGACTAAAAAAAGGAAACTACGCATGACTCGATCGAAAACAATAGAAAGGTAAGCTTATTTTTTTAGTAAGCGACGTATGCCATAGCTTGCCCATCCGATAACAAGAATCCACCAAAGCATAAAAAACCAGTCGTTTTTGCTTGTGCCATTCCATTCGAGCCATTCAAACACATACATTTCCATGAAGGCATCGAGGGCAATCAGTAACACAAATCCTAAGATCCATTGTCGGGTGAATTTTGTCATAGTTTAGGGGGAATAAAATTAAAATATACGAACATTAATCTTTCAATAACAAAAAGAGCGTGTTTTTAACATTATCCACGCAACCCCTGGGATGTAAAACATCTTTTTACCCAAAAAAATAAGGGGCTGAATAGCCCCTAAAGAATAAATGCAATCTAAAAAAGAGGCCTAATTAACAACCGCTGTTTCTTTTTTGATCGTTACTGTCGAGCTGTGCATCAAAATTTCTGCTTGTCCAGTCGTTTTGGGTAGCTCATAAGCGTAGAAATATTCTAGAGTGGTCATTTTACTTTGGTAAAATTCATCGGAGTAGCTTCCTGAGCCATTGATCAAGGCTGTTTGCGCGTGGGTAGCAATATCCAACCAGCTCCATCCGATGATGATGAGACTAAAGAATTCCATAAAGATGGACGCATCGGCTAAAAAGCGCTCATAATTTCCTTTCATGGCATGTGGCATGAGGCTTTCTAGTATCTTTTGGGTGAGTTGCAGTTTTTCTCCCAAGATGGAAGCATAGGGCTGCAAAGCGTCGTATTTGGTTGCCGACTGAATGCTTTGCATGATTTCAGCAGCCAATAATTGTAAGCCTTCTCCGTTCCCCATGGTCATTTTACGGCCCAATAAATCTTGGGATTGAATTCCGGTTGTTCCTTCATAAATGGAAGAGATGCGGATATCACGGTAGTATTGTTGTAGGATAAAGTCGGAACAGAAACCGTAACCGCCAAGGATTTGCAGGCCATTGTTTACGGCATAGCTTCCTGCTTCAGAAGGATAGGTTTTAACGACTGGAATAATCATTTCCAGCAAGGTATTGTATTTATTTTTCTCCTCTGGTGTTCGAGCGGTCACCTCTAAATCATAGTATTTAGCGGCTAACATCACCAAGCTCATGGAACCTTCTACTACGGCTTTTTGTAAAAGCAACATGCGACGAACATCGGCGTGTTCAATGATTAAACTCTGTTTTTGATCTAGGTTTTTAGTTCCGTCACTGGTGAGTTTTCTTCCCTGAGGGCGTTCATTGGCATATTGAAGAGAAGCTTGGTAGGCGGCAGATGCAATGGCGGAGGCACCGCGTCCTACCCCAATGCGTGCTGCATTCATCATCAAAAACATATAGCTGAGGCCCTTGTTGGCTTCACCGACCAAATAGCCTTGACAATCATCGGCATCACCAAAACCAAGGTGGGTGGTACAGTAACCGCGCTGTCCCATTTTTTGGAAATCGGCCACAGTGGTTACGTCATTGGATGTTAGTCCGCCTTTTCCATCGGGTCGATTTTTGGGGACAATAAACAAGGAAATCCCCTTGGTTCCTTTTGGCGCTCCTTCGATACGTGCCAAGAGAAGGTGAACAATGTTTTCCGAAAACTGATTGTCTCCTCCAGAGATAAATATCTTTTGTCCGCTAATGTGGTAATGCCCGTCTTCGGTAGGAGTTGCTTTGGTCACTATATCGGACAAGGAACTTCCAGCTTGGGGTTCGGTCAAGCACATGGTGCCTCCCCATTTCCCTGCGAGCATATTGGGCACATAGGTGTCTTTTAATTCTTGATTGGCAAAATGAATGATTAATTCTGCGGCCCCTTGGGTTAACCCAGCATAGCCAGGTAAATGGTTGTTGGCAGCATCGAGGATATAGTTGGAAGCGGTTTGTGCCAAAAGGGGAATCTGCATTCCTCCGTCTTCATAGTCAAAAGGACCAGAGATAACCCCTAGTTCTCCCCCTTCTTCCATCATGGTTTTTACTTGCGGATGCACATGCACTTTCCCGTCTTTGTGGTGGGCCGGTTGTTCATCCATTTCCTTGAAGTAAGGGAAGAGCTCTTTGTCGGCGAAGGCCTTGGTCGAATCAATAAAAAGGTCCAACGATTCTTTGTCGTGGTCTTGAAAGCGCTCTCTTTCGAGTAATTCTTCCAATTGGTGGACGTCATAAAGCAAATACTTTAGAGTGTCCATGTCTACATACTTATCAGCCATAATTTCATTTTTTAATTAGTTAACGCACTAATTTTTCATGCGTCATTTATCAGCAAAGTTTCCAAATATACTAAATCCAATGAATTCGGCGGTGAGAACGCCCAAAAAGTTAGTTGACCTACTGCTCCATCAACAAATACGTTAATAAATGAAATGCATATTTATATAGTACAGAGAAAGAAAAGTATACCATAGGACGGTGTTTTTGATTGACAGCTAAAGAGTCTTTTGCGTTTAGACAAATAAAAACCTGCCAAAGGGTTTAACTAAGGCAGGTTTATAAGTTGTTTAGATGGGCTTAGTTCAAAGAATCAGGCCCTTCTTCTCCCGTTCGGATTCGGTAGGCGTTTTCAACCGGTAAAACAAAGATTTTACCGTCGCCTATTTTGTCTGTACCACCAGATTTGACAATAGCATTGATTGTAGGTTCTACAAAATCGTCATTAACGACAATAGAAAGAAAGCGTCTTTGTATTTCAGCGGTGCTGTAACTAATTCCTCTGTATACATGTCCTTGCTTTTCATTTCCGATTCCGGTAACGTCCCAATAACTAAAGAAGTTTACGCCTACACTATGTAGGGACTCTTTTACTTCTTTAAATTTTGATTTTCGAATGATGGCTTCTATTTTTTTCATAGGGTTATGTGTTAAATGATTAATCGTCTAGATTGTAAGAACGTACTCCAAAAGTACTTAGATCAATACCGACATCTTCCTCTTCTTCACGAATACGAATGCCAATAGTTTTCTTTAAGATAGTCATAATTGCAAAAGTGAGCGTAAAAGAAAATAATGAAATGACCACAACTCCAATAAGTTGGGTTACGAATAAAGAAGTTCCTCCCCCAAAGAATAAGCCTCCTTCAGTAGCAAAAAGACCAACAGCCAAAGTACCAAATAAACCATTAATACCGTGAACGGCTACCGCCCCAACAGGATCATCAATCCTTTGTTTATCAATGATGAGAACGGCTACGTCAACCAAGACTCCTGCCACAGACCCAATGATGATTGCTGATACTGGACTAACGACGTTACATCCGGCTGTGATGGAAACAAGTCCTGCCAGAACTCCATTGATGACCATTGTAATATCAATTTTACCATAAGCGAAATGAGTATAAACCATAGTAGAAATACCCCCAGCGGCTGAGGCCAAAAAGGTATTGACGACTACAGCACCAATAAGTTCCCAGTTGCCAACGGCGCCTAAAGAAGAGCCTGGATTAAAACCAAACCACCCAAACCATAAAATAAATGCACCAACGGCAGCAAGGGGTAGGTTGTGTCCTTCGATAGAGTTAATGGTTCCATCTGAGTTGTATTTTCCACTCCTTGGCCCCAATACGATAGCTGCTGCCAGCGCAGCAAAACCTCCCATAGCGTGAACGGCAGCGGAACCTGCAAAATCATTAAAACCTCTTTGAGCCAACCAACCGTTGGGATTCCATACCCAGTTAGCAACCATAGGGTAGAGGACAGCGCAAAAGAGCACCACTAAAACAGCATAGGCCCAAATTTTCATTCGCTCTGCAATTGCCCCCGACACAATAGAAATGGCGGCAATAGCAAATCCTAACTGGATGAACCAGAACAATGTGTTTGAAACACTCAGACCTAGCCCAAGATCTTCATTGCTGATGCCAAAATCAAATGCAAACCAACCATTGGAGTGTCCATAGGCTATGCCAAAACCAACCACAAAAAATGCTATACCACCAAAGGCTATATCGATAATAACCTTTGCGATGATGCTCATGGCGTTTTTACTTCGAACAAAACCTGCTTCTAAAAGCGCGAAGCCTCCTTCCATAAAAAAAATCAACGCTGCACATAGCGCTACCCATACGGTATTGATTGCGAATACATGCTCGTTTAGCGTACTAGATAATTCTTCCATAAATTCAATTTAGTTAAAAAAAAAAACTCAAGATAACAAAAACTGATATAAGGAGCTATACTTGGGTGTAAAACCTGCAGCACCATCGATTATTCTGAATGGGATTATCAAAAGAAGAGTTGTCCTAAATGTGCTGATGGGGTCATAGGAGAAGAAGAAGTTGGAACTATAACTATGGCAGATTAGTTTGTCATCACTCTCATTAAGTTAATATTTGTCTATACCATAGCCACAAAGAAACTTTAAAATGTAATCGTTTAAGACAGGACACTCCCCATCAACTTCTTTCAATAGGTAACTTATTACAGTAAGGAGGAAGTGATCGCGGTTGTTGAAGACATTGAGCAAAGGAATGTAGTTGCTGATCACTTTTTTAATAGACTAAATGATTCCCTCAAGGACCGCATAGATATACACGATAACACAATATTGGTTTTTTCGTACTGAACACTCAATACTTTTTCTTCTATCTCAATAATGGTTTCATCATATTTCATGTTTAACTGTTTTGAAGATGTAAGCTGAAGTTATAGATTTTTGTTTAGTTATCTCCAGACACTTATTGGTGAGTTCTGTTTCTCTAGGATAAAGAAAGTATTGAAAAGTGGAATATTTGTGGAAAAAATAAAATGAAATCAACTAAATTAGCGTTCTAATCAGATGTTGGAATGTCTTGATTTGCAAAGGGGATGTAGCTCAGTTGGCTAGAGCGCTTGACTGGCAGTCAAGAGGTCGTCGGAGAAATATTCAACATTATGAATAGAATCAAAGTTGTCTTAGAGGAAAAAGGGATTAAACAAACTTGGCTTGCAGTCAAGAGGTCGGCGGTTCGAATCCGCTCTTCTCCTACACAATAAACCCACGAATAGCTGTAAAACAACATGTTAGTGTATTTTTTCTGAACGCTTACGTGGTCTTGGGTTTAGAAAGTCACTTTTTTTTTCTGCTGAGCTACACTCAGAATAGCATGTAAATCAACCGTTATTGACTTCGGATATTTTCGCAGGGTTGCCCTCAATTGAAATCAACTGGAAACCTATGCCGTGATTGGTCTATGGTATAATTCACAATGGAGTAAAACGGGGTGCTTGTGTGCTTACAAGATAAAAAACAGTATTTCTCATATCTCATGATTACTGAAGCATCTTCATCGACTTTACTCGCTTCGTTTAATATTTTACTCAAATACCTCGAATAAGTTAAATTTGTAGAATTATCTTTATTCTCATGGAAACAATAAATAAATATTCTGGCATCATGATTAGTATCAGAAAGATTGTTCGAGCAATCAATCTGGAATCTAAGAGGATCGAAAAAGATTATGGTCTTAGTATACCTCAACTACTTGCGTTAAAGTTTTTGGAAGAAAAAGTAGATTATAAGAGTACTATGAAAGCCCTTAAAGATCACCTGTCACTCAACGCTAGCACAGTGTCTGGGATCGTTGCTCGTCTCGAGTCAAAGGGATTTATAGCACGATTACCAAATCCTAATGACAAAGGAGTACCCCTATTATTTTGACTTCATCCGGAAACAAGCTGATTAAAAAAACAGATGAATCCCTACATGAG
Organism: Flavobacteriaceae bacterium; assembly: GCA_038143735.1. GTDB lineage: Bacteria > Bacteroidota > Bacteroidia > Flavobacteriales > Flavobacteriaceae > Arcticimaribacter. The sequence goes on from JAYQML010000007.1 coordinate 263,122, forward strand.
CGCGTAATGCGAAAATCAAACTCTTTGTCGGAACATGAATACCAAAAACTATTAGTTTCATTTCAAACAATTATCAACATATTTGACATTGATGATGTAGACGCATCACCAATAATTAGTGGTCAAACAGAAATTTAAATCCTATTCTTTAGGAATACTTGCCCAAAATAGTTTCTGCAGAAACTATTTTCTGTACCTTTGCTTACAAAATCTATTTTTATGCAAAAGTATATAGCAATTAGCTTGTTTTTATTTGTTCAAGTGTTTATGCCCAAGAGACCGTTTTGAACGGAATTGTTGTAGATGAAAATAATATTCCACTACCTGGAGCAACTGTTCAAATACGAGGAAGTCAAGATGGAGTTATTACAGATTTTAATGGAAATTTCTCTCTCGATGTCAATTCAGGCACTACAATTGAGGTTTCTTACACAGGATATGAGAAATACATTCTTACTGCTCCCTTTGACCGCCAAGTTCAAATTCAGCTTATTCCTTCAAATACCTTAGAAGAAGTGGTCATAACGGCATTGGGTATTAGACGTGCAGAAAAGGCTCTAGGGTATGCCGTTCAAGGGATTAAAGCCAGTGAAATTTCCAAGGTAAAAGCTACAAATGTTGTCAATTCCCTTGCAGGAAAAGTGGCTGGAGTAAATATTACTGGATCTGCCGCTGGACCTTCTGCCTCTTCAAATATCAATATTCGTGGGGCATCTTCTTTAATGGGAAATAACCAACCCTTGTTTGTTGTTAATGGAATGCCCATTACTAACGACCTTTATACATTTGACGACGGTTTAAACGGTTCAACTTCAATTGATTTCGGTAATGCAGCACAAATCATCAATACAGACGATATAGAAGCGATAAGTGTGCTTAAAGGACCTGCAGCATCTGCTTTATACGGCTCGAGGGCCGCGAATGGTGTTATTCTTATTGAAACTAAAACAGGAAACTTTGTTAAAAAAGGTTTAGGGATTGAAATCAATTCAAGCGTTCAAATCGCTAACCCCCTCAAATTGCCTGATTATCAAAATCAGTATGGTTCTGGTGGTGGTGGAAAATACAGCTACTTAAATGGGTCTACCTACATTGGTGCAGATGAAAATTATGATGCCTATGGTGAAAACTGGGGGCCTGCGTTAAACGGTCAGTTGATCAAGCAATTTAATTCTAACGGTGAAGCGGTACCCTTTACTAAATCACCCAATAATGTTAGAGATTTTTATCAAACCGCACTAACCCACAGCACAAATGTGGCTGTCAATAGTTCTTCTGAAACAGGTCAAAGCCGTTTTTCATATACACATTTAGACAATTTAGGATTGATTCCTAATACAGACCTAGACCGAAATACTTTCCAATCTAGTTTAGGAAAAAGTTTATTGGACGGTCGTTTAAAGATTCAGTTCAATAATATGTTTGTTCGTTCGACTTCAAATAATATTCCTAATTCGGGTTATGACGAATCCTCTTCAGTAATGTATGGTTGGTTGTGGTTTCCAAGACAAGTAGATATCGACGATTTACGCGATTATTGGCAGCCCGGTAGAGAGGGTGTAGAACAGCGTTATGCAGAAAACCTTTGGGTAAATAACCCATGGTTTATTGCTTATGAGAACACTAATGCTTTCCAGAGTAATCGTCTAATCTCCAATCTTCAGCTTTCTTATGACATTAATGATAAACTAGGAGTACGCTTTAGATATGGCGCAGATTATGTAGATGAACAGCGACAATACAGAAGAGCACCTTCTACAAAAGCAGTGCTAAATGGAAGCTATCGTGAAGATGAAATTTCTTTTAGAGAAAGTAATGCCGAACTGATTGTTGATTTTGATCCCAGTCCAGAAAAAGATAATCCTTTGGATGTAAGCGTAAAGCTGGGAGGGAATCTAATGTCACAACAGGCTAATTTTGGTGTTGCCAACAATCCCGAATTGCAAATCTTTGGGGAGGGCCCCTCTGTGTATACTTTGTCGAATTCACGTTCTGGAGTATTGGTAGAATCTCAAAAAACCAATGCAGAGATTGCAAGTATTTTTGGTTTAGTAACCTTAGATTATAACAACTGGGCGTATTTAGATTTAACCTATAGAAATGATTGGACCAGTACGCTGGTTAATCCATTAGTGGGAATCGAAAACTCTAATTTTAGTTTTGGGTATCCTTCTGCATCAACAAGTATAATTTTAAGTGAGGTATTAGATTTAAGTGATAAAATTAACTTCTTAAAGCTTAGAGCTTCTTATGCTGAGGTGGGGAATGGCGCACCTGCTTATTCTTTTGGAAATACTTACACGCCGCAAGCGGCCTATGGTAATACGCCTGTATTTACAGCTGGAAGCACCATCTCTGATCCAGACCTTAGAAATGAACGCACAAGAGCAACAGAATTTGGAGTGGATTTACGTTTATTCAATAATAAAATCAACATCGATATGACGCTGTATCAAATGAACAGCTTCGATCAGATTATTTCTTTGCCTGTAGCCAAGTCTAGTGGATATGATTTCACCTTAACTAATGGAGGAGAAATCAGTAACAAAGGGATTGAAATTGCAGCGAGATTTTATTGGACAGCGACAGAAGATTTCTCCTGGGATACTCAAATAAATTACGGACGCAACAGAGCTGTTGTGGAGTCGCTCCCAGATGTAATACAAAGTGGAAAGTATTCTATTGTCGCCGATATTTTCCCCGGAGACGAAGGGGGATCTGATTTAGAGCTTGTTGCCGAAGAAGGAAAACTTCTTGGTCAATTATACGGTCTAGGATTCCAACGAGGTCCTGATGGTCAAATTATTCATGAAAATGGATTGCCCTTACACACAACAGAAAAAGTCTCTGCGGGGTCTTATCAACCAGACTTTCGTTTAGGTATTTTAAACAGCTTTAGCTATAAGAATTTCAACTTATCTTTCTTATTTGACGGTCAAGTAGGAGGAAATATTTATTCTCGTTCGCACGCATTATACGCCACTGCAGGAACGATTACAAATAACGACGACCCTAACTTACCTCTTTCAACACTAGATGGAAGAACAGTATATAGCGTTGACTATAATACAGCTGGAAACCCAGTTTATACTTTGGAACAACAGGGAGGGGTTATAGCCCCTGGCTTAATGTACAATGCCAATGGTGATCTTGTACAAAACTCGGTGTCTGTTCCAGCAGGAGGGGCAGCTTACACAGGATATTTTTATAACTATTATGGTAACGGGTTTAACCGTGATAATATAGAAGCAGCCACCTATGATGCTACCTATTTTAAATTAAGAGAATTAAGTTTGAGTTATACTCTTGAAAATGATTTAATAAATCAATTGGGATTACAGTCTGCTGTAATTTCTCTTGTCGGTAGAAACCTGTTGTTGTTTAGTAAAGTTCCAACGATTGATCCAGAAACCTTCTCTATTAGAAACGGATTATTTGTCAATGGTTTTGAGAGTACCTCTATTCCATCGATGAGAAGTTTTGGATTGAATCTTAACCTAATTTTTTAATCACACAATTATGAAAAATATAAAACACTTTCTATATACCATCGTTCTATTCACAGCCGTAGGATGTAGTGATTTTGAAGAATTGAATTTAAACCCTAATGAACCTACAACGGTTTCCGCTGGGGTGCTGTTTACTTCTGCAATAAGAACAAGCGTACAAACGACCTCTAATGAGGCCTTCTTATTATCGAATAATGCCGCACAGTTAACCGCAAAAACACTACGTGCCGAGGTTGATTTTTATGGATGGAATGCTTTCCCTACTGTTTGGGAAGGACTCTATGAAAGTCTGACCGATATCAATAATGCAATTGAAATCGCGCAAGAAGAGGGAAACACTAAAATGGAAGGGGCTCTAATGGATATGCAAGCCTGGATTATTTCTCAATTAACAAATGCTTACGGTGACATTCCTTACAGTGAGGCCATTGATGGCTTAAATGCGAATTTCACCCTGTTTATGATACACAAGAATCAATTTATACAGATCTTCAAACAAGACTTACACAAGCCACAACAAAGTTAAGTGCCGCAGGAAGTATTGAAGGAGATATCTTATATCAAGGCAATGCAACATTATGGACAAAGTTTGCCAATTCTTTGAGACTGCGTTTGTTGATGTATGCATCAGAAAAAACAAACGTTTCAGCTCAATTTGCGCAAATCGTTGCTCAGGGTCAAATCTTCACAAGTAATGAAGAGCAAGCTGCGCTAGATTTCTTGTCTAGCTTCCCTAATCAATTCCCTACTTTGCCTTTAAAGCAAGGAGATTTTGACGCAGTGGCTATTTCTGTATCTGCAGTAAATGCTTTACAAGCGAATAATGACCCAAGATTGAGTCGTTATGCTCGTCCAGATAATTTAGACTTTGACAACCCAACTTTTACTGGTGTTTCTAATGGAGTAGGAGGACAAACGGGATCACGTCTAGGATTAGCTTATTTTGATTACCCTGGTCAAATCACTGCGGGAGAAAAAGGGTTATCTTATGCTGAAGGAATTTTAATGACCTATGCGGAAGTAGAATTTCTATTAGCTGAAGCCGCTGCTAAAGGATGGATTTCTTCTAGTGTTGAAACACATTACAAGCAAGGGATTCATGCTTCTCACCAATACTATGAAGTGGACTACACACCAAATGGATGGACTGATTTTGAAGACTTTTATCAAAACTCTGGGATAGCATACAGTGCTACACTAGATATCTGGAAGCAAAAGTGGCTAAGCATGTATTTTACTGCGCTTGACCCATACTTTGAGGTAAGACGATGGTATACACAAGTGAACGGTTTTGATGGACTACCATTCTTAAATCGTCCCATTGGGAATAATTCAAATAATTATGAATTACCCATGCGTTTTCTTTACCCTGGTCAAGAGCAAAGTTTAAATGCAGATAATTATAACGAAGCCAATAGTAGATATAGTGCGCCTAAACTGATTAACGGTAAAATGTGGATCGTTAGCGACTAAACAGTACATGAAGAAATATTTTGATATTCACCCCCAGGTCTTTTATCCTTCGATTCTTTTAATCATTGGATTTATTTTATTGTCAGTTTTTGGTGGAGAGCCCGTTAGGTTATTCTTCTCAGAAGCATCAAAATTGATTACACAATCCACAGGATGGTTATTTATCCTGGGAGTCAATTTCTTTATAGTCTTTTGTTTATGGTTGGCCTTTGGTCAATATGGAAAAGTCAAGATTGGGGGAGAAAAAGCGGAAACAGAGTTTAGTATATTCTCTTGGTTCTCCATGCTGTTTTCTGCAGGAATGGGAATTGGTTTATTGTATTTTGGTGTGTCAGAACCGATACAGCATTTTTTAAAGCCTCCCATGCCACAAGCGAGCACTGCAGATTTAGCGATACAAGCCTTAGACTTTACTTTTCTACACTATGGCCTTCACGCCTGGTCAATCTATTGTATCGTAGGGCTTTCCCTTGCTTATTTTGCGTTTAATCGTGGGTTACCTTTTTCTTTGCGATCTATCTTTTATCCTATTATTGGAGATAGAATCAATGGAATTTATGGAAACATCATCGATATTGTTGCAGTGGTTGCCACCCTTTTTGGTTTGGCTACCTCCTTAGGATTTGGTGCGAGACAAATTGCAACAGGGCTTCAATTTCTTTTTGGCATAGATGCGGGAATCAACACACAAATTACTGTTATTCTAATCATTACTATGATAGCGACTATATCTGTGGTAACAGGGTTAAAGAAAGGGGTTCGTTTTTTAAGCCGTTTGAATATGATATTAGCGTTGGTTTTTTTGACTTTTGTTTTATTCTTGTCAGACACTTTAAATGTTTTGGGAATATTCATCGAGAGTACCGGTATGTATTTTCATCGCTTTATCGAAATTGGAACCTGGTCTTCTTCATTTGTTGATTCAACTTGGCAAAATAACTGGACGATATTTTATTATGCTTGGTGGGTAGCATGGGCGCCTTTTGTCGGGATGTTTATTGCACGTATATCAAAAGGGAGAACCTTTAAAGAATTTGTTTTAGGGGTTTTATTCGTTCCAACTTTAATGACTTTTTTCTGGATTAGTGTTTTTGGGGGATCGGGTCTTTTACTTGAGATTGAAACACCTGGAGTCCTATCTACTCCAGTTCTAAAAGACGCTTCTACTTCGTTATTTATCTTTTAAGCGTTTCCGCTATACACCTTTACGAGTATAGTAGGGATATTTATGGTCTCTGTGTTTTTTGTGACTTCTTCAGATAGTGGATCTTTGGTAATTGACAGTATCACTTCTGGCGGGAAATTAGATGCTCCTGTTGCACAACGTATTTTTTGGGCTTTGATCGAAGGTTTTGTTGCTATAGCACTTTTACTAGGAGGTGGATTAGCTGCCATGCAAACGGCTTCTGTTAGTACAGGGATTCTCTTTTTATTGATTCTTTTTGTGATTTGTTTTTCACTTATCATAGATTTAAAAAAGATTTATCTTCCCAGAAGAAAGCAGTATAAATTTTGGTCAATAAATAAATGCGCTAACAAGCTATCCGTTGCGATTAATTTAATGGATGGATGGTTACCAGTAAAATAGGACGCTTACGCAAACTAGATGTCAGCATCGCCTTCGGAGATCATCATTTTTCACTCATGCTGTTCTATCATTTCCCTATAGTTAGGCGATAAAGACTCAGAAAGTTTAGATGCAATCCCCTCATGAAAGTTTTCATGTTGACTTTATCAATTCTAATCTAATGTTTGCCAATTTTGAAGGGGCAAACCTTAGTGGCGCTAAATTTAAGAATGCCTTTCTCAGTGGTGCCGATTTTACCGGTGCAAGTGTTGATTTAATCACTGGCATCTTCTCTTTGGAACTAAGGAAGATACAAACGTTCAACCAAGAATTACGGTATCGTAAAAGATCAATTAACGTATTTAGAGCATTTTTTTGTATTTTATGTGAACAATTCATTGTCTAAATGCAGTTTTTAGAAAAATATTACCCGATAATTTTAGCTTTTTTAAGCTTTGTCTATTCTGTTTTCTTGTGGTTCACAGGGAACGAATTGGAAGGGATTTATGTTGGTCTTTGGCCGGTTACTATTTTAGCTTTTGCCATAGCAATAAGACAAAGAAGAAGCAAATAATTTTCAGTTATGGATAATCAACAAATATTGTTAATTGGGTCATTAATCTTTTTTATTTACCTGTTTTTTTATTTAAGAATAGTGATAAGAGATTTTGGAGAATCAGGTAAAAAAGACAACAGTTTTGTTGATTCGCATGACTTTGATGGAATAGGAAATCAAGGTAGGATACCAAATAAAAAAGCTAAGAATAGGGCAATTTAAGTGATCCTAGGGATAATTTCTACAGCCCATTCGGGCAGCTCCAATTCTCTTGAGAAGGTTAAACAACTTTATCGAAGAATGTCTCATGGCAGATCAATATTTGTCTAATGTCCCTATTCCTTTAAAAAGTTTTGCCTTAGCAATTGGGTTTCGAAACTCGTTTAATCAAAACACGGTTGTTCCATTTTCCCTAAAATGGATGTTAATGCAACTAAAAGGGTTTGTAGTAAACGTGTTAATTTTGTGAATATACCAGACCTATGAAAATTAGTTTTTTAATTTCAGTTTTTTTCTGGCAATTAGCTGTTAATGCCCAAGCCTACTTGCCAAAGTCTAACGGTGAATTAATTCGACATGCATTCTATACTTTGTCCTACAACGAGCTTCACAATCAGGCAAATTGGGTATGGTATTGTCTTGATAGCAAAAATTTAAATGGAATAACAAAAAGAAAAAACAGCTTCAAAGAAGATCCGGCAGTTTCTTCTGGGTCAGCTCAGTTAATAGATTATAAAGGATCAGGCTATGATAGAGGACATTTGGTTCCAGCGGGAGACATGAAAATGTCTTTCACCTCCATGCGTGAGTCTTTTTATATGTCAAATATATCTCCTCAATCTCCATCCTTTAATCGGGGTGGATGGCGTTCATTAGAGGTCCAGGGCAGAGCATGGGCAAAGACGAAAAAAATGTATGTCTATACAGGGGGAATTTTAAACCAAACCTTGACTCAAATAGGCATTAACCATGTGACAGTCCCCAAATATTTTTATAAAATCTTCTTCGATCATGAAAAAAATAAAGTGATCGGGTTTGTAATGCCAAATCACAAAATTACGGGAGATTTAAACGATTACACCAAAAGCATCGATGACATAGAAGCCTTAACGGGGATTGACTTTTTGCACCACCTAAATGATGTCCTAGAAAAAAAAATTGAGAAAGATGTTGATATTTCATCATGGCACTTTTCAATTGCCAAATCAAGGTAAAGGATAAAATGGCTCATCTGTCAAAACAAGAACAATCACTCTTGGGCAGCTAAACTTATTTACAGCAAAGGATTTTTTACTTTAGTTAAGTTTCGTAAACAATTGGGTAAACTTTTGCCCACTAAGTAAAGCAACTCTATCAAAAGATTCTACAAAGAATAAAAAAGCCCCCATTTAAGGGGGCTCATAGGTGGTAATGTAAAAAAAGGGATTATTTACTTGAAACCTTAAAGTCTACGTTTTTGTAAACCTCTTCCGTTTTTGTCACATTGTATAATTTCAGGTCCCAAGGATTGGAATTTGATCCCCAATCTGCTGAAGCTCTTCTCTTATCCATTCTGTCAGAGAAGTTATTCATGTAGGCCTGCCTATTTTTATCAATAAGTATAGATAGGTAGTTTGCATCTCTTCCGCCAAAAACGTTTCTAAAAACAGCGACGTGGTATTTTACACCTCTAGCTTTATCTGTTTCATATGCTTTTTTTGTTCTGGCTTCATAGGCTGTATCTGCGTTCATGGCAACATTAATAAATTGGAAGCGTCGGTATTGCATTTGATCTCTTTCTTCTTTTGGGAGATTCATGAAATCCTCCATCATACTCAATTCAGGAACGTACTCCCAAACGGTACTCTGTTGGGCATTCGTTATTGAATTAAATTGCTTAATTAACTCTGGATCTGACGGATTTGCCGTAAGATTTTCAATGATTTTGTCTTCCATGCTCTCTTGTCGCTCCATTTTTTCTACCATGTCTTGCATGTCATCATACCACCATGCAAAATAGACAGATTTACTGCTCCACCCTTTGTGATGCATTGTCATTCCAATGTTATCGCCGGTAACTTCTTGGACGGCTGTAAAATAATTTTCAGCAACCTTAGCCATATTATTTTTGTCATGGGTTTCTGCCTCAAAAAGGACCATAACTTGACTAAAGGACATGCTTGTGCACAATAAAAAACTTAGAAATAATAGTGTTCTCATTTAATTTGGTTTATAGTTAATAGTCTTAAAATTATACGAATTTTGTTTCTAAAACCCTAATTTTAAGCAAGATATAATTTCAGCCCTTGAGGATTGCTATTAATCTAACCTTGCAGATTAACACAATGACAGTAAGCCGGTTGATTTTGCCGCTAAAAAAACCATTTTATCTTTATGTTGTTTTGTAAAGCTAAGGAGACCTAAAACGCTCCAATGTTCATTCACTCATCAAGGCTGTTGCACATCTCATATTGACGGAGTTTAGCTATGGATTCGGGTGTAATTGTTTGTTTTTTGTCCATTATTTTTAAATAGTTAACCCTCATGGTTGAAAGACAAATCGAGTTTAACGATTAAAGCACGAATAATTTCATGAAATTTTTATAGCTTGTATGGACTATATTTCGCTTTATGAAAAAAATTATCCTTTTGTTTTTTTTAACCCTTTTGTCCTGCTCAAAAGATAATCCCGAAACAACCTTTACCCTAGTTGTTTCTACCACCAACGGTGGCAGTGTAGACACGACTGGAGGAACTTATCCTGAAAACACGGCGATTGATATAACAGCCACGCAAGAAGAGGGGTTTCTCTTTACAGCATGGTCCGGAGATGCTTCTGGAGGGGATAATCCGTTGAACGTTGTAATGGATGCTGACAAAAATATTATCGCTAATTTCGAAGAGCCATTGACTAACGTCGTTGTAGATGGGGTCTTCTTGGGGGTAGGGAAGTGGAAAATTAGAAAAAAGAAACGAACTGGACTTAACGACAACACCATTAGTTCAAAGCAAGTCGAATGTGCATTGAACGAACTTATTCTGAGAACAGACGGGTCGTTTACGGCGGTTACTGATACGGCCACCGTTACTGGACAGTTTAGTGTGGTTTCAAATACAGCAATTAATTTAACCCTATCGGACGCTCCTTATGGGACAATTACCAATCTTGTGTTAACCAATGGCTATATAAGTTTCTCATTGACCTTGAACAACGGATGTACCCAAGAAGCTGATGGAGACAAAGATGAAACCTATGACGAGGCGACAGATCCAAATACACCAAAAATCTATTTTGAAAATGGGACATGTAAATGCCCCTATGGACAGGCGGGAGAAACTGCAGTTGTTGATGGTGTAACCTATACGGTAGTGAACGATGCAACGATAGCAAATGAAATTGCCAACGGGAACGTTAACTTATGCACAACCTTGGTCACAAACATGGGAATAAATATTGCAGAAACAGAGCCAACAAACTTTTTCAACGATAATTCATTTAATCAAGACATTAGCTTTTGGGATACCTCGAATGTAACTAATATGATGGGGATGTTTTATAGTACAACAGAATTTAACGGGGACATAAGCCGTTGGGACACTTCTAATGTAACTTCAATGGAAGCGATGTTTTTAGAGTCTTCATTTAATAGCGACATTGGAGATTGGGACACCTCAAATGTTAATGATATGTTCGTAATGTTTGGCAATACCCTTGGAACATCGAATTTCAATCAAGACATTGGAGATTGGGATACGTCAAACGTAATCACTATGGAAGCGATGTTTTATGGAGCCGTATTTAACAGAGACATCGGGGATTGGGATACCTCTAGTGTTATTGATATGAACTCTATGTTTGCTAACAGTTCGTTTAATCAAGATATTAGTAACTGGGATACGTCAAATGTTACTTCTATGCGATACATGTTTTCTTCCAGTTCATTTAATCAAGACATAGGATCTTGGGATGTTTCGTCGGTTATTGAAATGGGGGAAATGTTTGAAAACACTTCATTCAATCAAGACATAGGCGATTGGGACATATCCAATGTTGTGCAACTAGAATATATGTTTTTTAATAATGCTAATTTTAATCAAGATATTGGTAGGTGGAACACTTCTAACGTAACCAATATGCTAGGCGTTTTTAACGGAGCGTCAGCATTCAATCAAGATATCAGTAATTGGGATACCTCAAATGTAACGACAATGGACGGTATGTTTAGAGATGCAACTCTTTTTAACCAAGATATCGGAGGTTGGGATACGTCTGCCGTTACGGAAATGGGTTTTATGTTCCACGATGCAGTAGCATTTAATCAAGACCTAGGCAATTGGAATATCTCCAACGTTACTAATCTGTCATGGATGTTCCACGGTGCGGTTGCATTTAATCAGGATATAGGAAGTTGGAACACCTCTAGTGTTACTGATATGGCACATATGTTTGATGAAGCTATTGTGTTTAATCAAGACATAGGAGGTTGGGACACCTCCAATGTTACTTCAATGCGGTATTTGTTCAGCAATGGTTCGTTTAATGAGCCTTTAGGGGACTGGGATACCTCAAACGTGACTGATATGCAGGGAATGTTTTGGAATACTACACGATTTAATCAAGCAATTGGTGACTGGAATATATCCAATGTAACAAGCACTATGCACATGTTTCTTTCAGCACAGGCCTTTAATCAACCGCTTTCAAACTGGGATACATCAAGCATCACCGATATGCACGAAATGTTTGCAGGGGCAACATCCTTTAATCAAGACTTGTCTAACTGGGACGTTTCAAATGTTGTAACATGTCAAAATGTGACCCTTGGCACTCCAGCTTGGACGCTCCCTAAACCAAACTTTACCAATTGCACACCCTAAATGACTTTGTGGTGAATTGGCTCACATTTTTTATTAATATCTTTAAAGATGAATCAGTATAAAACCGAAACCATATTAAATGGAAAAATCAATCTTCAAGATCCTTTTAGGATTTTCCGTATTACTCAGCTTTTTTTTCTTTTTGGGCGCATGTACCCCTAGAGTGAAAAAAGGGAAATCAATTGAAAAAAACAGTTTATCCTAGCGATGTTTTGCCATTTATGCATGAATGGAAGATCCTTTTAGGCGATGGAACAGCTGTCAATGATTTAATGAATTTTGAGAAGAAAGATTATTTCTATGTTGAAAAAGAAAATGGAATTAATTGGGTGGTTTACAAAACGCCCAATGCTGGAATCAGTTCTAAAAATTCGCACAACACGCGTACCGAGTTAGGTCAAATAAAGGAATGGACGCCAGAGGAAGGAGGGAAACTAAAAGGGACATTAAAAGTAAAACATGTTTCTACTTCGGGCGATGCAAGAGTTGCTGCTTCTTACTCGGTTGTGATAGGACAAATACACAGCCATCAAGGGCACGAAAATGAGCCATTGAAAATTTTTTACAAGAAATTCCCAGGGCACAAAAAAGGCTCTGTGTTTTGGAATTATGAAATCAATACGAAAGGAGATAATTCGGGGAGATGGGATTACTCAACAGCCGTTTGGGGGCATGATATGTCGGTGGTTGGAACAAGTCCAGATAGCTATCCAGAAGAACCCGTTAATGGCATTGCTTTAGGAGAAGAATTCTCCTATGAAGTAAATGTTTTTAAAGGGATAATGTACCTCACGTTTAAACGTGATGGACACCCAACGCAGCAATTCACCAAGAATTTATTAAAATCAGCTTTTTCAACAAAAGCAGCCATCCCTGAGCAAGTTAAAACATTGTATGCAGCCATAGGGAGAGATGGTGTGGAGCGCGAAAATGCCTATGCAGGTGAATGGCAATTCTTTAAACAGGGTGCGTATAATCAAACTAATGGAAAAAGTCCTGAGGACAATATGGTATGGAGTACAGGATCGGCTGTTTTTGGAGGTGACATTCAACAGCAATATGCCAACGGGTCTTACGCAGAGGTATGGTTTAAAGAAGGATCCCTTGGACCTGGAACCCAACCCTTAGCAGAATAAAACCAATTACAACAAAATTTCTAGTTTTAACAAAAATCTGGTGATATGCCTAAACCATTCTTTATTGTTTTCTTTCTTCTTGCTTCCTGTGCTAAAGAAACGCCAGCACCCGCTGAAGTAACCTATACGCTTATTGCATCAGCATCCAATGGAGGCACAGTAGATCCGACCAGTGGAACCTATGCAAAGAATACAACGGTAGCTGTAACGGCCACGCCAAATACAGATTATGTGTTTTCGCATTGGACGGGTAATGCAAACGGGAACAATAATCCATTAACACTTAGCATGTCTGGGAATAAAAGTATTCAAGCGAATTTTATACCACAGCAGTTTGCACTTGAGGTCAACGTTGTTGGAGAAGGCAGTGTAAGTCAATCCCTTGTCAGTACAAGTAAAATTCCCCAAGATTATACGGCTGGATCTGTGGTGCGTTTATTGGCCACACCCTCTAGTGGATGGATCTTCTCCGGTTGGTCTGAAGCAATAGACGGGAACAACAATCCGTATGATGTTACTATAAATGAAGCCAAGACAATTACATCAAATTTTCAAGAACGTCAAGCAAGCGAGGCAGTGGTTTTAGCCGCTGATGGTCCAGGAGACACCTACGCACTCATTACTGCTGTTCTTGCACCTGGTTGGAATCCGATTGAGACACCAGATTGTAATCACGCTGCTTTTGGTGATCATATAGATGAGGTGTATGATGCTAGTTTAGCAAAGCATGTCTTTCGTTTTTACATCCATCCCACACCAGACAACGATCGCTGTATAAAGTTTGATCGCCAACGAAATGAAATAAAGTCTTACGATAAATCCCCCGAGAATCTCTTGGGTAGACAAGGAGAACAAGTCACTTATCGATGGAAGTTTAAATTGCCTGAAGGCTTTCAATCTTCCCCAAAATTCACTCATATCCATCAAATTAAATCGGTGGGTGGAGATTATGATAGCATGCCCATGTATACCTTCACTACCCGAAAAGGAAGCCCTGATCAACTCGAATTGCGCTATGCTGAAACCGATAGTCAAACGACCCTAACCCGAACAGATTTAGCCCCATTCATCGGTCAATGGGTCGAGGCAACTCAAACCATTCTTTATGGTATTAATGGGAGCTATAGCTTAGAACTTAGAAATGCGCTTACACAAGAAGTCCTTTTGAGTTACTCCAACCCATCAATGGTTAATTGGCGACCCGAAGCGAGCTTTGCACGTCCCAAATGGGGGGTCTATCGTAGCTTGGTCTATGCGGAAGATTTAAGGGATGAAGCCGTTTTGTTTGCCGATTTTAGTGTAACAGAAGAATAATAGGGTTTTACTTTTTGATTAAAGCAAATCATTGTTTTCTAAAATGTGCGTTCCTTCTTGTCTTTTTAATGCACGGTCAATCATTACTTCGGCTACCTTTTCTGCTCTAATTGGGCGAAGTCTCATCGGAAGTAAAAATGCAAATAGCGGCATAATTAACTGTGCCATCATTTCGCCAAAGCGAAACTCTTTTCGTTTCCCTAACAACAAAGAAGGCCGAAGAATCGTAGCAGAGGGTAGTTTAAGCATACGAATGGCATCATCTATTTCGCCTTTGAGTTTTAAGTAAAAGCCTGAACGAGCACTATTGGCTCCGGCGGAAGACACGTATAAAAACGAGGCCACATTTTTTGCCTTGCAGGCCTTTGCAATGGATAGGGTAATATCGTAATCGATGGTTCGGTAAGTGGCCTTATTTCCCTTTACTTTAGCTTGTGTAGTACCAATACAAGAAAAGACGATACTACTGTTTTCGACAGCTCGTTCTACTTCTTTCTGAGAAGTAAAGTTTATTTGGCGAACACTTACTTTAGGATGGGTATGCACGAGAGCATCTCGACGAACGACAATAATCTTTTCGAAAGAAGCATCGGCCAAAAGCTTGTCCAATAAAAAACCACCAATTAAACCGCTAGATCCGAATAGCGTAACCTGTTGCTTATTCATTATTGGGATGACTGTTTTTTTGAACTGTCTTTTTTGTGCAAGGGTCCACGTAAGTGAATAATGAGGCCATTCAAAAAATTACGTAAAATTTGATCCCCACACTCCATGTATTTTTCGTGTTTTTCGTTCCTGAAAAAAGCACCTAGCTCCGATTTACTTACGTTAAAGTCTACCAGTTTGCAGATGGCAACGATGTCTTCGTCGCGCAGCTTGTGCGCTACACGAAGTTTTTTAAAAATGTCATTGTTTGTTAATCCCATACAGGTAAAGATAGGTGTTTTTTTATGGGAACCCTGTTTAGTCTTTTGCTCCAGTTTTTTGCTTGACCAAAGCATACACCAGGGCAAAGGCAAAGAAAATAGCCCCTAAAAAAGAAGGGATAATTAAAAGCTCCCGAAAAACACCGATAAGTACCGTTTCTATTTCTAATCTATAGAGCAGGTAAAATAACCCATAAATGACTGAGCAACTCAGCAAACCAATTGCGTTTTGCTTAATTTTCATACCTACAAGATAAGAAAATAGAACCATCCAATAACTTTCCCCTACATTTGATTTATGTTAAGCGAAAAAATTCACGCCCTATGGCATCCAGAATGTTACCATGGTTGGAGTAAAACCAGACGTTTTTTGAGGGTTGGTACTATAAGATGGTAAACGAAGATGAAACCCAAGCACTTGCCATTATTCCGGGTATTGCTATGGATGAGAAGGGGAATCAACAAGCCTTTATTCAGGTGTTGGATGGGAAAAAGAAAAAAGCGTACTACCATCGCTTTGACGCTAAATTTTTCCAGCCCCACCCCAAAAAACACGACTTATATCTTGGAGGAAATGCCTTTAATTCCCATAGAATCATCTTGGATTTACCCGATCTAAAAGGCGAAATACGATTCAATCATTTACACCCTTGGTCCACAAGCCTTTTATCGCCCGGAATTATGGGTCCCTTTTCTTTTGTGCCTTTTATGGAGTGCTACCACGGAATACTGAGCATGGACCATGGCTTGTCTGGAAGCTTCATTTTTGAAGGAGAAAAATGTTCATTCGATAACGGAAGAGGGTACATAGAAAAAGATTGGGGACATTCTTTCCCTGAGGGCTATATTTGGATGCAAAGCAATCACTTTTCACAAAAAGGGATTTCGATCAAAGCATCTATTGCCAAAATTCCTTGGATGGGTACTTCCTTTATCGGACACATTGCAGGGGTTCTAATTGAAGACCAACTCATCGAGTTTACAACCTACAATGGAACCCGATTACAGCTTTGTCAGGTGACCCAAGAAGCGGTTAAAATTCACATGGAAAACCGGAGTCATCGATTGGAAATAAGGGCCAAAAGAGAAGAAGCAACAAGCCTTGCTGCGCCTATTGCAGGATTTATGGATGCTCGAATTGAAGAAAGTATGAAGGGTGAAATACACGTACTTTTGTTCGATAAAAAAAGGGGAAAAGTAGTGCTAGATGACCTAGGTACCTCAGCTGGAATAGAAGTGGCTGGGAAGTATTCAGTGGTCTTAAAGGATTAATTGAATCATTCTCCCCTCATTGCATGATCCTAAAATTTGCTGCACGAACCTCTTTTTCATTAGCTAAAACAAAAATGGGGGTAAAAACATAGGTCGCCTCCGAATTTCGAAAGGCACGTTCAAAACGGACACTTACAATAGCTTCCTTGTAGCGTTGAATAATATCCTCAATGTATTGTCGACAAATAGCTGCGTTTTTCTCATCCAATTGTTTGGGATGGATAAAAACCTTCATTAAGTCGCGCTCAAAAATTGCGTTGGCCTCTTCAATTGCGGTGGATGGCTTTTCTTCTGTTTGTCCAAAAATCAACAGAGGCAATAAAAGAAATAAACAACGCATAAAACAGGATTTAAGAACAATCAAACATACGAATGCTTTATTAGATGCAAAAGCCTTTTTACGTATATTGAAGAAATCTAATAATCGTCTATGGAATTTAAGGACAAAGTAGTATTAATAACTGGAGCAGCGTCTGGGATTGGGAAAGAGGCTGCCCTAGCCTTTGCAAATGAGGGCGCAAAATTGTTGATCTCCGACCGAAATGTAGCAGCAGGGAAAGCCGTTGAAGCAGCAATAAGAAAGCTTGGTGCAGCGGCCTCTTTTAAAGCAGCCAATGTCGCTGTTTATGAAGAGGTCGAACATCTGGTGCAGCAAACCGTAGATCTTTATGGCCAGATTGACATTGCCATTAACAATGCAGGTATTCCGGGAGCTAGTGCAAAAACAGCGGACTACCCGGTTGAGGATTTTGAAAAAGTACTCCAAGTAAATACGGCAGGGGTATTTTATGGAATGAAGGCACAGCTCCCGCATATGGTTAAACAAGGAAAAGGCGTTATTATCAACACTGCTTCTGTAGCAGGATTAAAAGGCCTTCCAAACTCAATTGCGTATACGGCGAGCAAACATGCTGTGGTAGGGATGACAAAGACAACAGCCATGGAATACGGAAAACAACACATCCGCGTAAATGCCATATGCCCCGTATTTACAGTAACTCCTTTATTTAACCCCGATTTGATTGAACAAGTCGCACCAGGAATTCCTGAAAAACTAAAAGCAAATGTGCCCATGAAGCGCTTTGCCGACGTCCAAGAACAAGTAGACGCGATGCTGTGGTTGGCTTCAGATAAGGCTTCCTTTGTTACCGGTTTAGCTCTTCCGGTAGATGGTGGTTTAACCGCTTAGTTTTTGCTTAAAGTATACGGCATCAGTATTGTCCTATTGGGTAAATACAACGGATGTTTGGGTCGGCCATTTGCAGTTAAACCAAAGCACCAAGCTTCCTGAACCATCTCGTCTAACCACACAGGCAGCGGCTCTGTTCTCTCCCCATGCAAAAACGACCCGTTCACAATGCGAAAGCATTTGTTTTAGGTGGGTAAGGTTTTGCTTCTCTCTTTTCGGGAGTTTTTGATAGAGGCTTTTAGGATAGGGGGTGACCTCCGCATAAAGATTGCCTACATAGAATCCCCCAAAACCAAATTTCTTAGCAAAGTACAGTAACCGTCGAAGGGTTGGGTCGTCTTGTGTTGCATCACCTACTGAGGGGTTTAAAAGAATGAATAAGACTAAAGGGAGTGATGGATCCCAAATGCGCCACAGTTGATAGCGTTTTCCCGCAATGAAGTACAGCTCCTTTTTTCATTGACCAGTAAGATAAGTCAAATTAATTAAGCATTTCTAGTTAAAGTAACGATCGCTTTTGCTGTTCAAGGAAGAATTGAGTACCTTTTCCTTTTCTATTACTATGCGATCTATTCATCTTTTTTTATGCTGTGTTGTTTTTAATGTTGTTTCAGCTCAATTCACACAAGAAAAAATCACCTTTGAAAGTGCCAATCCATTTTCTTTAAGCGATATTGTTCTTCATTTAGACGAACAAGAAAAGCAAACGGTCTATGGCAAACTCACCCTCCCCATCGATTCCTTAAACCCACAAAAAAAAGTACCCAGTCATTCTTGGCGTAGCAGGTAGTTTGGGCTGGCGCGAACACCACCGCGACTACCTAAACATGTATCGCGATTTAGGCTTTGCCATCTTTGAATTGAACAGTTTTCAAAGTCGTGGCATTACCTCCACGGTGGGTTCACAAGATCAAGTGACCATTGCCGCGATTATTTTAGACGCCTACCGCGCGCTTGAAGCCTTGTCCAAACACCCCAACGTCAACGCCCAGAAAGTTGCCATTACTGGTTGGAGTTTGGGAGGTGGAGTGAGTCTTTTTTCCGGCTGGATGCCCGTGAAAAATGCCATCACCAAAGAACATGCATTTGCTGCTCATTTGGCCATGTACCCGCCCTGTTTTATCGATCCAGAAAACACTGACTTTACCACCGCTCCCATGCACATTCAAATTGGGGAGGCCGATAACTGGACCCCAGCACAACCCTGTCAAAATCTAGTGGAAAAACTAGGAGAAAAGGCCACCATTGACATCACCGTTTATCCCGATGCGCACCACGGCTATGACAGTGAGATCCCGGTAGTGCACAACCCAGATGGCTACAGCTTTAAAGATTGTTTGTTTACCCTAACCGACAATGGAGACGTGCTGATGAATTACCTGCAATTGCCCATGTCTAACTCATGGATGCAAAAGCTAGGTTTCCTGTTTTGTGTAGAGCAGGGCGTAGATATTGGCGGAAATCCTACTGCTCGTGAACAATCCATGACCTTTGCAGCTTCCTTTATGCAACAACACTTAAATTAAAGCGTTTGAAGCGCCTCGAAGACTTACGATGGGTCATCATTGCTCCGGCAGCGGAAGTGACCAAATGGACTGCTGCATTTAAAGCAAAACAACCTGCAATTCGGTTAGAAGTTGGACCAAAAGTCGAACAGCCCGAATCCGTGGATATTCTTTTACTGTGGAATCACCCTACCGGTTGCTTGGCTCCATTTACGGAGGTAAAACTCTACTATTCTTTAGGTGCAGGTGTAGATCATTTGATGAAAGATAAAGGGCTTTTGCCCAAGGTTCCCATTTGTCGAATTGTCGATCCGTTACTTTCTTTTTCCATGAGTAATTACATTTTGTTTGCGGTTCTTCACTACCAACGCCAATGGGATAAATACACTCATGACCGTGTAGAAAAAATTTGGGATCACGATGCCGTTTGTGAACGTATGGTTAAAATTGGGATCCTTGGCTTAGGGACCTTGGGTGGCGATGCAGCAAAAAAACTCCAGTTAATGGGATTTGAAGTCATGGGGTACAGCCCCAGCCGTAAAGCACTCCCCAACATAAAAACCTATGCCGAGGGAGAATTCCCCGCATTTTTAGCAGCGTGTAATGTGTTAGTATGCACCGTTCCTTTTACACCAGCTACGCAAGGACTTTTGTCCATGCCTTTGTTTAAACAGTTAAAGGCGCCTACTTATTTGATCAATGTAGCGCGAGGGGTGTGCAAGTAGAAGCGGATATTTTAGAAGCTTTGGACAAAGGTTATCTTTCTGGGGCTTTCTTAGATGTTTTTGAGACAGAACCTTTGCCCAAAGACAGTCCGTTTTGGGAGCACCCCAAAGTGCAGATCACCCCACACATTGCCAGCATTACGAATCCTGAAGCCGGAGTGGGACAAATTCTTGACAACGCATCTGCCGTTCAAAAGGGCGAAGCCTTGCTCCACACGGTCAACAGCAAGAAGGGTTATTGATTTAAGGGTGAACTTCCCCAATAGGTATAATTGTTCTTAGGAGATAACCTAGTTTCAAGTCTTCAAAAATCACATTAGCTCTTTTGAGGTTAGTGTTGCTCAAATAGGCCTCTTTGAAATCCACCCCTTTTAGGTTGGTTTCTGCGTAGTTAAACGGTGCTTGAGGTGTGGGCATGACCATTGGGTTCTTATTTGCAGCACAATAGGATAAAGAAGACAGAAAGAATGGTATCCTAACAATAGAATAGTGTATTCTAGAGACAAATTAAATGCATATGCATTAATGAAACCCAAAATTTTCAGGAGTAAATGACCATTTCAGCTACCCGTTTTACCTCTTCAATCAAGGCTTTGAGGTGTATAATGCTTGTATCGGGGTGAAGTAAAACGACCCTTAAATAACGTCGGCCGTTCATTTCACAGGAGGTAATATAAAAGTGTTTTTCGTTGATGATAGCATAGCGTAAGCGTTTTTGAAATTCGTCATCTTCGCCAAACTTATCGTAGTGAAAACACAAGATATTGCTTTGCGGAAAGTAGGGAGTAGAAAAATTTTCTTCTGTTGAAAGTAATGCATGAAAATCTTTCGCCAATTGAAAAGTTTGGTCGATAAACGCTCCTATTTTTTCTTCTCCTTCCAATGCAAGGGTCCAAAACAATTTTGTGCCCAAAGCCGATTTGGTACATTCAATGGTATAAGGCATGGAGTCCATTCCCACCACTTCGGTATCGTGAAACACATAGGATCCTTTTTGTTGAAAAGCAGCGACTTGGTAGGTGAAATCACGGAAAAGAACTGCCGTACACAAGGCAGGAACCCGCAACATTTTGTGGGCATCCCAAATGATAGAGTTGGCTTTCTCGATTCCTTTGACAAGAGCCTTACTCTTAGGCCCTGCAAGTGCTGCGGCACCATGGGCGCCATCGACATGAAACCACAACTGCTGTTCTTGGCAAAAGTCGCCCATAGCATCTAAGGGATCAAAGAGTCCGGTTGAAGTTGCACATGCATTAGCCACAACGCACATCACGCGTTTCCCATCGGCTAGGGCTTTTGCATAGACTTTTGGGAGATCTTCGATGATGAGCACTTCATTTTCATCGACTGCTACGGGGTAAAAGGCTTTTTTTCCTAAACCTAAAATAGATAAGGCGCGAGCAATGGAGTAGTGGGCAGAGGCCGCCCCAATGACCACCAAATCGGTGGGATTTCCTTCTGTCCAAGCATCGGGAGCAATGGCAGCTCTTGCGGCAGCTAGCGCAGTTAAATTGGCCACCGATCCTCCATGGGTCAAAACACCGCTGGCTTGCCCTGGGGTAAATCGGAAATCATAAGAATCGCGTCCGTTCAACCAACCCGTTTTCTCCAACATCCAATTGATCATAAATCCTTCGCAGGTCCCCCTGCTGGCCCCATCTCGTAGAGTGAACTGGGGTTGTTGATCGTCCCGTGAATTAATTCCGGAATTCCAGAAAGATCTTGTGGGACGGCCACTTGATGACCCATGTAGTGTGGGTGTTGTAAGCGGTTGGTGTGGGTTAAATAAGTGGCCACAAATGTATTGATTTCCTCTGCGGATTGAAAGCCGTTTTTAATGTAATGCTTTAACTGTAAGGCTTCCGCTATTTCTTCTGCTGGACGTTGATTTAATGCAGGGGTCGCCTTCGCTTTGCTTTTTGCTAAATGTACGCTCAGCAATTCACCAACCTGAGCGATAATTTGTTCGGTCGATTTCATTTTTCAAAAGTTAAAATGATTTTAATAAACCCCCGTCGATAGGAATACTCGTCCCCGTAATATAACTTGCTTGGTCAGAAGCTAGAAAGCAAACTAGATTGGCATATTCTGCAGGTTCACCAATTCGTTGCATGGGTACCTGAGCTTCCATCTCACCTCTAACGTTCTCCGCTGTCACGTTCATCTTTTTTAGCTTTTTGTGCGATGAGTTGCGTTAAACGCTCTGTGTCGAAGTAACCCGTCAAGAGCGAATTGAGGGTAATATTGTCTTTGGCAATATCTAGCGAAAGGCTTTTGGCCCAAGTCACTAAAGCTGCGCGCAGGCTATTGGAGAGTGCCAAATAGTTTAAAGGTTCCCGTACCGTAATGGAAGCTACATTAATGATGCGTCCCCATTGTTGTGCTTGCATATGCGGCAAGGCAAGCGAAGTGGTCGTTACGGCACATTTAAACAATAAATCAAAAGCAGCTTGGTAATCGTCGATGTTTTTTTCTAAAGCTCCCCCGGCCGAGGGCCCTTGGGTGTTGTTAATGAGAATATCGACTGTATTCTTCGCAAAAAAAGCCTCCATTTGTGTTTTAAAAGAAAGAAAATCAGCGAAGTTTACCACCAAAAAACCATGCGACTGACCTTTGTCTGTGGGAAGTGATGCTACAATTTCAGCCAAAAGGCTTTCATTACGTGCCATCAAAGTGACACTTGCACCAGAAGCTGCAAGGCGTTCTGCTATGGCACGGCCAAGGCCTCTACTGCTTCCCCCAACAAGGGCGGTTTTTCCTTTCAGATTTATTTCCATAGTTTATTTATAATCCTCACGTGCAGGACTAAAAACATCCATTAACTGACAAGAAGTTAAGGCTTTTCCAGCATGTGGCACATTGGAGGGAATAAGTACTACCGCACCCTTGGTATAAACAGTTGTTTCACCCGCTAAGGTAAATTCAAACTTTCCTTCCAAAACATGCATCATTTGTTCATGATGATGATGATGTTCTGGGACAACAGCTCCTTTTTCAACCGTCCAAAAAGCCCAGCTGAGTTGATCTCCATGGACGATTTTTCCGTGTAATCCGGGCATAACCTCTTTTGACGTTAGTTGGTCTAGATACATCTTTTTGATTTTTACAATTTTGCTGCCAGTTCACTAGCTTCTTTAATGGCCATTTTTGCATCCAACTGTGCCGCAATATTGGCGCCACCAATCAAATGAACTTTTTGGTTTGCTGCGATTAAACCTGCTTCTAGTTCTTTGAGTGACTCTTGACCAGCACAAACAATGACATGATCTACTGCTAGAATTTTTTGTGTTTCCCTACTGTAATGTGCAGCCCACGATCGTCTACTTTGGTGTAGCTCACATCGGCAAGCATTTTTACATCTTTCATGGCTAAGCTAGAACGGTGAATCCAACCAGTCGTTTTTCCAAGGTTCTTTCCGTGTTTCCCTTTGGAGCGTTTTAAGAGGTAAATCTCCCTAGGAGAAGGCAAGGGCAGTGGCGATTCTGCTAAAGCCCCTCCTTTTGCATAAGTCATATCTACTCCCCATTCTTTCATGTAATTTTCAGTACTTAGGCTTACAGATTCGTGGGTCATGTCATGTGCTAAAAACTCGGCCATATCGAAACCAATACCTCCAGAACCAATAATGGCTACTTTGTTACCAACGGCTTTATTTTTATAGAGTACATCGACATAATTCATCACCTTTGGGTGGTCAATGCCTTCTATATCAACAGTTCTTGGGGTAACCCCCGTAGCCAATACAATTTCATCAAACCCCTCACGAACAAGAGTAGCCTCTTCGGCCCGGGTAGATAAGTGCAGTTCGACACCGTATTTTTTGAGCATGCTGTCATAGTAACGAATGGTCTGACCGTATTCCTCTTTCCCGGGAATGACCTTGGCCATATTGAATTGCCCTCCTATTTTATCTTTTTCTTCGAACAATACAACACTATGCCCTCTTTTGGCTGCTACAGTTGCTGCCTCAAGACCAGCTGGTCCAGCACCAATCACGGCAATTTTCTTTTTGTTCTCAGCTGGGGTATGGACCAATATAGTTTCGTGACAAGCGCGTGGGTTGACGATACATGAAGATACTTGCATGGTGAATGTATGATCTAGACAAGCTTGATTACAGGCGATACAGGTGTTGATCTCTTCGGGCCTTCCTTCGATTGATTTGAGCACCAATTCTGGGTCAGCAAGAAAAGGGCGCGCCATCGAAACCATGTCTGCACATCCATCTTGTAAAACCTGTTCTGCCACATCGGGCATGTTAATTCTATTGGTGGTGATTAAAGGAATGTTTACTTCTCCCATCATTTTCTTGGTCACCCAAGCAAAACCTGCTTTAGGGACTACGGTACCGATGGTGGGTACACGCGATTCATGCCAACCAATTCCAGTATTAATAATAGTAGCACCGGCTGCTTCAATGGCTTTGGCCAATTGAACCACCTCTTCCCAAGTACTCCCTCCTTCGACGAGGTCGAGCATGGAAAGACGGTAAATGACAATGAAATTTTCGCCTACTGCTTCGCGAGTGCGACGAATGATTTCGAGCGGGAATTTGATTCTTTGTTCATAATCGCCCCCCCATTCATCGGTGCGTAAATTGGTTTTTTTGGCGATAAATTGATTGATTAAGTAACCCTCTGACCCCATCACTTCTACCCCGTCGTAGTTGGCGTACTGTGCTAGTTTAGCGCAGTTGACATAGTCTTCAATGGTTTGTTCTACTTCTTCTCCGCTCAATTCTCTTGCAGGAAAAGGGCTAATGGGCGCTTTTGTATTACTCGCTGAAACATTTTCGGGAGTATAACCGTATCGGCCAACATGCAGAATTTGCATGCAAATTTTTCCGCCTTCGTCGTGTACAGCTTTGGTGATTTCTTTGTGTTTTTCTGCTTCCTCTTTGTTGTTCAATGGGTGCCCTACTGGAATTGCGAGTCCTTGTTTACTGGGAGCAACTCCGCCTGTAACGATTAAGCCAACTTGCCCCTTTGCACGTTCGGCATAGAAAGCTGCTAAACGAGGGATTCCACCATCAATGTCCTCCAACATGGTATGCATTGACCCCATAAGGACGCGGTTTTTTATCTTGGTAAACCCGAGATCTAAGGGCTCAAGAAGTTTTGGATAGGCTGTTTTCATTTCCATAGGGTTATCATATAATGTGAGTTCGAGAATTTTTCATGAAGCTACAAATTTTCTTATGGACAACAAATTGAATTGTGGTTAAATAACTCTTTAGGTAGGGTGATTTTTTGATGCTAGTCACTATTTTTTAGCGCGCTATACCAGAGCATCAAAAACTTTTTCATAACAATAAAACGGGTGGGGACTCTTCTGTGAGAAAAATACTTCTCCAACCCGTTGATACTTTCTAGTTTGATAAAAAGTATTGTTGCGAGGGTTTTTACTAAAAGTGTCTAAACGGACAGAAAGACAACCATTTTGTTGGGCATAGTCTTCTCCAAAATCCATTATTTTTTGTGCAATCCCTTTGCCTTGAAAATCGGGATGAACAGCCAATCGATGCACATAAAGGTGTTTTTTTTCTGGGGTTTTCCATGCAATGCAATTGTAAAAAGCATCTTTTTTAAAGGAAAGCATAACACATCCTACAATTATTTTGTCTAGTGTGAAAACATACATGTTTTCCTGCGCTATATCGTGTTCAAAAATAGCTACTGAGGGGTAATGTTCATTCCACTGAAAAATCCCCTGAGCGATCATATGCTTTGCACAAGCCGCGGTTATTTTTTTTAGCCTTGGAATATCTTCTTGCCGAGCTTTTCGGATCATCGAGCATTAATTTTTCTTACCTTATCCAAAAATACACAAAGATGAAGAACATTGTATTACGCTATTTCATTATCCTCTCCCTTTTGGCCTTCGTAGGTGGACTGGCATTTCTAGGGACCCCAAGCCAATCGAATACATTGTTGTTTGAAGCTGCGTTGCTGATTTTTATGATCCAATGGGTTGTATTTATCCCTTCATACATTGCGCAAACAGAGCATTTTTATGACCTAACAGGTGGGGTTACTTATTTGTCCACTATGGCCTATATGGTTTATCGACATCAACAACTATTCGGTGATTGGGATTTGAGGGCGCTGGTACTTACAGGTCTTATTGTGCTTTGGGCCATTCGACTGAGTAGTTTTCTATTTACGCGTGTGAAACGGGTTGGGAAAGATGGCCGTTTCGACCGATTAAAAACCTCGTTCACCCGTTTTTTGTTGACTTGGATGCTACAAGGCTTATGGGTTTTTATGTGTACTTACCCCGCTTTGATCGCACTGTCATCTCCTGCTAAAACAGAATTTCTTTTTTTAGGCATTGGAACATTCATTTGGGCAATCGGTTGGATATATCAGGTGTTGGCAGATAGCCAAAAAACAGCCTTTAACAAAGCGCCAGAGAATGCAGGAAAATTCATAGACGTAGGCGTTTGGAAACAATCGCGCCATCCCAATTATGTCGGGGAGTTTGTTCTCTGGACGGGCATCACAATCATCGCTGTTCCTGTCTTAGAAGGCTTACAATGGGCCGCACTTATTACGCCGCTTTTTGTTTACCTCTTGCTCAATAAGGTAAGTGGAGTAAATCTACTGGAAGAGCGAGCCGATAACAAATGGGGCCATGATCCTGCCTACCAACAATACAAAAAAGACACTCCAGTGTTTTTCCCTAGAATAGTTTAATTTACCCATAAATAGCTTTACCATGAATGAACAAGAATTAACCAAACAAGCTGAAGCAAACGTAGGCTTCTATCGCCACTTATTGATGTACGTTCTTATTAACGGGGGCCTATTTGCTTTCGATTATTACGATAATGCTCAGTTCGATTGGGCTTATTTTGCCCTTTTTGGCTGGGGCATAGGACTGTTGTCTCATTTTTTGCAAATTAAATCATATCGCCTTTTTTCTGTTGAAAAAGAGAAAGAACGATTACGCAATAAACAGCGTTAATTTGTCTAGTTGGGTGAGATACGCCAGAAAGGCTTATCTTGTAAAAGAAAATGCTATCCTTATTTTTCTCCTTACATTTTGCGCTCATGCAATCTTATGAAACCCAAGCGTACAAGGTCATAGAATCGATCAATTCAATTGAAATTCGTTATTATCCTTCAGTGATGAAAGTTAAGGTAGAAAGCCCCAAACGAACAAATACTAATTTTAATGCGTTGTTTCGATATATCTCTGGAAACAATACTACGGGAGAAAAAATCGCCATGATCACACCCGTTTACATGGATAAAAACGGACCTCTTGAAGTAATGGAATTTGTGCTTCCGGCAAAATATGATACGGTTGCCCCCTCACCCAAAGGAAAAGGTGTTGAAGTATATCAAGCGAAAGCAGGTTTTTTTGCTGCCATTCGGTATAGTGGCTATTCGAACGAAACCAAAGAAAGAGTACATCAAGAGGCATTGATAAATACCCTTAAACAAGCGGATAAAGAAATCGTTGGCTCTCCTGTTGTCTTGTCTTATGACGCCCCGTATAAGTTTTATAATCGACGCAATGAGATTATAGTTGAAGTGAAAAACTAACCAATAAAAACCCTGCTAATGCAGGGTTCTTTTCAATGGTTAGCTTTTTTATTTAATTAAATAGTCTAACGATAATTTTTTAAAGGCCTCATTGAAGGCAGGAACATCCTTTTTCATTAAAGAAGTATAAATACTCAACTGAGCATCAATAGCTTGGGTTAATTCATCACGAACAGCAATGTCTTGTGCCGTAGGTGGGAAGTCATTTTGCATAACAAGGTTGTTAATGTGTCCCAATTTATTGGTCAATCGAATGGGGAAATTCAGTGGATCTTGATTGCTCCTATTTTGTGTTTGATACAAAGCTTTTTCAATTGCACTTAATTTTTCCGTCAATTCTTTCGCACTTACGCGCAACTCTTTTGCGGCTTCATTCTCCTTGAAATTGGTCAGAAATTCAGTTAGCTTTTTATTGATGACTCTAATTTTTTTGATGGCCTTGTGCGCTGAATCTATGGTTTGATTAATCCCATCTACAAAGTCGAATTGTTCTTGCATTTGCGCTACACTTGTTTCGGCCAAGGGACTAGGAAGAATTTCAAATTCTTTTGAGACATCTTTTCCATTGTAGCTCAAGGTTACGGAGTATTTTCCGGGTACTGCTCTGGCACCTCTGAGAGAAGCTCCCCATAAAATCATTCCGCTTAAACGTTCAGCTCCATCGTAACGCATGTTCCAGATAAATTGATTTCCCCCTTTTTTAACGGTTAATTTATTTTTTTTGTCCTCGGAACTAAACCGCTTGATTAAGCTACCATCTGCCTTGTGAAAACTTAATGACACGCTATCTTTTTTTGCCCCAGTTTCTGGGATATAAAAATGTGTAATGACCCCATTGGGTAAATTGGTTCCTTCCCTTAATGAACTTCTCCCGCCACTTCCTTGGACTCTATATGTGGGTTTGGGGGTGTAGAGAACAGCTTTACTGGTGTCGTTTTGAAGTTGATGTAACACGGTTAAATCATCAAGTATCCAGAGACTTCTTCCTTGGGTTGCCACAATAAGACTATTGTCCTTTATCGCCAAATCGGTGATTGGAACGATGGGTAAATTTTGCTGAAAAGCCTCCCAAGAGACTCCATCATCAAAAGAAATATACATTCCTGTCTCCGTTCCAGCATATAAGAAGCCTTTGTGGTTAGGGTCAGCTCTAACCACCCTAGTAAAATGTTCTCTTGGGATACCTTTGTTAATTCTGGTCCAACTTTCACCAAAATCAGTTGTCTTGTATAGATAGGGAGTAAAGTCACCCAGTTTATAACGTGTGCCGGCAATGTAGCAGGTACCAGCATCAAAGGGAGAAGGCTCAATACTATTAATCATCATCCATTCGGGCATTCCTTTTGGGGTAATATTGGTCCAGTTTTTTCCACCGTCTTTGGTGAGGTGAACCAAACCGTCATCACTCCCTACCCACAATAATCCTTCTTGTAAAGGCGATTCGTTGGCAGCAAAGATGGTGCAATAGTATTCTACACCTGTATTGTCTTGGGTAATTGGTCCCCCTGATGTTTTTAATCGACTTGGATCATTTCGTGTTAAATCAGGACTGATAATATCCCAACTCTGTCCCTCATTTTCTGTCACATGCACTTGATTTGAAAAAGTGTAGAGACGTTTGGGATTATGCTTACTAAAAACAATGGGGAAATTCCACTGAAATCGATATTTCATTCCTTCTGCTCCGTAACCCATAGGATTATCTGGCCATACGTTTATGGCTCGTTCACTTCCGGTATCGTGATTGACACGAGTGAGATAGCCCCCATAACTTCCACCATATACAATTTCATCGTTAGTAGGATCAATGGCAATATGAGCTGATTCTCCCCCAGCGGTTGCTTCCCAATCGTCTTCTCCTATGTTTCTGCCAAAACTTCGGTGATTTACACGTATAGTAGAATTATCTTGTTGCGCAACATAAATGCGATAAGGGAATGCATTGTCCGTAGTAACTCGATAAAATTGGGCGGTTGGTTGGTTGTGATAGGTACTCCAGCTTTCACCACCGTCATAGGAAATTTGCGCACCTCCGTCGTCACCAATGATCATACGTTGGTTGTCTTCTGGTGCAATCCATAAGTCATGATGGTCTCCGTGTGGGGCTCTATGGGAACTAAAGGTTTTCCCACCATCAGTAGAATGATGATAAGAAACATTCATTACATAGACACCATCGACATCTTGGGTGTCTGCATAAATTTTGGTGTAGTACCAAGCGCGTTGCCGTAAAGCGCGACTATCGTTCACCTGCTTCCAGCTTTCTCCTCCGTTGTCGGAGCGGTAAACCCCACCATTATCTTTATTTTCCACGATGGCCCATAGTCGTTCAGCATTTAGCGGGGAAACAGTCACCCCAATAATACCGAGGGTACCTTTCGCAAAGCCTTCGTGTGTGCTTATTTCTTCCCACGTGGCACCACGGTCAGTACTTTTCCACAGGGCAGACCCTTCCCCACCACTGCTTAAGCTATACGGAGTGCGTTGCAAACGCCAAGTAGCAGCGTATAAATTTCGTGAATTGTTCGGATCCATCACCAATTCTACTGCCCCAGCTTGTGGGTTGGCAAAGAGAATTTTTGACCACGTTTTTCCACCATTGGTGCTTTTGTACACCCCCTATCTTGGGTAGGTTTATAGATGTTTCCCAACACGGCAGCATAAACAATTTCAGGATTTTGTG
This sequence comes from Flavobacteriaceae bacterium, assembly GCA_038143735.1. GTDB lineage: Bacteria > Bacteroidota > Bacteroidia > Flavobacteriales > Flavobacteriaceae > Arcticimaribacter. The sequence continues at coordinate 293,384 of JAYQML010000007.1, forward strand.
GATCAATGACAATGCGGGGAATGTGCCTTGATTTAGGTAAGCCAGCAAATTGCCATGTTTTACCTGCATCTTCTGATTTCCAAACACCATAGCCAGAAGATACGTTTCCACGAACGGTGACTTCACCCCCTCCTACATAAATGACATTGGGATCGCTTTTTGCCACGGCAATGGATCCAATGCTTCCTCAAAAAATCCATCAGAAATATTGGCATAGGTTTTACCACCATCTTCGGTTTTCCAAACACCACCACCAGTGGCGCCAAAATAAAATAAATTGGGCTGTCCAGGAACACCTGTAACGGCTGCGGCTCTCCCACCGCGAAAAGGACCTAACTCCCTGTACTTTAGTGACTCGTATAAAGAAGTGTCATAGGTAGGCGCTTTATCTTTTGCTTTCTTGCGTTGGGCATGCCCTAGTTGGCTTAAAGCAAAAATAAACATTAGGGGGAAAAATGAGCGTTTGAGTAGGGAGATGTTTTGCACGATAGTTATTTTAATGATGAATGTACAAAAAATATTATTGTACATTTAGAGATCAAACGTTATCGCATGAAAAAAACAGTTCATTTTATTCTTTCCCTAGGACTATTTGTTGTTCCATTAATGGTGAATGCACAGAGTGTAAAAACGATAAAAAATAATATTCAGGCTTCTATCGAAGCCCAAAAAGAGAACATGATTGTTACCAGTGATGCAATCTGGGAAGCAGCAGAAACATCTCTTGTTGAGTATAAGTCGTCCAAGTTACTTATGGATTATGCGCGTCAGAATGGCTTTGAGGTGACGGAAAATGTGGCCGACATACCCACTGCGTTTATGGCGAAATATGGTTCTGGAAGTCCAATAATTGGAATTCTTGGAGAGTTTGATGCTAATGCGGGGATTTCTCAAAAAAGGCAACCCACCCGAGAGGCTCGGGTAGAAGGTGGAGCTGGCCATGGCTGTGGACATAACCTTTTTGGGACAGCCAGTCTAGGGGCAGCAGTTGCCATTAAAGAACAAATAGAAAAGGGAACATTAAAAGGAACCGTTATTTTTTATGGAACGCCGGCCGAGGAAACCATTTTTGCCAAAGTTTGGATGGCAAGGGCTGGTGTTTTTGATCAACTTGATGTATGTATGGATTGGCATCCTGGAGACAGTAATGAAGCTGGAACCCAAAGTAGTAAAGCTTTGGTCGATTTTCGCGTTAAGTTTTATGGGAGTTCTTCCCACGCCTCTTCAGATCCTTGGAACGGGAAAAGTGCTGTGGATGCCATGGAATTGTACACGACGGGACTCAATTACTATCGCGAACATATATTGCCTACTTCTCGTATCCATTACCAAATTGAAAAAGCAGGAGACGTAGTTAACGTAGTTCCAGACTTTGCGCAAATTTGGACCCGTTTGCGTGAAAATAATCGCGAAAAGGTAGATGTTTTGTACGAGCGCGCTTTAGCTATTGCAAAAGGAGCTGCTTTGATGACAGGGACAACCTATGAAACAAAACTTATTTCAGGGATTTATGAAATTCAAGTAAATCGAACGGGAGCAGAGATCATGCAGAAAAACATGGAAGCTTTAGGTGAAATAAGCTATTCAGAAGATGAAGTTACTTATGCAAATACAATACTAAAGGAAGCCGGAAAACCACAATTAGGAATTGACGGCAGCATTCATCCACTCAAGGAAACATTACCCGCTCAAGGAGGATCGACAGATGTAGGTGATGTTAGTCAAATTGTTCCGACCATTCGAATGTCTGCCACTGTTGCTGCAAACGGAGGACCGTGGCATTCTTGGGCAGTAGTGGCCTGCACAGGAATGTCGATTGGTCATAAAGGAATGATCTATGCCGCTAAAGCATTGGCCATGACCATGGTCGATTTATACAAAGACCCAAAGAAAGTTGAAGCAGTGAAGAAAGACTTCAAAGACAATAAAATTAACAAAACCTATGATCCACGAATTTTACCTGGACCACCAAGCTTAGATTAATATGCGTTTACTTTTATTTTTAACAACAACACTGCTAAGCTGTTCCCTTGCTGCCCAAGCAATTTTACCGTTAAAGGAGCGTGCGATACTAATGGAGGAAATTCAAAACGATCGCTTTACAACCCTTTTGCCAGCCTTGATGAAAACCCATCAAATAGATGCATGGGTCTTAATTACTAGAGAATACAATGAGGACCCTGTGGTGAAAACCATGTTACCTCCTACTTGGTTAAATGCGCGTAGACGAACTATTTTGGTCTTTACCCTAGATCCCAAAACGGGATCACTAAGTCGTGCCGCCATCACTCGTTATCCTTTCGGAAAACTGATCCCTTCTGTTTGGAATAAGGAAAAAGAGCCCAATCAAATGAAAGCCTTGGCAGAATATCTTGCTTTAAAGGACCCGAAGAATATTGGCATCAATATGTCAGAAAATGATGGGATTGTGGATGGCTTGGCGCAAACCGATTATCGTCTGTTTCTAGAAGCACTATCTTCTTCACAGAAAAAACGCTTGGTGAGTGCTGAACCCCTCGCAACCGCTTGGATTGAAACCCGGACTGCGCGCGAAATGATGGTGTACAATCAACTGGTCGAAATTACCCACAACATTATCGCAGAAGCTTTTTCAACCAAGGTAATTACGCCAGGGGTAACAACCACAGATGATGTGGTTTGGTGGCTGCGCGAAAAGGTAATTGCCCTAGGCCTTAAAACTTGGTTTCATCCGACCATTGACGTTCAACGAACAGGGAATAGTGACTTATATGCTTTTGATGGGAAATCAAAATTTGATATCATTCAGCCCGGAGACCTAGTTCACTGTGACTTTGGAATCACCTATTTAGGCCTAAATACCGATTGCCAAGAGCTCGCCTATGTTTTGCGGCGTGGTGAAACGCAAGCACCAAAAGAATTGGTCGATGCCTTAGCCGATGGAAACCGTGTACAGGATCTTTTTACAGATCGTTTTGTAACAGGACGTACAGGAAACGAAACCTTGGCTATGGCTCTTGAAGCCGGAAGAGCTGAAGGATTGCGCCCTCAAATTTATACTCACCCTTTGGGACTGTATGGCCATTCGGCAGGGACTACTTTTGGCATGTGGGATGCTCAGCAAGGAGTTCCAGGATCTGGAGATTGGCCCCTACACGAAAACACAGTTTATGCCATTGAATTAAACACCAAAGTTTACATTGAAGCCTGGGAAAAAGATGTTCGCATTATGTTAGAAGAGGCTGGCTACTTTGGCCCAGATGGCTTTTCCTATGTCAACAAACGTCAAACGGAACTGTTATTGATAGGGCAATAGCTTACTTTCGAACGGAGGGAAAGTTTCCTAGATGACCATTAAAAATTAAAAGCCAAACAAATAAATAAAGCGGTGTTTTTCTTTTATTAAGAGGGTAATGCCTCGGAATTTTTAGGCTTTTTGTATAACCTAAAAGAGCTACTTTTTGTTAGCATGTTTCGGTTTAAATACAAAATCAAACCCGCTAATAGTAAAAAGAAAAACTGCAAGAAAAAAAGTTCTAGCATCATAGTGTATCTTCTACTGTTTCCACAACAAAGATACGCTCATTTGGGCCTTTTAAGAACTAAGGTAAACACAAGTTACCAACAAGTTACTAAGAATGAACTAGTTAACTTTTAGTACAAGTTTCCCATTTTTTTCCCCTGAAAATAAACGCAAAAAGGTTTGTCTAAAATTTTCAATGCCTTCATAAACATCTTCACGGCTTTTTAGTTTTCCTTCTTGCATCCATCCAGCCATTTCTTTCATGGCCATCCCATAATTTGGCGCATAGTCCAAAACAACAATTCCTTTCATTGATGCACGATTAACCAAGAGTGAAAGGTAGTTTTTGGGGCCGCTGACTGCCGTAGTTACATTATATTGGGAAATAGCACCACAAATGATTACACGTGCATTTTTACGCAAGAAAACAAGGGCTGCATCCAAAATATCTCCTCCAACATTATCAAAGTAAACATCGATCCCTTTGGGACAATGTTGCTTAATTCCTTTCAACACACTTTCGTTTTTATAATCAATGGCACCGTCAAAGCCCAGCTCATCGATGAGGTAATCACATTTTTCTTTCCCCCCAGCAATTCCTACAACACGACATCCTTTTATTTTTGCGATTTGTCCTACAACGCTTCCTACCGCTCCAGCAGCTCCAGACACTAAGACGGTTTCCCCTTCTTTTATTTTTCCTTCCTCTAGTATGCCAAAGTAGGCGGTCATTCCGGGCATACCCAAGGTGCCAATATAGGCAGGTAAGGGTGCACGATTTGGATCCACTTTATAGTATTGCTCGCCTTTTGTGATGAGGTGTGTTTGTACTCCTCCCCAACCTGTAATGAAGTCGCCTTCTTGAAAGGGTGTTTTCCCTTGGGTTTGAATAACCTTGCCAACTGTTCCAGCACGCATTACTTCACCCAATTGAACAGGAGGTATATAAGAACGCGATTCATTCATCCATCCTCGCATAGCAGGATCGAGCGAAATATAGTGTTGTTCAACCAGCATTTCTCCTTCTTTCAAAGGACGAATAGGTGTTGATTTGAATGACCAAGTATCTTCACTAGGAAGGCCTACGGGGCGTTTTACTAAAATTTGTTGCTTATTTTCCATAGGTTAAAGCTATTAAAAAGCTATGGTTAAACCGAATATAGCGATCAATTTCCCCTTCTTTTTGCGAATTGAATGAAGCATAAGCCTTTAAGAAACACCAAAGAGAAGGGATAGTAAGACCGATAGGCCTAAAAGGTTTGTATTTTGTCTATCTTTCGTTTTTAAACCCTTAAATGAACAAAAAATTACAACATCTTGTCCTAATCCAATTTAAAGAAAACACCAATGCGCAACAACTCAGGAAGATTGAGGATGCGGCCTATACCCTTAGGACAATTCCTGGCGTAAATGATTTGCTTTTCCGTGAAAATGTATCCCCTGAAAAGCTAGATAAAGGTTACTCTCACTGCCTTACGCTTTGGTTTGCCAACGAAGATGATCGCGATGAAGTTTATTTACCTCACTCCATTCACCAAAAGTTTGTTCAATTCTTTGTTCCCTTTACAGAAAAGGTCCTCGTTTTCGATTATTGGGAATAAATTTCTGTCAAAAGCTTACGACAAACGTACCGATAGCTCATGGGTGAATACATGTTCTTTTTCGGCCACAAAGATAGACGTTTCTGCGTCAGAATCAACCTTACAGTCAAAACGTTCTTGCGACATAACAATGCTGTAAATGTGTTTTCTAAAGTTAATTTTAAAGGATAACTTATTCCATGCTTTGGGAAGTCTAGGGTTAAATAACAAGCAGTTGTTCCGAACGCGCATACCAGCAAACCCCTCAACGATACTCATCCATGTCCCTGCCATGGAGGTAATATGTAACCCTTCTTCAACCTCAGCATTATAGTCGTCTAAATCTAGTCGAGCAGTTTGTAAATAAAAAGCATATGCTGCATCGTCTTCTCCTAATTTTGACGCAATGATAGCGTGAACACAGGGGGATAATGAAGACTCATGAACGGTAAGGGGTTCATAAAAAGCATAATTTCTTTGCAAAGTGGACTCATCAAAATCTTCCTCAAAGAAGTACATCCCTTGTAACACATCGGCTTGTTTGATATAGGGAGATCGAAGAATTTTATCCCACGACCAGTGTTGGTTGATAGGGCGTTCATTCGGATTTAATGTGGCGGCTTTCACCAATTCTTTGTCTAAAAAACCATCCTGTTGAAGAAAAATATTCCGTTCCTCGTCATGTGGCAGGTACATGTTTTTTGCCTTTTTTCCCATTGCAACAACTCTTCTTCTTTGAAGTTGGTTTTTTGTTCAATACGCTTTGCATCCTTTGGAGATGACTGGCGTAGGGCAGTTAATTGCGCTATGGTGTAGGACATACACCATTGTGCACTGTAGTTTGTATACCAGTTGTTATTTACGTTGTTTTCATATTCATTGGGTCCTGTGACACCTAGAATGACATATTTGTTTTTGGCAGAGGAAAAGCTAGCACGTTGACACCAAAACCGTGCGATTCCGATAAGTACCTCAAGGCCCATTTCAGGAATATAAGACAAGTCTCCAGTGTAACGTGTGTAATTATAAATGGCAAATGCAATTGCGCTATTACGGTGAATTTCCTCAAAGGTAATTTCCCATTCATTATGACATTCTTCGCCATTCATGGTGACCATTGGGTATAGCGCTGCGCCTTTTGAAAAGCCAAGTTTCTCAGCATTTTCTATTGCACGCTGAAGATGATTGTAACGGTAGGTCAATAAATTTCGGGCAACTGTTTCATTTTTTAGTTGCCATGTAAAATGGAATGCAGTAGGCTTCGGTATCCCAATAGGTACTTCCACCATATTTTTCACCTGTAAAGCCTTTGGGACCAATATTTAGTCCGGCATCATCACCTGTATACGTTTGATTGAGCTGAAAAATATTGAATCGAATGGCTTGTTGTGCTTTAACATCACCTTCAATAGTAATATCAGCACTTTTCCAGGTATTTGCCCAAGCTATTTTTTGTTCTTCACAAAGCGTTGAAAAAGGCAATTTACTAGCTTCATCTAACACGAGCATAGCTTCTTTTTCTAGACGATCCTTTCGGTAATTTCGACTACTCACATACCCCCCATACTTTACAATGGTTAAGGGTGTATTTGCTTTGAGTTCGTGACTGAACTGATGGCTTATTTTCTGGTCTTCTTCTTTATGTTTTGGAAGAAGAGCGAGCTGTTTACCTTCTTCAAAAAGTTGGGTTTCCATAAAGGTCCCCACATTGAAATTGGTTTTTAATGTGTGCGCTTCGATGTAGGCCCGACAATCTTGTGTGGTTTTTTTATCGATATCCCAAAATTGGTCATCCCAATTACTATCATGATTGGTAATTCCCGCATCGAGATAGGGTTCCACTAGAATCGAAACATCTTGATCGCTTGTAATGACATATTCAAGGGCACCAAGCCTGGGTCGAGCCAGAGAAAGGAGCCGTTTGCATTCGATAGAAATTGTTGTTCCATTAAAAAGAGCGTTAAATCTTCGGGTATACAGCCCAGTCTTCATGTCGAGCTCTCGGTAAAAGCTGCTTATTTTTTGCGCCTTATTTAGGTCAAATAGTGTTCCATTGACCTTTAAGTGTAAGCCAATCCAGTTGGGCGCGTTGAGCACCTTAGCAAAATATTCAGGGTAGCCGTTTTTCCACCATCCAACCCTTGTTTTGTCGGGATAATAAACTCCACCGACATAACTTCCTTGAAAAGTGGATCCGCTGTAATCTTCTTCAAAATTGGCACGCTGCCCCATGGCACCGTTACCCAAGCTGAAAATACTTTCAGAAGCTTTGACGTTTTCTGGGTTCCATCCTTCTTCGATGATTTTCCATGGATGATGAGGATAATGACTCAATTTCATAGTAATTGTAATGCGTTGATAAATTCTTTTGTGATTAAAGTCATGGAACGAAAACTGTAATCGGCATTCTTTACATCTTCTGTATCACCCATACCAATAGAAATCATGCCAGCAGCTTTTGCTGCCTGTATTCCTGCAGCAGCATCCTCAAAAACAATACAGTTGCTGGGCGTTTGTTGAAGTAATTCAGCCCCTTTTAAAAAGACGTCAGGATTGGGTTTTGATTTGCTTACACTATTTCCATCTACTATGGCGTCGAAGAAGTGATCAATTTGGAGTTTTTTGAGGATGGCAGTAGCATTTTTACTGGCAGAGCCCAAGGAAACAGGGACTTTGTTTTGTTGGGCAAAGCGCAACAAATCAAGTACCCCAGGAAGGATTTCTTCTCTTCCCATTCCTTGAATTTGTTGTAAGTAATCTTCGTTTTTTTCACGCAATAATTGTTCTTTCTTTTCTGTTGAAAGCGTCACCCCCGCCCAGTCTAAAATGCGTTCCAACGATTCTTTTCGGCTTACTCCTTTTAGGGATTCATTTTGTGCATCAGAGAGGGAAAAACCTACTTTTTCACCAATGCGTTTCCAAGCTAAGTAATGGTATTTTGCCGTGTCAACGATTACACCATCTAAATCAAAAATAAATGCTTTCATTTGCTCTCAAGAGGTTTATTTACAATGATAATCTGCTGCTCTAGTAGCAATTTGTCCGTGCGGTTTTATGTTTACCTTGTAGCCCAACGAATTGGCCCAACCACGTGTGGCATTGACCAACTTATTTGATTTAAAGTTCTCATTTTCATTGTAATCCATGTCAATTTCTGCACGAACATCGAGCGATTCTTTAATCGACTCTGCAATATCGATACTCATTTCCGTTTCTTTCCACAAACGAGTCCATAAATCTTTGATTTTAGGCATTCCACTCTTCTTTAGAATGTAGTGAACTCCTCTGTTTCCATAGCGATAAGCAATTACGGTAATATAACGAGTATGTTTAGCAATACTCTGCGAATCTGTCCCAACATGAATGTCTACATATGGGTTGTTGGCTAGAATTTTTCGTGTATGGTCAATAGGATCAATTTGATTTCCCTTTATATCCCTAAAACCCATTTTTTGGTTCATCATCTAAAGATAAAATTTTTCTTTCGAAAAGAAGAAAATGATGCCCAAAAGAATGAGTGTCAAACAAACAATCGACTTTCGTTGTTTTTCCCTCATACTAGGCTGAATTGTTTAGACCAAGGATACGTTCTTTTATGTGTGAGGAGAGGTATAAAACGGCAATCATGTTTGGAATACACATGAGTGCAAAAGATAAATCAATGATGCCAATGACCACATCTACGGTAGCAACAGCTGAAAATACGATACTTCCTAAGTAGATATAATTATAGAGATGCCCCCACTTTTTTTGAGTGAGAAAATTAAGACATTTTACCCCGTAATATGAATAGGTGAGGAGGGTAGAAATTCCAAATACCAATACCATCAAGAGCAATAATTTATCTCCTACACCAAAGAAAAGATGATTGAACGCCTTCAGTGTAAGGGAAATGCCGTTGAGGTCGTTTCCTAGATAAGCACCGCTAATGATGATGATTACTCCTGTAATTGAGCAAACTAAAACGGTATCCAACAAAGGCCCCAAGGCTGCGACTAGGCCCTCATGTACAGGTTCTTTGGTTTCGGACTGACCGTGGTACATGGGTGCATTTCCCACGCCACTCTCATTCGAGAATACTGCACGGCGAACCCCTAAAAGGACTAGTCCCCAGAAGCCACCCGTAACAGCAGTATGTAAGTTAAAGGCTTCAGAAAATATAGATGACAAGGCGGGTAGAATAAGCGAATAATTATCCAACAAAATAAAAACACCCATACTGAAATAGAGCAGTACCATCAGGGGAACTAGCTTAGCGGTAACGGATACGATCTTCTTTAAGCCGCCTAAAATTACCCACCCACTAATGAATACAAAAAGGACTCCGAGCACTATTTTCCAATTAAAGTCACCCAAAGAAATGTACTGATTGGGTTGCACCACCGTCATAACGGTTTGGGTTAACTGATTAGCTGTAAAAGCAGGTAGCACACCAAACAAACCGGCCACAGAATACCAAATGGCCAGGGGTTTCCCCCAGCGAGGAATGCCGATAGACATATAATACATGGGGCCTCCCAGAGGACTTCCGTCAACTTCTTTTTCGCGTAATAAAACGGCCAGTGAACTGCTGTAAAACTTGATTACAGCGCCTAAAGCTGCTGTGATCCACATCCAAACCAGTACACCCGGCCCTCCCATAAATATCGCAATAGCTACGCCAGAAATATTTCCTAAACCAACGGTAGAAGCTAAAACAGCCGATAAGGCTTCGAAACGAGAAATCCCTTTATCATTATCTTTTGGAAAAGCAATTCCCAACCTCGTTTCAGGTTAAGCAAAGGAAAGCCTTTGGATTGAAGGAGTAGATAAAGGCCTCCCCCAGAATCAAACTCAACATAATCCATTCTAACGAACCAATAAGTGACTGAAGTAGTAAAGAGAATGCTTCCATGGGGCTAAAATAGAAAAGCCAAGGGGATTCCCTTGGCTTTTTAAAAAAGAATTGACCCTTATTTTACCAAATATACACTCGTTCCTCTTTGGGGAGATACATATTATCCCCTTCTTGTACATTGAAGGTAGTATAGAAAGCATCCATATTTTTAAGGGGCTGAGTGGCACGATTGTATCCAGGAGAATGTGGATCAGTACGAACCTGGTTTTTTAGGGCTTCGTCACGAATTTTTGCTCTCCAGATGGTTCCCCAGGAAAGGAAGAAACGCTCTTCTGCTGAGAAGCCATCTATGGGTTCGGGTTTTCCATTATCTTGATGGTGTAAGGCAAGTGCATCAAAAGCAGCATGAATTCCACCTAAATCCCCAATGTTCTCTCCAAGGGTGAATTTTCCGTTGATAAAAGTATCTTCTAGCACTTCGATGGCACTGTATTGTGCTGCTAGTTTATCTCCTAAACCATTGAACTCATTGAGATCTTTTTCTGTCCACCAATTCACCAGATTTCCATCGGCGTCATAGTCAGCACCAGAATCGTCAAATCCATGGGAGATTTCGTGACCAATCACTCCCCCAATTCCACCATAGTTTACGGCAGCATCTGCGGTAAAGTCAAAGAAGGGTGGTTGCAAGATGGCTGCTGGGAAAACAATCTCGTTATAAGGTGGATTGTAATAAGCATTAACTGTTTGTGGAGACATGTACCATTTGCTTTTATCTACTGGCTCACCTAATTCTGCTATGTTTTCTGCAAATTCATAGGCAGCAACATTGACCATGGCATCAAAATAAGTGGCTTTCCCCGCATCGTTTGTTAAGGCTAAAGAAGAGTAGTCTTTCCACTTGTCTGGATAGCCTACTTTAACATTCGTTTTGGCAAGTTTTTCAATGGCTTTTGCTTTAGTAGCATCGTCCATCCAATCCAACGCATTGATGCGGATTTCATAGGCTTTAATTAAATTCCCTACTAATTCCTTCATTTGTGCTTTTGCTTGGGGAGGGAATTTTTGTGCGACATATAGTTTCCCTAATGCTTCACCTAAAGTCCAGTTAACGGTTCTAATGGAACGTTGCTCTAATGGCTCTTGTGCAATTGCTCCACGCAAGGTTTTACTGTAAAAATCCCAGTTGGCGCGATCCATGTCCATGCTTAAGCGAGCGGCTGTACCATCAATCAAGGTCCACCACAAATAAGCTTTAATGTCTTCAATACTATTGTTTTTCATGACATCGTCGAGAGAAGAAAAATAACCCAAATCAGTTAGGACAATGGTGTCGATACCTTCTGCGCCGATAGCACTAAAGTACTTTGGCCAACTGATGCTTGCGGTAATTTCGCTAAGTGCTTCTATGCTTCTAGGGTTATAGCGTTTAGCAGGGTCACGACGTGCTACTTTGTCTAATCGTGCCGCCGCTAATTGTGTTTCTATTTTTACGACTTGATCCGCTAATGCGCTGGCTTCTTCGTCTGTCTTGCCGATAAAACCGAACATACGTGCAACATGCGTTATATAAGCTGCTTTGATTTTTTTAGAATCGGCGTCGTCTTTGAGGTAATAATCACGTTCTATCCCTAAAGCCCCTGGATAAAGCTGTGGGACATTTTTGTTACTGTCTTTAGCATCTGCAGATATGCCAAAGCTAAACAAAGCACGGCTTCCTTTGGGTAGGGTTTCTTCTAAATAGGTTTGAATGTCTGCGGCAGAATTGATTTCACCAATACGGGCTAAATGCGGCATCAATGGTTTTACGCCTTGTTCATTTCGAGCGACAGTATCGTTGATTAATTGAAATAGTTGTACCGCTTTGGCTTCATCGGCAGTTGCGTCTAAATTGGGATCGTTTGCCGCTTCTTTTAAGATATTGAGTACATCAGCATCGGTGTTTTCACGCAATTCATTAAAGCTTCCCCAACGGGTTTTATCATCGGGTATTTCCGTGTTTTTCATCCATGTTCCGTTAACATAGTTGTAAAAATCGTCTTGTGGACGAACTTCTGTATCCATTAAACTAAGGTCAATTCCTCCAGCTTTTTTGGCGTTTCACAGGCGGTGAATCCAAGAAGGAATCCACAGATCAATAGGGCGGGTAGTAATTGTTTGTACATCTGATTTTTTTTTTAGGTTGTCAAAGTACAACTTTACGAATAACAGATAAAAATTTTAATAAAATTTTATTCTTCTCGTACCACAATAAAGGTGGCCTTTGAACCGGTGGCCAAATTCCATCGATTGGCCATCAAAAGTTGGCCCTGCTCGTCATACACCCTTACTTCAGCGGTATTGGGCCCCGACGTTCCTTGATTTAACGCAACAAAATCAATTTTATTAAAGCCTAAGGTTAGATCAATATCAAGTTTTTTATAGTTTTCTACCAACAGAATATTGGGATGAAACAAGGCGTCATTTAAGCGTACTTGAATTCGATCTCCATCGGGTTGTTGATGATCGCGAAAAACAATGCGCACTCGTTCGGCACTGCTTTTAAAATCACCTAAGTATTGATCGACCTTAAAATCACCAGGATTTTGCTCCGCCTCAGGAGATTCAAGGCGCTTTAGGTAATCTTCTCCCTCATCCAAAAACTGTTCCTTTAGCTCCATTTGAATGTTTTGCTCAAAGCTTTTTGGGGCAGCTGTTGGGTTGGGGGTTTTGGATAAAAAATCTTTTTTAAGAAAGTCGGGTAAGGGGTTTTTTCGGGGAGTTTGAGTATGGATTTTGACGTTGGATCGACTGGGAATTTCTTTTGAACGGGCTTGTTCTCGTTTTGCGCCAAAGCGACAAAAGAGCTCAACAAAACACTTAGTAAAAAGATTCCCCGTAGTTTCATGCATCAAACCTACACAATATCTCATCATTTTTAAAAAGCTTTAACAGGGAATTAGAATTTGATTGACAGAAAATGACTTAATGTAATTTCGATTGGTAATATATGACCTATGTGTACGCACAAAGTTGGGTGGGAGTTGAGACTCCAGATCTCTCAACTTTCCTCTAACAAGATGATTTTTCCCGTCTGAAGTATAGACCCGTATATAATGATCTTCCGCTTTTATATACAATAAGTCATTGATGTAAACCTTGGTTTTGTCTTTGAGGATAATATGGTTTTTGATGACCAATTGCGTAATCTTTTTGACTTCTTTTCGGCTCTTTTTATAGATACGATACAACAAGAAAATCATTAATATGGACATTCCAAGAATGGGAATAAGCAACAGCAACCATTGATAAAGGCTACGCTCTTTGGCTTTTGCCCGTTGTATTTTCTCTTCATTTTCCGCTAAACGCTGGTCATAGTTTTTTTCTAATATAACTTCGGTTTGTCGCAGTCGGTTTATAGAATCTTGTAAATGATTGACTACTTTGGCGTGATAATGCGCTTTTTGGGAGAGATTTAATGCGGCATAGCATTTCTCTAAACTGGTATGAACTTTTAGGAGTGCAATCCCATTTTCTTTGATTGGCTTTGAATGTAATAACGATTCAAAAATGGTAATCGCTTCTGTATAGCTCCCCAGATCTCTTAATAAAATTCCCAAGCTGTTTTGTGTATAAATTTGCTGCTTAACACCCATATAGTTTTTCATAGAAGCAAAAAAAACACTTGCCTTTTTTAAATGCTCTAGTGCCTTTTCTTTATCCCTAGTAAACTCTATATGATATATTGCAGCCGTTTTCTCTACTATCCCTTTGTAAAAGTTTACCGTTGGACGAATTGCTTTTAATTGCAAGAGTTGTCCTTCTATGTTTAAATGGGACATTGCATCTTTTTTTAATTCATTCTTTTTCATCAGAATATTCAAGGTCGAAAGACGGTAACGAAAGGAATCTATTTGATTGAGTGATGAAGCATCAATACCTAACTGATATTCTTCAAGCAACGGAAATAAGTGGGGCTGCTTTTGTGCATATCGGATCAGATATTCAATCATACATAACCCCATTTCATTCCGCAAAAAAGGATCCTTAGCTGTTTGGCTGTATTTCAATAAAGATGTGTATATCTGGGACATAGGGTTTTCCTAAAACCATTTGATACTTCGCATACATGAGTATTCGGTAAGGGGTTTGTTTTACTTTATCTATTGTTATTTCATTATAAACTATTCCGTTTTCGGCGTAATTCCTATACGCTTTGTAAGCAATACTAAATAAGTATCATGCATTTGATTTTGATCAATAAGTAGATGAAGGGTTTTAAAATCGTACTGGTTTACCGCGTCAAACAGTGCTTTTTCTTTATTAATAACCGGTTTTATTAAAATAAAAACAATGAATAAAAGCGTCCTCATTTCTTTGTTTTACTGAAAGCGAATTTGACAAATATGTTCTCCTATTCCTGTAGCCACGAAGAAAGGGGGAAAAGGAGGTAGTTTTAGCATCCTCATGAATACCTTCAGTGTGTATTACAAGATCATTTCTTTGGATATAATTTTTGGGATCTTCAATGATGTAGTCTTTCCATTTTGGAAAAAAGGAGTATCACAACCTCCTTTGACAAAGGATATCTTAATCTCTATTTTACGACCACTCCCCGAGTGAGTAGGGTGTTGTATAGGCTGCTCTATTTTACCAATTTTATAATAACTCTCATTGCGGTTAAAAAGGGTAAATCGAAATTTGCTAATGGAATCTCTAGCGGGATTCATTTCCAAAGCTTTTAAAAACAAAACAAAATTCTTGCCTTTGCCTTGACTGATGTAAAGAACTTGATCCTGATTGGCAGAGTCCATATCAAAAATAAAAGTAAAGTTGTCTTTTAGTTTTTCTATTTCCTTTTCTTGACTGGGAATGGTTGTACTTCGTTTTTTACAAGAGAAATAACACGAGCAACTTGTAGTAAAAAAAATAACTACAACACTTAAAAAAATAATGGTCATTGGCGTTTTCATGATACGTAAGTTTTGGTGATTATAAAATTATAAAATTATTTATCTGATTTAGGTTTATTGACAAAAAGAGCTTAAGTTAGTGGCAAAACCAGCCATCAGTTGTGATGTTTTTACTCTTGAATTTAATGAAGATATTAACACAAGCTTTAGCGTTTATGAGTTAATTATTGTGTTACATTTATTTTAATACAATCATTGAAACGAGATGGTTTTGCAGTTCCAGAGCTTGTAATTACAGATCCATTGGCTAGTTGAACAATTGTATTCCAATCAATACTCTCACCACTTTCAAATAAATATGATACTGTACCATTAGCCGAACAATTACCAGGCGTATTGGGATAAAAAGTATTAATTCTTCCTTCTTCGTATCCATTGATACTTAGAGATATTGAAGTAATCGGAATTCCGTTAAATGCTTGATAACGTGCAAAAAAGGTAGCCCTAGAAAAAGACATGTTCCATCATTTTCTTCAGCAATAAAGTCATAATTCAATGCATTATTATCAGTACATCCTTGCAGTTTATCTTTTTTACAGCCTAGAGAAAAAAAAATACAATAACAATGAAAAAGTAATTTCTTAAGTAATTTAACATATGGAAAAGATTTTGGTTCCCTCAAAACTGTTTTAGATTTTAGGTAAATCCAAAAAATGTCGTGAACGACAGAAGAAACAACGCTAACGAAGAAAAGAAAGGAGGACTTATGTTTTTTTCTTATTTTAACTTTTGTAAAAACCCATTAAAACATGCAACTCACAACACTTGACTGGGGCATCATATCCCTTTTTTTTATTTTGACTTTGGGAGTTGGATACTGGGCTTCTCGTTCGGCAGGGAAAAGCACCCAAGATTTCTTTCTTTCTGGGCGGAACATGCCGTGGTGGTTGTTGGGGATTTCTATGGTCGCCACGACCTTTTCGGCCGACACCCCTAATTTGGTCACCGATATTGTCCGTACCAACGGAATTGCCGGGAATTGGGTGTGGTGGGCCTTTTTTGTTGACGGGAATGCTAACTGTTTTTGTGTATGCCCGCTTGTGGCGAAAATCGGGAGTGGTTACTGATTTAGAATTTTACGAACTGCGGTACAGCGGAAAAGAGGCAGCTTTTTTACGCGGCTTTCGCGCCCTTTATTTGGGGGTATTTTTCAATGTGATGATTATGGCCAGTGTGTGTTTGGCGGCCATCAAAATAGGCGGAGTAATGCTCGGATTCAGCCCTGTAGAAACCGTATTGGTCGCTTCAGTAATCACCGTAGTTTATTCTTCCATGGGGGGCCTAAAAGGGGTGATTATCACCGATTTTTTTCAGTTTATTTTGGCCATGGGAGCAACTTTTTGGGCGGCGTATTATTTAGTGGATCTGCCGCAAATTGGTAGTCTCAACAACTTGTTGTCACATCCGAACGTACTCCCGAAGTTAAATTTCATTCCAGAGTTACATCAACGGGAGCTGCTCATCACCCTCTTTGTATTGCCCATAGCGGTGCAATGGTGGAGTGTGTGGTATCCTGGCGCAGAGCCAGGTGGTGGAGGGTATATTGCGCAGCGTATGCTTTCGGCTAAAAATGAAAAGCATGCTGTTTGGGCGACCCTGTTGTTTAATTTTGCCCACTATGCTATTCGTCCTTGGCCTTGGATTTTAATTGCTTTAGCTTCCTTAATTATATTTCCAGATTTAGCGTCCATTCAAGCGGCTTTTCCTCAAATTGATGCAGGAATCATTCGAGATGATTTGGCCTACCCAGCCATGATGACCTTGTTGCCGGGGGGGCAATTGGTTTAGTTGTTGCTTCCCTCATTGCCGCTTTTATGTCCACCATTTCTTCTCATTTGAATTGGGGGTCTTCCTATGTAGTCTATGATTTTTATCAGCGCTTCATCAACCCTTCTGCTACTGAAAAGCAACTGGTCGCTGTTGGACGATGGTCTACACTGCTTCTTATGCTGTTTTCAGCCCTCTTTGCATTAGTATTGAGTAATGCCCTCCAAGCCTTTCAGATTCTCTTACAAATTGGGGCAGGAACAGGCTTACTTTTTATCTTACGCTGGTTTTGGTACCGTATCAATGTCTATAGTGAGCTTACGGCGATGTTGGTTTCTTTTGTGTTAGCCCTTTATTTTCAAATCATTCATGTTGCGCTTGGCTTTGAACCCATCCCCAATGATTTACAATTTTTGCTGAGTGTTGGGGGGACCACTTTTGCTTGGGTAGGGGTAACCTTGCTTACACAACCCTCGGATATTGAAACGCTCAAAAACTTTGTGCGCACAACCCAACCAGGCGGAAAGGGGTGGAAGGTAGTCACCGATCAGATGCAAGCGGAGGAATTAATCAGCACAAAAAACGGTTGGAATGTTCCAAGAGGAATTCTGTGTATGTTGGTGGCGGCCTTTGCGATCTATGGGGCTTTGTTTACCAGCGGTTTTATCCTCTACGGAGATATCGTACCCGCCATCTTGCTGGGAAGTGCCACGATAGTGGCTTTCTTTAGCTTGTTTATTTTATCCAAAAAATTGGTGGCGTAAAACCTATTGATACACCCGAATATAATCCACGACAAATTCTTGTGGAAAAATTGCGTCGTCTACGTCGGGCCCACCAAAGTGTCCTCCAATGGCTAGATTAAGCAAAAGATAGAAAGGTTGATCAAAAGGCCATATGGCTGCTGTACGTTCTTTAGGCGTAAAAGTATACACATTAACATCGTCGACATAAAAAGCAATTTGTTCTGCATTCCATTCGGCAGCATAGACATGAAAGCCTTTTTCAATATTGGGGATACGGGTTGTTTTGCTGTTGGCAAAGTCACCACTTTTATCTTGGGTATGAAGGGTAGTAAAGATTTCTTCGGGTGCACGACCAACATATTCGAGCACGTCAATTTCACCGCACAAAGGCCATCCAACTTCATCCATATTACTCCCTAAGAGCCAAAAGGCAGGCCAAACACCTTTACCAACAGCTAACTTTGCTCGTGTTTCAAATCGGCCATACTGAAACTGTTTTTTTCCTTTGGTAACAATTCGCGTGGAGGTATATTGCTCTTTCTCTTTCCTTGCTTGGATATAAAGCATCCCGTTCTCGAGACGGTGATTTTTTCGGGTATAAATTTGTTTTTCTTTGTTCCCCCAACCGCAGATGTTAGGGCAGCCATCCCCAAGTTCAAACGTCCAGTCGTTTTCGTTGAGTTCTGTCCCTTCAAATTCTTCTGCCCACACCAATGTACGTTCTTGCGCACTAATCGTTAGGCTAAAGAAGAATAGAAGGAGTAGAAGGGTGTTTTTCATAGGAAGAATTAACTTATTTGGTTGCACGTTTAATTTTTAATTCAGCCGTTATTTCTTTGGCTCTTTCTTCTGATATTTCATAATTACGCATGATGTACATGGCTGTTAGGGTTCCTAAGATAGGTAAGCCAGAAAAGAATAAGCGTAAGCCCGTAATGGCTGTTTCAGATTGTACTTCTAGGCTAGTGTCAAACCCAATGAAGCTAAAGATTGCTCCGCTTAGTCCGCCAGCGATTGCGAAACCAAACTTCACCATCCACCAGTAGATGGCACCAAAGATTCCTTCGCGGCGTTTACCTGAGGTCAATTCATCCAAATCAATAACATCGGCGGTCATGGACATCATAATGGTGAATAAGCCTCCAATACCAAAAGAGAAAAAAGGAGGGCAATTAAAAACAAATAGGGTTTTCCTGGGATGAATAAGAACCAAAGCATGATGTATCCTAGTACCGAGATAGATTGAGAAATTAAAAATGCTTTTTTCTTTCCCATTAATTTAGACATCCGTGTTACAATGGGTATGACTAAAAAAGTAGTGGACAACGCACCAATACTTCCAAAGAGGGTAGGCCAAATTCCTGCTGCACCTGCATCACCATTAAACAAATAGTAGACAATGATAAAGAAGGTAAAAGCAGCTACAGTGTTGAAGGCGTTAAAAATTAAAAAAGTCGCAAAACAAAGTTTTCTAAATGGAGATGATTTAAATGCTTCTACAAAACTGTATCCTATCTCCACTAAGCTTCCGCCAATATTTTTAAGATTAAGCGGGGAGTAATTTTCTTCTAAGGTCGATTTTCCTTTGATAAAAATAGCGGGGATCATGGCAAAAATGGCACAAACAACCCCCACCCATACAGCCAATTCTCTTACGGCTATATCTGCTGTGGCATACCATTCGGTATCGTACATAATCACCCAAAACCAAGGGGCAATAACCCATGCCCATTGACCAATCCACTGCGCCACAGCCATAATACTAGTTCTTTCATGAAAGTCATCACTCATTTCATATCCCATGGCAACATAGGGAACACTGAAAATGGTTAATCCAAGGTAAAAAATGATTGACCAAAACAGGAAATAAGCAAAGTTATAATCAATAGGGCTTTCTCTAAAGAGTTGCCACATGATGACAAATGAAATTCCCATCACAATTGCGCCAATGAAAACATACTGTCTCCTTCGTCCCCATTTTGACTTTGTATTGTCGGAGATGAAACCCATGATAGGGTCGGTGATGGAATCAAAAATTCGTGGAGCCAAGGAGACGACCCCCCACATCCAACCCGGGAAACCGAGGTCTTGCACGAGGACAACAATAAATATACTGATAGCAGCCGGAAACATTTGATTGGCCAGCATCCCTAAACCAAAAGCAATTTTTTGGCCCATGGGGATTTTTTGAAGTGGTGGATTGATTTGACATAGAATGCGTTTTAGTTAATGACTACAGTTTGAAGGGCTTGTGCAGAAATTGAAATCGTTTTTTTAAGTTCCCCGAGTTCAAGGGTATAGCTCTTTTCTGTTTCTCCTTCGTTGAAAATAACGACAGCAACAGAAGTATCTGGGTTTTCTGCAGCTGCAACCATGAGTGCTGGATCAGAATTAGTTACATCGATGATTTTTGCTCCAGGACGAATATATTTGCTGAAGTGCGCCATAACATAGTACAAGGGTGTGAAATAAACTTCATCTTTTTCAGGGTCTACTATCACTGGTGCAATACACCAATTTTTCTTCCAATTGGGTCCGCCTTGTTTATCGAGAACCATGTTCCAATCGACCCAGCCGTCTACCCAGTTGTTCAGGCAGCCAATAATATCGCGTGCATAACGATTGACTGGGGCATATTTTGGGTGGAGGTATTTTTTTTCTTCCTCCCGCCATTTGTATCCCCAGTCGGTTGCCTCTTTTTTCCAATACCATGCATCGTTTTTCCAAACGGGGATCTCGTCATCTACACAGGCTTCCGTTTGGATTAAATACTTGTTGGGGGCCTTTTTGTGGGCATATTGTAATGCTTCCGGAAAGAAATCATAGGTGCTTTCATACCAGTGAATTGCTGTTCCATCGAAATAGTTTGAACTGGCTTCATCTTTATACATCTCATCGACCCACTCTTTCAATCCTTCACGGTTTTGATCGTAGCCTAAAATGACAAGGTCTCCTTTTCCATCTTCTGCTAGTTTTGGCCCAAGGTGATTTTGGACAAAGTTGGTCATCTCTGCTGGGCTGTAAATCATACTTTCCCAGTTATTCCCATTCCCATGGGGTTCATTTTCTACCGTAAATCCCCAAATATCAATTCCTTCTGCTTTGTATGCGTCGACGTATTTCGAAAAGAACAAGGCCCAACTGTCGTAATACTTTGGGAGTAATTTACCACCCACCCAACTATTGTTGTCTTTCATCCAAGGCGCCGC
Source organism: Flavobacteriaceae bacterium (assembly GCA_038143735.1). Taxonomy (GTDB): domain Bacteria; phylum Bacteroidota; class Bacteroidia; order Flavobacteriales; family Flavobacteriaceae; genus Arcticimaribacter. Next base: position 313,977 of record JAYQML010000007.1, read on the forward strand.
TGTCCAAGGCGAAGCAAACAAGCGGAACCCATCTTCAGAAATGGCCATGGCATCTTTAATCATGGGGATAAGGTCGTCTTTATCTTCATCAATAGAGAAGTGCTCCAAATTAATGTCACCTTCTACGGGCGTATAAGAGTAATTGTTCAGTGAAAAATCACAGGAATTCATGTGGGTGCGTGTGAGGGAATAATTTGCGCCTTCTCGTGCAAAATACGCATGAAGAATTTTTGCTCGGTTTTCTTCTCCCAATTGATTTAATAGATAAGCACTGGCCTCGGTAAATGCCCCCCCAAAACCACTGATGGTTTGTAAATGCTTGTCCTTGTTGATTTGAATCGAAACTGTTGGTGAATTTTCTGAATATGAACTCAATGCTGTTAGTTGGTGTCCGCTCGCAGAGGTTTCATAAACGGTTATTTTCTTTTTATCGTCGTTCGAATTGAAATTGAATGTACTGATGAGTGACAGTAAGAAAAGGCTAAGTGTATGCATCATTTTATTACTTGTGTTGGTTGTATTTTTTTTGAACGACCAAAAAGGCTTCTTTTTTAACTCGATCGATGTCGACAATTCCCCAATATTCTTCATTAGGTGCACCGTCATAAGGAACCCCCGAGCTATTGGGTGCCCATCCGCCAATATCTTGTTGGTCGGGGTTACCCGCTTTCCACCATCCATCGGTAAACGAGAAAAGGGTAAGGCCGTTTACAATGTCTTTACGTTCGAAGATTTGGTCTAAAATGGTCTTTGTGGCGTCTGCCTGAGCCAATTGATTTTCCCCTGGCTCGTAGCCATCTTTCTTGATCTTCATGTAACTGTCTGCCCCTGCTTCAGAGAAATAGAGGGGTTTGGTTGATCTGCTTTCCCATTCGGGGATTAATGTCCCAGGTTGATCCCAGCGATAAACATTTACCCCCAAACATCGATGGAAGGATTATTGGCCAAAACGTCTTCAGTAGGGATTTCTCCGTGGGCAGAACTAACGGGATGATTAGCATCTAAGGCTTGGATCATTTTTGCACTTTTTTCTAAGTCGGTATACCAATTATTGATGTCGCCATCAAACCATTCTGGGTGGTAATTGTATTCGTTGCCTAATTCCCAGAGCAATATGGCGGGGTGTGTCTTGTATTTTTCTACATATTCCAATAAAGTTCCCGAGGCAATGTCAAAAACACCACCTTGATTATAGCCGAAGCCCACAATAAGCTTGATGCCTGCTGCATGGATTTTATCTAGGACATTTAGATCGTCAATAGGTGCATAGACACGAATGGTGTTGATTCCAGCTTCTACCATAAGCGCTAAATCTTGATCGATGGATGAAAAATTCCGTTCGGTGGAACCCTTAGGAACCGGGTGGTAACAAATTCCTTTGATCAAATAAGGATTGTTGTTGACCACTATTTTTCGCCCTTCCACGCGAACAATTGTTGTCGTTTCTTTTTCGCAAGCGAATAAGCAAAGGTTAAAAAGAAGTAAGAGGGTTGTAAGTTGCTTCATGGCGTATTGTTTGGTAGGTTGGTTTTTTCCAAAAGTGTGGCGAGTTCACCGTCGTAGGTTTTGCCAATTCCAGCTCCGTTTTCTTCACGACTAAGCCCTTTGAAAACGCCCTCATCTACCAAAGACCACAATGCGTATTTCGCATTTCCGTCTACCGTAAAAAGGCCAAAATTATTTTCTGAAGCCGCAAGACCATTGGGATCTTTCCAGGGCTCATCAAAGGCAGAAAAATAGACACAGCTGATGTTATTTGCTTTGGTCCATGCCAGCATCTTAGCGTAGTACAGTGCTTGTTTGTACTCATCGGCAGCACCCGAACCCTTTTCATCAAATAAGTCAATTGCATTGCTCGACCAACCTGTTTCTCCAATGTGGATAGGTTTATCAATTCCCAATGACGCTACATACGCTTTCACTTGATTGTATTGAGCTTGGGCATAGCTTACGGCCTGTTCCATGGCAAAATCAATCTGTTCTTCTTTTGTTAAATTATCCTCGCTGGGCACAGTTTTCCAAAAGGTTGGGTTGTAATGTGTGTCGTGAAAGGGATAGGTGTGTACGGAAAGGTAATCAACCGCCTTTATTAGTTGTATGAGGTCTTCCGTATGATAGGAAGCATCTCCTCCTCCCCAAGACGCAAAATTATCTGAGCTTGTGATCCATAGGTCTTTGGGTAGTTGCCCCTCCGTTTTTAGTTGTTGTAAATGATTCACCCATTTGAGTATCACCCCGGGTGCAACATGGTAGGACCACGCCCAGTGGACCATGGCTTCATTTCCTACTGCGATGATTTTTATGATCTCAGGATATTCATTGGCTAAGGCCACTGCTTTTGCAATTTCACTGCTATTGTTGACCAAGCTCTCTTGGGTATGATCTGGTTTGTCGGTCCAGGCGTCTTTACAGTCGATCCAGGTGCCTAACATCACATACATTTCAAAGCCAGTGTCCTCTTTTTTTAATTCCGCTATGGCTTTCACCACGTTTGGACTATGCTCAAATTGAAGATTATAGGTTCTTACAAGGCGTATCCCCATGGCATGAAGTATCCGAAGATCAGCTTTAATTTGGGCAATGCTTGGTTGAATTTCGCGTGAATTGCTTCGGTAACCACCATAAGAAATCGCAGGATACTCAGGGTTTCCGAGTAATTCGGCAGCAGAAAGGTTTTTGACCGAAGCTCCTTTTTGGGATCATTACAGCTTAGCACAATTAGGCCCAACATCAATACTAGCATTGGCATGACCTTTTTTGTGTACCCTAAGACTGTAAACCGTTTCATCTAGCTGATCATTACTTCTATTTGTTGTACTTCATTTGTTCGATCAAAAAGTTGCGTACTTATTTCTTGCGACAGACAGCTTCCTTCAAGGGTAGCTTCTTCTCCGTTGCTAAAGTTAATTTTGATCCTTGCTGCAGTGCCTTTTTTGTAGATCACCGGGACTTGACAATAGGTGAAAGCAAGACTGTCTTTCTCCAATGCGATACGTTTCTTTTCCCCTAAAACGGAGTAGAAATGAAAGTCTTTCCCGCTGCGTAAAAACTCCTCTTTTTTAAGTAATGAAGGCTCAAAACGAATGGCTCCTTGTTGAACGTTTACCCCAAGTTCCCCAAATCGACTCAAGAGATCTTCTTTCACTTGTCCGGTCATCCCGGGTTGTTGCGCACCTTTTCCTCCTGGAGTATGCGAATAGGGATCGCTAGGGAATGCACCATAAGCTTCTGGGGTTTTATGTGCCCCAATTCCCGCAACGATGTCATAATAGTGCTTGCTCAGTGGAGCAAATGCTGGGGTATCTTGTGCGGCCTTTGTTACTTCGTATGCTGCAACAGCTAATTTAGAGACCATGTGCCAATAAATTGAGCCTAGCCCTTCATAGCCAAAAAATGTTCCTGATCTTCCGGTAAAAGCCTTGTGATTGAACACCTCTTCAAAAATTGTTAAGAGTAGCACTCTTTCTTTTTCGACAAGCGTGTTAAATTCGCTAGGTAATTGTTCAATGGCAGCCGCAAGATCGTCTGCATTTTTAAAGTTACCGTTGAAGTGGTAATTTCCTTTAATGTCTTTTGAAATAAGCTGTTGGTTGTTTTGTTCAACCATAACGGTAAGCAATTCAGAACGCTCAACAGCGCTGGCGGGAAGGTTGTTCTTCGCCGCAAAAGTGCCCAAATCTTTGTTGGGATAGAGAATATAACTTTGTTGATCCTCGCGGTATAATTTACTGGCGCGTAATCCATCTAGGACACTTAAGCTTTCCTCCGCCGATAGATAACCTGAGCTTAATACGGCCACTTGGCCCTCGAGCATTTCAGCTAAATAATCAACACTAACAGCGCTATCACTATCTATAGAAATTAGATTATACGCATGGTATAAGCCATCCTCCTTTTTGTTTTTTCGAATAGAGTCATCCATAAAGAGGAGGGTGGTTTCAACAAACCCAAGTAATTGGTCTTTTGATAACGTTCCCTTTTTCCCCGAAAAGCCATTTGTATAAATGTTTTCCCGATAATCACTTGCTGCTTGTCCTAGTGCATCCATGAGTGTTTTTCGCGCTTCATCTGAAATCGTTCCCTCGACAAGGTTGCTGTGTTTTTCAAATGCTTGATGCAACCCATCAAAGAAGACGAGCGTCTCACTAGAAAGGGAAAAAGAAGTCGCTGTACTAGCCGCTAATGTTTCCTTAAAGAAAGATAAAAAGCGTCGCAAATAGTAGAGGGTAACCATGGAAACCCCGTTTCCGACCAAGGCGTTATTGGCATCATTCCATTCCGGACGTTGGGTGTTCATCCATATTCCGGCTTCTGGAACAAAGTTGGAGAGCTTGGCCATTAAAACAGCGAGGATCTTTTCAATAAAATTCACCTTGTAGACTTCCCCGTCTGCTGTAGCCAGCAAAGCGCCATCTGCACCGAGTGTGTTCTTTCTGTCTTCAATTTTTTCTTCATTGGTATAATCGTAGACAATGGTGTTTTTAGGATCTTTTAGGATAGCATTGTAGGGTTTTATGCGGTAGGGCACATTGGCATATACAAAGCATTCTTGAGAAAGCATGTCGTTTAATTTCCCGGGATAATGTTTCTCTGTAAACTCTAAAAATTTGAGTAAGTAAATGATTTGATGATCCCCCCAATACCCGATGTATGCCCAGGGGTTATTGGGTTCAATGGTTTCCCAATCAAAACCGTCTTTGGTTACGCGATAAGGGTTGTAACCATCAAAGGTGGAGGCATTCAAGAATTTGTGTATCATGCCTTGAATAAACGCCGGATAGGCATGCGCCAAGGCTTCCCAGTTTTGAAAAATATCTCTCCAGTTCCCTTGGTAATCAAGGATTTTAGCGCCGCTAATTTCGTCTTTCGTATTGATGGAAAACTTGTTCCATGGGCGACTAGGGTCTCCATGTCGACGGCTAAACTTCAAGGGAAGGTATTCATAGCACAAGCGACTAAAGTCCACATTTTGATCTGTATCGGCCAAAGCAATTAAATCGTGTAGCCTAAACGTGTCATTTAAGCTTGCTAGCGTCTCTTTTTTCTGTTCGAATACGTGTTTGTTCGCCTTATCGAAATAACGTAAAAAATCTGCCTTTTCAATGGTGTAATTATCATCAAAAATTCCCCCGCGCATGATATTAAACATGGTATTGGCAAAATGACGTACATTCCCCCGCTTATCCTGAGTCAATTGAAGACCATCTGCTGCACCAACAAGCTGAAGTAGCTCTTGTGTGCCAGCTTCAATGTCTAAATCGATTTGCGCCGCTATATCCGTCTTTTTGAGGGTATCTTCTAGGGCAATTAAATCCGTTATACTTTTATTAACTTCCGCAATGATGCGCCAATGCTGGCTTTCACCCCCAGTCAATTCTAGGGAGGAAGACACAAAATAGGCGCCCCTTTCTGCCTTCATTTCTAGTTCTCCGTTTACGGTTTCCCCTTGTCTAAACGCATTCAATTGTTTTGAGGATAAAAGACGGGTGGGCTGGTCTAAACCAGTCGACCAAACAAGGTTGGTTTTTAACGCTTCACTGGGTTCTGCTCGGTCAACAATGATGGCACTCAAGGAATAAAGTCCAACGCCTGAAGCAGGGTGGAGTTCCGATTTTTTGTAGGCGTCGACAAGATTACTACTGGCCTTTTGTAAATCTTCGCCAACCCCATAAGGAAGTATGTTTTGAAGGCCATCGATTAGTTCGACCTGTACCGCTGTTGATGAAGTATTTTCCAATGTTGCTTTTCTAACAAAACCAAAGCGATTGCTGGAATTCCACTCATAGCTAAAGCGCAACCCTAGGTCTTGATTGATTTCCTCAAAAATGATCTTGTTTCCAAATTCATTTTTGTAAAGGTTCCGTTCAATCGCATATAGACCTGCTTGACGTTCTGCAAAGGGTTCCCATAAATAAGTCTTTCCCTCTCTGGTTGCCAACAGTAGCGTTTTACTCCCCGTATAGTCAATGGATTCTGTAATCTTATCATCGGTATAGTAGGGAAAAAGGGCATTGTTACTGTTTGTTCTCCCGGCAGAAAGTCCGCCATTACTTGAGATAAACATCCAATGGTTAGAGTTACTCACAATGCTCATAAAGAACGGACGCATTTTATCTACGTTCGAAATTTTGTAGTAGGTTTCGTTGTTGACATTAACTTCGGTTAAGTCACTAACACCCTGGGGAAAATTAACTTTCCCATTCCCTAAGTATATATGTTTGCTCATTAGTTTATAGATCACTAGTACCTGAAGTAGTTGCTATTTCGCTACTTATTCGGCATAAAGGGTTTGTCTTTCTAAGAAAGATACTTTTGTTTGTGTTGTTTTTCGCTTCTATTGGTATACGCGTACGTAATCGATTTCCATGGCTGAGGAAACAAAGTTTGGGTCAATGTTATTAGAGGTAAACGTTCCTCCCATGGCAACATTAAGAATAATGAAAAAAGGCTGTCGAAAAGGCATCTCCGGGCTGATCACAAAATTGTGATGTTTTCTTCCATCCACAAAAAATTCTATGTTCGATGCTGTCCAACGCATTTCATATAAGTGAAATTGAGATGATTCGTTTTGAATGATTTGTTCTCCTCGTAAAAAGTAGTGCTCTCCATTTGCATTGGGTAGATGAACCGCAGATGAAACCAACCCCGGCTGACCATCCCCATGTTCCATCAAATCGATTTCGCCACATCTGGGCCAATTCACTTGATCAATGTTGTGTCCAAGGAACCATAGCGCTGGCCAAGTGCCTTGTCCTTCCGGTAATTTCGCGCGAATTTCCACTTTTCCGTACTGAAATTCGAACAAATCCTGTGTTGTCATCCTGGCAGAAGTGTAACCTTTGCCACCGTAGTTTTCTTTTTTTGCGATAATTTTCAACAACCCATTTTCTACGATCGAATTTTCTCTTCGGTCGGTGTAGTATTGTTGCTCTTCGTTCCACCAACTCCCATTATTAGGAGGAATGGTTTCAAGATTCCAATTGCTGCTGCAAGGTGCACCATTATCATCAAATTCATCTGACCAAATCAGGGTAGTCATGTCCCCATTCGGACGGGCATCTTGCACCAAAGAATAACCACATCCCGATTGAACATCACCCACAATGTCTGTTGGATCCTCAGTCGGTAAATAGCTAGGGTCGCTACTACACGATAAGTATCCAACAAACGATAGGGTTAAGAAGAATTTCTTCATTGAAAATCTTTATTCAGAGGTAATGATAAACCACCAATTAAATTGATTGTTTCCATCTGTCGAATAGATTGTCATTTCATTGGGATTAGCTCGGTTAGCAATTTTATACTGGTGATTTCCACCAATATAATACCCAATAAAGCCTGTTCCACTTAGGGTAAGTGTTTCTACACCACCCGGTGCAGAAAGTGTCCATAATCCAGCATAATCATCTAAAGGAAGATTAAGTATATCAGCACCATCTTGTGTACCACCTGATGATCCAAGTTCATCGATCAATATTTCACGACCAAAGACCGTCCCACCTGTTTGGTGTTGAAAAGTACCATCTGCATTGAATATGTAGCGGTCATCGTACATCCCTGTTGTGGATTTCTCGTTTGGACCAGCGGCATACCACTCGGGTCCATTTAAGCCTCCCGCTGGACCAAGACCAAAGTGTCCTCCGCTTTCTGCCTTAATTCTCCATGTTCTTGAACTGTCGCCATGCAGTTTTGCCAACAATTCTGCTGGTGGAGCATAGAGTACAAGTACAGTTGTTTCAACAGACGCTGAGGAGATCGTTCCTCCAGGTCCAATAGCCGCAACACTCACCTGATAATCGTGCAGTCCAGTGGTACTAAAGGAAATGGTTTTCTCTCCGCCTGGTGCTAAAAACTCTTGTCCGTTAGCGAAGAATTTAAATCCAATGGCATTATCTGCTGTTGCGGTATAATGAACTACACCAGAACCATCTCCATTTGGATTTGCCTCGTCTTGTCCAACAATCTCTGCAGTGATCTGCAGGTTAGTAGGGGCAACAATTGCCCCTAATTGATGTTTATTCTCTTCTTCACAACCAATCATCAATAGAAGGGCTGAAACAAAGAATAACTTGCGTAAAAAATTATATTTTTTCATTGCTATTTTTTTAATTCGTTAGCTTGATTTCATCATAGTAGTATACAGAACCATCTCCCGCATTTCCAAAGTCATAAAAGACAACTACTTTCACATAGTCTGCTGCTGGGGCCGCACTAAAGTCGTATACGATTGTTTCCCATGCGTTGGATACCATTGTGGGCAAATCAACTTCATGTGTGATACTCGCATCAGCATTTTCTATTTTAACTTTTACAATGGCTCCTACGGCAGGTGCCCATGATTTTATACTTATGTTAGAATAGTTGGTTAAATCAAGTGGTTCAGTCATTAAGGTTACCCCTGCCCAAACTTCAGCACCAGACGCTTTTGTTAACTGAGCTACGTTTGCAGTTGTGTTTTCACCCGTTGCATCTGGATTGGCAACAATGGCAATGCTAGCATTACCAAACCCAATTAGGGTAGGTGCTGTTCCATCAAAGTTTTCAACCGGCGATGCCAAGCTTGCACCACTATCATCCACAAGTTGGAAATCGTCGTAGTAGTAGACCGATCCATCTCCACTGTTTCCAAAGTCAAAGAATAGAACAATCTTTACATAGTCTGCTGCTGGAGCTGCACTAAAGTTGTACGATAATTGCTCCCATCCATTGGCTACTGAAGTTGGAATGTCGATTTCGTGTGTAATACTTGCATCTGCATTCTCAATCTTCATTTTCACTACTGCCCCTACTTTAGGTGACCACGTTTTCACATTTATCTTACTGAAGTTGACTAAGTCAAGCGGTTGGTCTAACATTAGCGTCGTTCCTGCCCATACTTCAGCGCCTGCTGTTTTGGTAAACGCTCCAACTGTTGCAGAGGTATTTATTCCTGTTGCATCTGGATTAGCAATGATGGCACCAGAAGCATTACCAAAGGCAATTGTTGTTGGTGCTGTCCCTTCAAAATTCTGGACATCGTCTGTTACAACTCCTGTTGCTTCTCTGTAGAAATAGATGTTATCGATAAACACCGTTCCTGCGGCCCATCCATCTCCAACAAACTTCAGTTGGAAGATATCATTCACACTTAAGCCCTGATCGGTGTAAGCAGAAATTGGAATATCAATGCTTGTCCATTCGTCTGCTGTTAGTGTCGTCCATACGGGTCTTTCTCCCGATCCAGCACTAATCAGTGAAGTTTCAATTCTGTCTACTTCAGCGGTCCACACATCTAAGTGAAGGTATTCCATTTGAGAGACATCTACTGCATTGAATTGAATTCCTTGGTAGCTTAAATTGATGTATTGAAGCATGCTGTCTCCGTTGAAGTCAAAGGTAGTCCAACCACTTCCTTGTCCACCTTGCCCCCAATCTGGGAAAGTATCTACACCTACTTCATTGGTATAATCATCACTGTAAATAGAGATGTAATCTGAAGCAGCTCTGGCCTGTTGTCTAGGCGCAGCAGTGATAGGCTGTAAGATGGCTGTTACGTTAAACGCAGTGTCTTCATAAACAGTTGTTGCACTTCCCCCACTATTGGCAACCACACGTATTGTTGTGATCCCTGCCTCAGGAAATATATAGCTTACTGTTTCTCCTGCGTTGGCCATAACGGGTTCTGATCCAGCGCCAAAGTAGACACTAAAGTTCGTTGCGTAGTCTGCCGTTGCCACCACATTTACTTGGCGTGAAATAGCCAAATCATTGGTAACGGTTACTTCTAAGTTTTCGGGTGCTCTAAATGAAACAACAAGCGGAACATCATTTGATGTCGTTAGGTTGTTGTATCCCAAAGCCTTAACAGCGATGTCATAGTTCCCTTCAGCAAAGGTATGGTCGATGCTTTGACCAAGGCTTAAGGTATCCGATTCATTGCTACCGTCGTTATAAGCAACGACATGGCGTAATCCACCATTGGATTTAGGCGCAATATTCACCAATCCAGAGTTATCTGTAGATATTTTAAACGTTGCCGACACTTCAGATGGTGCTGCGACAACCACATCAACTTCTGTGTTGATGTAATCTTTTTGACAGCTTGCTACAAGTAGTGTCAAAAGGAGTAATCGAGTTAGATTTTTTATACTTTTCATCTTTCTATATAATTAGATTAGTACCCTGGGTTTTGTGTCCAACGCCCACCAGCAAGATCGATTTCGATTTGCGGAATAGGAATACTTCGTGTTTTCCAGCGACAAAGCCATCAATTTCTTGTGCGGCTCTTCCTGTCCTTACCAAGTCAAAGAAATGATGTCCTTCTCCAACCAATTCTACTCTTCTTTCTTGGTAGATTGCTTCTGTTAAAGCAGCTCCTGTAACGTTTAATGCTGCTAAGCCAGCTCTTTGTCTAACTTGATTTAAGTAGATCAGTGCTTGTGCATCGTTGGCGGAAGGCTTACGGTTATTGGCTTCTGCTGCCATTAACAAAACATCAGCATAACGAATTGCACGATAGTTGTTCGGGTTGGTTAAGTTTTGATCCCCCGTATTTAGATCTCCCTTACGGGCGATATATTTTCGGTTGAAATACCCTGTGTGTTCATACCCTTCTCCTGAAGATGATCCATTGGCAGTATTCCAAGCTTCAATGTCTAGAATAGCTACATCCTTACGGATATCTCCATTTTCAAATGCATCGACCACTTCTTGTGTAGGGACGTTAAAACTAAACCCTGAATCAAATACGGGTCCGTTGTATTGGCGGATTCCATTGAATCCTACAGCAACATTTCCCTCACTACATTGTAAGCAATCAAATCCAGCTCCCTCTACGTCGGTGTATTGCACTTCAAAAACAGAACCCGGTCCATTTTCTCCAGCATGCTCAAAAATGGAAGCATAGTCCGCTACGAGTGAATAAGGTCCATTGACTGCATTTTCAAGTACGGTTGCAGCATCCTCAAATTTGTCTTGATAGAGGTAAACCTTTCCTAACAAACTTTGTGCAGCTCCTCTGGTTGCTTGTCCTACCACACTTTGTGTTGCGGGTAGTGCAGCAGCAGCAGCGATAAGATCTGCTTCAATTTGTGCATAGACTTGTGCTTTTGGTGTACGGTCAACGATAAATTGATCACCAAACTGTAAGCGCTCATCTACCGCTAGCGGCACATCCCCAAACCATTTTACGAGCTCAAAATAATAGTAAGCGCGTAAGAATTTAGCCTGTCCAATGATGTTATCCTTTCCAGAAAAAGATGTTTTATCTTGGAATTCTAGGATATAATTGGCACGATTTACCCCTGCAAACATCCATCCCCAAATATCTCTCAATTGTTGGTTGGTTGTTCCGTGGATCATGTCATCTACTTGCTGAATTCCGGGAACATCTGTGGCACTTTCACCACCCGCCAATGTATTGTCAGAGGCAATTTCTCCAAGCATTACATTTAGGTAGGTAGCATGCAACAAGTCATATGCACCAATGAGTGCATCTTCATAGTCTTCTTGTGAGTTAAAAAACTCTTCAGAATTTTCGTTTCTTGAGGGCACATCAATGAACTCGTCACTACACGCTGTTACGAATAGTAGGGTTGAAAGAGCACCTAATAGTATATTTATTTTTTTCATGATGCGTTGTTTAGAATGTTAGGTTTAAACCAGCCATAATGGTGCGTGGTACAGGATAGAATCCTAAATCAATACCTCCACCGATGGGAGCTCCGTTTGAAGCCGAAGGATCAAATCCAGAATATTTTGTAAAGGTGTAAACATTGTTTACCGAACCATAGATACGCAGTTTCTTGATGCCAAGATTTTCGGTGCGTTCTGCTGGGAAAGTATACCCTGCTTGGATGTTCTGAATGCGAACATAAGATCCATCTTCTACAAAGTAATCCGAGAATAAGGCATTTGGATTAGCTCCAGCCGTTAATCTGTGGTCTGTTGTAGTAGAGTTTGGTCCTACCCAGCGGTCAAGTACCGCAGCTCTTCTGTTAACAAAAGGCTGGTTTCTTTCGTAGTTACGTACAATTTCGTTTCCAATAGAAGCGAAGGTAGCACTACTGAAGTCAAAGTTCTTGTAGTTAAACCCAAGGTTGAAGCCCATGGTTACATCTGGAATTGGATCTCCAAGATTTACACGGTCATCGAGATCAATTACTCCGTTACCGTCTTGATCGACAAAACGTAAATCCCCGGGTGCTGTGTCGATGTTGGTTGTTGGTCCATTGTTAACCTCTGTTTGGTTTTGGAAAACACCATTGGTTTCATATCCATAGAAGTAACCAATTGGATGTCCTGCTTCCATACGTGCTGGTGGCTCAAGGCCTACGCCAAATCCTCCACCCTGCTCAAAGCCATTCTCACTGGCAACAAAGAGTACTTCATTTTCTAGGGTAGCAAAGTTAAAACTTGTGTTAATGCTAAGATCATCAGTAATATTTCCCTGGTAACCGATCAATACTTCCAGTCCTCTGTTTTCTACATCACCTGCATTGATGGTCGGTGCACTTGACCCAGGAGCGGTTGACCCGAGTATACCAGACACCTGTGCGGACAACAATAAATCTTCTGTTCTCTTTACAAAGTAGTCTACAGACAAGTTCACTGCATTGTTAAACAAGTTCGCATCCAATCCAATGTTTGATGATATTTGACTTTCCCATTTGATGTCAGGGTTTGCTAAGGCACCTTCTGCCTTTCCTAGTACACGTTCTTCGTTCACTACATAGGTTGCTTCTCCAGCTAAAGTGGAGACAAAACGGTAGTCTGGAATTCGATCATTTCCAATGATACCATGTGACGCTCTAAACTTTAGGAAGTTCACGAAATTATTATCCGAGAAGAAGTCTTCTTCAGATACCACCCATCCGAGTGATCCAGAAGGGAAGATCCCAAAACGATTGTTTGGCCCAAAGCGTGTGGACCCGTCACGACGAACAACAGCAGACAATAGGTACTTTCCTTTGTAGTTATATTGTAAACGGGAGAAATAAGAAAGCAAACGCACATCAAAGGTGTTGGCTCCATTTTCTTTATTTGCTTCTTGGTTGTCTACAATCTCCGTTGCATCCGCTAGGGAAGATTCTCCATACACATTGCTTGGAAGGCCGAATCCTGTGAAGCTCTCAAATGTTCCAAATGTTTTGAATACTGATTGACCCACTAAAACTTTGATGTTGTGATCACTGATCGACTTTTCATAGGTTAAAAAGCTATCCCAGGTGTAGTCTTGGAAATTATCACTGTTTTCAATCAATTCATTTCTGGAAATATTGAACACTTTTCCACTACCATAATTTACGACAGGTTTGAAAATTTCTGTGTCTACATCTGCATGATTGTATTGGAAACGCGACTGTGCGCTAAAGCCGTTTAAAAAACGGTACTCTAGTCCTAAAGTAGCACTGATTTTATTTACAAGTGCTTGGTCGTAGGAATTGGCAATTTGTGCAACAGGATTGATCACTTCTGCTCCCAGCCCTTCAGCAAGACTATATGCACCATTGCTGTCTACTACAGGTAGCGTAGGATTCATGTTTAAGGCATTGAACAATACTGAACCCAGGGCATTTTCTGCAAGTCTATCTTGGTTGCTTCTGGTGTAGATAGCCGTTGATTTCAACTGAAGGTTGTCCAAAATATCTAAGGTGTAATTTCCTCTAGCTGTGATACGGTTAAAGTTCGACTTTTCCCCGCCGACTATACCATCTTGATACAAATAGCCTAAACCAAATCCGTAGCTTGATTTCTCGGTACCACCCGTAGCACTGATGTTTTGATCACTGATCAACGCTTCTTGGAAAACTTGGTTTTGCCAGTTGGTACCACTTCCTAAGTTGGCATCAGCAAAAGGCGCGTTGTTTCCAGCAGCAACCTGAGATTCGTTAATGATGTATGCGTATTCGGTAGCATTCAATACTCCAAGGCGTTTGGTGGTATTTTGAACCCCTACATAAGAATCGAAACTAATATTTAGTGGAGTATTTTTTCTACCGCCTTTGGTAGTAACCAAAATTACCCCATTAGCTGCTCTTACCCCATAAATACCGGCGGAAGCATCTTTTAATACGTTGATGTTTTCAATATCTTTAGGGTTAATAACCGATAAATCCTCGATTACGTTACCATCGACCAAGATCAAGGGACGGTTGTCACCATTCGTGGAAACACCACGAATACGAATATTCGATCCAGCCCCAGGCGCACCTGAGCTAGCGGTAATGTTTACCCCAGCTACCTGCCCTTGTAAAGCTTGTTCTATTCGAACTGGGTTCAGTTTTTCAATGGATTCTGCTCCAATGACCGCAACCGCTCCTGTAACCTCTTTCTTTGCTTGGGTTCCATACCCCACAATAACAACTTCATCTAGTTGACTTTGTCCTTCAACAAGTTCAATGTTGATTGTGGTTTCATCTCCAACCGTAATTTCTTGTGTCTCGAAACCGAGATAAGAAATCACCAGTTGATCTCCTTCATTGGCGGCAATACTAAAGTTTCCATCGAAGTCTGTCGAGGCTCCTTTGTCTGTGCCTGAAATCACAATGGTTACCCCTGGCAGAGGTTCCCCTGTGTCTTTTTCTACCACCGTCCCTTTAATGTCTTGTTGTGCTAATATCAAATTAGAAACAAGCAACAAAGCAACAGTAAAAATTCTTTTTACGTTTGTTTTCATTTAACAGTTGTTTGATTTGAATTTCAATATTAGTGATAATCTAACAATGAGCCTAAAAATAAAACTATACAAAAATTCATCACAATTTTTTTATCGAAAATAATTTAGACGAATTTATTTTTAGTTGTAATTACATATAAATTACTGTAAGAGAATTGATTAAAATTCAACCAGAGTAGTCTTTGTATAGTTTTTTACCCTAAAAATAAAACGGTTAAATGGTCATGATATATGCTACAATACCTTGTTTTCGGGTGAGCTCCATTTTCTTTCGCAAACGGTATCTTTTAATTTCAACGCTGTGTACAGAGATGTTTAATAGCGGAGCAATTTCTTTGGAAGAGAGGTTTAAACGAAGATAAGCGCACAACTTTAGATCATTGTTGGTTAAACTTGGATGCACTGTTTTTAGCTTCTTAAAAAAATCTTGATCTGCATTTTCAAAGGCTTTTTCAAAATATTCCCAGTCATCATTGTTGTTCAATTTCTTGTTGATGGTTTTGATTAATTTCGCCGCCTTAGGCTCATTTTCAATAACCGATAGTTCTTTTTTAATCGTGTTCAGAAACTCATTTCGTTTAAGTGTGCTCAGTGTAGCCACGGCCAATTCTCTGTTTTTACTTTCAATGTCGTTTTGCAACTGCTCGTTTTTAAGTCGAATTAGTTTTTCTTTATTTTCGCGTTCCTTCAGTTCCATGGCCAGCTTATTCTTCTTAATGAGTTTTCTTTGTTGCTTTTCCATTTTTCGTTGGTAGTATCTATTATAGAAATACAGTCCCAACAGAACAATTAAAGTGTACAGTATTCCCGACCATACGGATAAATGCCATGGCGGTTTTATTTCAATGATAGGAGAGCTTTTAATGGAAGAGACCGATTCTCCCTGCCGAGCTCGAAGCATAAGTTGGTACTTTCCAAATGCTAGGTTGTTGAACGCTACCCGAGGGCGCTCCGACCATGCACTCCATTTATCTTCATAGCCAACAAGGCGAGTTTGGTATTCTACACGCTCATATTTTTGGTAATCGTAGGCGGTAAAATCGAACGAAAAACTGTTGGCGGCATAGGGCAATTCAATCTCATCCTTTAGCGACAATCGTTCTTCACCTTTTGGACTACTCGATCGGATGGACTGAATATTAACCCGAGGGGTTTTGTTTCTCAATGCACTCACATCTAAGGTAAAGTAGCCATTGCTTCCGCCCAAGGTATAGGTTGAACGACTGTTGGCTGTAATGTGTTCAAAGCCCGAAAGGCTTTTCTTGTTTTTTTGATCAAAGGCAATCGATCGGTATTGCAATGATTTATTAAAAATATCTTTGGTAAAAAAATGAAGCTGATCTTCCGAAAACAACCATAGTTTACCCTGCCCGTCATTAATCATTTTCCCAGTGACATAACTTTCTTCAGTAAAATAGGCAGAAAGAAGGCTGTCCATTTCAAAAGTACTTTTTAAGCGATCGTAGCGATAAATGCCCGAACGATTGCGGTAGTATATTTCGTTATCAAATTCTTCAATAGAGGAGTTGTAACTTTTATTGACAGAGGGCTCTAGTGTGGATTCTTCCGCCATAGTCAGTGTTTCGTTAAGGCGAAGTTTAAAGACTCCTTTGTATTCATGACTCATCAACACAGTAAAATCATCCGCAAAGACAAAGAAACGAGAGGAGATGTCAAACCCCTTTATTTTGTTTCTATAGACCCATTGGGTTTCTTTTTTTCAAGGACATGTAAACCGTTATAATTTCCCTGCACGATGAGGTTTTTTTTGCTAGGATGTTGTCTAAATAACCAACTTCCCTCAACGGAGCTAATTTTTTTGGCCTGCTCATACTCGATCAAAAAGGTTCCCTTGTCGTGACCACAAAACAATTGATCGTCTATGACGCTTAAATTCCAAACCTGCCCCTCCGTATTTTGAATGAGATTAAACACCTGGGTGTTCTCGTTCGACTTTACAAATAGTCCTTGATTGGTTCCTAGATAAAGTCGCCCTTGGTGTTGGGCTGAGGTATAAACCGTCCCTAGCTTTCCAAAGGTGTCTTGGTATTCTCTAAAAGGAGAATTGGAGTTGACAACATTTATTCCATTGTCTAGCCCCAACCAGATGTTTTCTTCTGTGTCTTCCTTCAACGATAAGACGGTATTGTTACTTAGCCCGTTGATTTGTTGAATATTGTTTTCCAATGCCCCTTCTTCATTTAACAGTATTAATCCTTTGGCAATTGTTCCTAAGGCAAAACCTCCGTTTTGTCGTTCAATGGCAGTGTAAAGTGTTGTTCCTTGCAACAAATTTTTGACAGGTATTTTCCAGGGCGTGAATTGGTTGTCGTCAATCCAAAAAAAGCCACTCTCACGCGTGAGAACCAAAAACCGCTGATCGCGTTTGAAAAATTGTACAACTCTTTGGGTCTTTAGAATGGGATGATCGCTGAGTAAAATAGGCCTTCCTTTTTCTACATAATATAACCCCTTTTGCTGTTCTTGGAAATAGAGTTGATTTTCAAGTTTGAAAGATTTTAACAAGGTGTTTTCTGGGTGAATATAGTCCACTTTGTTCGTCGCTAAATCCACAAAGAGTAATCGATCGAGCGATTGAAATACGATGAGTCCCCCAAAAACGATGATATTCCAGAACTGCTCATCTTCCAAGACATCGAGGCCAAGCTGATCGACAAGGGAATAATAGGTGAGCCCACCACGGTTGGTTTTTTCCCAATACCCAAAATCCATATAACTTCCACTGTAAATTCGATTACCCACGGCTTTAACCGATCGCATGATGGAGTTGTCGGGGGTGGGGAACTGATCCCATTGTGCACCATTGTAACGCAGTAATCCTTTGTTGTTGGCGAGATAGATTATCTGTTCATCATCTTGGGTAATTTGCCAGTTCTGGCTTCCGGCTGAGGTAATTTCGGCAGGGAATGTTTGTATAGGTGAGGTTTCCTGGCTGTATAGATGGATACAGCAGAGTAGAAAAAAACCTTTGTTGATAGAAGTACTTTAAAGAATTGATTCACACGGATCTATTAAAAGCCTAAATGTAATTTAAGTTTTTAATAGTACAAAGAAGAATAGCACATGTATGGTTTTTATTCCTTCAAAAGTTCCTTAATGACGTCCCTTGCTGTCATGAATTTTATCTTATGAACAGCATCTTTTACTTGATTGTCTGCAATGCGCTGTTCGATGTGTGCGAGCAATTCTTTGGCGGAGGTGTTTTCTGTCATGGGGTATGATTAAAATTGTAAAGGAACATCGATCAATAGAACGCGTGAATTTTCCGCTATTTCGAAATCGATATGGGTTGTATCCCATACGCCTAAGGCATCTCGTTTATGGAGCTTTTGACCATCGATGGTTATGCTACCGTCGATAACAAAGACATAAACGCCATTTTCAGCGGCAGGGAGGGTATAGGTCGTTTGCGTAGCTTGCGAGAAATCTCCCAAACTCATCCAAGCGTTTTGATGTATCCAAGATCCTTGGTCATTTTCTTCAGGAGAAAGGATTTGGTAAAACGCATTTTCTTTTTTAAGCTCTCTAATGGAGATTTGATCATAGCGGGGGTGACCTCTTTTTTATTGGGAAAGATCCAAAGTTGTAATAACTCTACTTGCTTATCTTGTCGCGGATTTCGCTCACTGTGGTAAATTCCCGTACCAGCACTGATCACCTGAATGTCTCCTTCACAAATGATCGCTCCGTGTCCCATGCTGTCCTTGTGCTCTAAATCCCCGACCAAAGGAATGGTAATGATTTCCATATTATCGTGTGGGTGAGTTCCAAAACC
This sequence comes from Flavobacteriaceae bacterium, assembly GCA_038143735.1. Taxonomy (GTDB): domain Bacteria; phylum Bacteroidota; class Bacteroidia; order Flavobacteriales; family Flavobacteriaceae; genus Arcticimaribacter. The sequence continues at coordinate 332,429 of JAYQML010000007.1, forward strand.
CATCGATGGTGCTATGTAGTCATCGTTTAACACACGAAGTGCACCAAAATGCACCCGGTCTGGATTATGCCAATTAGCAAAACTAAACGAGTGATTGGCTTTAAGCCAACCATGGTCTTGGTGCCCCCGGGTGTTGGCAGCATGGAATACTTTTTTCATAATAAACACTTAACTGTTGTAGGTACAAATGTACATTAATTAAATGCGACAAGGGTGTTTTGACATAAGATTTTCTTATTGCTTATTCTGTTTTCTGATCTCTTGTTGAAGCACTTCGTTTTTCTCGTCAACAATTTTCTTGAGTTTTTTAACATAGGCTTCATCGCGTTCTTGCTGAGCAACTTTGCGTTTGGCATCGTGCGACATACGCCGATAGTCTTTCAGCATATTCCCAAGCATGGCCATGATGATGACCGCACCACCAAGCACAACAAGTATTTCTTCGGTTTCAGATAAAATCATTTTTTTCGTCTTAGATAAAGGGATAAGCAGAAGAGGAAGAGGAAAAACAATCCGGCATAGACAAATGGGTAATCGATAAAACTCAGTTGTGAATGCAGGTAGTATACTTCAAAAAAACAGAGAAGTGCTAAAAGCAATAAAAGGTACTTGAGGTATTTCATTTTTTCAAGGTAATATTTTTTATAAAAAACCAACGGCTTGAGAATTGAGAATCTTTCTGTACTTTTAAAATAAAAAAATGGTAGCACTATTAATTTCTCTATTCTTTACGACCCAATCTCCAACAGTAGAAGGAACTTGGATCAACATTGACGACGAAACTGGCGTCAAAAAATCTGAAATCACGTTATATGTGGAAGACGGAAAACTGTATGGTCGAATAGAACGCCTGTTGTTACCCGAAGACCAAGGAAAACGTTGTACCAATTGTACAGGAAAAAACAAAGATCAACCAATTGAGGGTTTAATCATTGTCGATGGTCTAAGCAAAGAGGGAGACGAATGGACCGATGGGGATATTTTAGACCCTGCCAATGGGAAATCCTACGATTGTACCATTAAACTAGACAATGCCAATACCCTAAATGTGCGGGGGTTTTTGGGCTTTTCTTTTTTAGGAGAACGCAAATCTGGCAACGAAAAAAGTAAGTCTACATGCTTAGCTGACTCATTCCACGCATGAAATCATCGGCAAAACTATCTCGCTTTTTATCCATTCCTATGTACTGCATAAATGTGGTTTCTTGCGCATGACCCGTCATATTCATCAAAATAGGCGTAGGGATCTTTCCGTAAAAGTTGGTGGCAAAGGACCTACGCAAATCATGTGAAGTGATGATGGCATATTTAGGGTAAATACCTGTTTCTTTTCGTTTTATTTTTCCGTTGTAGCGATGTGCTTTAACCATTTCATTGATCCCAGCTAATTTTAGAATGGCTTTCAATTTCTTGTTAAAAGCGCAAGGGTACATTTTTGTTGGAAAATCTGTGGTGAGGAGTTCAATGGCTTTGGGGTGTAGTACCCCGACGGTAACTTTTTTGATGGTTTTTTGTTGCAGTACATCGATATACAGCCCGCCATTTTTTGCAGGACGCACCTGCTCTGGTGTGAGGGTGAGTAGATCGGACACGCGTTGACCGATCCAAAAACCGATAATAAGCCATTTTTTCGCATTGGCTAAAGTGGATGGAACGTTGGTATCTTCTACTTTTTTTATTTCCTCAAAAGAAAGTGTGTGGATAATTTTTTCCTGGCGGGGCTGACTAAACCGATGAATAAAAGCGACATAAGGATGTGTAGAGTGATTGTTTTTTTGTGCATCTAGCCCAACGGTTTTAAGCATGCTGAGCAGCCGACCGGCATGGTTTATGGCATAGCCACAGTCGTTTAATAACCACATTTTGAAAGCGGTTACCGTTTGTTTATTAAGGTCATCAAAAGCGTAGTCCTCCTTTTGGTGTTGCTCGAAACGAAGCCACGTATTGTAGAGGTTGATGTAGTTTTTTATGGAGTTGGGCCGTAGCCCTAGCTTGCCATTGTTTCGGGTTCTATATGCTGCGGTGTCGATAAATTCTTTGACGTAAGCATGGACCAGCGGTGAATGTAGTGTTGTCGTTAGTGTTTGCATAGATATAGATTTTGGGTTGCCGCAATATGAATGGTTTTTTTTGAGACAACCAACTTTTTTGGAATAAATTTTTCAGAAGCAAGCCCATGTGGACCAAAAAAGGGGTTTTTTTCGGCTTTTTTGTTTTCTATATTTATGAAACGAAAAAACCCCCAAGCCTTGGAATAAGACTTGGGGGTTGAAAAATGTACTTTGTTTTCCTTTATGTAAAAGGAATAATGCGCTTAGTCGTTTACTAAGGCAACAAAGTAAGTATCTGTTAATACATTTGTTGCTGTCTCGGTTCTTACCGTGTCATTTGCTAAGGCCATTGTTAAGGAAGTTGTTCCCGTAGCAGCAACATTAGATAAATTAACCGCAAGGGTATAGGTAACATTCCCTGTTGTTGCACTTGACCTTGAGGCAACAGCTTTTTCCATGTAAGGCTTAAGGCTGGCAAATGCAGCAGAGGTTAAATTTTCTGTCACAGCAGCGGTGGTTGTAGAACCCGCAGTCGCTGCAGTATACATTCCTGTTAATTTATTATTTGTAATGGTCACTGTATAAGAACCTAATAATGGTAGTGTAGATTGTGAAGATAAATCTAAACTTGCCAAGGCAGCGTTATTAGAGATATCAATATTACCAGTTTCATCTAGGTTTGTGGTTGCAAGACTAGCTAGCTTAAGGTTTCCAGTAACCGTAAACATGGCTGCATCAGATCCTTCGATATGCTTGTGACCAATGCTTGCACTCACAAGTGCATCAGCATCATGTAAGATAAAATCACGAATTTGAGCATCACCATCGGTGGAAAGGCTTGTTAAAGCCCCCGTTCCGGTAACAACAACAGAATCTGCCATACCTGCAACAGCAACAGTTTTCAGTTTACCTCCTGTAATATTAATTGTATTGGTGACCGTTGAGATTAGTGGCGCAGTTGTTCCTACAGCACCCGTAAAGTTGAATGTTTCTAAAGTTCCACCATAACCACTCGTGTCAAAGTCAGTTTTGTTCCCTTGCTCAAGAATGCTCAAAGTAGTTACATCTGGAGCGCTTAGGTTAGCATGGCTTCCTGATTTGAAACTCACTGTTTCAGCATCTGTAGCCGATACAGTATTACTAATGACAAATTTAGGTACCACAAAGCTATCTGCCGTTGGAAGATCGATTGTACCCGAAACATTTCCAGTTAATTCTGGAAGAGTAACTGTGTCGGCTGTAATAACAGTGTTCCCCGTAAATTGGGTTAACTTGTTAAAGTTAGCCGCTTCTGCTGTGATGGTAGTTGCAGAGGCAGTGGTTAAGTTGGGTGCATTAAAAATGGTTGTATCCGCTTTAGCGGTCACCATTAGCGTACCTGTAACCGTTTTTGCGGCAAAATCTATGGTAGTTGCCTTAGGCGCTTCAATCAAGACATTGCTAGTAATGGTATCTGCATACCCCAAGTTTACGGTTCCTTCAGCCAGGGTTAAAGAAGCTGTATTCACCTGTGCTGTTCCAATGTTTACTGCAGTTGCTGCGGGTAAAACAATTACTCCAGCACCACTACCGTTAGAGCTTACATTTCCATCGATGGTGGCTCCACTGAGGTTGATGCTTGTTACCCCTGTGTCGATGACCACATTTCCATTAATGCTTGTAATTTGCGAGTAGTCTGCAGCCCCTGTGTGGTCAATGGTTAAGTTACCGCTAATTGTAGCCAACATTGGATCGTTCGCATCGGATCCAGAAACGGTATAGTTTCCATCGACAAAATTTAAGTTCGTCAGATCGATCGTTGCTGAAGCATTTGTGTTGTTAACCGTAACGTTTTGCAAAACTGTGGCAATTTTTGCTGTTATCGCATTTACACGAACAATTTCTGCGGCAGTGAAGTTTGTGTTAGTAATAACCACATTAACGGATCCATTAATGATTACATTTGGATCGGTGGTTGCTGTACCAATCAACGATTCGGCCAAGAGCAATTGAGCGATGTTGGTAATATTAACCGATTGGTTAATGACCATATTGGCGTTTAACAATTCTCTTACATCGGCTTGAACTTGCGCAAGCGTAGAAGAAATGGTGTTTAAATCTTCAGACGTTACAACCCCTTCTAGTTGAGCCGTTAAAGAGGCGATGGCTGTTTGTGCTTCTTCAAGGCCAGCGGCAAGGTCAGCTAATTCAGTGGTGTAATCTGCAGGGTCTGGCAAATTATCAATGGAATCTTGAAGCGCAGCTGTAGCAGAGTTTGTTGCAGAAACAGAATCACTAAGATTGTCAACAGTTGTTCCAATCGTTCCGACAGTTGTTCCTATCGTTCCAACAGAGTTCTGAATTTCGTTTACCGCAATCATTAGCCCATTAACTGTGGTGCCAAGAGTACTTACTTGACTTTCAAGTGCAGTCAAGTTGGGCTTTAGAGCAGTTATCACCAAAAAAGGGCTGCATTGTTAATAAATTCACACGAAAGCACTTCTCGGTAACACAAAAATGTGTATATTTGCCACAGATACCGTTAGTACTTTGTTGAAAGTCTTAAAAATCTTTAACCCTCATTTCGATGAGGGTTTTTTTATGCCCAACATTCTCAAGAAAAAAAAAACTTTTAAAAAAGCTGTTTTTTTTTATAAAACAGTTTGAAGTTTGGTATAAATACTTATATTTGCAAACAAATGTTAATCTAAATTTTACAAAAGCATTATTAATTTTAATTTAATTTTATCAAAATGAAAAAAGGTTTATTAAGTCTTTTGGCGGTTGCACTAACGGTTGTTAGCTGTCAAAATTATGATGATCAGTTTCAGTCTCTGACTGATCAAATCACCGAGCTTTCAAGCACTGTAGAGGGCTTGACTGCACTTGAGGCTCAAGTAACTGCCCTACAGCAAACGGTGAATGGTCTGGCTACTTCACAAGCACTTGCTGCACTTGCCGGTGTAGTTACTACTAATGCTGCTGCGGTTACGGCCAATGGCGAAGCTATTTCAGACAATGCCGATGCTATTGCTGCTTCTGCTTCTGCTGCTGCTGCAACGGCCTCAACAACAGCTGCTGCTGTTGCTGCCAACGGAGAAGCTATCGCAGACAATGCTGCTGCTGCTGCCGCTGCTACTGCTGATGTTGCAGCTGACGTTGCCTCTGTACAAGCTTCATTAACAGCTATTTTAGCTGATTTAGCTAATGTTGCTACTGCTGCAGATCTTGCTCAAATTAGCTCTACTTTAGCTATCGTTGAAGAAGATGTTATCCGAACAATCTTTGGTTAATTGTTAACGGAACGAAGTTTGGATTAAATGGATAATTTAACAATCCAATGCAAAGCAAGATAAATGCTATTGCGGCAAAATTTGCAACTATCCTCGGAGATGGATTAAAAACTGGAGATGATGGGCTTCATGTAACAAATTCTGCTACACCATTAACTTTTACTAATCTTGCATTTATTGATGAGCATTATTCTATCATCGGTAAAAGTAAGATGATGCAGCACTTAGAACAGTTTCTGGAGGTTTAACAACAGACTGTACCTAATGGAGCCCAAGATTACTCACAACTAACTTGGTGGTTGGTGCTGTATTAATATCAAATTCAGTAAGTGCAACATCTGTTGACTTTTCAAATACAACTGTTACTTCAATAGATGACGATACAGCTAGTGCTGGGGTATTAGTATTTAATAATGCTGGATCTATAAACCTAGGTACAGCTCCTTTTACTTCTTTAACAGCAAATGCTGCTACTTCTATTAATGTTGATGCAACTTCTTTTACAGCAGCAACTACTATTGAAGGAACAAGTGCTGCTACCATTGATTTAAATGCTGTTACAGCTTCTACAGGTGGGTTAACGATTACTGGAACTGGTACAACTATTATCCACGCTGACGCACTTGCAAGTTCAGGTAATGTTACGGTTAATGATTCTGGTGAATCTCACTTTGGAGCATTAGCTCAAGCTGGAACTTTAGTAATTACTGCTACTACAGCTTCTAATTTCGCTGCATTAACTGATACAGATGCTGCTGCATCTATAGGTGGTGAAACAGTAATTTTAACTGTTTTAGCTGCTGCTACAGGTACATTAACTTTACCTGATGCAACCGCTGCTAACTTACCAGAGTTCGTTGGTGGTGCTTTAACTGCTCCCGAAGCTACATCTGTAACCCTACTGTCTATTGGTCATGCTGATTTATCCGCTGATAAAGCTGCTACAATTAGCTTAACTGAACAAGCTGTAGATTTCACAGTTGCTGCTGCTACTGATTACCCTGCATTAACTACATTAAACGTTACAGGTAAAGACGTTACTGGTGTAACTACCGTGGCTCTTGCTGTTACTGCTGCAACTACATTGACAACTGTTAATGCTGGTGGTGAATTAAGTTCACTTACTGTTGCAGGTGCAGGACCAGAAACTTTGTAACATCTGGTAACATTACCGATCTTACATTAACTGGAACTAGTATTGATGCTCTTACTTTAGGTCATACATTTATTTCAGGTGACACTGCTGTAACTATTGATATTCAAAATACATCTCTTGCCTCTATTGATATGTCAAACGTTAGCTAAAGACTATCACTGTAACAATTAACTCTAATCTAACTTCAGTTGTAGGTCCAAGTGCTTCAACTCTGCGAAGCTGGTGCTGCAATTTCTGTAACAATGGTACTAATAGTATTACTGCCTCTTATACTGATGGTGCTGATGGTGTTGCTGCAACTGAAACAACTCCAGCTGTTGCAGCTGTTGAGCCAATTATTACCTCAGCTTCTGTTAATTCTATTCTTACATGGTGGAATGCTGCAGCTGCTACATTGCTAATGCTGATGCTTTTTTTTACATTTGTTTTGCATAATTTGTTAATCCCATGAGCACCCTTCAACTTTCAACAGACGACTTACCCAAGTATTTACTTCTTGTACTCTATATCATAACAGGTACCCTATCCAACTTTGGCGCCATTGATATTTTAGCTCCGCAATGGATTTATTTAGGAAGCGTCAATTTATTGTCAGCGTTTTACTTTTTGTTTTACGCAAAGAACAAGCTGGATACGGCCTTTTATCCGCTGTTTAAAACAAGTTTTATCTATATCTATTTATTCTATATTGTTTGGAACGCCCTCAGCTTCTTTTATGCGATCAATCCGGTAGAAACAGCCATCAATCTTCCTCGCTTATTTAACGTATTTGCTGCCATCTTCTTTTGTTATTTCTTGATCTATAATCTCCCCAATAAGTTTTTCTTTATCAGTCGTTTATTTCTATTCTTTCTAGTAGCAGAATTATTCGCTTTTTACAATGACTTTTTCACGCTATATGGAACATCTGGATATAACACCATGGCATTAAAAGGATTCGCTGGAAATAAAAACATCACCTCGGCTTCCATTGCGTTTAAAGTTCCTTTTCTACTTTACTTAATTTCTACATTCAAACACCGTCTATCTCGCATTCTTGTTTTTATCCCTCTTTTTGGTAGTGTACTTGCCATTTCACTTATCGATGCGCGTGCGGCTATTCTTAGCTCCATCATCGTGTTTATTCTTTTCTTGTTGTTTCAGGGGTATAGTATTGTTTCAAAACAGAAACCACTATCCTCAGGCTTGCTCTCCATTGCTTTGGTTATTGCTCCTTATCTTCTCGCTTTTGCAGCCAATGCAGCCATTGCTTCTACGACTACAGGTAAAACGCTGACCAATTCCATTGGCCAAATTGCCTTTACAGAAGAATCGTCTAACGGACGTTTTCAATATTGGGGTGAAGCGCTCAATTACGTTAAAGACAATCCTATTTTTGCCAGTGGTTTAGGGAATTGGAAAATTGCTTCTATTTCCTATGGGAAAGAACACATTAGTGGTTATACCGTCCCTTACCATGCGCACAACGATTTTATCCATGTTTTCACCGAGTCGGGGATTTTGGGTGGTTTGGCCTACCTCGCACTGTTTGCCATTTTAACCTTTTATCTTTTTGTCCTGTTGTACAATAAGTTCAAAAACAAAGGAGTGTTGGAACTGCAGTATTTTTTCCTACTCCTACCCCTAATTGTTTATGGTATTGATGCAGGGTTGAATTTCCCAGTAGCGCGCCCTTTGATGCAATCGTCTTTGGCCATTTTTGCTGGTTTAATCCTCTCCCTCTATTTAGATGTTAAACATAAAGAAGATGCTGTTCGCCCAATCAAGAAAACACTTCATTCGGTGGTTCTTGGTCTTTTTCTTTTGGCATTAATTCCAAGTTTAACGGTTCATATAATTTCGTTCAAGTCGCTTCAAAAGCAGGGCCAGTTACTTTACGAATTTAACAATGCTAAGTTCAACCTAACGCGGGCACAATTGGATGAGATATCACACGACTTTCCAAACCTCACCGAAACGGCGATGCCCATAAAAGCCATGAAAGCACGCTATTACTATTTACAAGGCAATAAAGAAGAAGCCTTTAAAATGATCGATGGAGGCATTAAAGACAATCCACAGATTTATTTTGGTGAAAACCTAAAAGCACAGTACTTGTTACAAGAAAACCAAATTGATAGTGCATACGTGTATGCCAAACAAGCGTTTGAAGGTTTGCCTAACAATATGCCGCATTATGATATTTATATGCGAACCATGGTGGCAAAAAAGGACTATAAGGGTATCGATGCCGCCTTTAATCGCGTTCAGCCCATTGGTGGAGACACCAAAACAATTTGGTTAATATATATCCGTTCCCTAGCTCAGACACGCTCGTTAGGAGATCCTTTCGCGATGGAGCAGGCCGCCAAAGCGTATAATTTGTTTCCTGAAGATGAGACCATCTTTCTGTTATATCGAATTTTAACCTATGGTCAGCCACGCATAGTTGAAGCTGAAAAAAAATACAACAACGCAAGTGAACTCTACAAAAAAGGTGCTTACGCAGAGGCTTCTGCCCTTTTTAAAGAAGCCTTTGAATTGGATCCTTTACAATACTCCTATAGTATGAATACCGGCTTGGCATTTTATGAGCAACAGCTATTTAACGAAGCGATACGTTATTTCGATTTGACCATTAATGCAAGAAACCAGACCCTAATTGAACGCGCCCTTCGCTTTAAGGCGCTTTCCTTGTATCAATCTGGACGTGCACCAGAGGCCTGTGCAGTCTTCATGAAGTTGAAAAATCAATTCCCCAAACGAATGTATCAGCAAGAATTCCAAAAATATTGCTTAGGAAAAACGAATTAAGTAAAAAAAGTACTTGTTTTTAAATTTTTTAAGTACTTTTGGTACTAGATAAGATTAATTAATAGTGCTAAATCAACTGATTACCTCGAAAACCCGTTTACGCCTGCTGATAAAATTCTTTATCAGCCAGGCGAATCGAGGGTATCTAAATGGATTAGCTACAGAGTTTAATGAATCCACGAATGCGATTCGTAAAGAACTCAACCACCTCTCCGAGGCGGGTTATCTCGAAAAATTTAAAGACAATAATAAAGTCTCCTACAAGGCCAATACCCAACACCCTTTATTTGATGTGTTGCAAAAGGTGGTGTTTAAGCATCTTGGCTTAGAAGAAATTGTTGAACGTGTGTTAGAACGCATGGGTCCAGTCCAGAAAATTCTTTTAGTTGGTGATTATGCCCAGGGCATAGATGCTGGAACAATAGATGTAGTGCTGATAGGAAACCAACTCAACACCGAATATATAGCGGCGTTGGAAGAAAAAATAGAAGGCTTGATAGGTCGAAAACTCAATTTTTATTTAGCGACCAAGCCCAACCCAAAGCAAACTAGTATTCTACTCTATGAAAGTAACTAACATTTGTTGTATTGGGGCAGGATATGTTGGCGGACCAACCATGGCGGTTATCGCACTTAAGTGTCCAGACATTAAAGTAACCGTTGTTGACATTAACCCAGCAAGAATAGCTTCTTGGAACAACACTGATCTTGACCAGCTACCCATTTATGAACCCGGACTAAAAGAAGTCGTGGCAGCGGCTCGCGGGCGGAATTTGTTTTTTTCTACCGCTATTGACAAAGCCATTGAGGAAGCACAGATGATCTTTATGGCGGTGAATACACCCACAAAAACAACAGGAGAAGGAGCCGGTATGGCCGCAGACTTAACCTATGTTGAAGCATGTGCCAAGCAAATTGCCGAAGTTTCTACTTCAGATAAGATAGTCATTGAAAAATCGACCCTTCCTGTTCGAACAGCAGAAAAAATTAAGGAAGTGTTATCGTCCAATACAAATGGCGTCAATTTTGAGGTGTTGTCAAATCCAGAGTTTTTGGCGGAAGGAACGGCCATACAAGACCTTTTTAAGTCGGATCGTGTTCTTGTCGGAGGTGACGATACTTCCTCGGGCCAAGAAGCAATAGCGACGCTAGTATCGATTTATGCTAATTGGATACCCAAAGAAAAAATATTGACCACGAATGTTTGGTCTTCAGAGTTAGCTAAACTGGCTTCCAATGCTATGTTAGCCCAGCGAATATCCTCAATAAATAGCTTATCTGCATTGTGTGAAAAAACAGGAGCCGATATTGACGAATTATCCAAAGCGATTGGTATGGATCATCGAATAGGTCCATATTTTCTAAAAGCTTCGGTAGGTTTTGGCGGGAGTTGTTTTCAGAAAGATATCCTTAATCTGGTTTATTTATGCAAACATTACGGTTTAGAAGAAGTGGCCGAATACTGGCATCAAGTCGTAAAAATCAACGACTATCAAAAAAATCGTTTTGCTCAAAAAATCATTGATAATTTTGGGGGAGATCTTAATGGGAAAACGATTGGTGTTTTAGGGTGGGCATTTAAAGCAAATACCAACGATAGTAGAGAGTCACCGTCGATTTATGTAAGTAAATACCTTTTAAATGCTGGTGCTAAGATTCGAGTTTATGATCCTATGGTGAAAAAAGAGCAAATATACTCCGATGTTGAACTAGTCGTTTCTAATCATAAAAAAGATAGCCTAATTGTAAAAGATTCCCTTACAACAGCAGTTGAAGGTGTAGATGCAGTAGCTGTAATTACCGAATGGGACGAGTTTAAAGCAATTTATCCAGGTAAATTCAAAATATTAAAATTATAGTACAAGTGTTAAACGGAAAGCAAATATTAATAACAGGAGGGACAGGTTCGCTAGGTCAAAAATTAGTTGAAAGAATCCTTTCCAATTATCAGAATGTAAAAAGAATAGTTATTTTTTCACGTGACGAACAAAAACAGTTCCAAATGGCACAAAAGTTCTCACAAGCACAATATCCTCAATTAAGATATTTCATTGGCGATATCAGAGACTTTAAACGAGTAAAAAGAGCTTTGCGAAATATTGACTATGTAATACACACTGCTGCTATGAAACATGTTCCAATTGCAGAGTATAATCCCATGGAGTGTATTAAGACTAATGTGTTAGGTGCAGAGAATTTAATTAATGCTGCACTAGAAACTGAAGTGGAAAAAGTTGTTGCTCTTTCAACAGATAAAGCTGCAGCTCCTATTAATTTATATGGAGCAACAAAACTTACATCAGACAAACTTTTTATTGCTGCAAATAACATACGCGGAAGGAAAACCATAAATTTTTCAGTAGTACGTTATGGAAACGTTATGGGGTCTAATGGTTCTGTAATCCCTTTTTTTAAGAAACAAATGCATAAAGGCGTATTACCAATTACACATCCTAAAATGACACGTTTCAATATCTCATTGTCTGAAGGTGTAGATATGGTATTGCATGCGCTAGAACATGCTTGGGGAGGTGAGATATTTGTTCCAAAAATCCCCTCCTATCGCATTTTAGATTTAGCAGAAGCTATAGCACCCGACTGTACTTTGGAAACCATTGGAATTCGTCCTGGAGAAAAGATTCACGAAGAAATGATTACCCCATCAGATTCATTTACCACTTATGATTTAGGAAAATATTACGCCATTCTCCCCAGTTACCTATCTGGGATCTAGAAGAATATGTAGAAAAGAAAAAAGCGAAAAGAGTAAAAGAGGGATTTCATTATGATTCAGGGAATAATCCAGATTTTCTCTCGGTTGATGATCTAAGGGTTTTGATAAAAAAATATGTAGGATAACATGAGCTTTGGAAATATACCTTATGGTAAGCAAGAAATCCTTGAAGAGGATATTTCTGCTGTTGTGGACGTTCTAAAAGGAGACTTTCTTACTCAAGGTCCTAAAATTTCTGATTTTGAAGAAAAATTCAAATCATATATTGGAAGTAAATATGCTGTGGCAGTATCTAATGGAACAGCCGCCCTTCATTTAAGTATTTTGGCTTTAGGAATAAAAAAGGGCAAAAGGTAATCACCTCCCCTTTAACATTTGTGGCTACTTCAAATGCCATTTTATATGCTGGAGGAGTTGTAGATTTCTGTGATATAAACCCCGACACCTTACAACTTGATTTATCTAAAGTTCAAGATAAAATTGCATATGCTGAACCTGGCACCTATGCGGGAATTATTCCCGTTGATTTTGCAGGATTACCCGTTGCTATGGATGGATTTAAGTCCTCGCGGAGCAGCATGGGTTATGGGTGTTGGAAGATGCTTGTCATGCTCCAGGAGGATATTATTTCAATGATGAAGGAAAGAAACAAAAGGCGGGGGATTGTGCTTATGCTGATTGTGCAATTTTTTCATTTCATCCAGTAAAGCATATTGCTTGTGGGGAAGGAGGGATGATTACAACAAATAACGAAAACACCTACAGAAAGCTTTTACAGCTGAGGAGTCATGGGATAACAAAAGAGGCAAAAGAGTTACAAAAAAATGAAGGGGGTTGGTATTATGAAATGCATACGCTGGGGTACAATTATCGCCTTACGGATATTTCTTGTGCTTTAGGTATTTCTCAGTTGAACAGAGCGCGACAAAATATAGAAAAAGAAGGTCTTTGGCAAAAAACTATGAAGCTGGTTTAAATCAAATAGAAGGAATAGAACTTTTTCCATTTCAGGACGGTCATGCCTATCACCTCTATGTGATTAAGGTTGACCATAGAAAGGGATTATATGATTATCTAAAAAAACATAATATTTTCGCGCAAATACATTATATACCCATTCATACACAACCTTATTATCAAAAAATGGGATGGCAAAAGGGAGATTTTCCTATTGTGGAATCATATTATCAGAAATGCCTTACGCTGCCTTTATACCCCAATCTAAAGCCTCAAGAACAGGCTTTTATAATTGAGACAATTCGATCATTTCAAACCTTGATATCATGAAAGTTAAATTAAATCAAATCTCTTTAGATTACAATAAAACTCACATTGTGTTAGAGGCCGGCCCTACACATACAGGTCTAGAAAGTGCTAAAAAACTAGTTGATCTTGCTGTAAGTGCAAAAGCAGACTCTATTAAGTTTCAAACAATAGATGCTGACCGACTAATGGCCGACAAAACAATTGGTTTTGAGTACGCTTATTTATCAAAAAATGAAGAGAATGAAGAAATCTATGTAAAAACAAAAGAACCCTTGTATGATATTCTTCAGCGAAGGCATTTATCAAAGAATGAATGGAGATCGCTAAAGTTGTATTGTGATGAAAAAGGGATACACATGTTTACAACGGCATGTTATAAAGATGAAGTAGATTTTTTGGTAGATGAATTGAAGATTGATAGTATAAAAATCAATTCTTCCGACATAAGTCAATTGGATTTCATCCGTTATGTTGCCAGAAAACAAGTAAATATTCAATTGGATACAGGTAGTTCCGATATTTGGGAGATTGAAAAAGCAGTAGTAGCCATTGAAGAAGAGGGAAATGAAAACATCATCATCCATCATTGTCCCTCAGGCTATCCGGCTCATTTATCCTCCATTCATTTAAGCATGATTACCACTTTAAAAAGAAATGTTTCCTAATTATATCATTGCATTTTCAGATCACAGCCCTGGAGCAGATATGGATATAGCTGCAGTAGCTTTAGGGGCTGGGATGGTAGAAAAACAATTACACTAGACCGATATACCAAAAGCTGTGAACATTCGTATTCTCTTGAAGGAAAAGAGATTTATGCTTTTGTAAAGACTATACGAGACTTAGAAATAGCCCTTGGAAGTAAAGACGATTACTGCCCAAAGAAGTAAGAACAAAACGAAAAAACACAAGACGATCTCCGTATGCTATTCGTCCATTAAAAAAAGGTGAACTCATAAGAGAACAAGATTTTGAATTTCGCCGGCCAGGTCATGGAATATCGGAATCTGTTTTTTTTCAACTTATCGGTCTGCCTTTATCTAAAGATATAGATGTAAACGAACCTTTAGTAAAATAAAGATGAAGAAAAAAAATCGCTTGTTTTATTCCTGCTAAAGGAAGTTCTACCCGATTACCTGGGAAGAATAACAAGAATTTATTGGGGAAGCCCATGGTTCAGTATGTCATTGAGGCGGCAAAAGAAGCTCAACTCTTTGGTGCGGAAATATATTTATCTACTGAAAGTCAAGAAATCCAAAAAACAGCTTTATCATTAGGGATTAATGCAAATGAATTGCGTCCTGCAGCACTCTCCAAAGACCCTTATGGGATAAAAGATGTTTTATTCGATTTTTTAAATCGAAATAGCTTTACAGAAGAGTGGTATACGATAGTTATTCTTTTACCCACCTCCCCACTACTAACAAGCGAAGACATTCAAAAAGCAGTTAAAGAGTTTGAGTCATTAGAAAATAGTACGCTTTTGTCAGTTACAGAAACAGACCACAATGCTTATAGATCATTGGAAATAAAAAATGAATGTATTGCGCCTATTTTTCCTCAGAAAATAAAAAAAAGAACACAAGAATTGTCTCCAACCTATCGTATAAATGGAGCAATGATTATTATAGATCGTGTACATTTTTTAGAACATAAAGATTTCTTTTCGCCAGATACATTAGCGTATGTTATGCCTAAAGAACGTTCTATAGACGTAGATACAGCATTTGATTTTGCATTGGCAGAAATTTTATTGAAAAATAAAAGTAAAATGAAAATTGGAATAGTAGATTATGGTTTAGGGAACATTCAGTCAGTAAAAAATGCTATCCTCTTTCATGCTCCCGATATAAATGTTGACTTGGTTCATAAGCCCGATGAATCGAATCAATTCGATAAGCTTATTTTACCTGGCGTAGGAGCCTTTGGAGATGCAATGAAATTAATCAATGAAAAAGGATGGAATGATGCGATAAGGGAAGAAGCCAAAAAAGGGAAATATATTCTTGGTATATGTTTAGGGATGCAATTGTTATCTTCTATAAGTTATGAGTTTGGAGAGCATAAAGGCTTGAACCTAATTGCAGGGGAGGTAATAAAATTCGATTTACCTTCGCATTATATGATACCGCATATCGGCTGGAATAATGTTCATTTCAACTATTCGCATCCATTAGCTATGGACGTAGAACAAGATGCAGATTTCTACTTTGTTCATAGCTATCATTTTAAATGTGATGATCCACAATATGCACTGGCAAGTACTTCTTATGGTAATACGTTTACCAGCGTAGTTGCCAAAGAGAATATTATGGGTGTTCAATTCCACCCAGAAAAAAGTCAAGGAGTAGGATTGAAATTAATTTCAAACTTTATTGAGCTTTAGCGAATGTTAAAAAAGATTAATAGCTGTAATCCTCGTTCGTGATGGTCGTGTTGTCCAAAGTGTGAAATTCAAACACACTAATGTTATCCATTATGACGCAATTCATGCTATCGAGAGTTTTAATCGTTGGGCCATTGATGAAATTGTCATTCTGAATGTTTCCAAAACGAAAGAAAGTCAAGAAGAGTTTCTAAAAATTATTCAAAAAATTTCTACAGAATGCTTTGTTCCTTTAGCGGCTGGAGGTTGGATAGATCATCTAAATTATGGTAAACTATTGCTAAAAAGTGGTGCCGATAAATTGGTTGTCAATACCCAACTTTATCATAATCCTGAATTGATAAAACAACTGATTGCCAAGTTTGGATCTCAATGTATTGTAGCATCTATTGATGCTAAAAAAGATGAAGACGGTAACGAAAAGGTAATGATCAATAGAGGACAAGACACTACGGGCAAAGATGTATTAGAATGGGTCAAAGAAATAGAACAAATAGGGGTTGGAGAAATCTTTTTTAAACTCTATGGATCACGACGGTAACCGAAAAGGGTATAATATCCCGTTAATCAAGAAATCGGTAGAGGCGGTAAATATCCCTGTAATCGCAATGGGAGGAGTATTGACGTGGAACCATATGATCCAGGGAGTATTGAAACAGATGCTGCAGCCGTTGCGGCGGCCAATATTTTTCCACTATACAGAACACAGTACAAAAAAAGCTAAAAGAGCATTATTAAACAAGAATTTAAATTTTCGAAAATTATGAAATACTGCGCAAGATGTTTATATCCTGAAAATGCAAAACCTACAATCATTATTGACGATGAAGACGGTATCTGTAGCGGATGTAAATACCACGAGTCACGACAAAACCTAGAAATCAATTGGGAAGAACGTCAAGCTATGTTTGGTGAGATCATGGAAGAGGCAAAATTCATGGCAAAGGAAAGAGGAAATAATTACGACTGTATTATTCCGGTGAGCGGCGGCAAGGATAGTCATTTTCAAGTATATGTTGTTAAAGAAATTTATGGGCTCAATCCATTACTGGTTACATATAACCATATTTTTAATCATCATGCTGGTCTTCGTAACCTAGAAAATTTAGTGGAAAAATCAGGATGTGATTTAATACGATTTACAGCTAGCCCCCATGCGGTAAAAAAGCTTAGTCGATTTATGCTAGAAACCGTTGGCGACTTAACATGGCACTATCATGCTGGGATTAGAACACTGCCTTTTAAAGTTGCTGTAGAAAAAATATACCGTTGATCATTTGGGGAGAACACGGTTTTGCAGAACTAACAGGAATTGTTTCTCTTGAAGATTTTGTAGAATTTACACGTTGGAATAGAAAAGAACACGATATGCGTGGTTTTGAACCCGAAGACGTTGTTGAAAAATCTAATGGCGAAATTACAATGAGAGATCTTGATCCATATATTTTCCCTTCTGATGAAGCTTTAGAAAAAACAGAAGTAAGAGGGATTTACATGAGCAACTTTTTTGACTGGAACGCAAAAGATGCTGTAGAACGTATGATGTCTAAATGGGATTTTAAGCCAATTTCTTATGAGCGTGATCGTACTTTTGTTCAATATGCTAAAATTGATGATCATGCCAATGACATCCATGATTATTTAAAGTTTTTGAAATTTGGGTACGGAAGGGCAACCGACGATGCTTCAATGGAAATTAGACACGGAAGAATGACACGTGAAGAAGGGATTGCAATGGTCAATCGATATGATGCCAATACTCCCAGCTCATTAAAACCCTATCTAGAATTTATGGGACTTACAGAAGAAGAGTTTTATGCTACAGTTGAGTCAATGCGTGATCCAGATATTTGGGAAAAGAAGGAGGGCAAATGGGTAATGAAAGATTCTGTGGCAAACCATCTTTCTAATGACCTCACAGCGAAGGCAAGTGTAAAACAAGTAGAAGACAGAACGCTTTCGGATCAAAACAAGCACCTATACTTTAATCCTGACAACACCCCAGAAAAATTAGGTGACGAACGTTTAGACATCAAACAGAAAACTTTTAAAATTTTATGAACGAACAAGAAAATTTTTGGAAAGACAAATATGCTGATAGCTATATAGAAAAAAACACACAATTCAATTTTGATTTGGGGGTTAAGGGTTGGAGAAAGATGCTTCACTCAATTGTAAGCGAGGATATAAATATCAACTCTATTTTAGAATGTGGCCCAAATATTGGAAGAAATATAGGCTTTCTTAATGCAGTATATCCACAAGCTAAAAAATCAATTATTGAAATTAGCGAACCTGCGTATAAAAAAGTAAAGAACACCTATGAATTAGACCAACATTGCAATACATCCATTGTTGATTCTCATCTAGAAGGATCTTTTAATCTGGTATTTACAATTGGGGTTTTGATTCATATACACCCCAATGATTTACTCGCTAATATGGAAAAAATGTATAGCTATTCTGATAAGTATATTCTTATGGGAGAATATTTTAACAGAACCCCTACAATGATAGAATATCAAGGCGAATCGAATAAACTTTTTAAAAGCAATTTTGGAAAAACCTTCAAAGACCATTTTGATGTTCGATTAGTTGATTATGGATTTTTGTGGGGCGAAGAATATGATGCCGCTGGCTTTGATGATATTACCTTTTGGTTGTTTGAAAAAAATAAAAAGTCTATTGTCTGATAAGGTTTATCCATTATTGAAACCCAATACACTCTCCATCGGGGAATACGCTCTTGTGCCTCTAAGACATCAAGATATTTTTTCGATTATGGAATGGAGAAACCAACAAATATATCACTTACGTCAAGACAGTCCCATAACCCGTTATGATCAAGAAAATTATTATCAAAACGTTGTAAAACCATCTTTTCAAGAAAAACATCCAAAACAATTTTTATTTTCTTTTTGGAAAACAATAAATGCATTGGCTATGGCGGACTTGTTCATATAAATTGGGTTCAAAGGAAGCCGAAATATCTTTTTTAATCAACACTGAGAGAGAAAAAAGATTTTCAAAAACTATGGTTAACCTATTTAGACTTGGTCGAAGAAATCGCTTTTTCTCGACTTGATTTAAAAAAAATATTTACCTACTCTTATGATATTCGGCCAAAGCTCTACGCGGTTTTAGAAAAAGCAGAATACGATTTAGAAAAAATAGTACCTGAAGCAATTGAAATTTATGGAAAACAATACAACGTAAAGATCAATAGTAAATATCATGACCAACTTCGATCCAGAGGGCTTGTTTGGGAAGATAGTGCATTGCTTTTTGAATGGATAAACGATCAACAAACGCGAAGTAAATCATTGAACAAGAAACCCATAAAGTGGAGGATCACTGCAAATGGTTTAAAGAAAGAATCTTAAACCATTCGGAAAATAATTTTTTTTTTTAAAGGACACCGCCGTAGGGTTTTTACGTTTAGACAATATTAACGATAGATTAAACATTTCTTTTCATGTTGCCCCTTCTTCAAGAGGAAAAGGAATAGGAAAGAAAATGATTGCAGGAATCCTTCGAAAGAAATCAGGAAATAAATTTCAAGCAGAAGTAATTTCTACTAATATAGCTTCGAGTAAGATTTTTCTTCAAAACGGCTTTTGTGAAGTGCAAGAATATACACGAGGTGAAGAGACCATAAAATTATACCACTATCCAAAACAATCAATAGCATGAATACATTCAAAACAGATAGGGTATTTATAATTGCCGAATTATCAGCCAATCATAATGGTTCAATGGATACTGCCTTAGAAACGATTAGAGCCGCTAAGCGTGCTGGAGCAGACGCAGTAAAATTACAAACCTATACAGCAGAAACCCTTACATTAGATAGTCAAAAAGAGGATTTTATCATATCAAACGGTTCTATTTGGGATGGGTTAAATTACTATCAACTGTATAAGAAAGCCTATACCCCCTGGGAATGGCATAAACGTTTATTTGAAGAAGCAAGGATAAACGACCTTATCTGTTTTTCTTCTCCATTTGATCCGACTGCGGTAGATTTTTTAGAAACACTTGATAATCCTATATACAAGATTGCCTCATTTGAAATTACAGACATTCCTTTAATAGAGTATATCGCCTCAAAAGGAAACCTGTAATAATGTCTACAGGAATAGCCACCCCTAGAAGATATAACATTGGCATTACAAACAATAAGATCACAAGGGGTAAATGAAATAGCCCTTCTAAAATGTACTTCCAGTTACCCAGCACCAATGAACGAAGCAAACCTAAGAATGATTCATGACTTTAAAGAACGATATGGTGTAGTCCCTGGTTTGTCTGATCATACTTTAGGGCATGTAGCTCCAATTGTAGCTGTGACACAGGGGGCAAAAGTCATAGAAAAACATTTAATATTAGATAAAAAAAATTGGCGGCCCAGATGCCAGTTTTTCACTAACAGAGAAGGAATTTAAGCACATGGTTGATGCTGTACGCCAGGCAGAATTGGCTATTGGTGAGGTAAACTATACATTGACCAGTAAACAAAAAAAAAGCCAGAGATTTCAGCAGGTCACTGTATGTAGTAGAAGATGTTAAAAAAGGGGAAGCAATCACAGAGTTGAATGTTCGTTCTATACGACCTGGTTTTGGAATGCACCCAAAACATTTTGCTGAAATACTGGGAAAACCTTCAATCAAAAGGTAGAAAAAGGAACACCTTTAAAGAAATTTATGCTGGACTAAATGAAGCAAATAATATCATACTTTAATACAATACTCCAACTATACCCTGAAGAAAAGCTATCCAAAAAATAGTAATGATTATAATTCTATTGATTTTTGGGAAGCGGCTTAGAGTTCCTAAACCTTTCATTAATTATTCCCTTTTTGAATAAAATGACAGCAACAAGCGCTAGCCTACCTCTTGGGCCACCCTATTTAAACTTGATAACGGAAAGAACGCTACTCGAATTGCTTTCTATAATATTACTCGTCAATACTTTAAAAAATAGCATTCAATTTATGAGCTTGTACTTTCAGAATGCATTATCCTACCGTTTAGAGAGTAGGTTGTCACAAACCCTACTCGCTAGGGATATGCAACAAGATTTTGAAGCTCAAAAACGAAAAAATACAGCCGAAAGCCAAAATGAAATATTAAACGTTTCTTTCAATATTAATCGATATTTTATTTTACCCTTCATGGGTATTGTTTCAGATTTTATTGTGCTTTCAACCATTCTAATTTTCTTGTTTCTATTCAATCCACAAATCACTTTTCTAAGTTTACTTTTATTTAGCGTAGCGATTGTTTTTTACAACTTTTCTATTGGGAAGCGTTACATGAAGTGGGGAAAAGTGAAATTGAAAACCAACCAAGAAAGATTAAAAATTATACAAGAAAGTTTAGGGGCTATAGTAGATATTACCCTTTTGCGAAAGCATTCTTTTTTTCAACAAAAATTTGAACAGGAAAATTCCATCTCAGAACGGGTGGGTACGTATCAAAATGCATTCAATCAGTTCCCTAAATTTTACTTTGAATTTTTAGTTTACCTTTTTCTATGGGTTATTATTTTTTATGTCAATACGTATGGAAACGCCTCTGGAGATTTGATTCTTACTTTGGGGTTTTTGCGGCGAGTTTAATGAAGATTATTCCCTCGTTTAACAAACTGGCAGCCGCCTATCAATCCATTAAGTATAGCCTTCCATCATTGCGACATATTGAAACGTTAACGCCAAAAAGAAATACATTTTCTGAAGAAGAACAAAAACCCATAACATTTACCCAAAAGATTGCTTTTGAAAATATTGATTTTAAGTACCAGACCGGGACAAACTATGTTTTTGAAAATTTTAGTTTTCAATTGACAAAAAATACAAGTTTGGGAATAGTCGGAGAAAGTGGAAAAGGAAAAAGTACACTGATAAACCTGCTATTAGGCTTGCTTAATCCTCAAGCAGGGGCGATCACAACGGATGGTCAAAGTATTTCACAAAACCTAAAGCAGTGGCAGTCTATGATAGGCTATGTACCCCAAAGCATTTATTTATTAGAAACTACATTACGCGAGAATATTGCATTTGGATTGGATGAAGAAAAAATTGACAATACAAGAGTAAAGGAAGTGATACGCGATGCACAATTAGACAATTTTATACAACAGCCAGAAGAATTATACCGTCCGGTAGGTGAAAGAGGATTAGACCTTTCTGGTGGTCAAGTACAACGTATTGGTATCGCAAGGGCACTATACCACAATCCTGAAATTCTAATTTTTGATGAAGCCACCAGTGCTTTGGATGGTTCAACCGAAGAAGAGGTTTTAAAAACAATTAAGCAGTTATCAAAAACAAAAACCATCATCATGATTTCCCACAAAAGAGAAAATTTAGATTTCTGTAATAATATCATCACACTGTCATGAAAAAAATAGCCTTTTATACTTACGGCTTTGGTCATTTATTCGTTGAAAGACTCCTTCAAAATAAAAATTTTTACAGCAGTTTTCCAGATCATGATTTTATTATAATTACGGATAATAGAACGCACGAAGACTTTTATTTAAAGAAGAAATGGGAAGTAATATATCTAGCAGATTATAAACATCAACTTCAAGATATAGATGTATATAATAGTGACAACTTCATACTTGCCATGAAGCGCTATACGATACTAAATCTAAAGGCTAAAAATCAGGAGAAAATTTATGCTCAAATGCATCATTTGGTTACAAAAACCTTAGAAGAGCATAATGTTAAGGCTGTTTTGTTCAATCAAAAAATACAGTGTATGGAAGGGGCATTAATCGTACAATGCGCCAAAGCACTAAAAATTCCTACTATTTGTCCACACTATGCTCGATTGGGTAAACGAAGTTTTTTGACCCACACAGAGCAAGAAATACTGCCCCTTGTAAAAACCCCAAGTGAAGAAGATAATAAAAAAGCAAGTACATTTTTAGATCATTATCTATCGGCCAAAGGATTTATATATCCGCTTGAAGTTATTCGTCCAATGCCAAAAGAACACAAGAAAAATTTGGTGAGAAGAACGCTGAACTTTTTTAAACGCAGCTTGATTCAAGGTGAGGATTTTGAATGGCCAGATTTTGTCTATTCTGTAAAAGAAAATATTCCACTTTATAAAAAGCTGAAATCAAAATTCAATAAAAGAGAAGCCAAAAAATATTTTGCCGATATAACAGAAGAATCCTTACCCAAAAAATATATTTATTTCCCATTGCACGTTTATCCAGAAGCTTCAATTTCAATACCTGCCCCTTTTTTTAAAGATCAATTACGTGCCATAGACCTTATTCGATTAAACCTACCTGCTGACTACCAATTATTGGTAAAAGAGCACCCTTCAATGATAGGAAAAAGACCTATTGGTTTCTATAAACAGATCCAAAAAATGGCTGGGACAAGATTGCTTTCTCCAGCAGTTAGCAGTTTTAAAATCATTCAACAAGCAAATCTTGTAATAAGCATAACAGGGACAGCTGCGTTCGAAGCTTTTTTACTGGGGCGTCCTTCCTTTTCATTAGCCAATACGTTCTTCGCCTCGTTTATCAACACCAAAGAAATAAACTATGCAACCTTGAATATTTCCATTAAGGAATACATGCAAAAACAAATAACAAAAGAAGAAATACTTCATGCACTTTCCTTGATTTACGCAAATACATTTGATTATTATCCTTGGGGTGTAGAAATTGATTATTATAATATAGTTTCGAAAGAAAACGTTAATGCATTTTCGAATGGAATAGAAGCTTACATGCCTACCCTTAAATAAAGAAAAAAATGTCTAAATTCTTACTCCGTTTTGACGACATTCATCCAAGAATGAATCATGATAATTTTAATCGTATGATTAATATTTTGTCTAATTATTCAATTCAAGGAATTTTAGGTGTTATCCCAGAAAATAAAGATAAAGGCTTGTATAAATCAAAAGCAGATCCTGATTTTTGGAAAAAAATAAAGGAGCTTGAAAACAAAAGGCTTTTGGATTGCCCAGCACGGCTATCAGCATGTATATGACACACAAAATGGAGGAATATTAAATTTAAATCTTCAGTCTGAATTTGCAGGACACCCTTACACCATTCAAAAAGAGAAAATGGAAGCAGGGAAGAAGATACTTTTACAAAAGGGCTTTCTCCAATCCTTTTTATGGCACCCTCACATTCTTTTGACCAAACTACCCTTACTGTCGTAAAAGAGTACGGTTACGCGATTACAGATGGCTTTGGCCTTTGGCCAAAATAAAAAAAGAACTTCTATTTATTCCCCAATTATTTGCCTCACCTTTTCATCTGGGATTTGGCGTCTACACCATTTGTCTCCATACCGACAGCATGGGAGAGAATGATTTTGAGCGAATTGAAAAACATCTTAAAAAAAACCATAAACAGTATATTTCACCCCATCAACTTTCTCAATATACACTTAAGAAAAACCAATATTTCTTACTTTTACTAGACCAACTAGTAGGGATATTACTTCGGTATTTACTACAAATTAAACGTCAACTCCTATCATGATTAACGCATTAATCTCAAAATTTCAAGACCCTAAAAAAGGCTTTGATCCAGTACCTTCAGATTATGTAAAAAAATATTTTGAGCAGGCTTATAACGGACAACGATTTAATCAAAAGACCATAAAACGGTTGGTACAATACATTGATTTATCAAAATCCAAAGTACTTGACTTAGGCGCTGGTCCTGGACAATACACTAAATACTTTGTCGAGCAAGGAGCAGAAACGCATTATCATGATATTTCGAAAGGATATCTTCAGTTATTTAAAGAAAAATTCCCAGATTTAAAATTTACCGCTACGTTAGATTATTTAGATCACTTTCAAGGGCAATATGATCTAATATTCAACAATGTTTGCTTCAATTACTGTATGGATGATCGAAAGTTTGTAAAAAGATAGCTCAAGGATTGCATCCCAATGGAATTTATTTTGGTGTTTTAGGCAATGAAAATGTATTCAATAAAAAATTATCTAAAAGCCAATTGCTTTTGAAATATCAATTTTTATTAAATGATAAATTTGGGATAAAAATTGGCCACCCCTTTACCAGTCGTAAACGAATTAAGAAACTTTTTACAAAAAAGTATTTTGATGTTCTTGCACTAGAAGATTTTGATAACAATACCTTAGTAGTAGTAAAAAAGAAAGAAGTATGAAAATCTTAATCACCGGAGCCGCTGGCTTTATAGGCGCAAACCTCTGCGAGTATATGCTCGAAAAAGGCTATACAGTCATTGGTTTAGACAATTTTGCTACGGGGCATGCACATAATATAAATGGATTTAAAGCAAACGCGAACTTCACCTTCATTGAGG